>NZ_CP120679.1:2180000-2780000 GCF_029537375.1 Bacillus sp. HSf4 | reverse complement strand
GAGAGATTTTTTTATCTTATCTATATTTAAGCCACTTTCCATATGAAAGTGGCTTTATTTATTTGAAAGGATGATATTAAAGTGACAACTAAAAAAGTTTTTTTAGCAGGGCCTTTTAAAAGTTTAGTAGATGAGAATACCGGATTGATGAGTTTACATGAAAGGGGAAAGTTAGAGTCGTTAATTTCTTTTTTTGAAAATGAAGGATGGTTAGTTCATAATGCCCATAAGCGAGAAGGATGGGGGAAAGATTTCATGACACCCCAACAATGCACTAAAATTGATTTTGATGAAATAAGCACTTGCGACCTTTTTGTAGCTTTTCCTGGCTCACCGGCTTCTCCTGGAACTCATATAGAAATTGGATGGGCTTCTGCCTTGAAAAAAAAGATAGTGTTATTACTAGAAAATGATAGGGATTATGCATTCTTAATCCAAGGGTTAAATGTAGTAGCTGATGTTGAATACATTAATTTTAAAGATACCGATGATTTATTAAAGAAGATTAAAAGTATCCTTATAAAATAAAGGGTGGAATCTAAATGAGAAAGAAAACTTTTCATGAAGCATATATGGAAACCCTGTATGACATCTATTACAACCCTGAATTTTTGAATTCACCGCGTGGACAAAAAAGCAAAGAAAAATTGAACTATCATCTGACCCTTGAAAATCCAATAGAACGTGTCACTTACTTACCCTCTAGAAAAACAAATATCGTGTTTAATTTTGCTGAAGTTTTATGGTATTTATCGGGGAATAACAACTTAGATTTTATTAGTTATTACAATAAAAAAATGCCTTTATATTCAATGAATAAAAAAACATTAACAGGTACTGCGTATGGGCCTAAAATATTTGAATTTGGAAACGCAAAATTAAATCAATGGAATAGAATAAAAAATCTTTTGACACAAGAAGACGTTGATTCAAAAAGGGCTTTTATTCAAATATTTGATGCCTCGGAACTCTTCGTTTCAGGAAACATTGATGTTTCTTGTACAATCGGTTTGCAATTTTTCATAAGAGAAAACAAGTTATACATGTCTTCCGTCATGCGTGCAAATGATGCATTTCGAGGAATGATTAGTGATCTGTTCTCTTTTACATTTATGCAAGAATTAATGGCGAGAGAACTTCGTTTAGAAGTCGGGGAATATTTCCATAATGTTGGTTCTATTCATATTTACGAATCGGACAACGAATGGGCAAAAACAGTACTTGAGGAAGCTAAAACCCATAATGATATCGCGGCTTTTGAATTTCCTAAAATGCCTGCCGGGAATAATTGGGCCTTCATCGAAACAGTTTTAGAATATGAGGTTTTGCTTAGAAAAGATCAAATTTCAATGTCAAAGCAGGATATTGAAACTCTAGACTTACCTGAATATTGGAAACAGATTCTTTTACTTTTCAGTATATATCAGCATATTGCTTATAAACGAGATATGGATCATTCTCTATTTCAAGGGTTACTTCCTATTTATCAATTTTTTGTTAGAAATAAGTGGTTTAATTACTTCTCAACTAAACAAAAGGGGGGAATTTAATGAAAACTTCTTGGAAAGAAGACAGTGTTGCTGGTAAATTCGATGCTTATAACGACGTTTTAGAACAAACATTAGGTTTTGAGTATGTTTTTCGTAAATTTGATAAAGCGGATATTAAAAAGGTGCTCGATTTTGGCTGTGGTCCCGGAAAGGTAGCATATAGGTTAGCTGAAAGAATAGATTGCAATGTAATCGCAGTAGATGAATCAAGTAAAATGTTAGATATAGCAAAGACAAAAAGAAAGCATCCACATGTTGACTATCATTTAATTGAACATGATAATCTTTCCTTCTTACCAGATCATTCAGTTGATGCTGCTATGGCCTGTTACGTCTTTATTAATACAGAGAGTGATCAACGTATCAAAAGAATCATGGATGAAATTTTTCGTGTGTTAAAACCGGGTGCTTCTTTTGTTATACTCGATACCAACCCTGATTCAACTGGAATAGAATTTTCAACCTTTCGCAACGGAATACCGGGGAAAGAATATTCTTATGGAGAAGAAAGAAATGAGTGGCTTCATGTTCCTGAACAAGCGGATTTAATTTTAAATGACTTTCATTGGCCGAAGTCAATGTACTATAAGCTTTTATCTAGTGCAGGTTTTGAAAGTGTAACTTTACTAGAACCAACGTTAAAGGAAATTGACGGAGAGCAGTTAAAGGCTATCGAACAAAAATTTAAATTTAATAATTGGAAAAGCGAAAAGGAATATCCACCTTTTATCATTTTTGAAGCGGTTAAACCTACCTAAAGGAGGAGTATAAGTTGACGGATATCTACAAAGCACTTTCGATTGCTGGAACAGATCCAACCGGGGGAGCAGGAATTCATGCAGACCTAAAAACCTTTCAGGAGCAGCAAGTATATGGAATGGCTGTTATTACATCAGTTGTTGCTCAAAACACACTTGGTGTGAAAAGTTTTGAGGAGGTATCTCTGAATAATATATCTCAGCAAATAGACTGTGTCATTGGAGACATAAAACCGGATGCTGTAAAAACCGGTATGCTTGCAAGTGTGGAAATTATTGAACTAATAGCTGAAAAATTAAAAGCGGCTAATATCCAATCGTATGTGATGGACCCAGTTATGGTTGCTAAAAGCGGACATCATCTGCTTCATAAGGATGCCGTTAATCATTTGAAAAAATTATTAATACCTCAAACAACTGTTATTACACCAAATATTCCAGAAGCGGAAGTAATCATCGGCAAATCAATAAAAACGATACAGCAGATGCGTGATGCTGCTAAAGAAATTGTGGAAGTATACGGGGCAAAGAGTGCTGTCGTAAAAGGGGGGCATATGAACGGAGAAGCTCGTGATATTATGTATTTTGATGAGGCCTTCGAGGAATTTGTTTCCCCTCGCTTTGATACAAAACATACCCATGGGACAGGCTGTACTTTTTCTGCTGTCATCACTGCAGAGCTAGCAAAGCAGCACAGTATACCAGAATCAGTAGCAACTGGAAAAGAATTTATTTCAGCAGCCATTAAACATCCTATAGGGATTGGGAAGGGACAAGGGCCTACAAATCATTTCGCGTATCGCTCAATTATTAATCAAGAGACAACTACTTAAGGAGTGTTACGATGATCTATAAGAAATATGATGTATTTTTATTCGATTTAGACGGAGTAATTTATATAGGAGACAAAGCTTTACCAGAAGCTGTTTCTTCTTTAAAACGCCTCCGTGAAGAAAAGAAATCCATTCGTTTTTTAACGAATGATCCCTGTGTTACAAGAGAAACGATTGTTAAAAGGCTTCATAAACTCGGTTTTTCAGCAAGTATTGATGAAGTGATTACTTCGGGGTGGGCAACAGCTAATTACCTTGTTAAGGCTGGAATAAAGAGAGCATATATATTAGGAAATGATGAACTTAAAAGCGAGATTCAAAAAGCTGGTATTGATCTTGAAGAAGACCTAGCAGAGGCTGTTGTCATTGGATGGGATCACAATATTACTTTTCAAGATATACATAAGGCGGTAAATCTCATCCGCAGTGGGGCTTCATTTATTGCTACAAATGGGGATAAAACATTTCCCACCGCTAAAGGACCAGCTCCAGCTACAGGTGCCATAGTTGAGGCTGTTAAAACGGGAGCAGATAAAGAGCCCATCATCATTGGAAAGCCGGAGTCTTCAATATTTGAAAAAGTACTTGAGTCCTTTGAAGATAGAGAAAGATGCGTCATGATTGGAGATTCACCTGAGACAGATATTATTGGAGCGAACCGAATGGGTATATCTTCTATCTTAGTTTCTGATCAAAATACTTTATTTCCTGTAGAACATGACTTTAGAAATCCAGATGTTGTGATCCGCGATTTGAAGTATTTGTTCGATAGTGAAGTTATGATAGAAGTACGTGAGAAACCAGATTATCAATGGACAGAACAAGTTAAAGCTGGAGTCGCTGGAATAATAATCAAAGAATCAAGTTCGGTTTTATTAATGAAGCGTGCTGATAATGGTCAATGGGGCATACCTTCAGGACATGTGGAACCTGGTGAATCAGTTGAACAAGCGATAATAAGAGAAATAAAAGAGGAAACCGGATTAACTGTTAAAGTCTCTAAAATGATTGGAGTTTATTCAGATCCAAGCTCACAGACATTTATTTACCCTGACGGAAGAGTCAGTCACTTTATTACCAACTGTTTTCAATGTGAAGTGATTGGAGGAGAATTGAAAAAATCCACAGAGGAGGCTTTAGAAATTAGGTATTTTAATATCCACGAGTTACCAGAAAATCTACTGCCAATGCACCCTAGGTGGTTGGAGGATGCCTTAGCACAGAAAGACCTTGCTTTTATTCGTTAAGTTAACTTTATATTTTCCATTAGTAAGATGAAATATGCTAACAATTGTAAAGGGAATCAAATAGAGAAGATGCCAAAGATTAAATTGGTATCTTTTTTGTTTTTCATCCCTACAGGTTTATCCTTGATGCAGTATCAGTGACTATTTTGCACACAAAATGAATGTAACTTTATGCAAACATAGAGATTGAATGGGCCTCCACGTTTGAAATATAGGATCGGAAAAAACAAAGAATTGCAAAATGAAAAAAGACTGGCATGCCGAATTGGGAACGTTAGGCTCTCCATTTTTTAACCATAATTCATATAAACGTAAAGAAATGGTGCAAAGTGAATATACGAGTGTAATGAGAATAAGCTTTCATAACCAATGATATGGATTCACTATGTTGAGGGTCTAACTTAGAAAACCATACCAAAACATCTCGGTATGGTTTTTTATATTATAATTATTCAATCCCAAAACAACTTTATTTGGACTGGGAAGATTATTCTTCCCAATTTAAGAGTTTTTATTTTAATATATAGAAAGAAAATCATTTTCCATATATGAGGGACTCGATCTAGATAAAGATACCAAGCAGTGTTGGTATCTTTTTTATTTGTGCTTTTACATTATTCAATCTCTGTATTTGGTATCATTAATTAGATAAAACTTTGTCTAGAACAGAAGTCGTCTCATAAGGAGTATCAGTTGATCAAATTTAGTTAAGTGATTATAATTAAATTGACTTAATTACTTAGGGGTGATTTGGTGAATCTCATGCATGCACTAGATAAATCGTATTACGAATGGGCTTTGAAAAATCTCCGTGCAATGAATAAAGATAATGTCTATAAGAACCTAACCTATAACAGCTTATTATATTTAGAGATGATTCTATACAACGAAAATTGTACAGCTAGTTTTTTAGCTGATACACTCCATGTGGCTCGTTCAGCTGTAACTGTGAAAATTAATGAGTTAGTCTCTAAAGGTTTGGTAATCAAAACACCTAGTAAAACAGATAAACGTGTAAGCTACTTGAAAGTCAGTCCTGCAGTTGCTAAAGATTATATAAGAATGGACGATTCCTTACTAGCTGCCACGAAAGAAATTGAACAGACTTATAGCAAGGAAGAAATTAAGGCATTTACAGAAATGCTTGAAATTATTCAAAAGCATTATACGAGAGGGGATAAGTATGAAAAGTAATGTATTGAATCACAATGATATTTACCTTCAAAAAGTGCCTATTAATAATCTCCAAACTCTATTCAACTATGTTTACATGGATTTTTCTTTCTTGAAGGGTACTTTTCCTTCAAGAATCATAAACTCTGCTATAAAAAAAGGTATTTTACACCCGGTATATCTCACGAATGGGTCTGACATATTTGGATATGCTCTATATCAAGATGTGCCCAAGTTGAATTGTATACATGTTCTATTTCTTGCAGTTTTGCCTGAGTACCGTTCGACTGGATTAGGTAGTGTTCTTCTTGCTCGTTTGAATGGAATAGCAGAGAATGGCCTCATTTTAGAAGTGGAAGACCCTGAAACGGCGAAGAGCGAAGAAGAATTGGCGATTCAGACTCGTCGCATCACTTTTTATCAAAGGAATGATTTTCATCTTATTGATGATGTGAAGTTTAGTCATTTTGGTTATGCTATTCGAGTGATGACCAATTTTAATCCTCCTAATCAGGACTGGCTTAAATTTCATCGGAATTTGTACAATCGTGTTTATCGAATTTGCGGAGTGCCTTTGTCTACATTTACACTTAAAAATCGATAAAATTAAAAGAACCCTACATCTAGATGGGAAAGTTAGGACGGATATTGTTTTGGCTCACCATTTTTTAACCATAATTGATATAAACGTATAGAAATGATGGCAAATGAATATAAGGATTGTAGTGAAAACAAGCTTCCATAACCAATGATACGGATTTAATATGTTGAGGGCCTAATGGAATGAAAAGAAGCCGGAGTTTTAGACCGGCTTCTATGACATTATTTCCCCTTCGCCTTCTTCCGCTTCTCCTTCTCCGCCCGATAAAACTCATGAAACATCTTCATCAGCGCCCGTTTCTCAATCCGCGACACATAGCTCCGCGAAATCCCGAGCTCTTTCGCGATTTCGCGCTGCGTTTTTTCTTTCTTCAAATCAAGGCCGAAGCGGCCGACGATGACTTCTTTTTCTCTGCCGTCCAGGATGTCGATGTATTTTTTGACTTTTTCAAGCTCCATGTTGAGCTGGATGGTGTCGATGACGTCTTCGTTTTCCGATTTGAGGACATCGATGAGGCTGATTTCAATGCCACTCACAGGTTATCCGTTTTTGTTGCGTTAAAGTATTAAAATTTTCTTGAGGTTAAAAAAGATCACTAATGCTTTTCTGTCATTTCTAAAAAAATTTAAAATCAAAAACTGCTGTACACATCGCATTATTATAAAATCAGCATGCTCATACTGTTTTTGAATGAGCAAAAGGGAGGCTTGGGTCAATTTGAAATTAAGAAGTGTATTGTTTAAATTAGATTTTAGTAAAACAATTTTCGGATTTTTCTTTATATTCATATTGATATTGATATGGAAAATCCGGAAGCGTATGTAATATTCTTATGGTAAAATTATAATATTGAAAAATTTAAAAAAGAGGTTGATGTCATGGTAGATTTCAGAAAACTCAAATCGAAAAAAACAAAACCGAAGTCAATTGAACCAACTGAGATATTCAGAAGATTACCCAAACCAGAAGGAATTAATGATTTGTATACAAGTCAAACTGAAATACTCCAAAAATGGTTTGACCGTAGAAATGAGCGGGATATAGTACTTAAGTTACATACAGGAGGCGGTAAGACTTTAGTGGGCTTACTTATTGCACAATCTACCCAAAATGAAACTGGTGAACCAGTTCTCTATTTAACCCCCACTACACAACTGGTTCAGCAGACACTTGAAAAAGCTGATAAATTAGGTATTCCTGCTGTACCATACGTAAAAGGTGGGCCTCTTAACAACGATTTTGTTAATGGGAAAGCTATTATGGTCGGGACATATAAGGCATTATTTAATGGAAAAAGTAAATTTGGTCTTCGAGGTGAAGCAAATCCGCAGAAGATAGCCGCAGTTATTCTTGACGATGCACATGCTGCTTTTTCAGTGGTTCGTGATTCGTTTACTCTTAATGTGGAAACTAAGGATAATTATACTCGTTATTCAGAGCTAGTTGACCTGTTTCGAAAATCTTTTAAGGATATTGATAAACTTGGGACATTAGAAGATATAGTTTCAGGTTCTGATTATTCAATTCTAGAAGTACCCTATTGGGCTTGGCATGAACAATTAGATGTGGTTAGAGAGCAACTAAAGTCTGATTCGGATAAGTACGGTTTAGTATGGCCGTTGTTAAGAGATCAACTTCATCTCTGTCACGCACTTGTCAGCAAAGATGCTTTTACAATCACACCCATTCTTCCTTTAGTAAATGCATTTCCAACCTTTTATGAAGCACCCAGGAAAATTTATATGTCAGCAACTATCGCAGACGATAGTGAAATTATTCGAACTTTTGATGCAAATCCTGATTCTGTTAAAAATGCTCTTCAATCTCGATCCTTGGCAGGTGTAAGTGAGCGAATGATTCTTATACCTGAATTAATGTCATTTGAGTTCCAACAGGAGCATAGTGAAGGAATTATTAAATGGGCAGCTGATAAAAAAGAAGTTGGGTCGGTTGTTCTTGTTTCATCGGATGAAGCGGCAAAGGTTTGGTCCAAAGTGGCAACTGTCGCAAAGGGGTCAAAAGAAGTCGAAAGATTGGTTACACAATTGCAAGAGGAAAAGATTAGAGGTCCTGTTGTCTTCGCCAATCGGTACGACGGAATTGATTTGCCTGGTGACTCTTGTCGAATACTACTTATGAATGGTTTACCATCAGGAACTTCTAATTACGAGCTTTTCAAAGCAAGTGCCTTTTATGGGGGGACAACTATCACTCGCGTGTTAGCTCAAAGAATTGAGCAAGGAATAGGCAGAGGAGCTCGTGGAGCAGGGGATCATTGTGTAATTTTATTAGTGGGAAGTGATATTTCATCTTGGGTTGCAAAGGATGCAAACTTTCAATTTCTTACTAGTGCAACCAGAGCTCAATTAGATATAGGTATAGAAGTAAGTAAGGAAATAGAGAGTGCGAGAGACTTAGTAGAAACTATTCAAAGAAGTATTGACCGAGATAAAGAATGGACTGAATATCATGCTGAAACTCTTGCTGAGCTGGTCGATGAAGATGCATCTAATGATTTTTACCTTACTCAAGCTAAAGTGGAAAGGAAAGCAGTAAATCTTTGGAATGACGGTTATCATGAAAAAGCAATTGCTAAACTTGAACAAGTAGTAGATGACGATAAACAAGCTCATGATATACAAATGCGTGGATGGTTTCAACAATTAGCGGCTCGTATAGCAGATAGATGGGGTAACAAGGAAAGAGCTTTAGACTTACAGCGTCAAGCCTTTGCCAGTAATAGAAACTTAATTAGGCCAAGAAGTCTTACACCATATCGGCCTTTATCAGTACCAACATCGCAAGCAAGAGCAATTGCTCAGAAAATAGGGGGCTATCGACAGCGTCAAGGGTATTTAAAGTCATTTGAGGAAGTTGTAGCGAATTTGCATCAAGATGCAACAGCTAATCGATTTGAACAAGCTCTTTGCGATTTGGCTTCCATGATAGGACTTAGCTCTGAGCGTCATGATGTTGACGGTGAAGGCCCAGATGTACTTTGGCTATTGCCAGAACGAGTTGGATTTGTTATTGAAGCAAAGAGCAGAAAAAAAGAAAAAAATGCATTGACAAAGGAACAACACGGGCAACTTCTGGTAGCTGCTGAGTGGTTTGCAAAAGAATATCCAGAATACAAGTGTGTAAGAGTCAGTGTGCATCCAAAGAATCAGGCTACCCGTTCTGCTGTAGCAGGAGCCTCACATGCACTTACATATGAAAAGCTTATGTCTTTGGTTGCAGATGCCCGTACATTTTTATCTTCACTTTGCGAATCACAGCTTAATACTGAAATGCTAGAGGCAGAATGCAATCGACTGTTAGAAATTTCAAATCTTCGTTCTGATCATATTGCAAAAAACTATTTGATACCTTTTGATATTCAAGCTTGAGTGATTTCACATTGAAATTTTGCTAGTTAATTTGCTTATTATTTTGGTAGTATATCAGTGTCTAAAGGCGCATATTCCAATTTTTAAGCATTTTTTACTGAATGTGTTGTTAAAAGCTGAATAATCATTTTGTTCTAAGAAAATGAGGTCAATAAATATCAGATAAACCAAATTGTTAAGGAGAATTCAAGATGTTAAAAAAAAGAAAGGGAATCAGATGGTCTTTTGTATTATGGGGAGGAGGGTTATTAACTTTAATATTATTACTAATAGTATTCATGATGGCAGGGGATTTTGCTGTCTCTGTTCATATTTTAATGCTTATTGGTTATGTGATTTTTGCAATTCCGATTTATGTATTTTTTTATTATCCAATTAAACCTAAAAGAGATAATTTATATTTATGGTTAGATTCACCTTACGGAAGAGATGAGGACCTTATTTCTGATCTATCAAAAATTCCAGTTAATAATACGTTAACAAATTTAGATACATTATCAAGAAGATTGTTAGTTTATGCTAATTTTGATGTGAAAAAATTGAGGCTATTAAAAGCGTACTTTAGGACTCTTCATGCAGAAAGTCAGGGCGAAACGTTTTTAAAGGCAGCTTTTGCAATTTTTTGTGGTCCTGTTATCATTTACGCGTTAAATAACTTTGACTCATTAATGCTCTTTAAACCCATAGAGTTTCAAGACGTGAATCCAACATTTTTGACATTATTTAATATTTTGGCTGCTATATTTTATCTATGTGGTTTCTTATTTAAAATGATAAGAGGTATTACGACAAATAAAAAAAGAAATCGTTTAGTCGAAGAAGTTATTGATGCTTGTATTAGCAATTTAAAAGATTAGACCCTGAGAAGTTTATTGGCAAAAAATCTTACTAATATTTAATACTAGCGGGGCAACCCTGTGAAGGTTCAAGTCCTTTCGACCGCATCATAGGAATACCAAGGGTTTAATTCCCCCTTGGTATTTTTTGTTATACTTTCGTTTATTTTTTACTCCAGTTACTTAAAGTAAGTTTTTATAAGAAAAATAGTATACTACCTTAAATTTTCATAAAAATGGTAGATTGGAAACTCCATCAGTTTTTCTTTGTCTTCAGCCTCAAGGGAATTAAATATTCTCTGAGCCTTCACTTTACTTTCTAATAAGACTTCACATGCGAAACTTAATGTTTTGTCCGTAGCACTCTCAGCTCTATCTTGTATATCCAAGATATCAGCTTGTTCTTCTTCTGACAGTTTATAACCCTTTATGAGCTTAATTAGGTAAATATTGACCTTTGGGATGTCCTCTGTTAAAAATTTCGAGAGGTGTCGTTGATTTAGATCAAGAGCAAGGTCTAAATATTTCTCATCATGGAATTTATTATAATAATTTATATAGTTTAATGAAGTATTAATTGTTAAGTGAGCTTTGATATCATGGTGTTTATCAGAGAAAGATAATTTAACTATTTCAAAATCAAAGTTAGCATCTTTCGCCATCTCCTCAACGTTTTGAGCTGAATAAATACTAACTCGTTGATAATAGTCCTCCCAATTATCAGGTAAACCGACAGGAATCTTATCATCTTGATCATGTTCTCTAAGAAGATCTGTTTTCGGTAATAATCCACCTAGTGTTGTTAAAACTTCATTACTGTAAAAGTTAATGAAGTTATCACCAGTGAAAACTAATCTTACTCTTACGTAATCAGAAAGATTAATTGCGTATAACCTCATGTTTTCTAGTTTTTCTTGATTATTGATGTTTAGCAACTTATATTGTTTCTTCTTAAAAACTTTAATTATGCCATTGAATAACGACGATAAATTCTCATCTTTATTAAATACATAATTTTCGTTTATTCCAATTTGACTGCAAACGTCTATTAACTCTTTGTGCGACTTAATGTCTTCTTCAATAGTCTCTAACTTCTTTTTATTGTCTAACCTCAACTGTAACTGGAAAGACTGAAATGGGAGTTTATCGTGTACCATGAAATAGTTTATTATTTGCAAACACTTCATATATGAACCTAGTGTTTTCAATTTACCTAATTTAAAAGACCCGGCTATTTTTTCTTTTTGCAATTCAATACTCAAAGTGTCTTCTATGACAACTTTGTGATAATCTTCCGTCTCAATTATTTCGTAGGTAATATTAACTTCCTCATCATTTAATCGTATACTCTCTGTTTTAACACTTTGTATTTTGGTTAATTGGGCTACGTCTATAGGTATCCCTATATTGTCTGCTGTGAACCCATAAACATAGGCAGTCCTTTCAAATAAATCAGAATAGTCATTGTTTATATCGGAGATGTCCACTTTATAACTTGTGAAATTCATTTGCTCACTAACCTCAATATATTGTTGGGGCTGTTTTTTTACGATATTTATAAATCTATTACACAGAGGTTCTAAAGCGCCCTTATCTAACTTTTTGAAGTCTAGGGTAATAGACTTTTTTCCGTTTTTATCAAGTTCTACTAAGAGCATTTTTAAATCGAATGGAGCCAACATTCGATAATATGCTTGCCTTTTTAGTGTAGTTGGATTTATTGTTACAACAAAGTAAAATACGCCCACACCAAATTTATAATAAACTTCTATGTCTTCTTTCTTTACAGGGTGTTTTATTTTGTCTCTTTTGTGAATTTTTTTAAATGTCGTAGTTCCTTTAACTTGTACTCGAACTTCACCAACAACATTTGATTTGACTAGGTTTTTATTGTTATAAACAAGAATCTCACCATCAAAAGAGATCCCCTTATCATTCCAAGTAATGTTACTAACCAAGTGGAATGGTGGTTGAAGTGTTAAATTGTTGATTTCTAAGCAAGCCAAATGTTCAATAATTGTTGTATCAATTTTGTCATGATTTTTTTCATTACGCTTTTTTGAAATCATTAAAGTATCTCCTTAATATTATTAATTAAGAAGTCCATAAACGATAACCTTTATTGTGGGCTTATGCCTGTGATAGTTTAAGACTCTCATATTAATAATACCAAGGATTACAATTTCTTTGGAATTTTTTGTTTCAGGATGTGAAAGTATTGATATGATGATATAACTGAAAGAAATATGAAGTGAGACAAAAAATAAAGAGAGAAGAGAGTATGAATATGGAGTTTAACTGAATTCTATTAATAGTGTTGAGTTAAATAACTAACGCCAACTCACCTTGAAGACGAAAACAGTGCGCATTTTGTGCCCAAAATGAATATAAACCATTGTAAATGGACGTAGTGAGTGACTTGAAATGCTTGAAATAATAGGTTTTTATTAGTAATAATCTTCCGCTATTGCGTGCCTAGTGAAAGAAATAGAAGCCGGAATTTTAGACCGGCCTCTACGACATCACTTCCCCTTCGCCTTTTTCCGCTTCTCCTTCTCCGCCCGGTAAAACTCATGAAACATCTTCATCAGCGCCCGCTTTTCAATCCGAGACACATAACTCCGCGAAATCCCGAGCTCCTTCGCGATTTCGCGCTGCGTTTTTTCTTTCTTTAAATCAAGGCCGAAGCGGCCGACGATGACTTCTTTTTCTCTGCCGTCCAGGATGTCGATGTATTTTTTGACTTTTTCAAGCTCCATGTTGAGCTGGATGGTGTCGATGACGTCTTCGTTTTCCGATTTTAAGACATCGATGAGCGAAATTTCAATGCCACTCACAGGTTATCCGTTTTTGTTACTTTAAAGAGATAAAGAATTAACTGTTTTGTTCAGGGAGCTTAGAGTAATTTTATCTGTTTGAGTTCCTCAAAGTTTGATGCTTCACTTTGGGATAAATAGCTTTATGAAGTATTGACTTTAACATCGGGTTTTCCTTCTTCGGATCGTATGTTTTGAAGTATCTATTTTAAGTGTAACAAGGTGCTTATAAAGCCTCAAATTTTGAATTAGTTACCGTTCATGAACGAACAGATCAGCTACGGAAAAAGCCAGATTTTACTCAGAGACTATCCTGACCCGGATGAAGTCAAACCTGAGATCTTTCTGGCGATACGTTTATTGCATGGAGTTTCTTGAGAACCAATTGGTCAAAGCCTATAAAAATTCAAAAGCAATGGTTTCGCAGCAGAAAAAGACATGAAAACCATTCTGCACCATAAAATACTGCCTTTAGAAGTTTTTTTAAACAACATCTCAATGATGCAAACGACTTGATTCAGGAATTACTCTATTAATTCGTTTAATAGTTGAATAATGATCAGCATAACATGACGGGTTTTTTCATTGTCTCAAGATGTGAGGTTCATATGAAAAAAGTGTCATTTTTTCAGTATGGCCAAAATAGACTACATATAGCTTTCATTTCAGATTGTCGACAAAGTCACAAAAAGTGACTTCAGCGACAATTTTTTTGTGAAATGAGAATCGTGAATCTTCCATTTCGTTTTCTTACCATCTGATCCATTGTAATTGATAAGATATCACCAATATGGAACTGGCCAAATTCATCTTTTTGTACTTCAACGTCAAGCCAGAAGCGACATCAAGAATGCGAATAAAATATATGTCGAACATGAAATGCGGGTTAGATAGAATTACTAGTTTAAGGTATATGTACTACCACCAAAGCTACTCTTTTGTCGAATACACCACCAATAATAACAACAATACTACATCTATGACATTTTCTTTTATAGCGAAGTTTCTGAATTCATTCCACATAATTCTCCCCCTTTAAACAAATAAAATAATACTTCTACATTTTTTCGTGATTTTTGTCAAAACAAAAAATTGTTTAGGCGAAAAAACAATGTATAATTCCTTCTCAAGGAAGGTGGTTAAAGGCTATGAAGAAGATAACTGCAGATTTGGTAGTCTCTGTGGCAGTTGTATCCACGCTGACTATGGCACCGGCGGAAGCTCAAACCATCAAGGTGAAAAGAGGAGATTCGCTTTGGAAGCTTTCAGCTGAATACAACACAAGTGTTTCCGTCCTGAAATCAGTCAACAATCTATCATCATCGGTTATTTATGTTGGACAAACCTAGGAAATCCCAAAAAATAATAGCGGTAAATCAAAATCCAGCAACACAAAGTCCAGCTCTAAAGCGAGCACTTGCACGGTCAAACTGGAGATTCTCTATAGCTGATCGCCAAAGATTTCAAAACAAACATCTAGAGATCAAGAAGTTAAATAGTTTAAATAGTGATATGTTTTATCCGGGTCAAGGGCTTGTGGTGAAAGGGAGTAAAAAACATGCAAGTTCCGGCACGAGCAGTAATTCGTCATCTTCAAGTACAGGAGTAAACACTTCAAAAAGCTCAAGCAGTACATACACAGTTGAATTGGGCGATACGCTATTGAAAATCGCTAATAGTGTTAATATGACCGCTGCCGAGATTAAAACGTTGAACAATTTGAAGTCGAATACGGCTTATCCAAATCAATTCTTAAAGTAAAAGGAATGCAAGCAAATTGTCCTTCCGGTTCGTCTCCAAGCTCAGGTAGCAGCTCGAAAACAGCGACTTATATTGTAAAGGCCGGCGATTCGTTTTGGAAGATTGCAAATTCGTTCAACATGACGGTACAAAGTATCAGAGAAACTAATCAATTTAAAGACAGATATTTTGCAAATTGGACAAAAGCTGAATTTCCGGAACATCTAAGTCCCTGACTGGCAGCAGCACTTCATCCCTAGTGCCAAGCTCTTCAACCAACAATTCATTGAGTGCGAAGGTGGAGAGGATGATTGATGAAGCTGTAAAACATCTCGGTGTTCCATACAGATGGGGAGGCAACAATCCATTTGGTTTTGATTGCAGTGGCTTCATTTATTATGTACTTAACAAAGTTACATCTGTCTCAAGGTTGAGTGCAGCTGGATATTGGAATATCATGGAGCCTGTAAACGAGCCTTCAAAAGGGGATTTTGTTTTTTCGACGTATAAAGCTGGTCCTTCGCATGTCGGCATTTATTTAGGTAACGGAAAATTCATTAATGCCAATAACTCCAGAGTCAGCATTAGCGATTTGAACAATTCCTATTAGAAGCAACGTTGCCTCGGCGCAAAACGGTATGCTTTCTGAAAATAGTCTTGTCGATAATAAAGTTTTAGAACTTTATCGGCAAGCCTGTTCTAATCAAACGATTCTTTTTTGTATTTTTCAATTTTTTCTTTTTAATAATAACACAATGTTTTTTGGATTCAGAACGTTCAAAATATAAAGAAGAAAAGGAATCTAACCATAGACGAGGTAGGTGTAATTTTATGCGGAGTACAGGAATTCTTCGTAAAATCGATGGTCAAGGACGAGTTGTTTTGCCAAAATCGATGATAAGGAGCCTAGGAATTAACGGAAGTGATCCTGTGGAGTATTTTGTAGATGATGAAAAAATTATTATACGTAAATATCAGAAGGATAAAACTTGTATTGTTACCGGTGAGGTATCAGATCAAAATATAACTTTATCAGGAGATATTGTGTTAAGCCCTGAAGGTGCGAGAAGTTTATTAGAGGATTTATTGGCATATCGATTAAAGGTGAATTTTGAGAAGAAATTAGCTGTATTGAAAAAGTGATCGGGCTTGATAGAAGTAATAATAGTGCAGCCCCAGGACAAAGGAGATTTTATGAGGAAGGAAGTTTTAAAATTAGCTCGAGATATTTTAAGGAGCGAAACTGAAATCCGAATTTTGGAAGACCGTAGACCATTGAATTTTAAAGTCAGAAGGCGGAAAAGGATATTTCACGATTGCTAAGTGTGTTTGTGGCTACCAGTTTGGAATGATGCCCTGACTGGGGCAATTCTGTCCGTTTTGTGATAAAGAGAACGAATGAAAACAAAAGTAAGGACTAGGAGCCCTATAGCATTTACTACCCCGTCCTAAATGAGTCCCTATCGTTTTTTGATTTGAGATTTTATTCTTCTAAAAATCTTGAATTAAAACGGTTACTATTCAGTAATGTTTTTTCTTTATACTATATTCAAATAAAGAGGTTATTTAGTGAAGTATCTATTGGTGAAGAAGATATTATCCAATAATGATCCTTATTTTATTGAGCGACTAGAAACAGATCTGAAAGATGAAAATTTTCCAAAGCGCAACCCGGAAATAAAAAAATGAAAAAACTTGTAGGAAAAAAGTTTTTTTCTACAAGTTAAAAATTATAAAGGAGTATGTTTGGGCTAGGTTAAGAGTGTTTTATTAAAAAGGCTGTAAAAGTTAAGGCATTTTTTAATATGAAGTACTTTTGAATGAAAAAAATGTTCATCTAATTTTATTCGGCATAGTTGTTAGCCAAATATTTCTCTGACATTTGAGCTACTATGTCATGAATTTTGTCGAGTTCCTTCCTTGTAGGAAATGAACTAACCATTAAGATTGGCAGTTGCATGTGATCGGGGAGGGCAGTATCAGTATCAGTGACAATCAAATTAATCTGGAATTCGTTCAAATAGTTGGCATTCAAAGCATTTTCACGGCTTGCAAATATTTGAACATAATTGTTGGTTCTTCTTTTAATCAAATCTGCAACAAAAAGGCAATGATTATAACCCAAGATAGAAGTGACCAAAATATTGATACAGGATTTTCGCTGCATTTCTAAATGAACAAGTCCTCTCCAATTAGAAGTAATGATACAGATCAAATCTTTCTTATTCTTCACAAAGGATGATAGCAGATCATCTGTTTTAAATTGACTGATAATATTCATTATATTTGAATAGAAATACGGAAGCTGCTTTTTTACCTGTGCTAAAAATTTGTCTTTCTTTTTAAAAATAAAACCGTCCCTTACCTTGATTTCATTTATATAAATATGAAAATAAAGCAATAGCGCTGCAATCTCTACACTATTGCTGATTTCTTTATTGTAAATCAGCTCGAGCTGATCAATAAACGAGTAAACTGCATCGTATAATTTTGGGGTATGAACTCGGAAAAAAGATAGTTTCTGTTTGACCGATTCTAGTGATTTATGGTTCCCCGCTGAAAATTCAATGAATAACAAAAACACTAATTCATCATGATCGATTGTAATATTGAATAGCTTTGAGGTTTGAAGATTAAAATGTTCTATTGATTGTTTGAGTTGATCTAATATCTTTTTTGCCTCAGACGTTTGTCTATCTGTGGGTAAAGGATATCTAACTCTTCGCTTAATCTTATGATTATGACGAACTCGATGAATTGTCACCGCTAGCGACACGCAGTATTTATCCAGCGCTATATCAGGTACATTCACCTGAAGTGTATTGAATATGTCCAATAGTAGCCTTGAAACGACTTTCTTTTCTATAGTAGGAAAAGGCCAATGTTTGTTCCCGTAAACCTCAAAGAAAAATTCCGCAAAAAAATGACGTATTTCCTTTTCATCCCCGTAAAATTCCATCGTATCTGACCTTAATTTTATTCCATAATCTTTAAGTTTATCGTTAATTTTTTTCACAGTAGCATACATAGTAGACCTGCTTACATTTAACGTATCCATCCATCTTTGGAAAAACTTTTTTTGTTCGAAAAAAATGCCCTGAATGAGTTGGACCGCAAAATTTTTTTTAAGAATCTCTTTAATGTAGTAATCAACACGATAGAACTGTGTAAAACAAATAGAGATCCCTTTCCTCCGTTCAATTCGAATTAAAGGCTCCCCTTCTACTGTTTTATATTCCTTCATAAGTTCTAAATCGTTTTGAATAGTACGTACTGATCCAATGTTCTCATCGGCTATCTCTTGTAAGGACCACCATTTATTTTCAGAGGTAAGTAGCTTTAAAATACGAATGATCCTTTTTGACTGATTATCAATTATTTTCACATAGAACACTCTCCTTCAATTTACAATTTGATGATCTGAAGAAAATTTCACAGAAAAAGATTATACACTTTGAGAGCTGTCTGTTCGTTTGAATTTTTAACAACAATATTAGTATTTATTCGGACGATAAAGCGATTTTTTTTAAAAAAGGCTATTTTACACCAAAGTTTTTAGTGAGTATTAAGTGGAATGTTTTATTCAGGGGGGAGTCTGTTTTTTTGCGAGAAAAACAGAAAAATTAAGAATCTATATGTAAAAGTTTTGTGTTAAAAATTATTAAGAGGGGGCGGCGTGTTGCTAGATCTGTATATAATCCAGCGAGTATTGCTCAGTATTTTATAACTTTATAATGGACTTTCACAGATATGATGAATCTTTCAAAGGTGAAGGAGCCCCTATTTTTTGATTCCAACACAATTACGGTTGGGAAAACGCGTCTTTCATAGGCATTCTATCACGGTCAGCGTTCAGGAATAGAGCTGTATGTCAGCTATACCTCAGAAACCGAAATGCCTTTTCAAGTCGTTGAATCGACAGGTCTTAAACACGATAGATCTATTAGCGAGCAACTAATCGATTCTAGATTTGTGATAGTGGAAAGAGGATACTCCTCGGGCAGAAGCAATTCTATAGGAATTGATAGAAGTACATTTTACAAAATGAAAGGGGAAGGTTCGTTCACTATTGAAGAAGCTAATAAAATTGCTAAAACAATTCCGTTAACAATAGAGGAGGCGATTGAATTTTTTTGGAGGGAGAAAAGTCTGGAATATCAACACAAAACTAGACAATTTCTTAAAGGTGTAAGGCTTTGTAATCGATGGGTGATCGATAATCGAGTGAACCATGGATGCGTATATGGTTGAACCAGTGAGCGTAATCAAATAAAGCAAGATCAAGTTCGTGTTGGTTAGGGAAAACCTTTCCCGAAACAAACTCGATTTTAATCACTTTAAAGGTGGCTTCTGCGACGGCGATGTCATAGCGTGTTACTCATCATAGTTTAGTATTGATTGTTATTTGAAAGGGGGTGATTCAAAAAATACGAGATTGTGGTGGGGAATAATGTAAGTCGAGAAACAATATTATTTTCATTAACGAGAGGGGGAGTGAAGCAAACTTATGCGAAGACAGCCTAAGCCATATTCAGCTAGAACAAAAAAGAGAATTTTACCTTTATTCATAGTTTTTCTATTAAGTTTTCAGCAATTGAATATGGCTGATATATTTGGAAGTATACATGCTAAAGCACAAGAATCTTTATTATCAATTGACACAGATTCCATATATGAAGGGGATGAGGCCGCATTAATTCTTAAAAGGTCTACAGAGGGTGCGGAAGTAATAGAGTTTACATTGCCGGATGGTATCGCTATTGATATTGATAAAACAGAAGAGAATTTTTCTGATACGACGGAGTTCAATTTTGATGAGGATAATAACAGGGTGAAAGTTTCATATGCTGAAGGGGGTTCGGATAACTTAGTTAAAATTCATATCTTATTTGAAGTGGCTGGAACTTATGAAATTACTGCTACATCTACTAGTGGTGATTCAAGTAAACTTAATTTGATAGTTAATGAAGCAATGAATGAAGAGCAGACAGAAAAAAAAGAAGAAGAAACAGCAGATGAAGGTACTCAGGAAGATGCGGTAAATGTTGAACTTCAAACACAGAGAGAAGCAATTGAAAAAAAAGAAATGGATGGCCCTATTCATAGAAGTGAAGCTGAAAGGGTTACTACTTGGGATGAATTTATTGCTGCTTTGAAAAATACTGAGGTGTCTGTAATTGAAATTCAAGCAAATTTAACGAGAACAGCAACCGGAACTCAATATAACCCAGGAAGTATCGCTCGTAATTTAACAATTAATGGGAACGGGCATGTCATTGACTTTGGAAGTGGTGGAACTAGTTCAAACGGGATTATACTTGATGCTGTATCAGAATCGACAAATTTAGTCTTAAATGATGTTTACTTTAGTAAAACACAAACACCTGGTACACCTATTTTTAATCAAAAAAATACTGCAGCAAGTACGAACTGGCATATCATATTAAACAATGTCAATTCTGCTGAGGATAACTTAGCAGGTCTGGTTACAGCTGAAAATGCAACTGTTACTGTTTACGGCGAAAACAATTTGGCATTAAGTGGAAGTTCATATCAGTTCTATGTGAGCAACTTTGAGATGACAGAAGGAGCAGCATTGACGGCTACGTCAAGCGGAACTTCTTATGCAGTGATTCGTATTGCATCCGGTGAAGTTAACTTAAGAGCTGATTCTTCATTAAAAATTGTCAATACAGGCACAAGAACAACCGCAGATGGTACGAACACAGCAAATTACTCCCATGGACTATACGGTTCGATCAGCAGTTTGAATTTGGAATCAAATTCCTTGTTAGATATTGATGTAACAAATACAGGTTATCGTACTAACGTTGTCAATTCTTTAACTATGGTAAACGGTGCCGTTTTTAATTCGAAAGCTAGGGTTCAGAGTGCAGTTGTGCTCGCTGAAAATTACGGCGATGGAGCCGGTAATACGGCGACAGTAAAACTGGATGGTGAAGGAACACAACTCAATATAGAAACAGAAAGTAAAGATAGAGCTCAACATGGTGCTGCAATGCGTGTGGCGGGTTCTAATTCTACTCTTGATGTGCAAAATGGTGCGGAGGTTAAGTCCTATAGTAAATATGGAACAGGTCTCCAATTTCAAGGAAGCGATACTGTGTTCAATGTGAAGAGCGGATCTAAAATTAACATTGTTCAAGAAGGAGATAATGGTTACAGTCTGGGAGCAGCTCTACGTTTTAGGTTATCGGGAAACCAAACTTTTAATGTTAACAATGCAGAGATTAACATCACAAAGTTAAGCGGGGACGCTCCAGCAGTAAGATTATATGGGGGTAATAACGCAATCAATGTGACAAACGGAGGAAAGTTTGTTGTACATAATACCGGAAATGGTAGCCCGAATAATGGGACAGGAGATAGGGGCAACCAAGGTATTCTGTATACTAACGGAAATTCAGATTCCTTCAATTTAGATGGATTCGGAAGTACAGTTGAAATTACAGCTGATAATGGCCCTGCGATAAGAACAAATGGGAGATCAGCAGTCACAGGTGGAGAAGGAACTATTTTTAATTTAGAAGGAAAAACTGCCGGTGATAATTACGGTATTCTTTCTAGTAGCAGCGCTATTGATATTACTATAGATAACCCACTGTATTTTGACTTTAGAAATAATCGTTCAGGTGGTGGAAATGTTTTTAGGACTGGTAGCAGTTCATCCTCATTTGTTAGCACTAATTCAGATTTATCAGTCTGGACAAAAGGAAGTAATTTGGATGGAACACCAACAGCTTCTTGGACAAAATTTGATTATAGTTTGACAGGATCTAACTTTAAAGAAATTGAATCAACAAACATTCCTGAAACTTTTAATGAAACTACTTATTTAGGTGCAGATAACTATTCTAGAATGAGTGCGAATAACGCCACTGCTGTTATTGATGAATTACGGGTTCCAACAGATGCTGATAAGTATATCTATGGTCACGCAAGTGTTCCGGAAGGTGTTACTGGGTCTAGAGATGCTTGGACAGACGAAGTTTGTGTAACTGTACGAGTGAAAAATGCTGATGGTACAACAGCTTATGAACTGGAAGGAACTACTGTCGGTAAAGATGATAACAGTGATGGTCTAAGTGTTTATGGGGAAGACGAGCGAGCAGGGATATTTGTAATCTTAAATGATCCTGACGGAGATGGTGTTGGTCAATACCTAGAAGCTGGACAAACTGTTGAAGTGGTTTCTGCTTACCGTTCTTCAGGTCTTGCTAGCTTAGTAGATGGTGATAGGGTTCACTACAGTTCTGAAGATGATATTATAACATCAACAGTAACCACTCGTGATGTTACACCACCAAGTGCGGTTGTATTAGATGAATCTTCGCAATCAATTAACACATTCACGAAAGAAATATCAGGTACGAACGCTGAAATTGGCGCAACAATCCGGGTGAAAGTGAATGATGAATGGGTAACTGATGGGACTGGTGCAATTCAAACGGCAACGGTAGATGCAGATGGAAAATGGTCTTTTTCTCTACCAACGTTAGCAGAAGGTGATGTAGTTGCTATTTATGCTAGTGATAATACTCCAGAAAGTGAATGGGACGATATTTTAAACCCTCCTATAACTAGTGGTGAATTTGGAAATATTAACCCTGATGAGGATATGGATTATCATGATGCTACATTCCCTGCAAGAGTGGCACTAACAGTTATTTATACAGGTAAGTTATCATTAGTTGCTCCAGATAATATATCATTCGGTGACAATGTTGAGATATCTCCTCAAGATACGCTTTACCAAATTGAGACAGCAGATAATGCTTTAGAAGTAATTGATACAAGAAGTACTAAATCGGCTTGGAAATTAACAGCTGAGTTAATCAATGAACTGCATAACGATACATATGATAGTACATTATCACTATTATATGTGAAGGGTGGAAATGAGGCTGTTTTGTCGACGGATGCTCAGGTGCCTATTTATGAGCATACCAATACAGCTAATGATACTTTCTCTATTATAGATACATGGTATGGAGAGTCTGGAGATGGTTTATATGTACAAGCAAATAGTGGACAAGCTAGAGTCGGAGAGTATACAGGAGCAATAAAATGGACACTGGCAGATACACCTGCTAATGAAGAGTAAAGGAGGCTTGTAGAGTGAAAAAACTATCTTGGTTATTATGTCTTATGGCTATGCTAGTTGTGGTACCTGTTTCAAGCGCCTTTGCTGAATCCACAGCGTCCTACGATTCAGATGCCAGTGTAGGTTTTTACGGAGAGGCTGTGTATCCTGATGAGCCGTTGCCTGAAAAAGAAATGCTTGAAAACCCATCAGGGAATGGGGGAAGTAATGGAACAGACTCTTCACCAGATGGAAACGAATCAAACTCTGGTTCTGGAACAGCGTCTGAGGATGGTACAACAACCCGAACATTGCCGCAAACCGGTGATATTGCAAGTTCTCAGACAACTTTAATAGGGTTGTTATTCATATCGTCTGCTTTTCTATTAATTTATAAAAGAACGAATAGTTTAATGTTAGTTAGTAATAAAAAAATATAGAACAAAAAAAGGAGAATGAAAAAGATGAAACCAGTAAAAGTTTTAGCATCTTTAACGGTGGCAGCAGGTGTAGTAACAAGTGGAGCGTTCTCAGCATTAGCAGCAGATGGCGGAGAATATGATTCTAAGGGGATTGTCGAATTCACACCATCGACAGGAATCACACCTCCGGTTGATCCTGAAAATCCAGGTGAAGAAGTTGAACCTGAAGGTCCGGGTGGAGAGACACCAGAACCAGGAACTAATGGTCCATTAAGTATTGATTTTGCTTCATCTTTTAACTTTGGTACAAATGAAATTTCCAACAAAGATGAAGTATATTATGCAGCACCTCAAAAAATTAACATAACAGATGCGGAAGGAAATACAAGAACAGAAGAACGTGCAAACTACGTTCAAATTTCTGACAACCGCGGAACAAACGCTGGTTGGACGTTACAAGTTCAAGAAAATGGTCAGCTTTCTAATAGTGATACATTAAATTCTGAATTAACAGGAGCAGAAATCACATTAACTGGAGCTACAGCAGTATCCTCTTCTTCTGATAGTGTAGCTGCACCAACAACATATGATATTACACTTGATCCAGCAGGTACATTGCAAAATGTAATGACAGCTCAAGAAGGCGAAGGGGCTATGACATGGCTAGACTATTTCGGTACTCTTGAAGAGGTTGACGGCGAAATGAAAAACACAGCTGTTCAACTATCAGTACCGGGAACAACACCAAAAGACGCTGTAGAATATAGCACAACATTAACTTGGACATTATCTGACGTAGTAACAAATTCGTAAATAAGTAAAATTAATAAAAACTAAAAAAGAATAGGAGTTTATTTTATGAAACCTTTTAAATTAATGACATCAGTAGCGTTAGCAGCATCTCTAGTTTCTGTAGGAAGCATTTCAGCATTTGCAGCAGATGGCGGAGAATATGAATCTAAGGGTATTATAGAATTCACACCATTTACAGGAATCACGCCTCCGGTTGATCCTGAAAATCCAGGTGAAGAAGTTGAACCTGAAGGTCCGGGTGGAGAGACACCAGAACCAGGAACTAATGGTCCATTAAGTATTGATTTTGCTTCATCTTTAGATTTTGGTACACAGGAAATTAGTTCCCAAGACCAAACATACTATGCGGCAGCTCAAAAAGTCACTAAAAATGGAAAATCTATAGCGGTTCCTAACTATGTACAGGTATCTGACAACCGCGGTACTGAAACAGGTTGGGGACTATCTGTAACACAAAACACTGAATTTACTTCTACAACAGACTCAGATCATACTTTAGCAGGAACAGAAATTGTGATTTCAAATATAGAAGCTGTTACTGCATCTGAATCAGAATCTCCAACTGTGAATACTGAAATCATATTAGATGGTGCAGGTGTTACTTCTAATGTAATGACAGCAGCAAATGGACAAGGTGCAGGTACACATTTGGCGAACTTTGGTGATGATACAACAAAAGCAGAAAGTGTTGCGTTAAATATACCAGGTAAAATTACAAAATATGCAGAAGCATATGAAACTACACTTACTTGGACTTTAACTGATACAGTTGCTAACGGAAACGAAGATGTAGAAGACGGCGTAGAGGCTTAAGAGAACGAAGTAGGGCTATCTTAAAAGCTAAATTTTTGGGAGGGAGGTAAGCACTGGCAATTTTATTGAATCATTGGTATGACAGAATTTATGAGAATTGTCGATGCTTACGGGATTGTGAGAATTGGTCGGATTTTGACCATTTCTCACAACTCCATGTTATAAAAAAACAATCAAAAAACGTAATACATCGTATTATTTTAGAGGGTGTTGAATTGTTAAAAAAAATCTTATTTACTTTCACAGCAATTTTATTATTTGCATTATCAGATCCACTAACTTTGCTAAGAGCCTCAGCATCAGAATTGAATTTTGCTGTTGAGACAGTAATCCCTGAAAATCAAATAAATAAAAAACTGACATACTTTAATTTATTGATAGAACCTTCAGAGAAGCAGATTTTAGAGATTAAATTAAGAAACGATACAGATAAAGATGTTACCGTAGTACCTAAAATTGCCAGTGCTACTACAAACCATAATGGGGTTGTTGAATACGGATCAAGTGATGTAGAAGCCGATTCAACTTTACAGTACAATATGAAAGATATTGTAACAACCGAGGAAGAAGTAACAATTCCTGCAAAGGGATCATACACATTGAAACTGGAAGTCAATATGCCTGACGAGGAATTTGATGGCGTGTTAGCAGGAGGAATAACACTACAAGAAAAAGATGATGAATCAAGTGACAATGGCGATGAAGTATCTGGCGATAAGTCAGGATTATCTATTGAAAATAAATTTGCTTATGTCGTTGCGATTGTTTTACAAAATAATGAAAACAAAGTGTCACCAGAGTTGACGTTAAATGATATATATCCTGATCAAATCAATAAACGAAATGTAATCAAAGCAAATGTTCAAAACATCATGCCGATGTATATGAACCAAATGTCCGTTAATGCAAAAATTACCGAAAAGGGCAAATCAGAAGTTCTTTATGAAGCAACAAGCGAATCATTGCAAATGGCACCGAATTCCAATATGGACTATCCGATTCGTTTGAATGGCGAAGCCCTTAAAGGCGGAGAGTATACACTGGATATGACAGTTACATCTATGGGAGAAACTTGGCATTGGACAAAGGATTATAAAATAAAACCTGAAATAGCAAAAGATTTAAATGAGGAAGATGTTACGATTCAAAATGATTATACATGGCTTTATATCGCTGGGGGAATTGCTGTTATTTTGTTAGCGATTCTTTTATGGCTCTTATTCTGGCGTAGAAAGAACAGAAAAGAGAAAGAACAAGAACAAACAGAGCGCAATGATCTAGAATTAATGTAGTAGGTAGAATCTCATGATAGAAAAAGAGAATAATAAAGAAAAATTGAAAGACTATCTTTTCATCAGCTTCTTTATTTGCTTAATATTAATAGGGATGTTGCTTGTTTTATCGCCATGGCTCAAAAATGTAATGATAAAAGAAGCAACAGTGAAATATTCCTTAGATAAATTCACTGCGGAAGAGGTTGCTAACAATCAAGAGAGCGCTGAAGAAGTCCCATGGGACTCAGCAATAGAGGCACCTAATTTCACAACTGTTTTAACGAGTATTTCCAAAGTGAATCAGAAAGATGTACTTGGTGCCATCTCTATTGATGATGTAGATATTCTGTTACCAATATTAAATGGAACAAATACTCAAAACCTTCTTGTTGGAGCTACTACTGTTAATGAAGGACAGATAATGGGGGAAGGAAATTATGTTCTAGCAGGTCATCATATGAGAAATCATACATTGTTATTTGGTCCATTGCTTGAAGTTGAAGTAGGTACGTTTATTCAAATAACAGATAAAGCTAACATATATACGTATCAAGTAGTTGATAAGAAAATTGTGAAAGAAACTAATTTAAGTATTGTAGGAAAAACAACGGTTCCAACTGTTACATTAATAACTTGTGATGTTGCGGGTATAAATACAAACAAAAGATTGGTTATTAGAGGAGAATTGATGAATACTAGTTCTTACTCTGCTGATAATGAGTATGTAAATATGTATAAATTACAAGAAGAGAAAGAGGGAAGGCAGAGTTACTCTATAATTTCTTGGAGTATATTATTAATCGGTCTTGTTATTCTATTCGTTTATGGAATGTATATTTATAAAGGTAGAAAGATTTAATATAGTGATACCGATGTTAGTCAGAAATAGCGAATTTTTTAAATTCATTCCACATATCTTTCTTTCCCTCCTTAACATACTAGTTTAACAAACTTTTATTACATTTTCTCTAAAATTTCTTTTGAAATTTGTAATACAAAAGAATGGAAAAACATTGTATATTCTGTCCAAGGAAGGAGGTGAGAGCCAATATGAAGCGACTTATTGTATGCATCTTAGTGATCATTCTTCTTTCAGGGATGTCCGAAGGCGTTAAAGCTAGTGATAATGATGTGTACACGGTTGGAACATCATCTTTAAATATAAGAAATGCTCCTCACATCAATGCAACGGTTATTGGCTCCTTACGTCGCGGTTCAATAATCCAAGTTGATGAGAAGAAATACGGATGGGCGAAGATTCTTTATAATGGTCGTACCGGATGGGTTGCTTCCACATATTTATATGAATTGTCTTCAAATGAGGTATCTGAAACATCTTATCAAAAATCTTATGCAGGAAAAATTCATGTCACAGGAAGTCATGTTCGTATACGTACTGGACCCGGTACGGACTATAAGGTAATGAAAATCGCCAATCAAGGTGATGCTTATCAAGTACTTGATAAGAAAGGACAATGGGTACATATTCAAGTTAACAGTACTCAGTCGGGATGGATTGCAGGATGGCTGGTGTCAGATTCAAGTCAATTAGGCTCTTCTGCCGTTACTCGAACTTCTGTTTCTAAATCATCTTCTCAAACGTCTAATAGTTTAAGAGGAAAAAATATTGTTATCGATGCAGGCCATGGTGGGATCGATCCAGGAACAATCGGCTATAACGGTTCTCTTGAAAAAAACCATACTCTAGCAACCACATCACGCCTTGCTTCCCTTTTAAAAGAAAAAGGAGCTAATGTCATTTTAACGCGATCTTCCGATCATTACTTAAGTTTAAATCGTCGTGTTGTTATTAGTAGTTCGTATAATACGGATGCGTTTGTTTCGATTCACTACAACTCATCTCCTGCTCAATTGAGTCATGGAGTTGAAACGTATTATTATGCAGGAGACGCCGACAAATTGTTAGCGGCAAATATTCTACGGAACGTAACCAGCCAAACTGGATTCCAAAGTAATGGTGTTCGCTTCGGTGATTTTTATGTCTTAAGGGAAAACTCAAAACTAGCGGTGTTAGTGGAACTTGGATATATCTCAAATCCTAGCGAAGAATCAAATATACAATCTGAAACCTACCAAATAAGAGCAGCCAATGGAATTGTTCAAGGGTTATCTGATTACTTTAGTTCTTAATATGAGTCCTAGTTTCTTGCAAATGGTTATTATTGTATCAATATTTTGGAGGGGCTTCAAGGGAGTGTCATGCAAACAATTAAAAAATCAGGAATATACGTTAACTCTAAAAAAACGTTGGGAATATTGGTTTGTACAAGAAAATAAGATCCCTGTTCTTGTGTCATGGTTAAGCTGGGGCGCTCCTCAAAGCGATTATAAAAAACGGGTATCCACTTATACAGCAATGGACTAAATCTGGTTTCATAATCAATACACTTCTAACCATAGGAGGAACGAAAATGAGATGGGAGGTTAAAAGGTAATGAAGAAGAAGATAGTAGTAGGTTTGGCTGCTTCTGCGGCTCTTGGAACCTCGCTGGCTACGTCACCGGCGGAAGCCCAGACGATTAAAGTGAAGAGCGGGGACTCGCTGTGGAAGCTTTCAGCTCAATACAACACGAGCGTTTCCGCGCTGAAATCGGCTAACAATCTGTCATCAACGATGATTTATGTTGGACAAACCTTGGAGATTCCAAATAGAAAGTCAGGAAGCAGCAGCAAAAAATCCACAAGCTCCGGCTCTGAAAAGACCACGTACACGGTTAAATTTGGTGATTCTCTTTGGCTGATCGCAAAAGACCACAAAACGACTGTCCAAGAGATTAAAAAGTTAAATGGCTTGAGCAATGACATGATTTACCCAGGTCAGAAGCTTGTGATTAAAGGAGCAGTCAAAAGCACAAGCCCAAGCACGAACAAAAAGTCTTCATCGTCAAGCTCGAGCTCAAAATCAAGCTCTAGTAGTTCAAGCAGCACGTACACAATCAAGCTAGGCAACTCTTTATGGAAGATTGCCAACTCGATGAATGTGACGGTGCAAAGCCCGGGGAAGCACAATTTAAAGACCGACGTTTTACAAATTCAAAAGCTGAAAATTTCCGGTGCATCGAGATTAACGTCGTCAGGATCTTCAAATAATCCTTCAAATTCTTCGAAAACAAGCACTTTGTCAAGCGCGAAGGTAAAACGGATAATTGACGAGGCTGAAAAACAGCTGGGCGTTCCTTATAGGTGGGGCGGAAACAATCCTTCCGATTTTGATTGTAGTGGTCTCATTTATTATGTGCTCAACAAAGTCGCATCCGTTTCCAGATTGAGCGCGCCTGATATTGGAATATCATGATGACGCCTGTCAGCACGCCTTCACGAGGGGATTTCGTTAATTGAGAATGAGGGATATGCAAAGAACCTAACGGGGATAACGGAAACCTATTATTACCAGGGAGGGGCTGACAAACTGTTAGCTGCAAATATTTTGAATAACATGGCTAGCAAAACGGGCTCCACAGTAATGGTATCTGCTTCGGTAATTTTTATGTCTTAAGGGAGAATCCCAAAATTGCGGTGTTAGGGGAACTTGGACATATCTCAAATCCTAGTGAAGAATCGACTATACAGTCATAAGCCCACCAAATAAGGGCAGCCAGTGGGATCGCTCAAGGATTATTAGAGCACTTTAGTTCTTAATATGATCTCTATATTCCCACAGAATGATGTTATTGTTGGGATATTATAAACATTCATAATGTAAGAGTTTGAGGCAGATCATGTATGCCATTAAGAAATCAGGAAGATACTTTTATTACTAGCCCTCTTTAGAAATGATCCCCTAACCTAAATAATTAGGGGATTTTCGCTTTTGTTAGAAAATTAATACTATTATTTGTTAGATTTTGTGTGCTTTTTATTCAATAAGAAGGGAGCATAACAAAGCGATCATATGAAGAGACTGTCTGACAAGCAAATTATTAATGCCTATTTTAGATGGAATTGAGCACTACCTGTCATTCATAGAAGAGGAAAAATAGTAAATCTTTTATTTAATAAAAGAGCCTTCATGATATCAAAATCATTGGCTATTGTTACTGTATATAAAGTTTTAACGTATAACGTGTCAGATAAAGAACGTAGACACTCATGAGAGACCGTTATGTGCTTCTTACAAGACGGATAGACTTTAAAAGCTTTGGTAATCAACTAAAGTTGCAAGTATAGACGATAAATTTCCTTTACTTGGTCAAGCATATGAACGTAAAGAGCAATTCTTTGATATCTATGAAGCTGAATGAATCAACGAAGAATATAAACTCTACATAGGAGCTTAATATGGGGAAAATTCATCTCGGAAAAAATGTGTATGATGCTACGATGGAGCGTTTGGACTATATCTTTCAACGATTCGACCATGTTGTGGTGCCTTTTTCTGGCGGAAAAGATTCTGGTTTATTGCTAGAATTGGTGCATGTTTATTACGAACAACACCATCCCGATGTGCAAGTGTCCGTTTACCATATTGACTATGAAGGGAACTATCAACAAACGATTGAATATGTTGAGCGCTGTATGGGCAAGTACCCGGAATTTCATTATTACCATCTTTGTATGCCAATTTCTGCATCTTGCGGCGTTACCATGTATCAATCTACATGGATGCCTTGGAACCCGGAAGAAAAAGAGATTTGGTTCCGAGAGATGCCGGAGAATGTGATTAACTTTGACAACCATCCGTTCGATTTTTTTGAGGTAGGTATGTCGGACTATTCTTTTCAAACTAAATTTGGAAAGTGGCTCCATAAAGAGAAAAGCAAAAAACGTACAGCTGTCCTGGTTGGTATACGTGCACAAGAAAGTCTGAATCGTTATCATGCCGTGACAAGAAATGACACCTTTACGATGTACGGAAAGTTGAAATATAGTAAGCGGCTTGCAATGAATCTCTTTAACTTCTACCCGATTTATGATTGGAAAGTAGAAGATGTATGGATAGCTAATGGAAAATTCGGCTTTGATTACAATCACCTGTACGATTTGTATTATCAGGCTGGTGTTTCGTTGAACGATATGCGGGTGGCAAATCCCTTTCATGTTTGCGGGGTGAATGCATTGAAGTTGTATCGTGTCATTGAACCGACCGCTTGGAGCCGTCTTGTGGAGCGAGTGAACGGCGCTAATTTTGCGGCGATCTACGGTGGAACAAAAGCTGTTGGTTATAAATCGGTTTCTCTGCCGCCAGGACATACATGGAAAACCTACACCAATTTTCTCTTAAAGTCCCTGCCTAAAAATACACGAGACATATATCTGCGCAAATTTCAAGCTTCCATTCGCTATTGGGTAGAAACAGGCGGCGCATTGCCTGTCTCGGTTGTTAAAGAGTTAGAGAAAACAGACCTTGTTTTTGAAAACCTCGGTAAACCAAAAAACAAGAGAAAATATAAGAAGGAGTATCATGTCATTCGTTTCAAAGTATACCCCGATGAAGTGCATATAAAAGCTTTTCGATTGGTTCCTTCATATAAGCGCATGTGTATTTCTATTTTGAAAAATGACACTTCTTGTCATTACATGGGCTTTGGACAAACGAAAGATGAGTTGCAAAAGCAAAAGGAGGCAATGAAACAATGGGAAAACCTTTTATAAGCCCAGTATACAATATCTTGCGAGTACCGATTAGGAAGATTCAAGCAAATTCCTACAATCCGAATTACGTTGCCCCACCAGAAATGAAACTATTGGAGCGATCCATTTTAGAAGATGGCTATACGATGCCGATTGTTTGTTATTACTTGAAGGAAGAAGATCACTACGAAATCGTGGACGGTTTCCACCGTTATATGGTGATGAAGCGATGTGAAGAAATCGCACAACGTGAGGATTATTGCTTACCTGTTTCTGTCATTGACAAGCCTTTATCTGATCGGATGGCAAGTACGATCCGGCACAATCGAGCACGTGGTACGCACTCGATTGATATTATGGTAGATATTGTTCAAAAACTGACGGAAGCGGGGCTTAGTGATTCGTGGATCATGGAAAATATCGGTATGGATCAAGATGAACTTTTGCGATTAAAACAGATCAGCGGCATCGCATCTTTGTTTGCGGAAGATGAATTTTCAGAAGCGTGGGAAAGTGATGATATTATATGAATTAAACCTCTCGTGACTAAAATCACGAGAGGTTTAAGCCAGACCGTTGACAAAATGTTTCAGCCGTACATGCATGGGGGAATTTAATTAACATACGAGGTTTCAACTTAAAATCTAATGATAATTAATAGGATTCTAGTTGGTGATAGTTAGTGATAGTAGATATTGCATTATTAGTACCTTAGTTGAGCTGGATGGTGTCGATGACGTCTTTGTTTTCCGCTTTCAGGACATCGAATTGAAATTCATTGATTCCTAGACGTTATCCCTTTTTATTGTATTAAAGTGATAAAATTTTAGGAAATTAAGGTGGTCACAATAAAAATTCAAGATAACAAATCCCATGAGGGTATACATTTTAGCTTGATCTTTTGGCGGAATATTGAAAGTGAAATTGCTATTTAGGGAAAGCTTGAACCGATAACTCCGCTGTACCAAGTGTATAAAATTTGTAAATACTTAAATGCTAAGAGGAGTTTATAGAGTCCAAAAGAGTCTAGAGTTCTTCTTTTCTTCATTTAAAATTGTAACTAGTTAAAACTCCACTTGCTCTCCCTAAGCTTCTAAATCTATATTTTCAACTCCATTCCCTCCCTTAAATAACAGACAATTCCATTATGTTGACTTCTATGTTTCAAGTTCTATATTCAATTGTACGGTATTAATTCCGTCCTTGTTTTCTGATTTAGGCTATATATGAGAAAAATCTTGTTTTCGGTAAATTCATTTAAATAATCTAGACCGTCCTCTTTTATAAAATCTATATAAATGCATTGAAAAGTACGTGTTATTAAAAAACACTATGTTGGATACAAATCTAAGATTTGTTCAATTACTTTTCAATGATTCCTTGGCAAATGCATAAATAGCACTCATTTGGGAAGAATGGAAATAACGTGAAATATTAAGGAAGGTCATGAGAAATGAAGTTAACAAAAATTCAGCTACCCCTTCAAACATTCAGCTTAATTGTGGGGTTTATGGTGTGGGTCATTATTTCATCATTAATGACATATATCAAACAGGATATAGCACTTTCGTCAGCGCAAATATCATGGGTAACCGCAATTCCAGTAATATTAGGATCTGTTCTTAGGGTGCCTATTGGTTACTGGACGAATCGGTATGGAGCAAGGCGTGTTTTTCTCATAAGCCTTTTATTTTTGATAGCCCCCGTCTATTATTTAAGCCTTGCTAATACTTTTAATGACTTAGTCATCGCTGGGCTATTTTTAGGAGTCGGCGGAGCAATATTTTCGGTAGGAGTTACTTCTTTGCCAAAGTATTATCCAAAAGACCGGCATGGATTTGTCAATGGGGTGTATGGAGTTGGAAATATTGGAACAGCGCTGACTTCATTTGGTGCTCCTTTTCTTGCAAATCAACTCGGGTGGGAAGCCACTGTCAGGATTTTTCTGATTCCTTTGCTCATATTGGCTGTTCTAAATATCTTATTGGGAGATAGACATGAGCCAAAAGTGAAAACAGCTTTAAAGGAGCAAATCCTCAATGTTTATCGGGATGAAAAACTATGGTTTCTCAGCCTTTTTTATTTTATAACGTTTGGCTCATTTGTTGCATTTACCGTATACCTTCCTAATTTTTTGGTTACTCAATTTAAACTAAGCGAAGTTGATGCAGGGTTGCGTACAGCAGGATTTATCACGATTTGTACGCTGTTTCGCCCCCTTGGAGGATGGCTGGGGGATAAATTCAGTCCATTTAAAGTTCTTATGATTGTATTTTCAGGATTAACTTTCTCTGGGGTATTACTCTCTTTTTCTCCAACGATTACATTGTATACCGTAGGAGTTTTAACAGTGGCGGTTTGTTCGGGAATTGGAAATGGAACCACGTTTAAACTGGTACCTCTCTATTTTTCAAAACAAGGCGGCATTGTTAATGGAATTGTTTCAGCCATGGGCGGACTTGGGGGATTTTTTCCGCCTCTCATTTTAACTGCGGTCAATCAGATGACAGGGAGTGATGCGATTGGTTTCATGGCGTTATCCGAGTTTGCCTTGGCAAGCTTAATTATAGTTATTTGGATGTTTTATTCTGACAGGCTTAGACTTGCGGACAACATTGTTGAAAATACTGGTCAAGGGGTAATGGTTACTAACACTAACGGCATTATTCAAAAAGTAAATCCTGCATTTAGTGCTGTAACCGGATACCAAGAAGAAGAAGCTGTTGGCCAAACTCCGCGGCTTTTAAGGTCTGGAAGACATGATAGAAATTTTTACGAAGAAATGTGGAAGGAACTCGAGAAAAGTGGGTATTGGCAGGGCGAGATTTGGAATAAGCGTAAAAATGGAAAAGAATATCTCGAATGGTTAACAATCAGCGCCGTTGAAAATGATGCCGGTGAAGTCATGTATTATGTAGCAATTTTTAGCGATATTTCTCAAAAAACGTAAAACAGAATGGGCTTCGCAAAACAATCGAAAGGGAGTATAGTCATGAAGAAAAAAATATCTCCGTTGCTCAAAAAGATGACTTTTTTTGGTCGTACCACAGATTTAAACAATCATAGTACGTTATCTAGTGCTGACCGCGAGTCTGAAAAATACTACCGCAGGAGATGGCAGCATGATAAAGTGGTTCGCACCACTCATGGCGTGAATTGCACAGGTTCCTGCAGCTGGAAAGTCCATGTAAAAGACGGAATAATTACATGGGAAACACAACAAACAGATTATCCGACTACAGGCCCTAATATGCCTGAATATGAGCCAAGAGGATGTCCGCGCGGTGCAAGTTTCTCATGGTACACATACAGCCCTATACGTGTTCGTTATCCATATGTGAGAAGCGCGCTGTTAAAGGTGTGGAAGGAAGCTTTCAAAAAAACAAACGATCCTGTAGAAGCATGGAAAATCATTTCCGAGAATCCCGATATGCAAAAATCCTATAAATCTGCACGCGGAAAAGGTGGATTTGTCCGGGCAAACTGGGACGAAGTCAATATGATGATTGCTGCTCAATTGATTTTTACGATCAAGAAATATGGTCCGGATCGCATTGTAGGCTTTTCACCGATTCCGGCAATGTCCATGGTCAGTTATGCGGGCGGAGCGAGGTTTTTGAACTTAATCGGCGCGCCGCTACTCAGCTTTTATGATTGGTACGCTGACCTTCCGCCTGCATCGCCGCAGATATGGGGCGAACAGACGGATGTTCCTGAAAGCTCTGATTGGTACAACTCCAGCTACCTGTTGGTTTGGGGTTCTAATTTGCCGCAAACGAGAACACCTGATGCACATTTCTACGTGGAAGCCAGATATAACGGAACTAAAGTGGTTTCTATTAGTCCTGACTATGCTGAGTTTGTTAAGTTTGCCGATCATTGGTTAAACGTCAGTCCAGGTATGGATTCTGCGTTGGCGATGGCGATGACCCATGTTGTTCTCAAAGAATTTTATGTCGATCAAAAAACGCCCTATTTCGAAGATTACGTCAAGAAATATACGGATCTGCCTTTTCTCATTATATTAAAAAAGAGCGCCAATCACTATAAAACAGACCGATTTTTGCGGGCAAGCGACCTGGGGATGAATGTAAACAAGGCTGAATGGAAAACGATAGTATTTGATAAAAACTCCAATCAGTATGCTGCACCTAATGGAACCATCGGCCATCGCTGGTCTGAAGGAGGGGAGTGGAATTTACACCTGAAAGATACTGAAAATCAGCTCGGAGATCTTGAACCTGCACTCTCCTTTTTAGGGATTGAAGATGAAACCGTATTGCTGCAGTTTCCTTACTTTGGTCAAGAACAGAAGCAAATTATCGCGCGAGGAGTACCAGTTAAGGAAATTCAACAAAATGACGAGTCTGTTTATGTCACAACCGTCTTTGATCTCATGCTCGCGCAAACAGGCGTGAATCGCGGATTGCCCGGTGATTATCCAAAAAATTATGATGACCCGAAACCATACACACCGGCATGGCAAGAACAAATTACCGGTGTGGATCGCAAATTAGCTGCCCAAATTGCAAGAGAATTCGCCCAAAATGCGGTTGATAGCAAAGGCCGGTCGATGATTATTATGGGGTCAGGCATTAACCATTGGTATCATTCTGATACCATTTACAGGGCGATCCTCAATCTAGTTTTGTTAACAGGTTCACAGGGAGTAAACGGTGGAGGCTGGGCACATTACGTCGGCCAGGAAAAAGTACGCCCCCTTGAGGGATGGCAAACTGTTGCGATGGGCCGTGACTGGGGAGGTCCGCCGCGTTTACAAAATGGGACATCTTTCTTTTATTTCGTGACAGAGCAATGGCGTTATGAAGACCAAAAATCTTCAGATTTAATTTCACCATTAGTCGAGAAGCCCAGATATCATCATCTTGGAGATTATAATGTGCTCGCTGCAAGATTAGGATGGCTGCCTTCGTATCCGCAGTTTAATAAAAACTCCATTACCCTATACGAGGAAGCGAAGGCAGCTAATAACGATGAAGCCGTGAAGTATGTCGTTGATCAAATCAAAAATGGGCAAATGAAATTTGCAATTGAAGAGCCGAGCAATCCGGTTAATTTTCCGAAAGCGTTATTTGTCTGGCGGGGAAATTTAATCGGAAGTTCAGCAAAGGGACATGAGTACTTCCTAAAGCACCTGCTCGGTACGCATTCAAGCATTCTAGGAGATCAAGATCAATCCCTGCATGCAGAAGAGGTAGATGCAGCATCGGTTGCACAAGATGGAAAGCTCGATTTGCTGATTAATATGGATTTTCGGATGTCCGGTACAGGATTGTATTCGGATATTGTCTTGCCAGCTGCAACCTGGTATGAAAAATATGATATCAGCTCAACCGATATGCATCCTTTTATTCACCCTTTCAATCCTGCGATTACACCGCCATGGGAGAGCCGGTCTGATTGGGATACGTTTAAAAAGCTGGCTAAAACGTTTCAATCTTTAGCTGAAAAATATCTGCCGGAGACGGTAAAGGACATTGTCACTGAACCGCTCCTTCACGATACTTCAGATGAGACATCACAGGCGTTAGGATTGATCCCTGATTGGAAAAATAACAAAATCGAACCTATTCCTGGAGAGAACTTCCCGCGTATTCATGTCGTCGAAAGGGAGTATACGAAAGTATACGATAAATTCATTGCGCTTGGGCCAAATATACGGGAAAAAATCGGTGCAAAGGGACTAAGCTGGGATGCTAAAGAGGAGTATGATGAATTAAAAGATATTTTAGGTACGGCTAAAACGACTAAAGAATATAAAGATTGCCCAGACATCTCAGCAGACCGAAACGCTGCGGAGGCCATTCTGACGCTATCCAGCACTACAAATGGTTCGCTCGCGATGAAAGCATGGGATACATTGGAAAAGAAAACGGGGCAAAAGTTAAAGGACCTGGCCATTGAACGGGCTGAAGAGCACATTTCATTTGACGAGATTACAGCCCAGCCCAGAAAGGTTTTATCCTCTCCGGTCTATAGCGGGACGGAGACAGGCAATCGCCGTTACTCGCCTTTTACGACAAATATAGAACGGCTTATTCCATTCCGAACTTTGACCGGCAGACAGCATTTTTTCTTAGACCATGAAATCATGCGGGAATTTGGAGAAGATCTGCCGACATTTAAAGCGCCTTTAAGAAAAGCTGCTTTCTATAATAAAGATGGTAAGCCGGCATCAACAACACAGGAAATAAAACTGCGCTATTTAACGCCTCATTTTAAATGGTCTTACCACAGCACATACTATGACACATTGCCGATGCTTACGCTGTTCAGGGGCGGACCGCATGTATGGATGAATAATAAAGATGCGGAAACTGTGGGCATACGTGATAATGACTGGCTGGAAATGTACAACCGCAACGGAGTTGTCGTCGCCAGGGCTGTCGTCAGTCATCGATTACCGAGAGGCGTGGCGTTTATGTATCATGTGCAGGACAGAACGATTAATGTTCCCGGTTCCAAAATAACGAAAGAACGCGGTGGAACTTTTAATAGCCCCACTAGGATTCACGTTAAGCCGACACAAATGATAGGGGGATACGCGCAACTAAGCTACGGATTTAATTATTACGGCCCGACCGGAAACCAAAGAGATGAACAAGTCGTCATTCGTAAATTAGAGCGAAACGAGGTAGATTGGCTTGAAGATTAAAGCGCAATTCGGAATGGTGATGAACCTTGATAAATGCATTGGCTGCCATACATGCAGCGTGACCTGTAATAATACATGGACGAATCGTACCGGTGCCGAGTATATGTGGTGGAACAACGTCGAAACAAAACCGGGCGTTGGCTACCCGAGGGAATGGGAAAACCAAGAAACCCAGCGCGGAGGTTGGGAGTTGAAGAACGGAAAGATTGAACTGAAAGCCGGAGGCCGTGCCAAAAAGCTGCTCAATATCTTTTACAACCCAGATTTGACGCGTATCGATGATTATTATGAGCCGTGGACCTATGATTACGAGAATTTAATCAAAAGTCCTCAGAAAAAGCATCAGCCAGTGGCAAGGCCTGTCTCGCAGCTTACCGGCGAATACATCGATTTGAAATGGGGGCCGAACTGGGAGGACGATCTTGCAGGTGTTTATGAAACGGCTAAAAAGGACCCGAACATGCACAATGTGGATGAACAGGTCATCCAAGAATATGAACATGCGTTTATGATGTATTTGCCGAGGATTTGTGAACACTGCATCAATCCGTCATGTCTCTCTTCCTGTCCGTCCGGGGCCATTTATAAACGCGATGAAGACGGCATCGTTCTTGTTGATGAGGATGCATGCCGCAGCTGGCGTTTTTGCATGTCAGGCTGCCCGTATAAAAAAGTTTATTTTAACTGGAAAACGAATAAAGCTGAAAAATGTACGTTTTGTTTTCCTCGTATTGAAAACGGCCAGCCAACGGTTTGTTCTGAAACCTGTGTCGGCCGCTTGCGTTATATAGGCATCGTCCTTTATGACGCAGATAAAATAGAAGAGGCGGCATCTGTTGAAAATCCACAAGATTTATATGAATCACACTTGGGTATTTTTTTAGATCCAAATGATCCGGATGTCGTGAGACAGGCAAAAAAAGACGGAATTCCGGAAGATTGGATAGAAGCAGCCCAAGCGTCTCCCGTGTATAATCTTGCCGTGAAACATAAGGTGGCATTACCTCTGCATCCGGAATACAGGACCTTGCCAATGGTTTGGTACATCCCGCCTTTAAGCCCAATTACCAATACGTTCGGTGGTCAAATTGATATGCTGGATCCCAGAATCATTTTCCCGACGATCAAGCAATTCAGAATTCCCATCCAATACCTTGCAAATTTGATGTCAGCTGGGGATACGAAAGTAATTGAACGGGTATTAAAGAAAATGGTTGCCATGAGGAGTTATATGAGAAGCGTTAATCTGAAGCAACCATTTGATAAAGCCGTTCTTAAAGATGCCGAGTTAACGGAAGAAACTGCCGTAGAATTGTATGAATTATCCGCAATAGCGAAATACAATGATCGTTATGTTATTCCAAAATCACACCGGGAAGAAGCAGGCAATATGTATTCGGGACAAGGATCTTCGGGGTACGAATTTATGGAGGGCTGCTCAGGCTGCAGTTTAGGCACTGAAAAATATGAAGATTTATACGCCTTCAGTGAAGAATATTGGAGTGATCTAAATGGAAATGCAATGGATGGAAGAAGATAGATTGGTGTTTAAACTTTGTTCATTATTCTTGAGATATCCAGATAAAGAATGGACTGAATCGGAAGAAGTAAATCAAATTGTGGATGAAATGACGGACAAAGGGATGAAACACTGCCTCCGGCAGTTTCTGACCTATGTGAATGAAACCTCTTATAAAGAGTTGTGCGAGAACTATGTGAGGTGGTTCGACTTTAGCGAACCAAAAACCCTTTATTTAACTCATGCAAGGTTTGGAGAGAACAGAGAGCGCGGCTTGGCTTTTGTAAAACTAAAAATGGAGTTTGCAAAAGCCGGGTTTTACATTAAAAATGATGAATTGCCTGATTATTTACCGCTTATCTTAGAGTTTGCATCAATTGCCGAAAAAGACTTTGTTCAAAAGGTGTTTTTAATCCACAAAAAAGCAATTGATCAATTGCTGACAGAACTCGAAAAAGAGGATAATCCGTATGGTTTTTTATTAAAAGCTTGTTTAGCAGACATTGCGACATATTTGCCGTCTAATGAAAAAGACGCGGAGCACCATGCGGGATAAATCGAATTGGAGGGATTGTTATGACAAAATTAGATTATTTCTTATGGGTAATCATCCCCTATTTATCGTTAACGATTTTTGTTGTCGGCCATATTCATCGTTATAATACAGATCAATTCGGTTGGTCGGCCCAATCAAGCGAATTTATCCAAAAAGATCAATTTTTGAAGTGGGGGAGCACACTGTTTCACTACGGCGTAATTTTTGTTTTCTTTGGACATGTGGCAGGGGTGCTGATTCCTAAAGGGCTTTATGATGTGATCGGAATAACTGAACATATGTATCACTTTGGCGCTGTATGGTTCGGGGGAGCCGCCGGGGTGATGATGGTTGTTGGAGGAGCATTATTGACAGTACGACGGCTTAGAAGCAAAAGGGTAAGGAGAAACAGCCCAAAAAAAGACCTTTATGTTTTGCTTTTAATCGGAGTTGTGACCGTTGTTGGTTTTACGAATACTGTGGCTTATACAGCGACAGGGGGAGAGTTTGACTACCGGGCAACGATAGGTCCGTGGTTCAGGGGAATTTTGAGCTTTCAGCCTTCTCCATATTTGGTGATGAACGCACCGCTCGGGTTTCAACTTCATATTTTGGCGGCGTTTGTTTTATTTGCAGTTTGGCCTTATACGAGGTTGGTTCATGTGTGGAGTCTGCCTTTAGAATATTTGTCTAGAAAGTACATCGTATACAGAAAAATGAATCCGAAAAAAGCCCTTAAATATATAGAACGGAAAAATTAAACTGCTCTGAACACAAAAAGCCACTTCGGTAAGACCCTAGAGTGGCTCATTTAATTATCATTGACTATAACGCGTTTCATTAATGATGATCCAACAAATAGCTTTCCTCATCCCGATTGTGTATTTGTACCAGAACGTTAATCGCTTTAAAACGGTCGATCACATCATCATTTACTACTTGTTTATCCAGCTTTTCTTTTATATCGCCTACCAGTATCCTAAGCAAATCATGATCACGTTTAAGCATGCTCAGTGTATGAGAGATATCTGGGTTTTCTTCAAGTTTTCTCTTGTACAAACCCTCTTCTTCCGAGTCTGCGTGTGCAATTGTGCGGGTTTCCCAATGATCCAGAAGGGCTTTAGCTGCAATCATGGCGTGCTTTTCGTGTTTTTCACCATAAACCCGTTCCAATACTTCCATCAAATCCCTTCCTTCGGTTACGGCTCCATCGTGGATGGATCTATGGGCATCTAATTTATTTAAAGATGGACCTGACAATAAAGAAATCCTCCTTTTTTAATCAAATTTGTATAATATGGGTGTTTGTATACATTATGAACAGATTTTATAATCTTAAAACAAGTTCAGCATGTTTTATTTTTCAATAGAATATAATTTAGGAATATGGATAGGAACTGTAAGGGGGAATAGACATGAAAAGTAATCAAATCAACGACAAGTACGAGCGTCCACTTCAAGATTTGCGTATTTCCATTATGGATAAATGCAATTTTCGCTGTTCTTATTGTATGCCTGCAGAAGCCTTTGGAGAAGACTATTCATTTATGCCTCAGAATGAGCTTCTGACTTATGATGAAATTGAAAGAATTGTTATCCAATTTACCGAGTTAGGTGTAAGAAAAATTCGTTTAACTGGGGGAGAACCTCTTTTAAGAAAAGATATTCACCTTCTGATTGAAAGGCTGTCAAAAATAAATAATATTGACGACATAGCAATGACTACAAATGGATTATTATTGGTTAAACAAGCTCATGCGTTAAAGGAAGCCGGACTAATGCGTGTAAATATAAGCCTTGATGCATTGAATGAACATACCATTCAATCGATGAACGGTCGTAATATTAAATCGGAGAGGATTTTAAGCGGAATTGATGCCGCCCTTGATGCAAGACTTTTTGTTAAGGTAAATATGGTTGTGATAAAGGGCGTCAATGAAAATGAGGTATTAAAAATGGCCGCTTACTGTAAAAATAGGCGGATAACCTTAAGGTTTATTGAATTTATGGATGTCGGCCAAACCAATGATTGGGATTTTTCTAAAGTGGTAACAAAAAAGGAGTTATTAGATATAGTTTCATCTGTTTGGCCACTTGAAGAGCTTCAAAAAGATAAATTAGGTGAAGTTGCTTCGAGGTATAAATATAAGGGGACAAATATAGAAATTGGATTTATTTCATCTGTTTCAGAGCCGTTTTGCAATAATTGTACACGAGCTCGTATATCAGCGGATGGAAAACTTTATACATGCTTGTTTGCTGAAAATGGTTATGACTTACGAGGTATGATAAGATCTGGTGCTACAGATGAAGAAATTAAAAATAAAATTTCGGAAGTTTGGAAAAAAAGAACCGATAAATATTCGGAATTACGAACTGCTGAAACTGCAAAACACAGAAAGAAAATTGAGATGTCCTACATCGGAGGTTGAAATAATTCTATGGAAGTGAATAATAGATACTTGCCAATGTATGAAGCAAAGTTAGACGACCGCCATTTTTATTTTTTCTCCGAACATGAGATAATCATATCAATATTGTATAGAAATTGTAAGTGCAAATTATGCTTGTTTTGTTGCAATAAATCTAGACAGAAAAATTAGATCGGATTTTAAAACCCGATCTAATTTTGATAACCTTTTTTCTTCCCGGTAAAACTCATGATACATTTTCAAAGTCCTTATCGTCGATGATTTTTCTCTGCAAGATTGATCGGACGAACCGTCACTTCGTATATTTTCAATTTGTTTCAGCTATGGAAGGTGAAGGTAACGAGTTTCCTGTTTCTCTTGCGAGAACGGGATTTCTCCCAGTGCCTTCTGTGACGATACAGGTTACTTATTTTGACAATCAGTTTAATTTTCTCGGATACGGGTTATTTGCCATTGTGCCGTCAAGCAGAATACTGTCAGCCGAAAATGGGACATGGCTTGAAGTCTATCAAACAACTTCGCCGGCTCCCCTCGGTACCACCCAGGCATTCATTTTGATTAACAACATTCCACAGGCGGGAACTGCAAACGTGCTGGTGGATGATGTTGCTCTATTGAGTGTTGAGGGTGGAGGAGCTCCGACAGGTCCAACAGGATCGACGGGAGCCACAGGACCAACGGGTTCAACCGGACCACAAAACGAGTTATTCTTTACTAATACATCTGGTCCAATAACAGTATATAGTCCACCAACTGTTCCATTAAATACAGAAGTAATAGTTGCCACAGTAGCAAACGTGCCTGTAACCAGCGGGCAAGATATTCTAATAAATTATGCTCTTGCTTTAGAAACTGTAGCTACAGCAAACAATAATGTAATTTTTCAGGTAAGGCTTTATCGAGATGGAACTTTACTTCAAACTCGAATATTTAATAGAAATGCCCAACTAGCTGGAACACAAAGATTCCCGTTATCTGACACTTATGTTGATACTGTAACGGCCACTACAACACTGACTTATACTGTTAGAATAGCTGTTACAACAGCTTCAAGCATCACTTCTGCAACAGTATTCAATAGAAATTTAAATTTAACCAGTTATCCTTAAAAATAATGGGGGGAACTCGATTAGAGTATCCCCCTCACCATATAAAAATTAATTTAGATTAGTTAACATATTTGTTGACAATGTTCCTGCTGGAGTGAAATTTTACAAAAGGGCTTAAAAGAGGTTAGAAGTGGAGGACGCTTTTAAAGCATCCTCCCTTACCTTTTTGTGGAGTGCGCGGAAATGGTTTGTGTATATAATGAATGATTTTTACTTCCTCTTCGTCTTTTTCAGCTTCTCCTTCTCCGCCCGATAAAACTCATGAAACATCTTCATCAGCGCCCGTTTCTCAATCCGCGACACATAGCTCCGCGAAATCCCGAGCTCTTTCGCGATTTCGCGCTGCGTTTTTTCTTTCTTCAAATCAAGGCCGAAGCGGCCGACGATGACTTCTTTTTCTCTGCCGTCCAGGATGTCGATGTATTTTTTGACTTTTTCAAGCTCCATGTTGAGCTGGATGGTGTCGATGACGTCTTCGTTTTCCGATTTGAGGACATCGATGAGGCTGATTTCGTTGCCTTCTTTGTCTTGACCGATCGGATCATGGAGTGAGACGTCTTTTTTTGTTTTTTTCAAGGCGCGCAAATGCATGAGAATCTCGTTTTCAATACAGCGCGCGGCATAAGTGGCAAGCTTTGTTCCTTTTCCTGCAGAATAGCTTTCGATCGCTTTGATCAGGCCGATCGTTCCGATGGAGATCAGGTCTTCGGCGTCTTCGCCGGTGTTTTCAAATTTTTTGACGATGTGGGCGACCAGCCGGAGATTGTGTTCAATCAGCATGTTTCTCGCATGCTCATCCCCTTGGGCCATCAATTCTAAATACTTTTTTTCGTCACTGCTTGATAGCGGTTGTGGAAAGGCATTGTTTTTCACATACGATACTAAAAAAACGAGTTCCTTGATGACATAGCCGAGCGCTGCAAAAACACCTGTCATTAACGGCACCTCCACAAAATGTATGTAGGCAGAAGCCTATATGTAAATGTATGTGGGTTGGGGGTCGTCTGTGTCTGTACGATAAAATTACCGGATTTTTGCGGGATTTAACCTTATAATCAAATCAGGAGGAGATGGACATGCAGTCAGAACCAACCGAGCGCTGAAGCTGATCAGTTTAATGAGGCTTCAGTGCTAGACGAATCTTAAACCGGCATGCTTTCCAATGCTTTTTGCAACCGCTTCCGCCTTTTATGTATTTACAAAAGTTAACAGGTGCGTGATAATAAAGGTAGGGGGTGAGGGTGCCGGACGGTCAAGCAAAAAGCGATCATAAATGAAGTCCGGTGCGGCAAATGAAAAACAAACGTATTTTCATTCTTTCATTGATTGTGTTGAGCGTCATTATGATTGGAATTCAGGAAACACATGCGACCCCGCTCACGACCGGTTTAATGATTGTAGTCATTGTGACGACCGTATTTCAGATTTTAAAAGAATCGTTGAGCAAACAGGATGGAACACACAGCAAATGAACGATGGCCCTCATCATCAGAAAACCGGCTCGGACCAAGCGAGCCGGTTTTTTCATTTTACTCTTTCAGCGCTTTCCCCATGCCTTTTAAAAACTGAAGGCCGAAGCCGACGGCGCGGTTGATGTCAGGGTCGTTCATGGCTTTTAGCAGGGCGAAGACGCTGACTTTTTGATCTTCCTTTAAAAAGCGCTGACCTTGTTCTATACCTGCTACCAGGCTTTCCGCAAGCTTTCCCGTCAATTCGGGATCGGCTTTTGACAGGGCTCCGCCGGCCGCCATTGCCGTGTTGATCAAGTTGACGACCGGTTCACGGGACAGCTGGCCGAGCGCGATTTTAGCGATGTCTTCTTTCGCCTGCAGCATGCTGTCTGCGGCATCAAAGACGCCGAGTCCGTTCAGCTCGCCGATGAGGGTCATTGTTTTAGAGAGGGCGTCTTCATTTTCTGCCAATAGCGATTTTAGCTCTTCCAGTTTTTCAAGCTTGATTTGCTCCTCTGATTTGCGCTCCTTTTGAATCGCAGTAATGGGGGTGGCCATGTATGATTTCCTCCTTGCATTAGTCTGTCAGATGGATATATCCCGGACGTTTCCATTTACGCTCCACTTCGACCCCGTTTTGCGGGTTGCGTTTTTTGTTGCGCGGATTCGTTTTCGGCAGCGGCGGCGCTGTGCAGCCTTCGAGGACTTCCATTCGCACTTTCGTTTGTTTATAGGCTGGCGTGTTCGTGCGCGCATCGACTGCCGGACCGGTTAAAAAGTTAATCGCCGATTCTTTATTTGTTGAGTTCATCGGCAGGTACAGCTCATTCGCCCGCACGCGATCCGTAATAAGCGCGGTCAATTTCACGGCGCCGTATGGAGAGACGAGCCTTACGAGAGATCCGTCACAGATTCCCCGTTCCTTTGCCAGGTCGGGTGAAATCTCAACAAAGACGTCCGGTACTTTCGCTTGAATCCCTGCCGATTTATTGGTCAGATTTCCTTCGTGGAAGTGCTCAAGCATCCGCCCGTTGTTAATATGGAGGTCGTATTCCTCAGGGAATTCGGCCGGCTCCGTCCAATCGGCCGGCGCAAAGCGCGCTTTTCTGTCAGGAAAGTGAAATCCGTCTTCATAAAGCAGCGGTGTGCTTTCTCCGCTCAAGCTGCCCCAGAGAAAACTGTTCCAGCCTTCAAGCGTTTCGTAGCTCGCTTTGCCAAACAGTGGAGACAGGCTCGCCATTTCTGAGAAAATGTCTCCCGGGTGATTGTAATTCCAGTCAGCTCCGAGCAGATTTGCGATGGCTTGGATGATCTGCCAGTCGGGCTTTGAATCCCCGAGGGAAGGGAGTGCTTGATACAGCCTTTGAACACGGCGCTCCGTATTGGTATAGGTTCCGTCTTTTTCGAGAGAAGGCGCCGCAGGCAGGACAACATCGGCGTACTGAGCCGTTTTCGAAAGGAATATGTCTTGAACGACGAGAAATTCAAGCCCGGATAAAATGTCATGGACGCGGTTGGCGTTGGAATCGACAAGGGCCATATCTTCGCCGACGATATACATCGCTTTCATATCACCTTTTTCGATCGAATGAAGCATTTCGATATTATCAAGGCCGGGTGCACTGTCGATTGTCACGCCGTAAGCCTCTGCGAATTTTTTCCGCGCTTTGTCATCGGAAATATGCTGGTATCCAGGAAGCCAGCCTGGCAGCGTCCCCATGTCACAGGCGCCTTGGACATTGTTGTGGCCGCGAAGCGGATAGGCTCCGGCACCGGGCCGGCGGTAGTTTCCGGTCGCAAGCAAGAGATTTGAAATCGCCGCAGACGTATCAGAGCCTCCCGTATTTTGAGTCACGCCCATTCCCCACAAGATGCAGGTGCCGTCAGCGTCCCGGATCATTTCCGCGATTTCGATCAGCGTCTGTTGCTTGATGCCTGTGACGTTTTCTGCATATTCAAGGGTATATGTTTCAAGAGATTCTTTATAATCCTCAAAGAAATTCACGTTTTCTTCAATGAACGCCTGGTCATGCCAGCCTTGATCGATCATGTGTTTTGTCACGGCCATCAGCCATACTTGATCCGTCCCTTGGCGCGGTCTGATGAACAGGTCTGAACGCTCGGCCATTTCGTTTTTGCGAAGGTCGGCGACGATCAGCTTTTGCCCGTGAAGCTTATGGGCCCGCTTAATGCGGGTTGCAAGGACCGGGTGGCCTTCGGCCGGATTTGCCCCGACGATAATGACGAGGCCGGCTTTTGCGATATCTTTGATCGTACCTGCGTCACCTCCCATTCCGACCGTGCGGAAGAGCCCGTCCGTTGCCGGTGATTGACAGTAGCGGGAGCAGTTATCGACGTTATTCGTTTCAAAGACTTGCCGTGCCAGCTTTTGCATCAGGTAGTTTTCTTCATTCGTAATTTTGGAAGAAGAAATAAAGCCGACAGACCCCTTCCCATATTGCTGGCGGATCGACCCTAAGCGGCTGGCGACAAGATCAAGCGCTTCCTCCCAGGTGGATTCGACGAACGTATTGTTTTTCCGGATTAAAGGCTTTGTAAGCCGCTCTTCGGAATTGACGAAATCCCAGCCGAATTTTCCTTTGACACAGGTGGAAATGGCGTTGACGGGCGCGTCTGATACCGGCTGGACCTTCAAGATTTCCCGGCCTTTCGTCCAAACTTCAAAGGAGCAGCCGACACCGCAAAAAGTGCAGACGGTTTTTGTCTTTTTGGTCCGAGTTTCCCGCATCGCCGCTTCTACTTCGGAAACGGCGAAAATGCTGCTGTAACCGGGCTCTACGTTTTTCACGAGGTCGATCATCGGCTCCATGACGTCCTGTTTGATGCCTGTCAAAAATCCGGCCTCCCCGAGCATTGACTTTTCCATCAGCGCATTGCACGGGCAGACGGTCACGCACTGTCCGCAGCTGACGCATGAAGAGTCGTTGATCGAAACACCGTCATCCCAGATGACCCGCGGGCGTTCCCGCTCCCAATCGATCGACAGCGTTTCATTGACCTGGAGATTTTGACACACTTCCACACATTGTCCGCACGCAATGCACTGGTTCGGGTCATAGCGGTAAAAAGGATGCGACATATCGACGGCAGTCGCCGGATCTTCCTTCGGCATATAAGGGTATGTTTGCTCTTCAATGCCCATCATTTCCGCCGTATTATGCAGCTTGCAGTTGCCGTTGTTATTATCGCAAACCGTACAATAAAGCAGATGGTTTTCGAGGATTCGGTCCATCGCTTCCTTCTGCGATTTTTTCACCCGCTCATTCGAAAGGCTGATCGACATGCCGTTTTCCGCTTTCAGCGAACAGGCGCGCTTTAATTTTCCGTCTGCTTCGATGAGGCAGGTGTCGCACGTTTGAATGGGATCAACCTCGGGAACATGGCAAACTTGCGGATGTTCGATCCCGTTTTCATTTAAGATGTCTAAAACCGTCGCCCCTTCCCGAGCCACGTATTCTGTGCCGTCTATTAAGATCTTGAGCGGCTTTTCGTCCATCATTTTTGTCCCTCCATCGTTGTCAAGAAATCAAAAAAAGCCATGTACACATATACCGGCTCCCGTCCTGGCAAGCGGCATAAACATACATGGCGGAGTAGTTTACTAGCAATCCTTACTAACAGACCAATCCCAATATGTAGAAACGGATAGATTTATAACATGTCTCTATCATAAATCCATCAACATAACTTTTATTATAAAATAATATTTATTATAATTCAATAGAACAGGAAAATTTTAACCAAGTTAAGTGTTTAAGGGAACATCACGATAATTTGCATGGTTTAAAGGGGAAGGGGTATAACAATGTCTAAAAAAATCCATCAGTTTAATGATATCATTCGCAAGCTGCGGAAAGAGCTGTTCGGCAAGGGGCCTGAACGGATTCATACCGTATTTGTCGACAATATGGCGGTTTCGACGCTTTACGGCAATTTGACCGCAAGCGAGCAATTTATCGCAAGTACACCTGAAGGCAAAGAAATGGTGCATGCGGCTAGGACGGTCCTGATTCAGGATCATTATTCCAATCATACCCCGGAGGGCATGGAAGAGCTGATCGGTGCAAAATTGGAGCATCTGTTTTCAGATATCAAAATCCAGGAGGATATTGCCGTTTCCGTGTTTATTTTTGACCGGAACATCGCCGGAAGCGATGAGGCGGCAAATTAATTGGAGGATAAGATGATACGGCTAAAAACAGCAGATATGTCCAAGGCAAAATTGATGCTGCACGAGGGCAGTCCGACATTTGCCCATGCGATAGCAGACGGAGTCACAGGCGGCAAAATATTTGCCGATCGATCGGATGTTCCGCGCACAGCGCTTTTTCAAACACCTTCGGGAATTTATTATCTTGCCGGGAGTCCCCCTGAAATGAAGCGGGACAAATGGCATCATTACTTGAATGAGCAAAGGAACGCCGGGCGGTTTACCGTCTTTTCCGGCTCGGCGGAATGGGACGCTTTTTTAAGAGCCGCCCTGGATGATATAAAACAGATGAAGCGCACCGTCTTTTCCTTTACAAAGGAGCCTGATCATGATGAGGAAGACGTCGGTGCAGTCGTTGAAATGTTTTCCGAAGGCGATCTGAAGCGCAGCGTGCATTTCGATGAACAGTATGCTGATGAATATTGGGGAGGAACCGCGAATTTTTTGAAGAGCGGCTTCGGTTTTAAAATCCTCTATGAAGGGCGGACGGTCAGCGAATGCGTCGCGATTTTCCGCTCGGAACGCTTCGCTGAGATTGATATCGCCACACATTCGGATTTCAGGGGACGGGGATTTGCCGCACAATGCGCCCGCGCATTCATCTCATACTGTCAGGATCTTGGGATAAAGCCGCGCTGGGATTGTGATTCGCAAAACAAAGCGTCCATCCGGCTCGCCGGGAAATTGGGGTTTCGCCCCATCAAAACCTATTCATTGTTTGTCGGATAAACGGGCGGATGTGAATGTTCCTGAGTCGAAAAGAACAGATTAAAAGCGTAGTATCAATCATTCAGAGAGAGTTTCTCCGTTGAAATTGACCAATCTCTTTTATATGATCGTATTATTGGCTTTTGGAGGTGAAACGATGAAAAAAATGTTTGCAATGGTCCTCGTTTTCCTGCTGCTTCTTTCCGGATGCGGAAAGGACGGCACCCGAAAAATCGTTGCGTTCGGTGACAGCAATACACGCGGTTCAAATTGGCAGTTTCGCGAATATCCAAAAGCGGAGAAGTGGGTCAATTTACTACAAACTTCTCTTCGCGGGAAGTACAGCATCGTGAATGCGGGTATCGGCGGAGAAACGACGGAAGACGCCAGATTTCGCTTTCGAAAGGATGTGCTCGACAAGCATCCGGCATACCTTTTGATCATGTTCGGAACAAATGATGCGGCAATACTTGCAAAAGGGGTTCCGCGCGTGTCGAAAAAAAGATTTAGAGAAAATCTGTCTTATTTCGTCAAAGAAAGCCGCCGCCATGGGATAAAACCGGTGTTGATGACATGTCTTCCGCTCGTTGAAGGAAGCGGGAACAACATTTTTTATTATTCGAGATACAGGGCTGCTTCGTTTGAAAAGTACGGAGGAGCGAGAAAGTGGCATGATTCCTATAATGAGGTCACAAGGAAAACGGCGCGCAAATTGGATGTGCCACTCATTGACAACTGGAAAAGCATCGTTGACAAGGCTGGCGGACAAACGGATGAGCACTTGATCAAATCGGGGTATATCGATCCGTCGGGAAACCACTTAACCCCAAAAGGCGCTCGGATCATTTTTGAAGACATCAAAAAAAGCGGCGTCATAAAAACTTCTTGAGAATCGGTCAACGGCCTAGCCATTTCTCCTTTTTGGTCATAGGCTGTTACTACAATAGTCTTAAAAGGAGGAATGATGTGATGGCCTTCGGATATCCGTATTCATATCCGGCTTATCCCGGCTACGCAGGTGCAGCATACGGCTATGCTTTTGTTGTCGTTCTCTTGGTCGTATTGCTGGTGATCGGTGGATTTTACTGGTTGAGTCCGTACGGATTCTTCAAATAGCACCTCTTCTGACAGAGGTGTTTTTTCATGAAAAACAGTAGTAAGCGTATTATTCAAGTGATATAATATCAACCTAAGTGAAAAAAGCGGCAAGAACGCCCGGAAGTGCTAACTTAAGAAGAGACGGAAAGCAGATGACCGAGCGACCTTCTTTTGATTTCAGATTCAATCAGCTCGATGAATTCGCGGTTTAAATTCATCTCATTTGCTTTAATGTATGATTCTATTAAAAGTTCATCAGACAGCTTTCTCATACTTGGTACCCATTTAATGGGGAAGACACCTCCTCATGAAAATTGGAATAACCAGTTTTGAAACTGCATAAAATGTTAAGTTATATGATCTTGTTTGAAGTACCTATAATCTATCATGAATATTGGGCAAGAACAATCGTTCTGTTATCCACACCAAAAAGTGGATAACTTGTGGGTATCATGTTTATAATTTAATAAAAGGTTGATGAAATAAGAGTGGATACTGTGTGTAATTTTATCCACACCTGTTGAAGAATCCTATTATATGTCGAAAACTTTTCGGACAGCCGATTTTTTAAGACACTTTTAGATTTGATTCGACACATAGAAAAAAGCAGTAAGTGAAAGGAAAGGGTGCGGCTTGTGTTAAAAAAGTTTTTTCTGCCGGATGAATTTGTTAAAAATATTTTTCATATTACCCCTGAAAAGCTGAAAGAGCGCAATGTTAAAGGGATTATTACGGATTTGGACAACACGCTTGTGGAATGGGACAGGCCAAGCGCTACACCGCGTCTCATCGAGTGGTTTGAAGAGATGAAGGAGAACGGCATTAAAGTTACCATCGTTTCCAATAATAATGAAAAACGGGTCAAAATTTTCTCGGAACCGCTGAATATCCCGTTTATTTATAAAGCGAAAAAGCCGATGGGCAGAGCTTTCAGGAAAGCTGTGAAAAATATGGGACTGAAAAAAGAGGACGTTGTGGTGATCGGGGATCAGCTCATGACCGATGTCCTCGGAGGAAACCGCAATGGCTTTCACACGATTCTTGTTGTGCCTGTGGCCGCTTCCGATGGCTTTTTTACGCGTTTTAACCGTCAGGTGGAACGGAGGATTCTCAGTTCGTTAAAACGAAAAGGCCATATTCAGTGGGAGGATTAAAGCATGGAAAAGGTAGTATGTATCGGATGCGGAGTTGCCATCCAAACCGAAAATAAAAATGAACTGGGCTATGCGCCTGAATCATCTCTCCTGAAGGAAGACGTGATTTGTCAGCGCTGCTTCAGACTGAAAAATTACAACGAAATCCAGGACGTCTCTCTGACGGATGATGATTTTCTAAACATCTTGCACGGCATTGGGGAAACGGATTCGCTTATCGTGAAAATCGTCGACATTTTTGATTTCAACGGAAGCTGGATTAACGGATTAAGCCGTATTGTCGGAGGCAATCCGATCCTATTAATAGGAAACAAAGCGGATATTCTGCCGAAATCGGTCAAGCGGGACCGACTAGTTCATTGGATGAAACGCGAAGCGAAAGAGCTCGGGTTAAAGCCCGTCGATGTTCTGCTTGTCAGCGCAGGGCGCGGCCAGGGTATGAAAGAAGCGATCGATGCGATTGAGCATTACAGAAACGGCAAAGATGTGTATGTCGTCGGATGCACGAACGTCGGAAAGTCCACTTTTATCAACCGGATTATCAAAGAGGTGTCGGGAGAAGAAGACATCATCACAACATCCCAGTATCCCGGCACAACGCTTGACGCGATTGAAATCCCGCTTGATGACGGCTCATCAATGTACGACACTCCGGGAATCATCAATCACCATCAGATGGCCCATTACGTCGCAAAACGCGATTTGAAAATATTGTCGCCGAAAAAAGAACTGAAGCCCCGCACTTTTCAGCTGAATGACGGGCAGACGCTCTTCTTCGGCGGACTGTCAAGGCTTGACTTTGAATCCGGAGACAGGTCGCCGTTTGTATGCTATATGCCAAATGAACTCAATATTCACAGAACAAAGCTTGAAAACGCGGATCAGCTTTATGAAAAGCATGCGGGGGACATGCTGGCCCCACCTGCGAAAGAGGATCTTGAAACGTTTCCCGAGTTTGTCAGACACACATTCACGATAAAGGATCAGAAAACCGATGTCGTCTTTTCAGGGCTTGGCTGGGTGACGATTCAGGGCGCTAAGCAAAGAATTGTCGCACACGCTCCTAAAGGCGTTTCCGTCTTTTTGCGCAGATCATTAATCTGAAGATAGGGGGAGAGGATGATGAAACCGATTTACGGACTGATTGGAAATCCTGTCGCACATTCCATGTCTCCGGACATCCATAATGCCGCTTTGCAAGACCTTTCCTTGGACGGGCATTACCATGCTTTCCGTGTTGAAAAAGACGATCTGGAAGATGCGGTCAAAGGTATGCGGGCCCTCGGTGTGCAAGGATTTAATGTGACGGTGCCGCATAAGGTCTCCATTATGAAATACCTTGACCGCATTGATGAAAGCGCCAAAGCGCTCGGAGCGGTAAACACTGTCAGAAGAGAAAAAGACGGGCTTGTCGGATATAATACAGATGGGGAAGGATTTTTAAAATCGCTGAAACAGTCTCTTGATCGGCCGATTCGCGAGCTTTCTGTTTTGATTGTCGGCGCGGGAGGCGCGGCCCGGGCGATCTTTACGACGCTTGCGTCACAGCGGCCGCAGCGGCTTGATGTGGCAAACCGCACACCTGAAAAAGCAGAAGCGTTTACCGGGCTTTTTGAGGGAGAGGTGCAGGCGCTGACTTTGCAGGAGGCGGAAGCCAACCTGTCAGCGTACGATGTCGTGATTCAAACGACATCTGTCGGCATGCACCCGGACGTCGATGACGCCCCGATTTCTTTAGCGAATGCAAAAGAGGCGAGCCTTGTTTGCGACATCATCTACAATCCGCTCAAAACCGCTTTATTGAAAGAAGCTGAAGCAAAGGGATTGAAAATACTGGACGGTGTCGGCATGTTCATCGGCCAGGCCGCTTTATCATTTGAACTGTGGACCGGACGTGAGCCGAATATTGAAAAAATGAAATCCATTGTTTTGCGAAAATTAGGAGGAACAACATGTTAACTGGAAAACAAAAGCGCTATTTACGAAAAGAAGCGCATCATCTGTCACCGATTTTTCAAGTCGGAAAAGGCGGAGTCAACGATAATATGGTAAAACAAATCAGCGAAGCGCTTGAAGCCAGAGAATTGATTAAGGTAAGCGTGCTGCAAAACTGCGAACAGCCGAAAGACGAGGTCGCGGATGCTTTGGCAAGCGGAGCAGGCGCCGAACTGGTGCAAACGATCGGTAATATCATTGTGCTGTACAAGGAGTCAAGAGAAAATAAACAAATTGAACTTCCTTAGGCTCTTAAAAGGTGGTAGACATGAGGAAAATCGGGGTTTTTGGAGGGACGTTTGATCCTCCGCACAACGGGCACTTGCTGATGGCAAATGAAGTGCTGTATAAAATGGGTCTTGATGAAATATGGTTTATGCCCAATCAAATTCCGCCGCATAAACAGGAAAATTCGTTTTCGCAAAGCCGTCACCGTGTTGAAATGCTGAAGCTCGCCATCAAGGGAAAAAGGAATTTTAAACTGGAGACGATCGAGCTTGAAAGGGAAGGCCCTTCCTATACATATGATACGGTCTGTCTGTTGAAGAAGCGGTATCCGAATGACGAATTTTATTTTATCATCGGGGCGGATATGATTGAATATTTACCGAAATGGTCTAACATTGACAAGCTGATCGAAATGATCCAATTCGTCGGGGTCAAGCGGCCGGGCTTTCAAATTGAAACGCCCTATCCGCTTGTTTTCGTAGACGTGCCGGTATTTGAAGTATCATCGTCTTTACTCAGGGACCGCATCAAAAATCGTCAGCCGACCGATTATTTAATTCCTGACGATGTAAAGGTCTATGTAAAGGAGCATCATTTATATGAAACGTGAGGAAGCACTAGCTTGTGTGAAAGAGCAGCTGACAGAGCAGCGCTACATCCATACAATCGGGGTAATGGAAACGGCTGTGCAGCTGGCGGAACGGTTTGGCGCCGATGTGAAAAAAGCGGAAACCGCAGCGATTTTTCATGACTATGCCAAATTTCGTCCAAAAGAGGAATTGAAACATATCATTCAAAAAGAAGGCAGGCCCTTGGATGTGCTCGATTTTCATCATGAATTGTGGCATGCACCCGCCGGGGCGGCGCTTGTCAAAGCCGAAGTCGGAATCACCGATGAAGACATATTGTCGGCGATCAGATATCACACATCGGGGAGGCCGAACATGACCCTGCTCGACAAGGTGGTTTATGTAGCCGATTATATTGAACCGGGCCGCCGTTTTCCGGGGGTTGACGAGGTTCGTTCACTGGCTGAAGAAGATTTGGATCTTGCGCTCATTCAGGCGCTGAAAAATACGATTACCTTTTTACTATCAAAGAACCAAGCCGTTTATCCGGAAACGGTCGCGACATATAATGCTTTTGTAAAAGAAAGACAATAGGAGGAATTTGTGAATGGATCAAGCTTCAATATTAAAAATAGCTGCCGAAGCCTGTGATGATAAACGTGCAGAAGATATCATCGCCATGAATATGCAAGGGATTTCCCTTGTCGCTGATTATTTTCTGATTTGCCACGGAAATTCTGATAAGCAGGTTCAAGCCATTGCCCGGGAAATAAAGGATCAGGCTGAAGAAAATGGAATTGACGTAAAGAAAATGGAAGGGTTTGACGAAGCCAGATGGATCTTAATTGATTTAGGCGATGTCGTCGTTCACGTTTTCCACAAGGAAGAAAGAGGTTATTACAACCTTGAGAAACTGTGGGGAGATGCTCCTCTTGAAGACCTTTCATTCGGAGTCAATTAATGATTTATAAAGGTTTTTCCGGCATTTATGACAGCCTGATGGCCCATGCTCCTTACGATCAGTGGGTCGAATGGATAGAGAACGCGCTCAGCGAAAAACGGAAAGAAGATATTCGCATTCTTGACCTGGCCTGCGGAACAGGTGAAATATCTGTGCGCCTTGCCGAAAAAGGCTATGATGTCACAGGCGTTGACTTCAGTGAAGATATGCTGTCACAGGCCCAGCAAAAAGCGGCTGACCGCAGGCTGGAGATCCAATTTTTACAGCAGGATATGCGTGAGCTTGGGGGATTCGGCCGAGCATTTGACGCCGTTGTCATTTGCTGTGATTCATTAAATTATCTACCTGATGAAAAAGGTGTTTTCGCTACCTTTAAAAACGTTTTTTCGTTGTTAAAAGACGGCGGCCTTCTGTTGTTTGATGTCCATTCCGTCTACAAGATGGACGTTGTATTTCCGGGCAGCACGTACGCTGACCAGGATGAGGCCATCAGCGTCATCTGGCAAAGCTATGCAGGGGAAGAAGCTCATTCCGTTATGCATGACCTGACGTTTTTCGTAGAAAGCGGCGGCGTTTATGAACGGTTTGATGAATCCCATGAACAACGGACATTTGAGACTGAGGTATACATCCGCTTATTGGAGAAGGCCGGATTTGACATTCAAAAGATCACGGCCGATTTTTCCGGTCTTGAACCAGAGGCGGATACAGAACGGCATTTTTATATCGCTAAAAAAGCTAAAACCATCGTTTAATATGACGATGGTTTTAAAAATGCCATTTTCCATTGTTGAGCAGGCGTTCAAGATGTGAAACAATGGCTCAAACGGGAAATTGCTTTTTGACTGCGGCGATATCTTCTTCATACTTCAGATGCGTGTTGCGGAACAGCTGCCGGAACATATCCCCGACACCGTTTTCCAGCGCTTTGATGCCTTCCCCGGTGACACCCCCTTTTACACAAACCTTTTCCTGAAGAGCGGGCAGTGTGTAAAGCTCTGTTTCAAGGAGTTTCCCAAGACCTACCAGCATCTCCTTCGTCATCAAGATGGCGTCCTCTTTTGACACCGCCGTTTCTTCAACAGCGGCTTGAATGAATAATTGGGTTAAATAGCTGATGAAGGCGGGGCCGCAGCTGACGATATCTGAGGCGACTCGCGTAATGCCGCTTTCGATTTCCAGCGGAATCGAAATCTTTTTCATCATATTTGTGATTTTTTCTTTCGCCTCTTCGGTGCAGCTTTCGCCGAACGTTAAAAGTGAAACGCCTGAAAGCGCCCTGTTTGTGATGCTCGGAATCACCCTTGCCGCCTGGCAGGAAACGACCGCTTCCAGCTGTTCGACCTGTACCGGGCTGGTTATCGTGATGAGAATCTGATCTTTTGTGAACGCGGGTGCCAATCGTTTTAACAAAGGAAAAATGTCAAGCGGCTTCACGCAAATCAATACGGCTTCACTTTCGGAAATGACATCTTCCGGCCGCTCTGCAACCTGGATTTCCGGAAATCGTTTTTTTATGTTCAACGCTTTGTCGATCGTTCGGTTTGTGATTGTTAAAGATGAGGGAATGACCGCTTTGGATTCAATGAGCGCCTCAATGAGTATCGTCCCCATGTTTCCTGTTCCGATAAAGCCGATATTCAATCGTTCTCCCCTCCTTTTCAACCTGTATCTTTTAAACGATATGAAAGCGGCAGTTAATTTATGTATGAAAGCGGGTGAACTGTATGCTAAATTGGCTCAAACAATACAAATGGTTTGCGGCAGGGGGATTGGCGCTAGTGGTCATCATTGCCGCCGCAGTCGTCACAAAGGGCGGTGACGATCTATCCTCAGCTCATTCGAGTGTGCCGGATGAAGCTTTGCAATCACCTGAGAAGACGGCAAGTTTGCCAGAGGATAAGAAAAACGAAGAAAAAGAAGAAATCGTCATCGATCTGAAGGGGGCGGTCAAGCAGCCCGGTGTTTACGAAATGAAGGCAGGTGACAGAGTTCATCATTTACTAAAAAAAGCGGGCGGCACCGTGAAAAAAGCCGATCAAAAACAAGTCAACCTAGCCGCCATTTTACGGGACGGCATGGTCGTTTATATTCCGTTTCAAGGAGAAGAAGCCTCCGCTCATTCTGAATCAGGGTCGTATTTGGCAGAAGGAGAAGAGGAAAACACGATCAATATCAACACAGCTTCTGCAAAAGAGCTTGAGGACATTCCCGGTGTTGGCCCTTCAAAAGCGGAAGCGATCGTCACATATCGGGAGGAAAACGGCCCATTTCAGACGATAGAAGACATCACCAATGTGTCAGGTATTGGAGAAAAATCATTTGAAAAAATAAAATCGTCAATATCGGTAAAGTAAATTGACGTCCTTGGATAAACATATGTACACTTAGGGAAGCTTACATCGTATTTTTGGAGGGAAAACAAGTGGAACGCATTTCATGGGATCAATACTTTATGGCGCAAAGCCATTTGCTCGCGCTTCGCAGCACATGTACAAGGCTTGCCGTGGGAGCGACGATTGTCAGAGATAAACGCATCATAGCCGGAGGATACAACGGATCAATCGCAGGCGGCGTCCATTGTGCGGATGAAGGCTGCTATATCGTGGACGGGCATTGCATCAGGACGATTCATGCCGAGATGAACGCGATCCTGCAATGCGCAAAATTCGGCGTTCCGACAGAAGGTGCCGAAATATATGTGACTCACTTTCCGTGCATTCAATGCTGCAAATCGATTATACAAGCAGGAATTAAAACGATTTATTATGCGAAGGATTATAAAAACCACCCTTATGCAGTGGAGCTGTTTGAACAGGCTTCCGTTAAAGTGGAGCAGGTTGAATTGGAAGAAATGATTATTGATTTGAAAAACCAGGAGAAATTATCATTTGTAGCCGATTTGATCAGGAAGCTGTCTGAAAAAGGGCTTGAGGAAGAGGAAATCAAAAACATACATGAGCAGGCCAACAAACTGTTCACAAGCTATGTTTAATCTGGAATGGACAAACACCGACTCCTCCCCTGCGGGGCAATTTCAGCGGCGGTTGGAATTGCCTTCGCCCACTCTTCATCATTCCTCTTCTTCGCCGTGTTCATATCGGTGCCGGCCGCCGTCAGCATGGTCAGAAAACAGTACCTCCTTTTTCTATTTTGCGCAGTGTGCTGCGGTTTTTACTCGATTTATTTTTTGGTGATTGACCATTTAAACGGCTCCATCTATCAAGAGGGTGCCATTCAAACGTCCGCATCAGTCGGAAATGTTCCAACAATCGACGGCGACCGCCTTTCTTTCAAAGCCGAAACCCCGGACGGAGAGTCCTTGAAAGCCCGCTATACCATTCAGTCACGGGAAGAAAAAAGAAAGCTGGCCGACCTTGGCCCCGGCAGTATATGTTTCATGAAAGGCGAATTGAAAAAGCCTAAAAACGCGACGGTCCCTGGAACATTTAATGAAAAAGAATATTTGCGCACACAAGGCATCCACTGGAACTTTGCCATTCAATCTATCAAAAACTGCAAGCAGAAAGACGCGCTTTCTTCCATTTTGTTAAACATCAGAAAATCAGGCCTCGATTTTATTGAAGATAACATGTCGGAAACCGCGGCCGGGGTTGTATGTGCGCTGATATTCGGCGATCGGTTTCTCATTGAACAGGAAGTCCTTGACGGATATCAAAGCCTTGGAATCATCCACCTGCTAGCGATTTCGGGTCTCCATGTCGGCATTTTGGCCGCCGCGCTGTTTTATTGCCTGCTGCGTCTTGGCATTACGAGGGAAGGTGCAAAATGGATTTTGATTTTTGCACTTCCCGCTGCCGCCGTGATCACCGGCGGAGCTCCGTCCGTGTTGAGGGCCGTGTTTATGTCGGACATCTATCTGCTTTCTTCATTGTCTAAAAAACGGCTGAAAAGCGCCGATGTTCTCAGCATAGCCTTCCTCGGCCTGCTGTTGTACAACCCGTATCTGCTCTTTCAGGCAGGTTTTCAGCTTTCCTTTGCAGTATCCTTCGTTTTTATTCTTTCAAAAGGCATATTGCTCAGACCGAAAAACAAAACGGCGCAGCTGCTGCTTGCATCTTTTCTTGCTCAGCTCGGCTCGCTTCCGATCCTCCTTTTTCACTTTCAGGAGTTTTCCTTTCTCAGTGTTCTGGCGAATCTATTTTTCGTACCATTTTATTTATTTGCCGTGATCCCGCTGTCGTTCGCCAGTTTGCTGGGGCTGATGTTGATTCGCCCCGCGGGGGAAATAGCGGCGGGAATCCTTGACATTTTACTTGGATGGAGCCACGAGGCTGTCAAAATCATATCTTCGGCAGATATGTTCACATTCGCTGCCAGCAAACCGGATGGGCTGCAGCTGCTTTTTTATCTCGGGTCCATCGGTATGCTCCTTATTGCTATGGAAAATGCGGTCTCCCTCCGAAAACTTTTCATCCCTTCCTGTCTTTTCATTTCCGTTTTTCTCTGGCATGTGATGCTGCCGCATTTCACACAAGATGGAGAGGTTACCATGCTTGATATCGGACAGGGTGACAGCATCTATATCAGTGGGCCCCGACAGAAAGGGAATGTTTTGATTGATACCGGGGGAATGGTTTCGTTCAAAAAGGAGCCGTGGAGAGAAAGAAAAAAAGCTTTTTCCCTGGCGGAAAACGCGATTATCCCGTTTCTCGCTACCAAAGGGGTTCAACAGCTTGATGCTTTGATTTTAACGCATGCCGACCAAGACCATGTCGGTGAAGCGGAAGTACTCATCAAAAAACATAAGGTGAAAGAGCTGGTTGTTCCGATAGGCTATGCGGCCGATCCGGCGGATGAAAAGCTGCTTCGCACTGCTATCGAACATGGGGTTGCTGTAAAAGCTGCCAAAAGAGGCGATAAGCTGAACATAGGCGGTTTGCAGTTTTATGTGCTTTCACCGGAAAAGGTGGATGGCGATAGCAAAAATAACAGCTCACTCGTTTTGTGGATGAAGCTGGGTGGTTTAACATGGCTTTTAACAGGCGATTTGGAACAGGATGGCGAAAGGGAGATCATGAAAGCCTATCCGGAACTGAAAGCCGATGTGTTGAAAGTCGGGCACCACGGGAGTAAAGGGTCGACAGGAGAGAATTTCATCAAACAAATCAAACCGAAGACAGCCTTGATTTCAGCCGGGGAACATAATCGGTACGGCCATCCGCACAAGGAGGTGTTAGACATCTTAAAACGCCATCGCGTCAAGGTATACCGGACAGATCGCGACGGAGCAGTTCAATACCTATTTGACAGGGGAAAGGGAACGTTTTTGCTCCATCCCCCATATGATAAAGTACATTCCACGCAATAAAAAAGACTGCCGCCTTGAGCAGTCGTCATAAAAAAGCCGGGCTGATAAAAAGCGAAGCTTTCGGCCGGGAACCCGTTCGAAGCAGCATCCGGATTTTCCGCCAAGTTCGATCTAAGCGGCGAGATGGATAACTGTGGCAATGATAAACATTGTAGCGAAAAATCCAAAAGTCACGATAAAGCCGACACCTGAATCTACAAGATCGTTGCGTTTGCTTTGTACGTCTTTTTCAAACTCATTCACAATTTACCCCTCCTATTGATATCCAGTATAATTCAATTCTTTACAAAAATCTAGAAGCTGTATGCGACCGTTTTCTACAATTTATGAACATCGTCTTTTATAAACTGACCCGGGGGTTTATAGAAGGCGTTTATTATAAATGAGAGAGCGGATGAGTCCGCTTCTCTCTTTACTAATTGCTGAACAGGATTTACGATATGAAGGGAAGGATGAAAAGAGAGGAAAGAGCAGATGATGGTATTTGATGTTTGGAAAAGCTTAAAAAAAGGCGATATTCATCCTGTTTACTGTTTGTACGGGAAAGAGACGTATCTTTTGCAGGAGACGGTTCAAAGGATTAGACAAGCTGTCGTTGATGAAGAGACGAAGGATTTCAACCTTTCCGTATTTGACTTGGAAGAAGAGGCATTAGACCTTGCCGTTGAAGATGCTGAAACCTTTCCGTTTATGGGGGAGAGGCGTCTTGTCGTTGCCAAAAACCCTTCTTTTTTAACAGCTGAAAAAAAGAAAGATAAACTGGAACATAACCTGGGGAGTCTGGAGGATTATATTGCACAGCCGGCGCCTTATTCCGTTTTTGTTCTGCTCGCCCCTTATGAGAAGCTTGATGAGCGTAAAAAGCTGACCAAGCTGTTGAAAAAACACGCCCAAATGGTCGAAGCGAAAGAGCTGAACGGCCGGGAAACGGCCGATTTTATCGCAGGGCTTGCAAAATCAGAAGGGAAGCTCATTGAACGAGAGGCGGCGGAGGAGCTTGTCATCCTGTGTAATGCCAGCCTGTCGGCCATTGCCCAAGAGGTGAAAAAGCTGAGTACATATATCGGTGATCGTGACTCGATCACGCTTGACGATGTCAAAAAGCTCGTTGCCAGAGGACTTGAGCAAAATATTTTTGAATTGATCAACAAAGTCGTGAACCGGAAGCGTACAGAAGCGCTGCAAATTTTCTATGACCTGTTAAAGCAAAATGAAGAACCGATCAAAATGATGGCGCTGATCGCAAACCAGTTCAGACTCTTAATGCAGACCAAGTATTTTTCACAGCAGGGGTACGGGCAAAAGCAAATCGCCTCAAACCTCAAAGTCCACCCGTTCAGGGTTAAGCTCGCGATTGACCAGGCGAGGCTGTTTTCAGAAGAAGAGCTGAAAAGCATCATCGAGCAGCTCGCCGTCATGGATTATGAAATGAAAACAGGCAAAAAGGACAAGCAGCTTGTGCTTGAGCTGTTTTTGCTGAAGCTTTTGCAGTCCGATTGAAAAAAACGGTTCTCTTAGATGAGAGAGCCGTCAGGCTGTTGAGATTTTCTCGACAGCCTTTTATTTGTTCTTTTGACGGCGGCAGAATTTTTCATAGTAATACGGTAAAATGTACGATGTATGTAAAATAAGAGTACTGCCGCGAATCTGGATGATATGGTAACGTAACTGATAATACCGAATCGGGAGTTGATATAGGTGAAGTCAAACGTCTAAGAAATGAAGACGACAGAAGGGATCATCATCACATTGGATGCCATAGGGGAAAATGGGATCACGCTGATCCTGGTTCATATTACTTCATGAAGGCACCAAACGCTTCGGAGAGCTGAGCCGGATGCTCCCTGGAATTACATAGGGTATGCTGACTAATCAGCTTCGGGAGCTTGAACATGATGTTTTAAGTGTGTCAGTAAATCCCTCCGAAGGTCGAATATAGTTTAACCGAGCATGGAAAACGTTGGCGCCGGTGTTGACCGGTATGTGCAGCTGGGGATATAAGCATCTCTACTTTGTGCGGCAAATAAATGATGAAGAGAGTTTGTCTTAAAAATCTTTACATACCTTCTATTTTTCGCTGCTTGTCATGTTCGAATAAATATAGGTCCGGCCATACATTTTGGTCTGCCTTTTATCAGAGCTTATGCAATTTTGCGCCCATTCAGCAAAGGATTGAACGTCTGCTGGAAAATAATAATTGAGAAAGGGAGAAATGTAAAAATGACAACCTCAAAAAAGAATTTAAGGACTTGCAGCAAAGGACACCAGTATTATAAAAGCAGTGATTGTCCTGTTTGCCCGATTTGTGAGCAAGAGCGCAAACCTGACAACGGATTTCTTTCATTACTCTCTGCACCAGCCAGACGAGCATTGGAACACAATGGAATAACTTCTTTGCAGCAGCTATCAAAATACAGCGAAAAAGAGATTTTGAAATTTCACGGTATGGGGCCGGCATCTTTACCTAAATTAAGGGCTGTTTTGAATGAAAATGGGTTAACATTTAAAAGCTAGACATCAAGAATGATTATATGTAACGAAAAGTTGTATAACCGAGAATTTATTTGCTGTCTTCGGACAAGAAAGGGAACTTCCAAAGGAAGTTCCCTTCATTTCTTAGAGAGCCGTTTTTATGATGGCAAGCAAAAAAGCTTGGCTTTGGCCAAGCTTTCTATTATGCAGAAAGTCCGTTCACTTTTTTTGCTAGGCTTGATTTGTAACGAGCTGCAGTGTTTTTGTGGACAAGACCTTTTTTCGCTGCTTTATCGATTTTCTTCGCTGCTGCAGAAAGAGCTGCTTTCGCTTTGTCTGCTTCGTTGTTGCTTACAAGCGTTTCAACTTGTTTGATCGCAGTGCGCATTGCAGATTTGATTGTAGCGTTGTGTGCGCGGCGCTCGTTGTTTGTTTTTGTGCGTTTGATCGCTGATTTAATGTTTGGCAATGTGTTTCACCTCCTAAGACATAACCTCTGTTCCTTTTCGATAGGTTAAATCTTCACAATAGAACAAATTGTATTCTATCAAACACACCTTTAGATTGCAATATAAATGTAAAGTATTTTTGTTTGAAAGCACCTCTTGAAGGGAATGTTTACAGATCGGCTGGGCAACACTAAACAACAGTTAATGTTTTGAAGGGAGTGCTAGTGATGGACAATCAAAAGCTCGACTTAAGTCAATATACCGTGCGGACAGATTTGGCCGTTGAGGCAAAGGATTTAGCGCAGGAAAAGGAAGCTGCCCCGACAAATAAGCTGAAAGGATTTACAATCAAAGAGTATGAAGAAGACGGCATCAAGATCCAGACGATGGATATTGATGAAGAAGGCGCAAAGCTGTCGGGAAAAAAAGCCGGCCGTTATCTGACGTTTGAGACCCAGGGCATCCGCCACCAGGACTCAGACATGCAAGACAATGTGATCAATGTGTTTGCAAAGGAATTTTCCGCTTTTCTGGACTATTTAAATATCCAAAAAGACGCCAGCTGTTTGATCGTAGGGCTTGGAAACTGGAATGTCACGCCGGATTCGCTTGGACCGCTGGTCACCGAAAGCCTATTGGTCACAAGGCACCTGTTTAAGCTGCAGCCGGAAAATGTCGAGGATGGATATCGTCCGGTCAGCGCGCTTTCGCCTGGAGTGATGGGCCTGACGGGGATCGAGACGAGCGATATTATCCAGGGTGTGATCGACCGCTCAAAACCTGATTTTGTGATTGCCATTGATGCTCTGGCATCTAGAGCGATCGAAAGGGTCAACTCTACCATCCAAATTTCTGACACCGGAATCCATCCCGGATCTGGCGTAGGAAATAAAAGAAAAGAGCTGAGCAAGGAGACGCTCGGCATCCCTGTCATTGCAATCGGCGTTCCGACCGTTGTCGATGCGGTAACCATAACAAGCGATACGATCGATTATATGCTCAAGCACTTCGGCCGGGAGATGAAAGATGACAGTCCGTCCCGCTCCCTCGTTCCGGCGGGGATGAGCTTTGGGAAAAAGAAAGTGCTCACTGATGAAGATCTTCCTGATGAACAAGAGCGCAAATCGTTTCTCGGCATCGTCGGAGGCCTGGCAGAGGATGAAAAGAGACAGCTTATTTATGAAGTGCTTGCTCCGCTGGGCCATAATTTAATGGTGACGCCAAAAGAAGTCGATACATTTATCGATGATATGGCCAATGTCATTGCAAACGGGCTGAACACCGCACTTCATGAACAAGTGTCACAGGAAAACAAAGGGATGTACAACCACTAAGGAGAGGCGGCTGAACAGCCGCCTTTTTGTATTTTTTGCGAATCCCGAGAACTTGTTCTACTTCTTCTATCTTGTACATAGTCTATTTACTAGACAAGCTCTGGAGGGATAGATGATGAAAAGAAGAGGCAGAAACCGTCAGTTGGTTCTGGCTGTAAATGGAAGAAACGCGGTGAAGGCGGTCTTCCTGTTTATCGCAAGCCTTGTGTTGATTTTTATTTTGTCAGGAGCACTTACATCTCTCCGTCCTGAATTAAGGCCGTCTTCAACATTGTATCGGGTGGCGGATGAGCTGGGGGGCGAGACATTCGGCCGCATTTTAGGGATGGAAAACCACTACTTTGCTTCCGAGCTGCCTGAACCCCATAAGAAGTTCGAGCTTTCACCTCTGATCCTGAAGCTGGCGACAAGCATTAATTTAAAAGATCCGCGCAGCTTTCTCGGCCGCGAGCTCCCGGGCTTTTCCCATTATGATTCAGAAATTCTCGTGGCGGGGCAGGGGACGGATTATACGAACATGCCATCTGAATCTCAGCCGCCGACCGAAGTGTTAAAAGAAGAAAGAGAAGCAAACCTTGCAGAGCTTGAAGGGACCGGGAAAGAGAGAGAAGAGAAGAAAAGTCCGCCTGAGCAGTCCACAGGGGACCGCAAAGTCGTATTTATTTACAACACCCATAATACGGAATCCTATCTTCCCTTTTTAAAGGGTGAGACCAATCCGAATCTTGCCATTCATTCAAAGGCCAATGTTACGATTGTCAGCGATATGTTCGGTGATGCGCTGGAATCCCAAGGCGTCGGCGCGATGGTTGACAAAACGGATGTTCAGGCGAACCTGAAGAAAAAGGGCTGGGATTATTCGCGGTCATATGACCAATCTAGACCGGTTGTTAAAGAAGCGATGGCCGAAAATAAAAATCTCGAGTATTTTATCGACATTCACAGGGATGCGTCCCGCAAAAAAACGACGACAACGACGATCAACGGGAAAAGCTATGCACGGCTCGCGTTTGTGATCGGCAAAAAAAGCTCCAATTTTGAAGCCAACTTCAAGCTGGCGAAAGAGCTGCATGACCGGCTTGAAAAAAAATACCCCGGCTTAAGCCGCGGCGTTATATCCAAAGGCGCTTCTGGGGATAATGGGGTCTATAACCAGGATTTAAATGAACGCTCCATTTTAATAGAGTTTGGCGGCGTTGACAATAACCGCAAGGAACTCGAACGGTCCGCGGACGCCATGGCGGACGTCTTCAGCGAAATGTATTGGGATGCTGAGAAGGTCGATGGCAATTCAGGTGAAGACGATAAGACAAAACAATAGGAGCAGGTGATGAAAGTGGCTTCTTTTCTGGGGAAATGCATACTGGCTTGCGCTGTCATGTTTTTCGGTGTGCTGTTCGGCATGCAGCAGGCGAATAACGGGATGATCGAAATGAAGGGCTATCAGGACCCTGATTTAAAAGGCGCCCTCACGGTTTCCGAAGGAGACGCAAAAGAGGCGTCCATCCTCGGCCATGAAGTCGATTTGGAAGAAAAACAGAAAGAGCTTGAACAACTGGAAGCATTCAACCTTTTTTCTTCTGCCGGCCGCGCGCTGTCCGATTTTGTTACAAACTCCGCCAGGTCGGTTTATGACTGGGTGAAAGAGAAAACCGAATAGCCGGAAAACGAGGCGCCCGCCTCGTTTTTTTTCTTTAAAAAACAGAGCACCGGCCACAAGGCTGTCACGTATTGAATCTTCATAACCCTATTGATATAATCTAAGCTAGCGCATGTTGCGTTTCATAGTAGGAGTGATAAGTGTGACAGACAAAGACAAACGATTGCAAAGACAGTCGAGAATCCGGAATTTCTCGATTATCGCCCATATCGACCACGGAAAATCAACCCTGGCTGATCGAATATTGGAAAAAACGGCGGCAATCACTCAAAGAGAAATGAAAGAGCAATTGCTCGACTCGATGGATTTAGAACGCGAAAGAGGAATCACCATTAAACTGAACTCCGTACAGCTCAAATATCAAGCAAAAGACGGAGAGGAATATATTTTTCATCTGATCGATACCCCGGGACACGTCGACTTCACCTATGAGGTGTCAAGAAGCTTGGCCGCCTGTGAAGGCGCGATTCTTGTCGTTGATGCCGCCCAGGGGATCGAGGCGCAGACACTGGCAAACGTCTACCTTGCCCTCGACAACGACCTCGAAATCCTGCCGGTCATCAATAAAATCGACCTGCCGAGCGCTGAGCCTGAGCGCGTCCGCCAGGAAGTGGAGGACGTCATTGGTCTTGATGCTTCGGAAGCCGTCCTTGCCTCGGCAAAAGCCGGCATCGGAATTGAAGAGATCCTTGAGCAGATCGTTGAAAAGGTCCCAGCTCCAAGCGGCGATCCTGATGCGCCTCTGCAAGCTTTGATTTTTGATTCGCTGTATGATGCCTACAGGGGTGTTGTCGCCTATATCAGGGTAGTGCAGGGAACGGTGAAGGCCGGTCAAAAAATTAAGATGATGGCGACCGGAAAGGAGTTTGAAGTCACTGAAGTCGGGGTGTTCACACCTAAGGCTGTTCCGGTTGACGAATTAACGGTCGGCGATGTCGGCTTTTTGACCGCTGCGATCAAAAACGTCGGGGACACTCGTGTGGGGGATACGATTACAAGCGCGGAGAACCCTGCGCCGGAAGCATTGCCAGGTTACAGAAAACTGAACCCGATGGTCTATTGCGGACTGTATCCGATCGATACAGCGAAATACAACGATTTGCGGGAAGCGCTCGAAAAACTTGAGCTCAATGATTCATCCCTGCAGTATGAAGCTGAAACATCGCAAGCCCTTGGATTCGGTTTCCGCTGCGGTTTCCTTGGGATGCTGCACATGGAAATCATTCAGGAACGGATTGAACGCGAATTTAAAATCGATCTGATCACGACGGCGCCGAGCGTTATTTATGACGTCTACATGACAGACGGTGAAAAGATCATCGTCGACAACCCGTCAAATATGCCTGATCCGCAAAAGATTGACCGGGTGGAGGAACCGTTCGTCAAGGCGACGATGATGGTGCCGAACGACTTTGTCGGAGCGGTCATGGAGCTGTGCCAAGGTAAACGCGGCCAGTTTATCGATATGCAGTATCTTGATGCAAACCGCGTCAGCATTGTTTATGAAATCCCGCTGGCTGAAATCGTTTATGAATTTTTCGACCAGCTCAAATCGAATACGAAAGGCTATGCATCATTCGATTATGAGTTAATCGGATATAAACCGTCCAAGCTTGTGAAAATGGATATTATGCTGAACGGCGAAAAAATCGACGCCCTTTCCTTTATCGTTCATCGCGATTATGCGTATGAGCGCGGAAAGGTCATCGTCGAAAAGCTGAAGGAATTGATTCCGCGCCAGCAATTTGAAGTGCCGGTTCAAGCTGCCATCGGCACAAAAATTGTCGCCCGTTCAACGATCAAGGCGATGCGGAAAAACGTCTTGGCGAAATGCTACGGCGGAGATATTTCCCGAAAGCGCAAATTGCTAGAAAAGCAAAAGGAAGGAAAGCGAAGAATGAAACAGGTCGGTTCTGTCGAAGTACCGCAGGAAGCCTTCATGGCTGTCCTGAAAATGGACGACAGCGGCCAGAAATCATAAATCCTTTTTCGCCGCAGCGTAACAACTGCGGCTTCTTCCTGTAAAGAAGGTGAAAACGATGAAATCAGCATATATCCATATACCGTTTTGCGAGCATATATGCCATTATTGCGATTTTAATAAATTTTTTATTCAGAGCCAGCCTGTTGACGAGTATTTGCGTTCGCTTGAGAAGGAAATGGCCAATTCAATGGAAGAAGCCGGACATCCGGAGCTAAGAACGATCTTTATCGGCGGGGGAACGCCGACATCTTTGTCAGCCGGCCAGCTTGAACAATTGCTTGATTCAATCCGCAACATTTTAAAGCCGTCTGAAAACCTGATCGAATTTGCAGTGGAAGCCAATCCCGACGATTTGTCGTCTGAAAAGCTGAACGTCTTGAAAGCCGCGGGTGTCAACAGGCTGAGCTTTGGCGTCCAAACGTTTGAAGACGAGCTCTTGGAAAAAATCGGCCGGGTCCACAAGCAAAAGGACGTGCTCGTCTCCTTTGAGAGAGCGAGGAGCGCCGGCTTTGACAACATCAGTCTCGATTTGATGTTCGGCCTTCCGGGGCAACAAATCGATCATCTCGCCGCTTCACTTGACACTGCGCTCGCGCTCGGCGCCGAGCATTATTCGGTTTACTCGCTGATTGTCGAGCCGAAAACCGTCTTTTATAATTTGATGAAAAAAGGCCGTCTCCACCTCCCGCCGCAGGATCAGGAAGCCGAGATGTATGAGCTTGTCATGAACAAGATGGCTGAAGCGGACATCAGCCAGTATGAGATCAGCAATTACGCAAAAAAAGGCTGTGAAAGCAAGCACAACCTCACGTATTGGAACAATGAAGAGTACTTTGGTTTCGGGGCGGGCGCACACGGCTATATCAATGGAAAAAGGACCGTCAACGCCGGCCCTGTCAAGCATTATATCGACCTGATCGACAACTGCGGTTTTCCTTATAAAGAAACGCATCAGGTGACACGAAACGAACGGATTGAAGAGGAGATGTTTCTCGGTCTCCGCAAAACCGCCGGCGTCAGTAAGGTGAGGTTTTTTGAAAAATACGGAGAAGCGCTTGACAGCCTCTTTCCTGAAGTGCTCCGCACGCTCGAAGAAAAAGGGCTGATCCAAAACACGAGCAAAAGCGTGTGTTTGACACATCATGGAAAACTGTTGGGAAATGAAGTGTTTCAGGCATTCTTAGGTGAGTTATAATTGACATTTTGATTGCGGTTTGGTAATTTTGATATACAATTAGCACTCGTTGTCTGAGAGTGCTAACAGGGGTGATATGGATGTTAACAAATCGTCAGCTGTTAATCTTGCAGGTCATCGTTAATGATTTCATTCGTTCAGCTCAGCCGGTTGGATCAAGAACGCTATCTAAAAAGGAAGACATCACATTCAGCTCGGCCACGATCAGAAATGAAATGGCCGACTTGGAAGAGCTCGGTTTTATCGAAAAAACACACTCTTCCTCAGGCCGGATTCCTTCTGAAAAAGGCTACCGCTACTATGTGGATCATCTGCTTTCTCCAGGGAAGCTGAGCCAAACGGATTTGCGATTAATCCATTCCATTTTCAAAGAGAAAATCTTTGAACTTGAAAAAGCCGTTCAGAAGTCAGCCCAAGTATTATCTGACCTGACGAATTATACATCGATTGTCCTCGGTCCAAGACTGAGCGAAAACCATTTGAAGCAAATTCAAATTGTACCGATTCAGCCCAACAAGGCCGTTGCCATTCTTGTGACGAACACCGGCCATGTCGAAAATAAAACGATTAATTTTCCGGCCGAGGTCGAACTGTCAGATCTCGAAAAGCTGGTTAATATATTAAATGAGCGCCTCGCAGGCGTGCCGATCTCTGAACTGAGAGACAGGATTTTCAAAGAGGTTGTCATCTTTTTGCGGTCGCATATTCAAAACTATGACCAAATCCTGCAAGCGCTCGGCGCTACATTTGATTCTTCAGTCCATACCGACCGGCTGTTTTTCGGCGGCAAGATTAATATGCTGAATCAGCCCGAATTTCACGATATTGACAGGATAAAATCACTCTTGTCGCTGATCGAGAAAGAACAGGAGATTCTGAGACTCTTTCAATCGACGGAATCCGGAATCACCATTAAAATCGGTAAGGAAAATGACTATGAAGAAATGGAAAACTGCAGCCTGATTACCGCGACATATACAGTCGGATCAAAACAGATCGGCTCGATTGCGGTCATCGGTCCGACGCGGATGGACTATTCGCGAGTCGTCGGCTTGCTTCAGCACGTATCGTCTGACTTGTCAAAAGCGCTGACTAGTTTGTATGATGGGTAAGGCAGTATTAGCAAACACCGAAGAAGGGACTGCTCCCTTCTCTTCATCATGAAACGAACCTTTAAGGGAGGTGAACACAGATGGCAGAAGAAAAACAAAATCAAGAAGAACGAATGGATCAAGAAGAACTGAACCAGACAGAGGCGGAAACAGCCGAAGCAGAGGATGCGGCTTTGGAAGCCGATGACCGGACAGAAGAAAACCAAACTGTGGAGCTTGAAAAACAATTAAAAGAGCTTCAAGAGAGTCTTGAAGAAAAAGAAAATAAACTTTTACGTGTTCAAGCAGACTTTGAAAACTATAAAAGACGTGCCCGTCTTGATCTTGAGGCAGCGGAGAAATATCGTTCACAGCGCATCATCGGCGATTTGCTTCCGGCGCTTGACAACTTTGAACGCGCCCTGCAGATCGAGCCTGACAATGAGCAGACGAAAAGCCTGCTGCAAGGGATGGAAATGGTGCACCGTCAAATTTTGGAGGCCCTTAAAAATGAAGGGGTTGAACAGATTCCTTCAGTCGGCGAACAATTTGACCCGAATCTGCACCAGGCCGTGATGCAGGTTGAGGAAGAAGGTTACGAATCCAATGCAGTCGTTGAAGAGCTGCAAAAAGGCTACAAACTTAAGGACCGGGTAATCCGTCCTTCTATGGTAAAAGTAAATCAATAACTACATAGCAGGAGGTTTTGAACATGAGTAAAGTTATCGGAATCGACTTGGGAACAACGAACTCATGCGTTGCAGTGCTTGAAGGCGGAGAGCCGAAAGTCATCCCAAACCCAGAAGGAGCCCGCACGACTCCGTCGGTTGTTGCATTTAAAAACGGAGAACGCCAGGTTGGTGAAGTGGCGAAACGCCAATCCATCACAAACCCAAATACAATCATGTCAATCAAACGCCACATGGGAACCGACCATACGGTTGAAATCGAAGGCAAAAAGTACACGCCTCAAGAAGTGTCCGCCATCATCCTTCAGCATTTGAAATCCTATGCTGAAAGCTATCTTGGCGAAACTGTATCAAAAGCGGTTATTACCGTTCCTGCATACTTTAATGATGCAGAGCGTCAAGCGACAAAAGATGCCGGTAAAATTGCCGGACTCGAAGTTGAGCGGATCATCAACGAGCCGACTGCAGCTGCGCTTGCCTACGGTTTAGATAAAACGGAAGAAGATCAGACGATTCTTGTATACGACCTTGGCGGCGGTACATTTGACGTTTCGATCCTTGAACTGGGAGACGGCGTATTTGAAGTCCGCTCTACAGCAGGTGACAACCGCCTTGGAGGAGACGATTTTGACCAAGTGATCATCGATCATCTCGTCTCAGAATTCAAAAAAGAAAACGGCATCGACCTTTCAAAAGATAAAATGGCGCTTCAGCGCTTGAAAGATGCGGCTGAGAAAGCGAAAAAAGACCTTTCCGGCGTATCTTCTACACAAATCTCACTGCCGTTTATCACAGCGGGAGACGCAGGTCCGCTTCACCTTGAACTGACGCTGACCCGCGCGAAATTTGAAGAGCTTTCTTCACACTTGGTTGAGCGCACAATGGGTCCTGTCCGCCAGGCGCTTCAAGATGCAGACCTTTCTGCAAGCGAAATCGACAAAGTCATCCTTGTCGGCGGATCAACTCGTATCCCAGCCGTTCAGGAAGCGATCAAAAAAGAAACAGGAAAAGAAGCGCATAAAGGCGTAAACCCTGATGAAGTCGTGGCTCTTGGTGCGGCGATCCAAGGCGGTGTCATCACAGGTGACGTAAAAGACGTTGTCCTTCTTGACGTAACTCCGCTGTCACTTGGTATTGAAACAATGGGAGGCGTGTTCACGAAGCTGATCGAGCGCAACACGACAATCCCGACAAGCAAATCCCAAGTGTTCTCAACAGCGGCTGACAACCAGACAGCGGTTGACATTCACGTCCTTCAAGGTGAGCGTCCGATGGCTGCCGACAACAAAACGCTTGGACGCTTCCAGCTTACCGACATCCCGCCGGCTCCGCGCGGTGTGCCGCAAATCGAAGTATCTTTTGATATCGATAAAAACGGTATCGTTAACGTAAGCGCAAAAGACCTTGGTACAGGCAAAGAGCAAAACATTACGATCAAATCTTCTTCAGGCCTGTCCGATGACGAAATCGACCGCATGGTCAAAGAAGCTGAAGAAAACGCGGAAGCGGATGCGAAGAAAAAAGAAGAAATCGAGCTTCGCAATGAAGCCGATCAGCTCGTTTTCACAACTGAAAAAACGCTCAAAGACCTCGAAGGCAAGGTCGACGAAGCGCAAGTGAAAAAAGCGAATGAAGCAAAAGACGCGTTGAAGAGCGCAATTGAGAAAAATGACCTTGAAGAAATCAAGGCGAAAAAAGAAGAATTGCAAACGATCGTTCAGGAGCTTTCCATGAAGCTTTACGAAGAAGCGGCTCAACAAGCTCAAGCCCAGCAAGAAGGCGGAGAAGCGAAAAAAGCGGATGACAATGTCGTAGATGCTGAATATGAAGAAGTGAACGACGACGATAAAAAATAAGAAAAATAGAATGACTGTGCGGCTCCGTTCCGCACAGTCATTATGACCTTACAGGCGCGAAAGTCAAAGTCAGGATCTCTTGGCTTTGACTTTTTTCTTCCCAGGGGACAAAAGGAATTGAAAAAACGTAATTTGAAATGATACAATCTAATTTATGTGAGAAAATCGGGAGTGTGAAAAGATGAGTAAGCGTGATTACTATGAGGTGCTTGGGGTAAGTAAGAGCGCTTCGAAAGATGAGATAAAAAAAGCTTACCGCAAGCTTTCTAAAAAATATCACCCTGACATTAACAAAGAGGCCGGAGCGGCTGAGCAATTCAAAGAAGTCAAAGAAGCCTACGAAACACTTTCTGATGACCAAAAACGGGCGCATTACGATCAGTTCGGCCACACCGATCCAAACCAAGGATTCGGCGGCGGCGGCTTCGGTGGCGGCGACTTTGGAGGCTTTGGGTTTGACGATATTTTCTCAAGCATATTCGGCGGCGGCACAAGACGGAGAGACCCGAATGCCCCGCGGCAGGGAGCGGATCTGCAATACACGATGACGCTGTCTTTTGAAGAAGCGGCCTTCGGAAAAGAGACGACGATTGAAATCCCGCGTGAAGAAACGTGTGACACATGCCGCGGTTCAGGAGCAAAACCCGGTACAAAACCGGATACATGCTCACACTGCGGAGGATCAGGCCAGCTGAACATGGAGCAGTCCACACCGTTCGGCAAAGTCGTCAACAGAAGAGTATGTCACTACTGTAATGGAACGGGCAAACAAATCAAACACAAGTGTTCAACATGCGGCGGCACCGGAAAAGTGAAAACACGCAAAAAAATCAATGTCACCATTCCAGCGGGTGTGGATGACGGCCAGCAGCTGAGGGTCTCCGGACAAGGTGAACCTGGGGTGAACGGAGGACCGTCGGGTGACTTATTCGTCGTGTTCCGCGTTCAGCCGCACGAATTTTTCGAGCGCGATGGAGACGACATTTACTGTGAAATGCCGTTGACCTTTGCACAAGCGGCGCTCGGAGACGAGATCGAAGTGCCTACTCTTCACGGAAAAGTGAAGTTAAAGGTGCCTGCAGGAACGCAAACGGGTACGAAATTCCGTTTGAAAGGAAAAGGCGTTGCCAATGTCCGCGGCTACGGCCAGGGCGATCAGCATATCGTTGTCCGCGTCGTCACGCCGACGAATTTGACGGAAAGCCAGAAAAATATTCTCCGCGAATTTGCTGAAGTAAGCGGAAATATGCCAGATGAACAGGAAATGAGTTTTTTTGACAAAGTAAAGCGCGCATTTAAAGGCGATTAATGATTGGATGAGGAGTTGGTAGTATGAAATGGTCCGAAATCTGCATTCACACAACACATGAAGCGGTTGAGCCCATCTCGAATATTTTGCATGAAGCTGGCGCAAGTGGAGTGGTCATCGAAGATCCGCTTGATTTAATCAAAGAACGTGAGAATGTGTACGGAGAAATCTACCAGCTCGATCCAAACGATTACCCGGATGAAGGGGTCATCATCAAAGCGTACCTCCCGATCAACAGCTTTTTGGGAGAAACGGTGGACGGAATCAAGGAAACGATCAATAACCTGCTGTTATATGACATTGACCTTGGGAGAAATAAGATCACCATCAGCGAAGTGAATGAAGAAGAATGGGCGACGGTGTGGAAAAAATATTATCACCCCGTCAAAATTTCCGAAAAGTTTACGATCGTTCCAACCTGGGAAGAGTACACGCCTGTTCATACGGATGAACTGATTATCGAAATGGACCCTGGAATGGCCTTCGGCACGGGGACGCACCCGACGACCGTTCTTTGCATCCAGGCGCTTGAGCGGTATGTAAAGGAAGGGGATTCAGTCGTCGATGTCGGCACGGGAACGGGCATTTTAAGCATCGCTTCCGCCATGCTGCGGGCAGGCAGTGTCGAGGCGTACGACCTTGATCCGGTAGCTGTAGAAAGCGCCCGCCTGAATTCAAAGCTGAATAAAGTCAGCGGCCAGATCGCCATCAAACAAAACAATCTGCTCGACGGTGTCGAGGGAGAAAAAGATGTGATCGTCGCCAATATTTTAGCTGAGGTGATTTTGCGGTTTACAGAACAGGCGCACAGCCTGTTGAAAAAGGACGGCTACTTCATTACTTCAGGCATCATTCAGCAGAAAAAACAGGAAGTGAAAGACGCCCTTGTAAAAGAAGGATTCAAAATCATTGAAGTTCTTTCGATGGAAGACTGGGTCAGCATCATTGCCCAAAAATAATCGTTAGTAGGTGTCAAAAAGCGTATGCAACGATATTTTATCGAACAAACAAAACAAGAGGTTCAAGCGGAACCTATGCTCTCCATTCAAGGAGAGGACGTTCACCATATCGTCAATGTGATGAGAATGTCGGCCGGCGATCACGTCGTTTGCTGTGCCAAAGACGGGCATGAGGCCAGATGCCGAATCGAGTCATTATCAAAAGAAGAGGTTGTGTTGAGCATTGTCGAGTGGACCGGTGACAATCGCGAACTGCCGGTTCGGGTCCACATTGCAAACGGCCTGCCGAAAGGCGATAAACTGGAATGGATCATTCAAAAAGGGACGGAGCTCGGCGCAAGTTCATTTATCCCCTTTGAAGCGTCCCGGTCTGTTGTCAAGCTTGATGATAAAAAAGCAAAGAAAAAACGGGAAAGATGGGCGAAAATCGCCAAAGAAGCTGCGGAACAGTCCCATCGAAACATCGTTCCTGAAGTGGCCGCCGTCCATACTTTTCAAAGCTTGCTGAACAGCCTTGAGGGTTTCGATAAATGTGTCGTTGCATACGAGGAATCATCTAAACAGGGTGAGAAGAGCCGGTTTCAATCCGCGGTCAAAAGCCTGCCGGAAGGTTCTTCGGTGCTCATTGTATTTGGTCCTGAAGGCGGATTTTCAGAAGCGGAAATCGAGGCGCTTAAAGAAAAAGGAGCCGCCGCCTGCGGTCTCGGTCCGAGGATATTAAGAGCGGAAACAGCCCCGCTGTACGCGCTGGCGGCAATTTCTTATCATACAGAGTTATTAAGAGGTGAATAACAATGGCAACCGTTGCATTTCATACACTTGGCTGCAAGGTCAACCATTATGAAACAGAAGCGATCTGGCAGCTTTTCAAAGAAGCCGGCTATGAAAGAAAAGAATTTGAAAGCACTGCTGATGTATATGTGATCAATACGTGCACCGTGACCAATACGGGCGACAAAAAAAGCCGACAGGTGATCAGACGGGCAATTCGCCAAAATCCCGATGCCGTGATTTGTGTGACGGGCTGCTACGCTCAGACGTCTCCGGCGGAAATCATGGCCATTCCGGGCGTTGACATCGTCGTCGGCACTCAGGACCGCGAAAAAATGCTTGGATATATTGAGCAGTATCAGGAAGAAAGACAGCCGATCAACGGCGTCGGCAACATTATGAAAGCAAGGGTTTTTGAAGAGCTTGACGTTCCCGCGTTTACAGACAGGACTAGAGCTTCTCTGAAAATTCAGGAAGGCTGCAACAATTTCTGCACATTTTGCATCATTCCATGGGCGCGCGGCCTGCTTCGCTCCCGCGATCCGGAAGAAGTCATCCGCCAGGCGCAGCAGCTGGTTGACGCCGGATATAAAGAAATCGTCCTGACCGGCATCCATACCGGCGGATATGGAGAAGATATGAAAGATTATAACTTTGCACAGCTTTTGAAAGAATTGGACAGCCGTGTGAAAGGCTTGAAACGAATCCGAATCTCCTCTATTGAAGCGAGCCAGATCACCGATGAAGTCATCGAGGTGCTGGATCGGTCCGATAAAATCGTCAGACATCTGCACATTCCTTTGCAGTCCGGTTCAAACAGCGTGTTGAAGCGGATGAGACGAAAATATACGATGGAATTTTTCGCCGACCGTTTAACAAAGCTGAAAAAAGCTCTTCCAGGGCTTGCGGTCACATCAGATGTTATCGTCGGCTTTCCAGGGGAAACGGATGAAGAATTTATGGAAACGTACAATTTTATTAAAGAGCACAAGTTTTCCGAACTCCATGTCTTCCCGTACAGCAAACGGACCGGCACACCGGCCGCACGCATGGACGATCAGGTTGATGAAAACGTGAAGAACGAACGTGTTCACAAGCTGATCGCCCTCTCAGACCAGCTTGCAAAAGAGTATGCTTCAGACTATGAAGGCGACGTGCTCGAAATCATCCCTGAAGAGCCGTTCACCGAAACAGGCGAAGACAACTTGTTTGTCGGCTATACCGACAACTATATGAAAGTTGTTTTCGAAGGGTCTGAAGACATGATCGGCAAGCTTGTCAAAGTGAAGATTATCAAAGCGGGCTATCCTTACAATAAAGGTTTGTTCGTCCGCATCGCAGAGGATGCGGCGGAGGAGAACATCCGCTTATCCTCTTAATATGAAAAGCCGGGTTCACAGCCATGTGATCCCGGCTTTTTTGCGGATTTACAGACGGCTGCTGCCGCGGTACCACAGTTAGAGCAAAACATTAGCGGGCCTGGCCGTTGTTTGGGATGAGGAACATGATAAACGAATGAAATAAATGGGTCAGCGGCAAAAACAACAGCGAAGTCACAACGTTAAACAGCAGGCTGAAATGGGCGATCTGCTGTGCCGGACTTGCCGAAAGGGCGGAAATAAATCCGGTTAAAGATGTGAGCAGCGGATAGACGGCCGCCACGCCGATCACATTGAACAGCACATGGGCATAAGCCGTTTGCTTGGCGGCGGGGCCCCCGTTGAAAGCCGCCATGACTGCAGTAATGCATGTCCCGATATTGGAGCCGAGGACAACGCTCATCGCCTCAGTCAGTCCGACGACCCCCTGATCCATAAAGCTCATCAGAATGCCAACACAGGCCGAGCTTGAATGTATGATGGCAGTCAGCACCGTGCCAATGACAAGTGCGTAAAGTGATGAATGTTCGACCAGGCGGACGATATAGGCGCCTGAGTCAAGCTGTGACAAGGGAACGGCAAGCCTGCTGAACCCGCTGATGCAGAAAAAAATCACACCCAAACCGATCAGGCTCACCCCGACATGCCGAAAGGGCGGTTTTCTGGTGAGGAAAAGGACCGCGCCAACCGCAAAAAGGGCGAAAATCAAAAATTCCAGCTTTACGGCCAAAAATTCAGTTGTGAATGTGGAGCCGATGTTTGTCCCCAAAATCAGCGGAATCGAGCGTTTAAAAGAAAGAGCGCCGATGCTGACAAACCCGATGACGATCACCATAAATGCCGAACTGCTTTGCAGAACGCCTGTAAACACTATGCTCACCAGGAAAGCCTTCAATGGATGATCCGTAAAAAAAAGCAGGCGCTTTTCAATCTTCTCGAACGTCAGGGAGATCAGGCCTTTTCTCAGCATGCCCATGCCCGCCAGAAAAAGGCTGATCAGCAGCACAAATAAGATCAAGATCAGCATCAGATTTTCGAACAGCCTCCTTTATAAATGTATACAGACAAGCTGCCGAAATGATGACTAAACAATAAAACAATCTCGTTTGGTTGACCTTGCCGAATGCTTATATTATAATGTCAAGGTACATGTTTAAATGTATATCTTTTTTTAAAGCAGTCGATTGGTGTATTCGGAGGGAGGGAAAGAGAATGTCAAAAACGGTCGTTAGAAAAAACGAATCGCTTGAAGATGCTCTTCGTCGCTTCAAACGCAGTGTATCAAAGACAGGTACTTTGCAAGAAGCAAGAAAGCGTGAATTTTATGAAAAACCTAGCGTAAGACGCAAGAAAAAGTCTGAAGCTGCCAGAAAGCGCAAATACTAAAAGAGGGTGGATTTATGAGTCTTCTTGAGCGTCTGAATCAAGACATGAAGCTCTATATGAAAAACCGTGAGAAAGACAAACTGACTGTCATTCGCATGGTGAAGGCTTCGCTTCAAAACGAAGCAATCAAGCTTAAGAAAGACAGGCTGACCGAAGATGAAGAACTGACTGTTCTTTCTCGTGAATTAAAACAGCGTAAAGACTCCCTCCATGAATTTTCAAACGCTAATCGTTCAGATTTAGTAGATAAAGTTCAAAAAGAGTTAGACATTCTGGAAGCTTATATGCCTGAACAGCTGACGGAAGAGGAATTGCTTGCGATCGTAAACGAAACGATCGCAGAAGTCGGCGCCTCTTCAAAAGCGGACATGGGCAAGGTGATGAGCGCGATCATGCCGAAGGTTAAAGGCAAGGCTGACGGCGGCCTCGTCAATAAGCTTGTCAGCAAACAACTGTCTTAAAGAAAAGGACATCTTTCACCATTTGAAAGGTGTCTTTTTTTATGCGCGGTCATAAAAATAGAAAAGGAGTAAAAATCTGAAACCTTTGATACATTTACAACGTATGTAATGTTAATGATAAAGGAGGAAGGAGGAGTCAAAAATCGGTGCTGTTGAAAAAAAGTAGAATTTTAGTTGCTGTGGCGTGCGGTTTTGTTTTATTCTTATTATTAAGCGTTCATTTGACCGTGAAAGCCGATGCCGATGGAGACAAAGTGTATGTGATCCCGGTCGAAGACACGGTTGAAAAGGGACTCTCAAAATTTCTTGAGCGCTCATTTCAAGAAGCAAAAGGGATGAATGCCAAGCATATTATTTTGGATATCAATACCCCCGGCGGAGCGGTCGACGCAGTCCTTGATATGGCTGATACGATTCATAACTCCGACATTCCGGTGACCGCTTATGTCAACAGAAGGGCCCTTTCGGCAGGCGCGTACCTCGCCTTGAATGCAGACGACATTTATATGGCGCCCGGCGGAAAAATGGGAGCCGCGGCGATCATTGATGCAGAGGGAAACGCTGCTGATCAAAAGGCGGAATCTCTGTGGCTGGCGGAAATGGAAGATGCGGCCAAAAAAAACGGCCGTGATCCAAAATATGCGCTCGCGATGGCAGATCCGGACGTTGACGCCAAAGAAGTAGGGGCGCCAAAGGGAGAGCTTTTGACATTGAGCTCTGACAAAGCGTTGAAAGTCGGCTATTCGGAAGGCACGGTCTCAAGCTTTGACGACCTTTTAAAAAAGCTGAATTTAAAAGGGGCCGAAATCGAGCATGCTGAAGTGAGTTTTGCCGAAAAAGTGGCGCGCTTCCTCACACATCCGGTCGTGATTCCGATTCTTCTTTCAATCGGAAGCCTCGGGCTGATCGTCGAACTCTATTCACCGGGCTTTGGAATTCCCGGCTCTATGGGCCTTGCGGCGCTGATGCTCTTTTTCTACGGCCACCTTGTGGCTGGGCTCGCCGGAATGGAAACCCTCCTTCTGTTTATTGCCGGTATCATATTGATTATTTTAGAACTTTTTCTGCCGGGCGGCATCGCGGGAATTATCGGCCTCACAGCCGTTGTTCTAAGTCTCTTTTTAGCATCGGGAAGCGTGACGGTCATGGCCGTCTCGATTTTGATTGCAACCGCTGTTTCGATAGCGGCATCCATTCTACTGACAAGGGTGTTGGGGAAAAGAATGAAATTCTTTAAAAAATTAATATTAACCGACTCTACCAATTCGGAAAGCGGCTATGTCTCAAATGAAACCCGGCGCGATCTGATCGGGAAAACCGGTGTCACATATACACCGCTCAGACCGGCCGGAACGGTTATTATCGGCGATGAACGGCTCGATGTCGTTTCCGAAGGTTCGTTCACCGCAAAGGATAGGAAAGTCAAAGTGGTGAAAGTGGAAGGCTCGCGCATCGTCGTGAGAGAAATATAAACCATACTTTTTAGGAGGAATATTATGGATCCGTCAACTCTATTACTTTTGGTTATCATTGCAGCCGGCATCATTTTATTAGCTGTCTTCTTTACATTTGTTCCGGTGATGCTGTGGATCTCGGCCTTGGCCGCAGGCGTCAAAATCAGCATTTTTACACTGATCGGTATGAGGCTCCGCCGCGTCATTCCAAACCGCGTCGTCAATCCTTTGATCAAAGCGCACAAAGCGGGACTGGATGTAGCCATCAACCAGCTTGAAAGCCACTACTTGGCCGGGGGGAACGTCGACCGCGTTGTCAATGCGCTGATCGCCGCCCAACGCGCTAACATTGAATTGACATTTGCCAGATGTGCGGCCATTGATTTGGCTGGACGCGATGTGCTTGAAGCCGTTCAAATGAGCGTTAATCCGAAGGTTATTGAAACACCGTTTATCGCGGGTGTTGCGATGGATGGAATCGAAGTGAAGGCGAAAGCGAGAATTACCGTTCGTGCAAATATTGACCGCCTTGTCGGGGGTGCAGGCGAAGAGACAATCATCGCCCGTGTAGGTGAAGGGATTGTTTCGACGATCGGTTCGTCTGACAATCATAAAAAGGTGCTTGAAAATCCGGATATGATTTCACAAACGGTCTTGAGCAAAGGTTTGGATTCAGGCACGGCTTTTGAAATTCTGTCGATCGATATCGCTGACGTGGACATCGGCAAAAACATCGGCGCCATTCTTCAAACAGACCAGGCTGAAGCCGATAAAAACATCGCTCAGGCCAAAGCGGAAGAACGCCGCGCCATGGCGGTTGCCCAAGAACAGGAAATGCGGGCCCGCGTCGAAGAAATGCGCGCCAAAGTGGTCGAGGCGGAAGCGGAAGTTCCGCTTGCGATGTCCGAAGCATTGCGCAGCGGAAAAATCGGGGTCATGGATTATCTCAATATGAAAAACATCGATGCCGACACAGATATGCGTGATTCCTTTGGTAAAATGACGAAAGACCAAAATGAAGACGATCATAAATAAACAAGCCCCCGTAAAAAGGAGGGAGCGCATTGCTTGATTTATTGTTCGACAATCCGATCATCATGGCAGTCATCGTCGGAATCATTTCCGTCATTTTCAACAAGATCGGAAAAAATGATGAAAACGAAGAAAATAATCGCAAAAAAGCGCCTGAACAGCGCAAAACAAAAGCGCCGAAGCAGCAGGAAAAGCGCCATCAGACAGCGGAAAAGCCAACTGCAAAGCCCGCTGCCATGAAAAAGAGCAATGACCTCGTTCAGGAGCTTGAAAGAATCAAAGCGGATGCCGAACGGTCGATGCCGGCTGTGGAACGGGCTGTCAAAAAGCAAAGCAAGCGGATGTTAGAGCCGCATGCCGAACGGCTTGACATCAATAAGAAAAGTGTTGTCCAAGGAATTGTCCTCGGTGAAGTATTCGGTCCGCCGCGCTCAAGAAAACCGCATTACACGATGAGGCGCCGCCCTTAAAAATTAAAGTGTTAGAACCCCTTTCTCACTCATACATATGAGATGAAAGGGGGTTCTTTTTTTATGGCGCAAAAGAAAAATCGATTTAAAGCGTGGCTGACAAGAACATTGGAAATTCCCCCTGATGTCATGATGGATCTTCCGCGAATGACGATGATAGGGAGACTTCACATATATATCGAGAATCATAGAGGGCTTTTGCTTTTCAGCGACCGTGAAGTAAGGCTGCTGCTGAAGCAGGGGCAGTGCATCATCCAGGGCAAGGACTTTGTCATTAAAACGATCCTGCCTGAGGAAATTTTGCTTGAAGGCACGATAGAGCTCGTCCGCTATATCGATTCATAAGTCAGGGGGAAGAGACGTGAAGAATAAATGGCTTTCTTTTTTCTCAGGAAAGATTCAGCTTGAAGTGACGGGAATGGGAATCGAACGTTTATTAAATGAGTGCACAAGGCGCGGCATCCCGATGTTTAATGTGAAAAAAAAGAAAGACTCTGTCTTTCTTTATATTCTGCTTTCCGATGTACATGCCTTTCGAAAAGTCATCAGGACCTTTGACTGCAAATGCCGTTTTTTAAAACGGAAAGGCCTGCCTTTCATCATCAGGCAATCGATGCGAAACAGCGGGTTTACTTTGGGGATCGCAGCTTTTTTTATCATCATGTTCCTCCTTTCCAATATGCTGTGGAAGATTGACATTTCCGGCGCCAATCCGGAAACAGAGCACCAAATCAGGCAGCACCTTGACCAGATCGGAGTGAAAAAAGGCCGCTTTCAATTCACCATGTTGACCCCGGAGAACATTCAGCAGTCGCTGACAAAGAGCGTTGAAAATATTACTTGGGTCGGCATCGAATTAAACGGGACAGCCCTTCACATGAAAGTGGTGGAGAAAAATGAGCCTGATAAGGAAAAATACATCGGTCCAAGGCATATCATCGCCAAAAAAGAAGCGACCATCTCCAAGATGTTTGTTGAAAAAGGAGAGCCGCTCGTTACGGTGAATCAGCATGTTGAAAAAGGGGAGATGCTCGTTTCAGGGCTGATCGGAACAGAGGATGAGAAGCAAAAGGTCGGCGCCAAAGGCAAAATTTACGGTGAAACATGGTACAAGTCTAAAGTGACGGTGCCGCTTGAGACATCATTTGATGTTTTTACGGGTAAAGTAAGGACAAAGCACAAGCTCTCCATCGGTTCACTTTCCGTTCCTTTTTGGGGATTTGCATTCAAAAAAGAAGAGCTTTTGCGTCCGAAGACCGAAGTCGAAAAACATTCGCTTCACTTCATGAACTTTAAGCTTCCCATCGCTTATGAAAAAGAAACGACGCGGGAAAGCGAACAGGTCAAAAGGGTGTATACCAAAAAAGAAGCGGTTCAGGAAGGCATCAAAATGGGAAAAAGGGACGTCCGGAAAAAAATTGGCGAAGATGGGGACATTATCAATGAAAAAGTTTTGCACGAAACGAGTGAGAATGGTAAAGTTAAATTGATCATCCTTTACCAGGTTATTGAAGACATTGTTCAAACAACACCAATCGTTCAGGAGACTAAAGAATGACAGAACACTTACTTGCGATTAATCAGCAATTGGAAAGTCCGAATGAAGCTCAGGCGCTGTTTGGAAATCAGGATTCGCATCTAAAAATGATGGAGGAAGAGCTGAACGTCTCGATTGTTACACGGGGTGAAACCGTTTATGTAGCCGGTGACGAGAACACGTTTCAAATCGTTGACAGCCTGCTCGCGTCCCTCTTGAATCTGATCCGCAAAGGAATTGAGATTTCTGAACGGGATGTCATCTATGCGATCAAGATGGCGAAAAAGCACAAGCTTGAGTTTTTTGAAAGTATGTATGAAGAGGAAATTACGAAAAATGCCAAAGGGAAGCCGATCAGAGTCAAAACCATCGGGCAAAGAGAGTATATCACGGCAATGAAAAAGCACGATTTAATCTTTGGCATCGGTCCCGCCGGAACGGGAAAAACCTATTTGGCGGTCGTAAAAGCCGTTCATGAACTGAAAAACGGACGCATAAAAAAAATCATCTTGACGAGGCCGGCCGTTGAAGCAGGAGAAAGCCTCGGCTTTTTGCCCGGTGATCTGAAAGAAAAGGTCGACCCTTATTTAAGGCCTTTGTATGACGCCCTCCACGATGTGCTCGGAACGGACCATACAGCGAGGCTCCTTGAAAGGGGAACCATTGAAATCGCGCCGCTCGCTTATATGAGGGGCCGGACGCTTGACGATGCCTTTGTCATTTTGGACGAAGCGCAAAACACGACGCCTGCACAAATGAAAATGTTTTTGACGAGATTGGGTTTTGGTTCTAAAATGGTCATTACAGGCGATATTACGCAAATCGATTTGCCAAAGGGAGTCAAGTCAGGACTTGCCGTCGCGAAAAGCATGCTCCTTGATATCGAAGGAATTTCATTCGTTGAACTGGATCAGACAGATGTGGTCAGACATCCGCTTGTCGCCCGAATTATCGAAGCATACGAACAGACAAAATAACTCCGAATGGCCCGATCGCCCGCTATCGGGCCATTTTTTAGTTTCTCGCCGGAAAGAGGTGCTATTGTTGAAAAAGAAAAAAAGAGGCGGTAAAAACCGGCTTACCCGAATGGAAAAAGCCCGTTTTCTCCCCGTTATTCTTTATACAGCCATATCAGCGCTGATGTTTATTCTGCTTTTTTTCCATGTCAGACCCGAGTCGCTTGATCTTGATTTGTTTTCAATCAGCGAAAATACGATTTATGCACCGGCTACGGTAGAAGACCAAAAGGCAACATCTGCCAAAAAACAGGAAGCAAGGGAAGAGGTCCCCGATCAGTACACCCTGAAAAAAGAGTACTCTGACAACAGGGTCGATCTTGTATCGTCTATCTTCGACATCATTAAAGAAGTCAAAAAAGAAAGCGGGGATCAAAAGGAAAAAAAACAGATTAAATCCGTGGAAGAAAAATTGACTTCTGATGTGACGGACTCCCTGTCAGAGGACTCTGTCAAAAACCTTTTGCGGGCGAGCGACGGAGAGCTTTCCATGACACAGGATTCGGTCATAACGGCCGTCAACGATGTGATGAGCAAAGAAATCCCTGCCGGAAAGCTTGACGAAGCAAAAGAAAATCTTACAAAGGAGCTGAAGGGCAACTCGGTCCCTTCAAAACTGAAGAATGCCGCCAATGAAATCGGACGCTTTGCGATCATCCCCAATTATGTCTATGATCCCGACAAAACGGAGCAAAAGCGCCAGGAAGCGGCGGACAGCGTTCAGCAGGTGCAGATCAAGCAGGGGCAGATTCTCGTTGAGGAAAATCAGCTGATCGACAGGGAAGTGTACCGGAAGCTTCAATTGACGGGGCTGTTAAGCGGAGCCAATATATTTAAACCGGTCGGCGGACTGCTGCTTTTGATCGCGCTTTTCATCTCGGCATTGATTTACTATTTTGAAAAACAATACAGCAATCGGCTGCCGAAGACGAAATCGCTGATGCTCTTTTCCTTGATAACAGCGATGGTATTGATCGTCATGGAAGTCATCAGCCTGTTTCAAGAGCTCGAATTCAGCCATATCGGCTATATCGTGCCCATTGCAATGGGCGTCATGCTGATCAAGCTGCTGATTAACGAGCGGCTGGCGATTCTCGCGAGCATGATCCTTTCCATCTGCGGAAGCATGATGTTTAACCAGGGTGTCACAGGCACTTTTAACTATGCGATCGGAACGTATTTCTTAATTAGTTCGATAGCGGGCATACTGTTTTTAGGAAAGCATAATGCCAGAACAAAGATCCTTCAGGCGGGACTGTTTGTTTCGTTTGTCAACATCGTTGTCATGTTCACCCTCCAGCTGATTCAAAATACGGCCCAATCCGGTCTGGAGATGGGCACATATCTCGTGATGGGAGCTGTTTCAGGCATTGGATCTTCCGTTCTTGTCCTCGGTTTCATGCCGTTTTTTGAAAGCGGGTTCGGGATCTTGTCGACGATGAAGCTTCTTGAGCTTTCCAATCCGAATCACCCGCTCCTGCGCAAAATTCTGACTGAAACACCGGGAACCTACCATCACAGCGTCATGGTTGCCAATTTATCGGAGGCGGCGTGCGAAGCGGTCGGAGCGAACGGATTGCTCGCAAGGGTCGGTGCGTATTATCATGATATCGGTAAGACGAAACGGCCTCAGTATTTCATCGAAAACCAAATGAATATTGACAATCCGCATGACAAACTGTCACCGCAGCTGAGCAAAAACATCATCATCTCGCATGCGACAGATGGAGCGGACATGCTGAGGGAGCATAAAATGCCGAAGGAGCTCGTCGATATCGCCGAACAGCACCACGGTACATCCCTGCTCAAGTTTTTCTACTACAAAGCTAAGGAAAAAGGCGATCAGACGACAGAAGAAGAGTTCCGTTATCCGGGGCCGAAGCCGCAGTCAAAAGAAGCGGCGATTATTTCCGTGGCCGACAGCGTGGAAGCCGCCGTCAGGTCGATGCACAACCCGAATCCGGAAAGGATTGAAAAGCTTGTGCGCGGCATCATTTCCGACAAGCTTCAAGACGGGCAATTTGATGAATGCGATCTGACTTTAAAAGAACTGAACATCATTGCCAAGACGCTATGTGAAACGTTAAAAGGCATTTTCCATTCCCGGATCGAATATCCGGAGGCCAATCCAAAACAGAAGGTGAAACAATCATGAGTTTAAATCTCGATATCTCAGATGAAACAGGGCGTCTCTCAGAGGGGCAGCTCGAGGAAATTGAAAAGCTTCTTCAATTTGCGGCGAAGGAAGAAGGCGTCGCCGATCAGGCCGAAGTGTCCGTTACGGTCGTAGGGAATGAAGAAATACAGGAAATCAATAAAGAATACCGGGGGAAAGATTATCCGACAGATGTCATCTCTTTTGCTCTTGAAGAGGACGGTGAGGGAGAAGTGGAGATTATCGGCGCCGACATGCCGCCCGTTCTCGGCGATATCATCATCAGTGCAGATAAAGCGGAAGAACAGGCGGAAGAGTACGGACATTCCTTGATGAGAGAGCTGGGATTTCTTGCGGTTCACGGCTTTTTGCATCTGCTCGGATATGACCATATGACAGAGGAAGAAGAGAAAATCATGTTCACTAAGCAAAAGGAACTGTTAAATCGCTATGGGCTTTCAAGATCATCATAAACAAAGTGAATGGATCAGGCTGAGAAAAAGCTTTTCACACGCCTTCACGGGAATTTTGAAAACGTTCATGTCCGAGCGCAATTTTCAAATTCACACCGGAGCCGCAATCGTTGTGATCGCTTGCGGCTTCATCTTCAGGCTGACCGCTTCGGAATGGGCCGTCATTTTGATCCTCATCGGCGGAGTGCTTGCCTTGGAGCTCATGAACACCGCGGTTGAGCATGCTGTCGACCTTTTCACAAAAGAGAATCATCCGCTGGCAAAAGCCGCTAAGGATGCCGCGGCAGGAGCGGTTTGCGTGTTTGCCTTTGTTTCGTGTATCATTGGATTACTCATCTTTTTGCCAAAATTGTTTTGATCAGTGTATGCGCCCTGGCAAAAGATTCTTACAAAAATTTTACATTTTTGATTTGGGCGTGAAATAACAGCCATTTTTATGTAAAATAAAAGTGTTAGCGGTATCATCGCCGCTATAGGAAGGAATACACACATTGAACAAACAAGAATTGATTACAGAAGCGTTAAAAGCAAGAGAATATGCATATGTTCCGTATTCAAAGTTCAAAGTGGGAGCCGCCCTCTTGACGGAGGACGGCAAGGTGTACAGAGGCTGCAACATTGAAAATGCTGCTTACAGCCTGTGCAATTGCGCCGAACGGACGGCATTATTCAAGGCGTATTCCGAAGGTGAAAAAGCCTTTAAGATGCTCGCCGTTGCCGCTGATACACCGGGGCCCGTTTCACCGTGCGGAGCATGCAGACAGGTCATCTCTGAACTTTGTTCAAAAAACATGCCTGTTGTTTTAACCAATCTGAACGGCCAAGTGAAAGAAATGACGGTTCAAGAATTACTGCCAGGAGCTTTTTCATCGGAGGATCTAAATGACACAGAACAGCTTTAAATCAGGATTTGTGTCCATCATCGGACGACCAAACGTAGGAAAATCTACTTTTTTAAATCGCGTGATCGGCCAAAAAATCGCCATCATGAGCGACAAACCGCAGACAACGAGAAACAAGGTGCAGGGTGTTTTGACCACCGGAACTTCTCAAACGATTTTTATCGATACGCCCGGCATTCATAAACCGAAGCATAAGCTGGGCGACTTTATGATGAAAGTGGCGCAAAACACGCTGAAAGAAGTCGACTTAATTTTGTTCATGATCAATGCGGCGGAAGGGTATGGAAAAGGCGACGAATTTATTATCGAGCGCTTAAAAGGGCTGAACACTCCCGTTTTCTTAATCATCAATAAAATCGACCAGATTCACCCTGATGAACTGCTTCCGCTTATTGATGAATACAGAGCCAGATACCCTTTTAAAGAAATCATCCCGATTTCCGCCCTGGAGGGGAATAATACCGACACTCTTCTAAGGCAAATTGAAGATTATTTGCCGGAAGGTCCGCAGTTTTACCCGAGTGACCAGGTGACCGATCATCCAGAACGCTTTATCATTTCTGAGCTGATTCGGGAAAAAGTGCTGCATCTGACAAGGGAAGAGATCCCTCACAGCATCGCGGTCTCGATTGATTCGATCGAAAAACGGGAAAACGGGTCTGTACATGTGAGTGCGACCATTGTCGTCGAACGCGATTCGCAAAAAGGAATTGTCATCGGTAAGAGAGGCAGTCTGCTGAAAGAAATCGGCAAACGGGCACGGGTTGATATCGAAGCGCTGCTCGGCTCATCGGTTTATTTGGAGCTGTGGGTCAAAGTGCAAAAAGACTGGCGCAATAAGATGTCTCAGCTTCGTGATTTTGGATTTAGAGAAGACGAGTATTGATCGGCACACTTGACCGGGTAGTCGTTACAAAATCTCTCGAAATCAAAGCGATATTAGAAAAAATTGTTTAACATGAAATGGAGGATTCAAGGTCAAGATAATCTTAAGAATTTGGATGTTTGAAAAGCTAGTTATAAACAGAAAGGTGGGGCTTTTATGTTGAATTTTACTTGGAATGTATTTTCACAAACAGGAAACGTTGATACGTACCTCCTTTTCAAGGAATTGGAGAAGGAGAACCTGGAAAGACCCGAAGCACTTGACGAAGAGCTAGCAGAAGTTGACTTTCCAATTTTGTGATCAAGCTTGACCCCTCCGATTTTTGGATGGTGCACATATGCTGACGAAATGTGAAGGTATCGTCATTCGTACAAATGATTACGGAGAATCAAATAAAATCATTACACTGTTAACGAGGGAAAATGGGAAAATCGGCGTGCTGGCCAGGGGGGCAAAAAAGCCGAACAGCCGCCTGTCCGCCATTTCCCAGCCGTTTCTTTATGGCTCGTTTTTATTCAGAACGTCATCAGGTCTCGGCACATTGGAGCAGGGCGAAATGATCGATAGCATGCGGAATATCCGGGAGGATCTTTTTTTAACGGCATATGCCGCATATATCGCAGAATTAATTGATAAGGGGACTGAGGAAAAGAAGCCGAATCCGTTTTTATTCGAACTGCTTCTTCAGTCGATGAGAAGGCTGAATGACGGTACAGATCCCGACATCATCACCAATCTCATCGAAGTCAAAATGCTCGGTGTGCTCGGCCTGTATCCGGAATTAAACGAATGTGTCCACTGCAAAAGTAAGGAAGGCACATTCCACTTTTCCATTCGGGACAACGGCTTCATTTGCCATCGCTGTTTTGCGAAAGATCCGTACAGGGTTCCGCTGTCTCCTGCATCCGTAAGGCTCTTGAGGCTGTTTTTTTATTTTGACCTTTCAAGGCTTGGCAATGTATCGGTCAAACAGGAGACGAAAGAGGAGCTGAAAACAGTCATCCAGCTTTATTATGATGAGTACTCCGGGATTTATTTGAAATCACGGCGCTTCATGGAGCAAATGGACAATATGAAAAAAATGCTGGGGAAAGAAAACAAAAGTTGACATCCTCTTCATCTTTTTATAAGATCATGTCATAAAGATTGCGGGATCTAAAAGTCCGCTTATAAGTTTCAATAATGTGTTGCGGCGACGGAAAGAAGTAGTTGCGCCCCCTCATTGAAGCGACCCCGGGACGGTGAAAGCCGGGGATGAGAGCGTAATGAAAGGCATTCCATGAGCAACTTTTAAAAAAGAGGCTGGGACGAATCTCTCAGCAATTAGGGTGGAACCGCGGGAGAACTCTCGTCCCTATGTTTGTGGGAAAACAAGCATAGGGACGGGAGTTTTTTCTGCTTAAAACTTTAGCCCTATGCCAATATGAAAAAACGAAACACGTTCTGTGGAGGTGCTTGATTTGAATATTCAAGAAATGATTCTGACACTGCAAAAGCATTGGTCTAATGAAGGCTGTGTCCTTTTGCAGTCGTACGATGTTGAAAAGGGCGCGGGAACAATGAGCCCCTATACATTTTTGCGGAGCCTCGGGCCGGAGCCGTGGAAGGTAGCGTATGTTGAGCCGTCAAGGCGCCCGGCTGACGGAAGATACGGCGAGAATCCAAACAGGCTTTACCAGCATCATCAGTTCCAGGTCATCATCAAACCGTCTCCGGACAATATTCAGGAGCTGTATTTGGATTCATTAAAAGCGCTCGGAATTGATCCTTTGGAGCATGATATCCGGTTTGTTGAGGACAACTGGGAAAACCCGTCACTCGGCTGCGCAGGGCTCGGCTGGGAAGTATGGCTTGACGGCATGGAAATCACCCAATTCACGTATTTCCAACAGGTCGGAGGTCTTGAATGCAAGCCGGTTTCCGTTGAAATCACATACGGGATTGAGCGGCTTGCTTCATACATTCAGGATAAAGAAAATGTCTTTGATCTGGAATGGACAGACGGCTATACGATCAGAGACTTATTCTTGATGGCCGAATACGAGCATTCAGTCTACACGTTTGAGACATCTGATGTGGAGATGCTGTTCGAACTGTTTGCCACATATGAAAAAGAAGCGATCAGGCAAATGGATCAGGGACTCGTTCATCCGGCGTATGATTATGTCCTGAAATGCTCCCACACGTTCAACCTGCTTGATGCCAAAGGAGCCATTTCCGTTACGGAAAGGACAGGATACATCGCAAGGGTCAGAAACCTGGCTAGAAAAGTAGCCAAAACGTATTATGATGAACGCGAAAAGTTAGGCTTTCCAATGCTGAAGGAGGAAGAGGCTTCACATGAGTAATCAAGATTTGCTTTTAGAAATCGGACTGGAAGAAATGCCGGCTCGTTTCATGCACGACAGCATGACCCAATTGGGGGAAAAGCTTGAAAGCTGGCTGAAAGACAAAAAAATCGCGTACGGGGAAGTCAGGCTTTTTAACTCGCCGAGAAGGCTTGCCGTCCTTGTCAAAGATGTTGCTGAAAAACAGGAAGATGTGAAGGAAGAAGCCAAAGGACCGGCAAAGAAAATCGCCCTTGATGAAAACGGTGAATGGACGAAAGCGGCAATCGGTTTTTCACGGGGACAAGGGGCGAGCCCGGAAGACCTGTATTTTAAAGATGTAAAGGGAACAGAGTATGTATTTGTACAGAAATTCCAAAAAGGCCAAGAGACGATGACACTTCTTCCCGAGCTCCGCGATTTGGTGACAAGTCTCCATTTTCCGAAAAATATGCGCTGGGGCAGCGAGGAGCTGAAATACATCAGGCCGATTAAATGGATTGTCGCCCTTTTCGGCAGCGAGATTGTTCCGTTTTCTGTCGCCCATGTTGAAAGCGGCCGGGTGACGGAAGGACATCGCTTCCTCGGCAAAGCGGCGGAGCTTGGTTCGCCTGCAGAATACGAAACAAAACTGGAAAGCGAATTTGTCATCGCTGATCCGGCAAAGCGAAAGCAGCTGATCACGAAGCAGCTGGATGAATTAGCCGCGGAAAAATCATGGGATATTCCGAGAGACGAAGGTTTATTGGAGGAAGTCAACCATCTGGTTGAATATCCGACCGTTCTGTTCGGAGCATTTGAAGAAGAGTTCCTTTCCATTCCTGAAGAAGTCCTTGTGACAACGATGAAGGAACATCAGCGCTACTTCCCTGTCAAAGACGAAAACGGCAGTCTCCTCCCTTACTTTGTGACGGTGCGCAACGGGAATGACCGCGCTCTTGAAAACGTTGCGAGAGGGAATGAAAAGGTGCTGAGAGCCCGCCTTTCAGATGCAGCCTTCTTCTATAAGGAAGATCAAAAACTGAATATCGAAGAGAATGTTGAAAAGCTTGAGAAGATCGTCTTCCATGAAGAGCTCGGTTCGCTCGGAGACAAGGTAAGGCGTTCAAGCGCAATCGCAGAACGAATCGCCCGGAAAATCGGTGTCGATCAAGAAACGCTTGAGCTGATTCAACGCGCTTCACACATTTCCAAATTCGACCTTGTGACCCATATGGTATACGAGTTCCCTGAGCTTCAAGGTATCATGGGTGAAAAATATGCGCGGATGCTCGGCGAAAAAGAAGAAGTGGCGCTTGCGGTCAATGAGCATTACATGCCAAGGCAAGCCGGCGGACAGACGCCGTCATCAGTCATCGGTGCCGTTGTCGCTTTAGCCGATAAGCTTGATACTGTGGCTTCATTTTTCAAAATCGGTGTGATTCCGACCGGATCTCAAGACCCGTACGGATTAAGACGGCAGGCGAGCGGAATCGTGCAAATTCTGCTGGACCGGAATTGGGGAATTTCCTTTGAGGAGCTCGCCTCTTTTGCAGGGCAGGAAGAAAACAGCGAACTGCTTGATTTCTTCAAACTGCGCCTTAAATATGTCCTGACAGCTGAACACATCCGTTATGATATTGTCGAAGCCGTGCTTGAAAGCACCGGTCTTGAGCCGTATTCAGCGCTCAAAAAAGCCGTTGTGCTGGAGAATGCAGCCGCCAAGCCGGACTTTAAAGAAACGGCCGAAGCGCTGGCCAGGGTCATCTCGATCAGCAAAAAAAGCGGAGACGGCCATGTGGATGCGTCCCTGTTTGAAAACACTCAGGAAGAAATGCTCTTTAAAGCTTATGAGGAAAGCAAACGTCGGATTGAAGGCTTTTATGAAGCAAAAGATTTTGATGGTGCCTTCAGCGAACTGTCTAAGCTGAAAACACCGATTGAAGCATATTTTGATCATACGATGGTTCATGCTGAAGATGAAAGATTAAAAGAAAACCGCCTGGCGCAAATGGCAAGTCTGGCGGAGCTGATTCGCTCTTTTGCAAACATCGATGCCATCATTGTAAAATAAACGGCAAAAGACGGTTGCTGACAGCCCGGCAATCGTCTTTTTTAAACTAAGGGTATCGATTTTTCACATCCCTGTCAAAATGTGCCTGTCTTTTTCATAGAATCCAAATATAATTGCTGTTATTTTCGCGGCTTTATGCGTTATAATATGTTATCGACTTTTATACATATTGCACGAAACACGGGGCTGACTTAAAGGTGGTGAGTACAATCGAACTAAATAAACGTCAGGAGCAAATTTTGCAGATCGTCAAAGAGAACGGACCGATCACAGGGGAGCATATAGCGGAGAAATTGAATTTGACAAGGGCCACTCTCCGCCCGGATTTGGCGATCTTGACAATGTCGGGTTTTTTGGAAGCAAGGCCGAGAGTCGGCTATTTTTATACCGGAAAGACAGGCACGCAGCTCTTGGCAGATAAGCTGAAAAAGCTGCAGGTAAAAGACTTTCAGTCCATCCCGGTGGTGATCCATGAAAATGTTTCCGTCTATGATGCGATCTGCACGATGTTTTTAGAGGACGTAGGAACGCTTTTTGTCGTTGATGATAATGCCATCTTAGTCGGTGTACTTTCACGAAAAGACTTGCTCAGAGCAAGCATCGGCAAGCAGGAGCTCCCTTCAATTCCCGTCCATATTATCATGACGAGAATGCCGAACATTACGCTGTGCAGGCGTGATGATTTCATTTTGGACATTGCCAAAATGCTGATTGAAAAACAGATTGATGCATTGCCTGTTGTAAAAGATACGGAAAAAGGCTATGAAGTGGTGGGGAGAATCACCAAAACGAACATGACAAAAATCCTTGTCAGCTTATCTGAAAATGAAATCATGTAGAGCAAACAACAAATGGGGGGATATCATGAGTAACCGCACGATTTATGTTGTATCCGACTCTGTCGGCGAAACCGCTGAACTCGTAGTCAAGGCGGCGATCAGTCAATTTAACGGTTCATCTGAACATACCAATATCAGGCGGATACCTTATGTGGAAGACCGCGGAACAATTAAAGAAGTGATTGCACTGGCCGAAGCGGACGGCGGCATCATCTGCTTCACCCTCGTCGTGCCGGAGATTCGCGAATTTTTAATTGCCGAAGCAGAGAAAGCGAATGTTGTCTATTATGATATTATCGGCCCCTTGATCGAAAAAATGGAATCCGTCTACGGTTTCAATGCAAAATATGAACCGGGCCGGGTTCGTAAGCTTGATGAAGATTATTTCAAAAAGGTGGAAGCGATCGAATTTGCCGTGAAATATGATGACGGCAGAGATCCGCGGGGCATTCTGAAGGCGGACATCGTGCTGATCGGCGTGTCAAGAACGTCCAAAACCCCTTTATCGCAATATTTGGCCCACAAGCGTCTCAAGGTGGCCAACGTGCCGATCGTTCCGGAAGTGGATCCTCCTGAAGAACTTTTTTCGGTTGACCCCGCCAAATGTATCGGGTTGAAAATCAGCCCTGACAAGCTGAACCATATCCGCAAAGAGCGCCTGAAATCGCTCGGTCTCAACGACAAAGCGATCTATGCCAATATCAACCGCATCAAAGAGGAGCTCGAATATTTTGAGAAAATCGTGAACCGCATCGGCTGTGAAGTCGTAGATGTATCGAATAAGGCGGTCGAGGAAACGGCCAACATTATCCATAACATGATGACAAAAAGGGCCTAACGAACAAAACTCAGGACACCCCATCCTGGGTTTTTGCTTTGACGGTATCGGGAAAGTTGAAAATGATAGCATCTTTTACCCATTTGTATTATAATAAAAAATTGTGATAAAATAATTAACTTTTAGGTTTAAGCTAAGTACAGAACGAATAAACTATTATGGGTATCGTGTCAAGAATTTCAAGAAAAAAACTTTCGACAAATTCTTATAGCTCGATCGTTTTTAAACCTGTGTGATTTTGCCTGTATTTATAGCAGGAGATTGATGGAGGGATGGAGAATTAGTCTTCTTGAAAAAGAAAGGACGATTTTTGTCGATGCAGACGCATGCCCGGTAAAAGATGAAGTGTTAAAAACAGCAGCGGACTTCCGAGTGAATGTCGTTTTTGTGGCCTCATTTGAACATTTTCAAGTCACGAGGAAGGAAGAAGAGAATTGGCATTATGTCGATCCTCATAAAGAAGCTGCCGATCTGTATATTGCCAACCATGTTCGTCCCGGCGATGTGGTCGTCACACAAGATATCGGGCTTGCATCGCTCTTGCTGGGCAAAAAGGTCTTTGTGATGTCGGAGAGAGGCTTTCTTTTCAAAGAGAGTTCCATCGACCATGCTCTATACCGCCGTCACGTCTCACAAAAATTGAGAAGAAGCGGACGCCATACAAAAGGCCCGAAAAAATTGGTCAAAGAAGACCGGGAGCGATTTGTCAAAGAGCTGCAAAAAATCTTGTCGAAAAATGAAGGATTTACGTATTAAGCAGCGAATTATGTACGACGGAGTGTTGGAACATGGGCAATCGTATACCAGATGAAATTGTGGAACAAGTACAAAAATCAGCCGATATCGTTGAAGTAATTGGAGAGTACGTCCAGCTAAGAAAACAGGGGCGTAATTATTTTGGGCTCTGTCCATTTCATGGTGAGAACACACCATCTTTTTCCGTTTCTGGAGAAAAACAGATTTTCCATTGTTTTGGATGCGGAGCCGGAGGAAACGTTTTTTCATTTTTAAGACAGATGGAAGGCTATTCATTTGTTGAAGCGGTGTCCCACTTGGCGGACAAATACCGCATCGATCTTCCTGAAGCGGCTATTTCAACAACCGCCGCTACCGGCAGCAGCTCAAATGAACAGAAAATGGCGGAAGCCCATGAGCTGTTAAAGAAATTTTACCATCATTTGCTGGTCAATACAAAGGAAGGTCAGGAAGCGCTCGATTATCTGCTCGAGAGAGGCTTTAAGATGGAACAGATCGAGCAGTTTGAAATCGGATATGCTCTTGATTCATGGGATTTCATAACGAAATTTTTGGAACGGAGAGGTTTTGATGCCGCACTGATGGAAAGAGCAGGGCTCATTATCAGGCGCGAAAACGGGGACGGTTATTTCGACCGCTTCCGAAACCGGATTATGTTTCCGATACATGACCATCACGGCACAACCATTGCTTTTTCCGGCCGGACGTTCACGGGTGAACAGCCGAAATATATGAACAGCCCGGAAACGCCGCTCTTTCGAAAAAGCAGGCTGCTCTATCATTTTCATCAGGCTCGCCTTCATATCCGCAAAGAAGAGAGGGCGGTCCTGTTTGAAGGATTTGCCGATGTCATATCAGCCGTTAGTTCGGGTGTGAAAGAATCGATCGCGACGATGGGGACATCGCTCACTGAAGAGCATGCAAAAATCATCCGGCGCAATGTCGGTGAAGTGATCCTGTGCTATGACTCGGATCAGGCCGGCTATGAAGCAACGCTGAAAGCGGCCGACATTCTTCAGAAAAAGGGCTGCACGGTCAAAGTGGCCATGATACCGGACGGACTGGACCCCGATGACTACATCAAAACATTCGGAAGCGAAAAGTTTAAGCGGGATGTAATAGGGGCCAGCGTCACCTTAATGACCTTTAAAATGAACTATTTCCGCAAGGGGAAAAACCTTTCAGATGAAGGAGACCGCCTGGCCTACATCAACGATGTGCTCAAAGAAGCCAGCATGCTAAGCGGGCCTTTGGAGCAGGAAATATATCTCAAGCAGCTGGCAAATGAATTTTCAATTTCATTCGATTCCTTAAAGGATCAGCTATCCGTCTTTATTAAGCAGGCTGCGGGGCGCAATAAGGAGAGCAGCCGTCAGGAATCAAACGAAAAGCGCGCAGCTATCTCGCGCTCCCCGCGAAAGAGAACGGGGCTGCGGCCGGCACATGAGAATGCGGAACGGATGCTGCTCGCCCACATGATTCATGACCGCGATGTCATCGGTAAGGTGTTGGAGCGGGTGGGTTTGGAATTTAACCTTGACCAGCATCGCGCTGTTGCCGCTTATCTGTATGCCATGTATGAAGAGGGGGCTGAGATTTCCACCCAGCAGCTCTTCAATAGAATCGAGGATCAGGAGCTTGCTCAGCTCCTGACGGATATTTTAATGCTTCAGGTAAACGAAGAACTGAGCGAAGCAGAATTATCTGATTATGTAAAAAAAGTGTTGAATTATCGAAATTGGTCAATGATAAAAGAAAAAGAAGCTGAAAGGGCTGAAGCCGAAAGGCAAAAAGATTTCCTCAAAGCGGCTGCATTGGCTCAAGAAATCATAAAGTTGAACCGTTCGCTCAAATAAAACGTTATATCTAATAGGATGGGCTTTTGGCAATGAATCCTTACGGAGGAGCAAATGCTTGTCCTAATCACATATTGTCAATTTATGATTGCTTTTACGTGAAGCTCTAGACTAGAAAGAAGGCTTTCAACGTGAAATAGGAACAAATAAAGCGGGATGCTTTTTAGAATTCGTCTATAAGTTTGGAAGGAGGGATCCATGAATGGCTGATAAACAAGCGCACGAGACCGAAACTGAATTCACGTTTGAACAGGTAAGGGACCAATTAACAGAGGCCGGAAAAAAACGTGGTGTGCTCACATATGAAGAAATTGCTGAGCGCATGTCCAGTTTCGATATCGAATCAGACCAAATGGATGAGTATTATGAATTTTTAGGAGAGCAAGGTGTTGAATTAATTAGTGAGAACGAAGAAACTGAGGATCCTAATATTCAACAGCTGGCCAAGGCCGAAGAAGAATTTGACCTGAATGATTTAAGCGTGCCCCCGGGCGTTAAGATAAATGATCCTGTCCGGATGTACTTGAAGGAAATCGGACGGGTAAACCTTTTATCCGCGAAAGAAGAAATTGAATACGCGAAAAAGATAGAAGAAGGCGACGAGGAATCAAAGCGGCGTCTGGCTGAAGCGAACTTAAGGCTTGTCGTCAGCATCGCAAAGCGCTACGTCGGCCGCGGAATGCTTTTCCTAGACCTGATTCAAGAAGGAAACATGGGTCTGATGAAGGCTGTTGAAAAGTTTGACTACCGCAAAGGATACAAGTTCAGCACATATGCTACATGGTGGATCAGACAGGCGATCACAAGAGCCATTGCCGACCAGGCGAGAACAATCAGGATTCCTGTGCATATGGTGGAAACCATCAATAAACTGATCCGTGTGCAAAGACAGCTCCTTCAGGATCTCGGCCGCGAACCAACGCCTGAGGAAATTGCTGAAGACATGGATCTGACACCGGAAAAAGTCCGTGAAATCCTGAAGATCGCTCAGGAGCCGGTATCACTCGAAACTCCGATTGGTGAAGAAGACGATTCACATCTGGGTGACTTCATTGAAGATCAGGAAGCAACGTCTCCGTCAGATCATGCAGCATATGAACTTCTGAAGGAACAGCTGGAAGATGTGCTTGATACGCTGACAGACCGTGAAGAAAACGTTTTGCGCCTTCGCTTCGGTCTAGATGATGGACGGACAAGGACATTGGAAGAAGTTGGTAAAGTATTCGGGGTAACAAGAGAACGAATTCGTCAAATAGAAGCTAAAGCACTTCGTAAATTGAGACACCCAAGCAGAAGCAAACGTTTGAAAGATTTTCTCGAATAAGTTGAACGGGTCACAAGATCCGTTCTTTTTTCAATCTTTTTTATGAAAGCGCTATTATTGGTAAACTCGATTATATTTTACTTAATTTCTTTCGATATTGCAAATACTTGTGGAAGTTCATTTTAAGCCATTATAACCTTGAGATTGCCGGAAAAGCCCTTTATAATTGTTACTGTAACCGTATTCAAAATATGGTTTTCAAATGGCAAATCAAAAAATCAGGATGATCGGCTTCTTTGTTCATCATTTTGTCTAAAGTGTGAACTTCATCAGCTTTTGTTTCATAACCGGTTTACTTTTTGTAAAATTAAAGTAGAATTAGAAGTGTTTACATAAGGGGCTGGGTTAATTAAAAAGGGGGATGTAAAATGAACCGCAATCCGTTGATACCATTTCTGCTTATTGCCATTATGGGCATTGCACTAGTTTTTTTCCTTTCATTCAAGGGACTGAATGATGCAAAAGAAATTGCGGGTGAAGGAAATAAAACCGCTGAAGAAAGCAAAGCGGATGCGTCGCCTGAAGAAATTTACAAGGCGAACTGTGTGACTTGTCATGGTGAAAACTATGAAGGTGTTTCAGGTCCCAAGCTAAAAGGAGTCGGCGATCACATGGATACAGCTGCCATTAAGGAGAAAATTCAAAAAGGCGGAAACGGAATGCCCGCCGGACTTGTACCGCCTGAAAAGCTTGATGAGATGGCCAAATGGGTGTCAAACATTAAATAGGTATCCAAAAAGTCCTTTTACAAAGGGCTTTTTTATTTGGCGGCAAGGCGCTTGGAAAAAAAGCGATTTTTTAATATGATGGTAAGGGATAAAATGAATATAGAAAAGTAGTGATGGTGTAGTGAATGAAGTAAAGTTGTCCAAAAGACTTGAAACGGTCGCAAAATACATACCTAAAAACGCGGTGCTTGCCGATATCGGATCAGACCATGCGTATTTGCCGTGCTATGCGCTTTTAAACGGTTTGGCCAAGCGGGCGATCGCAGGCGAAATTACAGACGGCCCGTTCAATTCCGCGAAAAATCAAGTGGAGCGCTTGGAGCTGTCCGACTTGATATCGGTTCGAAAAGGCGACGGACTAGAGGTCGTCAAGCCCGGTGAAGCGGATACGGTGACGATTGCCGGAATGGGCGGGGCATTGATCACAAGCATTCTCGAACATGGAAAGGGGAAGCTCAGCGGGGTGAAGCGGCTTGTTCTGCAGCCGAATATTCACGCTTATCATATCAGGGAATGGCTCTATCAAGAGAATTATGAGCTAATCGGCGAGGAGATTCTTGAAGAAGACGGCAAGTTTTACGAGGTGCTCGCCGCCGGCCCGGGAGACAAAGCGCGTCCGTACCAGGGAGTTGATTTTGAAATCGGTCTGTTGACAGGCCCGTTTTTGTCCAAAGAAAAAAACGCCGTTTTTATAAAGAAATGGTCAAAGGAGCTCAGCCATTTGGAAGGTATTAGCCGCGGGTTGGAGAAAGCGGCTCCGACTGCGGAAAATAAACTGAAGCATGAAGACGTGCTAAAGCGCATAAAGCAGCTCAAGGAGGTTCTCGAACGTGGTTAAAACGATCAACGGAAATGAAATCATTCAATTGTTTGAACAATTTTCGCCAAAGTCTTTTGCCGTTGAAGGAGACAAAATCGGTCTGCAAATCGGTACGCTTAACAAAAAAATCAAACACGTCATGGTTACGCTTGATGTGCTTGAAGAAACGGTGGACGAAGCGATTGAAAAGAACGTCGACTTGATCATCGCCCATCATCCCCCGGTTTTCAGGCCGCTGAAACATGTCATAACAGACCAGCCGGGCGGAAGGCTGATCGAAAAATGCATCAAGCATGATGTTGCGGTCTATGCGGCACATACAAATCTCGATGTCGCGGACGGCGGCGTCAATGATATGCTCGCGGAAGCATTGGGGTTAACGAAAACAAAGGTGCTCATTCCAACCTATGAAGAGCCCTTTAAAAAGCTCGCTGTCTACGTTCCGAAGGATTACGAGGATCAGGTCCGGGCGGCGCTTGGAGATGCGGGAGCGGGCCATATCGGCGCATACAGCCACTGTGCGTTTTCCTCTGAAGGCATCGGCAGCTTTCGTCCGCTAGATGAAGCCGACCCATTTATCGGCGAGACCGGCAAGCTTGAGCGGGTTCACGAAGTCAGGATTGAGACCGTCTACCCTGCCAGTCTTGAAAAAGCGGTGATCAAAGCGATGAAGAAGGCTCATCCATATGAAGAAGTCGCCTTTGACATCTATCCGGTCGAGCAGGCGCCGCTGCAAAAAGGGCTCGGGCGGATCGGCGAGCTGGAGGAAGACATGACGCTTGAACAATTTGCCCGCCATGTGAAGGAAAAACTTCAGGCGAATGGCGCACGGATGGTTGGGAAGCCTGATGCAAAAGTGAAGAAAGTCGCCGTACTCGGGGGAGACGGAAATAAATATATCCACCAGGCAAAAAGAATGGGGGCTGATGTCTACGTTACAGGTGATCTTTATTTCCATACGGCGCATGATGCGATGATGATCGGTCTGAATGTCGTTGATCCAGGCCACTACGCCGAGCAAATCATGAAAGAGGGCGTCACAAAAAAGCTGTCGGTCATGTGTGAAAAGAAAAAATACGATGTCACCATTTTTCCGTCAGAAACAAATACAAATCCGTTTACTTTTATATAAAAAAGGCTGTGGATTTCTCCAGGCTAGTTGCAGATTGAGGGGAAAACGGAACCAGTTTTCTTCACAGCCCTGTGCCAGAAGTTTTTAGAAACATGAATCAAGATATGAAATAACAAAAAAGCTTGTAGAAAAAACATGGGTTTCTCTACAAGCCAAAAGCAGACTGCGGGCAGTCTGCTTTTCTGTGTTTGTTAATGGTCATTTTCCAAACGAACGATTTCATCAATGATTCGCGCTTGCTCTTGTTCAGCGACTTCGTTTGAGATGATACCTTCCTTTGATAAGTTCTCGATCGCTTGATGTTGGGCGTATAACGAATGTTTTTTCAAGATGGTTTGCTGTTTGTTTTTGAGTTCCGGATATGTGTCGAATAATTTGTTGGTTTGTTGATGCAGCTGGCTGATCTCTTCTTTGTACTGATCTGTCAGTTCGCTGGAGACAGCTTCGTGTATAAGCAAATTGCGTTTGACTTGCTGGACTTCTTGAATGGCGGTTTCTAAGCGATGTCCTTTTGCAAGCAATTCCTCATATTCCTGATTGCCTTCTTCTTTTTGATTCACGCCTAACCGTTCAAGAAGCGGTTTGATCGTGAGCCCTTGAACAACAAGGGAGAACAAAACGACACTGAAGGCGAAAATGAGAATGTCTTCACGCCCTGGGAAGTCTCTCGGCAGGCTCAGCACGAGTGCAATGGACAGAGAACCCTTCAGCCCGCCCCAATTGATGGTATGTTTCCATGTAACCGGGAATTTCTTGATAAAGGCCAGACTGATATAGACGGCGGCACTTCGGGCGATGAGCACTATCACAATCGCCATCATGGCCAACCCCCATTTGTCAGTCAGGTCAATTCTCGTGATCTCGAGCCCAACCATTAAAAAGACAAGGGAGTTCGCGAGCAAGGCGGCGACATCCCAAAAGTTACTGATATTCAGCTTTGTCGTCGGGCTCATGCCAATTCTGGCGCCATAATTGCCGAAAATAAGCGCTGCGACCACGACGGCGATTACCCCGGAGGCTCCCGCCATTTCAGCTAAAAGAAATGAACTGTAAAACAGAATAATACTGAAAATAATTTCTAAAGGGTAATCATCAAAATACTTGGTGAGCTGGGAAAAGACATATCCTAGAACGCCACCGATGATAAGTCCGAGAGAAATCACTTTGATGAACTCCCACAAGCCTAAACCGGCGCCTTGGATGCCGAGATCCAAATAAGTCATCAAGTAAAAAGCGGAAATGTTGAACAGCACAACCGCCAGCCCGTCATTGAACAGACTTTCTCCTTCAACAACGATCGCAAGCTTTTTTGGCGCGCCGACGCTTTTGAAAATCGACAATACACTGACAGGATCTGTGGCACTCATCAGTGCGGCAAAGACAAATGCTGCCGGAATGGCCAAATGCATCAGCCACATGGAAGAAAAGCCGACGATCAGAAACGAGATGAGCGTACCGCCGAAAGCAAGTGCCAGAACGGGCCGTTTGTTTTCTCTCAAATGGGAAAAAGGAAGCTTCAGCGCCGCTTCCCCTAATAAAGCCGGCAAAAACAGCGTGATGATGACGAAGTTAAAGACTTCTCCTTCAGTAATAAAATCTTTCAATGGTTCAAAGAGCGGAATATGTACAAGTCCTATGATCGTCCCGACAATCACAAGCGCGATCGGATAAGGCTGCCTGCACTTCTTGGCGATCGCGGTGATTCCTGCTGCAATCATGACCAACAAAAAACCTAGTTCAAATATATGATGCAAGTCTAAGTGTTCCATCGAGACCTCCTTTTGTTAATGCGAACTAAAGAATTACCCTCATGTTGTCATTTGTAATCATATCATATGTAAGACAGCCCTTTGTCAGTCTGCAGAAAACAAAAAACGCCATATGATGCTGAGGTAAAAAGTTCAAAGCAGAAAAATACGCTGGCATCAAAACCATTTAAAACAACAAAAAGCTTGCAGAAAAACATCGGTTTCTCTACAAGCTGACCTGAAGCTTCAGTTTTTTGCTTTAACTTTAGGCAATATTTTTTGCAGCGGCACATCGTGGCTGACGGACCATGTGGACGGATCTTCATGGTCAAACTGTTCTAAAAAGCGGATCACTTCTTTTGTGATCGGCGTCGGTGTTGATGCGCCGGCGGTCACTGCCACCGTTTCGACACCTTCAAGCCATTCCAGCTTCAATTCGCTTAAATCGCCGATCCGGTATGCTTTTGTACCGGCGATTTCCTCAGACACTTGCGCGAGGCGGTTGGAATTATTGCTTTTCGGGTCGCCGACGACAATCGTCAGGTCGGCTTTTTTCGCCTGTTCAGAAACCGCTTCCTGCCGAACTTGGGTGGCCAGACAGATTTCCTGGTGAAACTCGACATGAGGATATTTTTCTTTTACCTTTTCCATAATATCGTGGACATCCCATTGGGACATTGTTGTTTGATTTGTAACGATCAGTTTGTCTGAATCCACATCCAGCCGCTCTACATCTTCTTCGGTTTCGACCAAATGGACGATGTCAGGGGCGACGCCCACAGCGCCTTCTGGTTCAGGATGCCCTTTTTTGCCGATATAGATGACATGGTAGCCTTCAGCTTTCATTTTCAGGATTAGATCATGCGTTTTCGTCACATCGGGGCATGTTGCATCAATGGCGACCAGCCCTTTCTCTTCAGCCGCTTTGCGGACTTCCGGAGATACGCCGTGTGCGGTAAAAATAACGGTTCCTTTGTCAACCTTATTTAAAATTTCGAGTCGGTTTGGACCGTCAAGCGTATAGATGCCCTCTTTTTCAAATGCATCTGTGACATGCTTGTTATGAACGATCATTCCTAAAATATATATCGGTCTTGGCAGACTTTTATCAAGAGCCGCGTTTTTTGCGATCACCATGGCATCGACGACACCGTAGCAGTAGCCGCGCGGCGATATTTTAATAACGTTCATTCTTTAGTCCTCCTATAACGTTAAGACCGGGCATATAAAAAGCCGTAAAAACGGCTTATTTTCTTGCAGTCTCTTTGCCCTCATTATATCTGATCCAGGAGGAGATATCAAAGAATGTTATATATACAGTTTTGGTTTAGAGTCTCCGGTTTTTCTTTCCTTTTTAGGGGCGGAACGTCCTGATTGCGGAAGGCTGTCTTTGGATTTCGCTTTTTCCGGTTTGGAAGCCTCTTTTTTGACACTTGTTTCTGTCTTTTTTTCCGGTTCTTCTTTTTCCTCTTCTGCGTTCTCCTCAGCGCTGTCTTCCGAATTCAGCTGTCTGAACATTTTCACCATTCCCGGCAGATTGCGGACAAGCGGCCCGTATTGCTGTATCATCGGGGTCACTTGCTGAGCGACGCCCAGCGCCTTTTGCACATTGCCGAGCATGTTTGAAATAGAAGACGGGTTGGCAAGCCCCTGAATTCCGCCGAGTCCGCTTCCTGCACCTCCGCCTCCGAATCCGGCGCCTGTTCCTCCTCCTGCTGCTGATCCGCCCGGCAGCAATTTGGACAGGAATCCCTGAATTCCGCCTCCGCGGGCGGCGGGCTGCTGCTGAACGGGGCCGAGAGGGTTAAAAAACTGCTGAAACCCCTGTTGTCCGGGAGGCTGCTGGTACATCCTCATTCCCGTATTTCGCTGCATTAAGGTTTTGGATGGCCGCTGCGGCCCAAATCCCGGCCGATTTCTCATCGGCTGTTGTTGATACATACTTGTACCTCCTTTCCAAATCCTTCTCTTGATAGGGTATGCAGCCTCTGTCTAAAGTGCTTTTGTCTCTGGCGCCCGAGCTGCGTTGGCAAAGATGGTTTTTTTTCGCGGTATCAGTTATAATTTAATGATGGACATGATACCAGCCTTTTTTGGCGCTGCGGCATAAAAAAGCATACATAAGCGCACAATTCAGCCATATAGGATAATGCTTGGAGCGTCTTTTGACGCCTTCCAAGAAGGAGTTGGGAAAATGAAACAAACGAAATTTGACATGTACGATTTAAAGCCGTTTATCATAGAGGCCGTACACCAGCTAGGTTTTTATGAGCCGACAGATATTCAAAAACGATTGATCCCTTCAGCTCTCAAAGGGGAGAGCGCCATCGGGCAGTCGCAGACAGGGACGGGAAAAACCCATGCCTATCTGCTGCCGATTTTGAGCAGAATCGATCCTGAAAAAGATATCGTTCAGGCCGTGATTACGGCTCCGACAAGAGAGCTGGCAAATCAAATTCATCAGGAAGTGCTGAAAATCACAAAATTTTGCCGTCCGGATGAAGCGATTCGTTCAAAATGTTTTATCGGCGGTACTGATAAGCAGAAAACGATCGATAAACTGAAAACACAGCCTCATCTTGCAGTCGGGACGCCGGGAAGGATCGCCGATCTGATCAGAGAACAGGCGCTTGACGTGCACAAAGCGGAAACGCTCGTCATTGATGAAGCTGATTTAATGCTCGATATGGGCTTTTTAGAGGATGTTGATTTTATCGGTTCCCACATGCCGGAAAATCTGCAAATGCTCGTATTTTCCGCGACGATTCCCGAAAAGTTAAAACCGTTCTTAAAAAAATATATGGCCAATCCAAAATATGCGCATGTTGAACCGAGGCATATTACAGCCGAAAAAATCGAGCACATTTTGATCCCTTCACGGCACAGGGATAAACATGAACTGTTGCTGGAGGTCATGACACACTTAAACCCATATTTGGCGATCGTCTTTGCCAACACAAAAACAACCGCTGACGATATCGCCGCGTTCCTTTCTGACAAAGGGATGAAAGTGGGGCTTCTTCACGGCGGGCTTACCCCGAGAGAACGCAAAAAAGTCATGAAGCAAATCGGCGACCTTGAGTTCACCTACATCATTGCGACTGACTTGGCGGCAAGGGGCATTGACATTAAAGGCGTCAGCCATGTCATCAACTATGAGCTGCCGGAAGACCTTGACTTTTACGTTCACCGCGTCGGCCGTACAGCGCGCGCCGGGTCATCGGGAACAGCGATGACATTTTATGATACATCTGATGAAGACGCGCTGACAAGGCTTGAGCAAATGGGGATCGTCTTTGAAAACAAGCGGCTTGAAAAAGGCGAATGGAAAAAGATCGATGACCGAAAGCGCCGGCAAAATCGCAAAAAAAAGCCGGATGAAACGGATGAAACCGCCAAGCGGCTTGTGAAAAAGCCGAGAAAGGTCAAGCCCGGCTATAAGAAAAAAATGAAAACAGAAATCAATAAGATCAAAAGACAGGAAAAAAGAAAACAATTCAGAAAAGGAAAGTAGGGGAAACCATTTTGTTAAAAATCGGTTCACACGTTTCAATGAGCGGAAAACATATGCTGCTGGCGGCCAGTCAGGAGGCAAGTTCATACGGCGCCAATACGTTTATGATCTATACGGGAGCGCCCCAAAACACCCGCAGAAAAAAAATCGAGGACTTGAATATTGAAGCCGGACGAGCCCACATGGAAGAGCACGGGATTAGCGATATTGTCGTCCATGCGCCATATATCATCAATATTGCCAATACGACAAACCCGGCGACATTTGAGCTTGGCGTCGACTTTCTCCGGTCTGAAATTGAAAGGACGGCAGCCATCGGGGCGAAACAAATCGTCCTTCACCCAGGCGCTCATGTCGGTGCCGGAGCTGACACAGGCATTAAAAAAATCATTGAAGGGCTAAATGAAGTAATCGATCCTGAACAGGACGTGCAAATCGCTCTGGAAACCATGGCCGGCAAAGGTTCGGAATGCGGCCGGACATTTGAAGAGCTTGCACAGATCATCGACGGCGTCACCCACAATGAACATTTGTCGGTCTGCTTTGATACGTGCCATACACACGATGCAGGCTATGATGTCGTTTCAGATTTTGACGGGGTGTTGAACGAATTCGATAAAATCATCGGGATCGACCGTTTAAAAGTGCTTCATATCAACGACAGCAAAAATGTCAGAGGAGCGAGAAAAGACCGTCATGAAAACATCGGGTTCGGGGAAATCGGCTTTGATGCGCTTCAATACGTCGTTCACCACGATCAGCTTGAAAGCATCCCGAAGATCCTTGAAACACCTTATGTAGGAGAGGATAAGAAAAATAAAAAGCCTCCATACAAATTCGAAATCGAAATGCTTAAAAATAAAGCGTTTGATGAAGAGCTTTTGGAAAAAATTAAAGCGCAATGATGAAAGGGGGCCTTATAGAGCCCCTTTTATGATACATATTGTGCGAACAGCTGATTTAAAAGCTGGACGGCTTCCTTTGAAGTAACAGCCTCAACTTGCCGCAGCAGTTTTTTTCGCTCTTCTTCATTGAAAATATTAATGTTTTTCCCGTTGACGAGCTTTTCGACCTCGAGAGCCTGTTTTCGTGTCACATCAATTCCGTATTGTTTAGCATACTTCAGCACATCATCGGCCGTCACCTGGTTTAAGCGCTGAAGGACCATTTTCTGAAATAAAATCACGTCCATTCCTCCCCTCTGAACTAATGTATGGCGGAGTACGGAAAATGTGTTTTTTTTTTATTTCATTCTGTTAAATGATATGATGATAAGAAAGGACAGTTCAGCTCAAAAGGAGAGACAGCATGGCAACGAAAAAACAGCATAAAAAAGAATCAGCGGTCCGGATGCTATTTCGGATCATCATGATTCTGATCGGTGCTGCCTGTGCAGCCGCAAGCATTGAATTATTTTTAGTTCCAAACAACATTATCGATGGGGGCATCATTGGGATTTCTCTAATTTTAGACTACCTGTTTAAAGATACACCTTACATCAACTTCGCCCTTCTTGTTGTGGTCCTGAACATTCCATTCATGGTTTCCGGCTACAAGCATATTGGGAAAACGTTTGTTATTTCTACACTGATCGGTATATTCAGCTTGTCCATTATTGAAACACTGTTGCATCATGTAGAAGGGGTTACGACTCAGCCTATATTGGCTGCTGTTTTCGGCGGACTTTTGCTCGGATTCGGCGTAGGGCTTGTGATTCGTAACGGCGGTTCTATGGATGGAACGGAGATTCTGGGGATTTTGCTCACAAAAAAACTGCCGTTTTCAGTCGGCGAATTTGTGATGTTCGTCAATGTTTTTATTTTTACGTGGGCCGGCTTTGTGTTTGGGCCTGAACAGGCGATGTTTTCCGTGATGACGTACTATATCGCGATGAAAACGATCGACGGCGTAATTCAAGGGCTTGATGAGACAAAAGCCGTTATTATCGTATCAGACCAATACGAAGAAATTTCTGACGCGCTTTTGCACCGTCTTGGACGGGGGACAACAAAGCTGAAAGGAAAAGGCGGCTATTCTGATGAAGATACAGAAGTGATTTACGCTGTCGTCACAAGGCTTGAGGTGACGAAGCTTAAATCGATCGTATTCGATATTGACAAACAGGCGTTTATTACGATCATGGACACGCATGAAACGCGGGGCGGACGGTTTAAAAACGCGATTCATTAGGCTTTTATTTACTTTTTTTATGATTCTATGTATAATTTAAGAATGAACTGTTCAATCGGTTGAAAATGGCTTGCTGGCATCCGGCTGCCATTTTCTTTTTGTGTGTTAAATCGTAATGATTCTGGAGAATTTGAAGGTGAAAGAAAGTGAAACAACCCATTATCGAAATGAAAGATGTTTCATATTCCTATGAACATCGAAATGTGATAGAAGATATCAATTTAACGGTTAATGAAGGCGCTTTTCTCGGGTTGGTCGGTCCGAATGGTTCGGGAAAAACAACCTTGTTAAAATGTATACTCGGATTAATAAAGCCGCAACAAGGTGAGTTGAAATTATTCGGCGTCCCGATCAAAAAATTTAAAGACTGGAATAAGATCGGTTTCGTTTCCCAAAAGGCAAACAGCTTTAATACCGGGTTTCCCGCTTCGGTATATGAAGTGGTGGCCAGCGGTCTGACCGCCAAGCTCGGCCTGTTTAAACGAATGTCAAAAGCCGATAAACAGAAAGTGGCTGAGGCGATTGAAGCCGTCGGGATTACACAATTGAAAGACAGAAATATCGGCGAGCTTTCCGGTGGACAGCAGCAAAGGACATTTATCGCAAGAGCGCTAGTCAGCGAACCGAAACTGCTCATTCTTGACGAACCGACGGTTGGCGTCGATCAAAAAACGGTTGAAGGCTTTTATCAGCTGCTGGAAAGTTTAAACCGGGAAAAAGGGATCACATTGATTCTTGTCACACATGATGTCGGGACGGTTTCCGATAAAGTCACACATGTTGCCTGTATGAATAAGCATCTTCATTTTCACGGCAATGCGGAAGAGTTTGAGTCGATGACAGATCAGGACCTCTCGCAATTTTACGGTCATGATGTCCAAGCCATCAGCCATAACCATCATCATGGAGGACACGAATAATGCTGACACCTTTTTTTCAATATGATTTCTTGCAAAACGCGTTTATTTCAGGAATATTGATCGGTTTGATCGCACCGTTGCTCGGCGTCTTTATTGTTGTCAGGCGCCTGTCACTCATCGCAGATGCGCTCAGCCACGTTTCATTAGCCGGAATTGCTGCAAGCCTTTATTTGGGAAAGCAGTTTACGATGCTGGCCGGTGTCAGCCCGATCTATTTCGGGATGATGTTTTCTGTGGGCGGTTCTTTGATTATCGAGAGGCTCAGAACGGTTTATAAGCATTATCAGGAGCTGGCGATTCCGATTATTATGTCGGGGGGCATCGGTGTTTCCGTTATTTTTATTTCGCTTGCACAAGGATTTAATACAGATCTGTTCAGCTATCTGTTCGGAAGCGTCAGCGCGGTCTCGCGCGAAGACCTGCTGGTGATCGTCGGCATCTCGGCCGCTGTTCTCATCGTGATTTTTTCTCTTTTTAAAGAGCTGTTTTTGCTTTCGTTTGATGAAGAGCATGCCAAAGCATCAGGCATTTCCGCGAAATGGATTCATTTTATTTTTATTTTGATCGTGGCACTTGTCATTGCCGCCTCGATGAGAATCGTCGGTACATTGCTTGTTTCCGCGCTGATGACGCTCCCTGTCGCGGCAAGCATGCGCATAGCGAAAGGGTTTAAGCAGGCGATTTTCTTTTCCGTACTGTTTGGGGAGCTGTCCGTCATTATCGGGCTTGTGCTCGCTTACCATCTGGATCTTGCACCGGGCGGAACGATCGTGCTGCTGTCTATTTTCATACTGATATTATGCATCAGCTTTAATAAAATCAAAAGGAGGATTCGCCGTGAACGTACAGGAAGCGCTTGATCTGTTAAAGGAGAAAGGGTATAAATACACAAGCAAGCGGGAGGATATGCTTCAGCTTTTTAGTGATTCTGATAAATATTTAACGGCGAAGAATGTACTGAACGCTTTGAATGATGACTACCCTGGTTTAAGCTTTGATACGATTTACAGAAATCTGTCCCTGTTTGAGGAGCTTGGCATATTGGAAACGACAGAGCTTTCAGGTGAAAAGCTGTTCCGTTTCAAATGCTCTTCCGTTCATCACCACCATCACTTCATTTGCATGGTTTGCGGCAAGACGAAAGAAATTAAACTGTGTCCGATGGAGAAGCTCACCGATGATCTTGACGGTTATCAGATCAGCGGTCATAAGTTTGAAATTTACGGCACATGCCCGAACTGTGAAGAAAGCGGCATCGAGGTGTAGACATCGTTCGGCAATTGCCGGTTTATACTTGCAAAAAAGCATGTAAGTCTGACTTACATGCTTTTTTTTGATTCGAGATATTTTTTGTTTTTTCTGAGCCAGTCTGCGGCTTCAAGCCAGCTGTTGACTCTGATAATATTTGAATCGGACGGCAGCTGATTGTAAGGTGTGTTAAACAGAAGGACAGGGATATCAGCTTCTTTGGCGATCATTGTGGCGTTTCCATGATGATCTTCAAAAAAAACATCAATGCCGTGTTTTAACACAGCTTCAAGTTTGTCGTGTCCGCCGACAAGTTCGATGTGATCGTAATGAATATTGTGTTGGCGGAACCAGTTAAAGGTAATGTCCTTGAGGTGGTCCCTTCTCGCTGTAATATATATCAGCCTGTGCTGCTGTTTCAGCTCGTCAAGCGTCTGTTTGGCGTATTGTGCAAGCAATGCTTCCTGATATATGCGGGGCTCATTTTCATTCATCCATTTCCAAAAATCCTCATCAGAAATGTTCAAAAGCTTTGTCAAGTCATAGTCTTTGATATCGTCCAATGTGATGGAAAGGCTGAATGACTCGTTTAAGTAGGGAACAAAAGTATCCTGAGCTGTGATCGTTCCATCAATATCGATTCCTAAATGTAACATGTCCACACTCCTTCTCATCCATTCCTTCAGTTTATCATAAACTTTTAACATTTACAGTAAAGTTTAGCAAACATGAATTCGTCCAAGAATGCTTACACTATAAATGCTCCTTTATGGATTAAAGAGGGGGGATAACGAATGGACCGAGATCAAAAAACCCGTAACCGTGCTGGTTATGATGCAGACCTAGTCGATGCGACTTTAGGTGATAATGATGAATATTTAGAAGAAACGGCCGCAGAAGTTGCCCCGCAGCCGTATCGTGCGGAAAACGGCCGCGATCGAGAAGCTGTTAACGGTGATGCCGATGCAGCAGGCGGACGTGTAACCGGATATATCGCATTAGCGCTTTCCATTATTTCATTGTTTATGCTTCCCGTATTATTGGGAATCGCAGGGATCATTGTCGGTTATATAGCCAGAAGACAAGGAGCAGCTGGCTTAGGAGCCTGGGCAATGGGTATCGGTGCAGTTTCTTTAGTACTTGGCATATTTATAGCGCCATTTTTCTAAAGCAAAAGCTTGACGGATTTCCGTCAAGCTTTTTGTTATGTGTTTAATTTTTCTTTTTCAGCCTCTTGTTTGGCATAATGCTCTTCGGCAAGCTTGTCGATTTCTTTCTTCAGCTCTTCGACCATCGTTTCCTCAGGGACTTTTCGAACGATTTCCCCTTTCCGGAAAAGAAGGCCTTCGCCACGGGCGCCCGCAATGCCGATGTCAGCTTCCCGCGCTTCCCCCGGACCGTTGACTGCACAGCCGAGTACGGCGACTTTGATCGGGGCTTTAATTTTGGCGATATAATCTTCCACTTCATTGGCGATCTTGATCAGGTCGATTTCGATCCTTCCGCAGGTCGGGCAGGAAATCAGTGTTGCGGCATTTGAAGCAAGCCCGAAAGATTTCAGCAATTCCCTTGCCACTTTTACTTCTTCAACCGGATCCGCGCTTAAAGAAATGCGCAGGGTGTTTCCGATGCCTTTGGAAAGGATGGCACCGAGGCCGGCAGCGCTTTTGACTGTTCCGGCAAACAATGTGCCTGACTCTGTGATCCCCAAATGGAGAGGATAGTCGAATGCCTTCGCCGCTTTTTCATAAGCTTCAATAGCCAGATTGACATCTGAAGCCTTCATGCTGACGATGATATCGTGAAAATCAAGGTCCTCAAGGATTTTGATATGATGGAGGGCGCTTTCGACCATACCGTCAGCCGTTGGATAGCCGTATTTCTCAAGAATCCGCTTTTCAAGAGATCCCGCGTTGACACCGATGCGGATCGGAATGCCTTTTTCCTTTGCCGCATTAACGACGGCTTCGACTTTTTCACGTCGGCCGATATTTCCGGGATTGATGCGGATTTTATCGGCTCCGCCTTCGATTGCTTTTAACGCGAGTTTATAGTTGAAATGGATGTCCACGACAAGCGGAATGGAGATCCGTTTTTTGATCTCAGGGATCGCGTCGGCAGCCCGTTCATCAGGACAGGCAACGCGGACGACTTGACATCCGGCTTCAGCCAGCCTGTTGATTTCGGCGACCGTTGCTTCGACATCGTGCGTTTTTGTTGTTGTCATGCTTTGGATGACGACTTCATTGTTGCCGCCTATTGTTAAAGGTCCCACTTTGACGGGACGCGTTTTTGTACGATGTGTGATTTCACTCACTTGAATTCGCTCCTTAAGTATAATTCTGGAGCAGAAAGCCCCATTTCTTATACCGAATCGTTTACAAGTCTTATTGTAACGCCCGTTCATGAAACTGACAAGAAATTAACGTTTACTCCTGATAAACGGGGAATTTGTAGGTGGCTCCTGCCTGTATGCTGCCTGCTTTGACATTCGGATTCAGCGCTTCAAAGTCCTGCGCGATTTTGTCAGCGGGAATATGCTTTTCGCCGATGATTGAAAAAACCGTTTGTCCCGGTTTTACGGTAACCGTTTTATAGTGAAGGGCACCGGCGGGTTCTTGGGCTGCAGCTGTTACAGGCAGAGCCTTTTGCGGGATGGTGCCTGATTTGATGTCATAATAAACAATGAACAAGGTCAGCAAAATAGAAAGGAACACGATAAGACGCTTCATTTTAACTTGTCCCCATTTCGTTTGTTTTTTACTATTTTACGCTTGTCCTTTTTTTAACATGACAACAAAAAGGCTTATCCCGCTGTTTTTTGGGAAGGCACTTCTTTCACAGCAAGAAACAGCATGATAAAATTGACAGCCCAATTTAATAAAAACTGACTCGGGACAAGGGCTTGCAAGCTATCCATCACCATGAAGAAAACGGTGGCAAGCGTCATGGCATAAGCCGACATCACCCACAGCTGTTTATAGGACAGCTTTTTCTTTTGCGCATTCCGAATCAAAAGTCCGATGACAGCAAGGACTGTCACATCAATGAATTTGCCTGCAGCAGTCGCCAAAAACAGCAGCGCGCACAATACGGGAACGATCACCGATTTGTTTTGTTCGATGAGCGACAATATATCCTGTTTTGTCATGTCTTCCGGCAGCATGGTGTAAGGCATTTCCTGAACTTGTCCATCGATTGCGATCACGAATTTGTCTTTTAAAATGCCGAGGGAATTGCGCTTATCTTTAATCTGTTTTGTCCCGTAAGAATCGGTTGGATCAAAGACGACGACAAATCCGAACGACTGTGCTTCCTTCGCTTTCTTTGCATCCGTATCCAAAGTGCCGTTTTTAATGGAGAAATCGGGAATTTCTTTAACCGCTGTTTGAAAGCTGTTCATGGTCTGCACCATGCCTTTGCTCGTATGGTAAAGGTTGGGCAGAGCGGCGATGATGCTGAGCAGAAACACGTATAAAATGGATTTTCCTATCCCCTGAAATCGCGTTTTGGCGACGGCGGGCGGGGAGTATGTACTTTTAAATAGCAGCTGGAATAACTTCATTCAGACTTCACTTCCTATTTCTATAATGTATCTGCATTATTGTATCGTCACAAATGAATGAACACAAGGAACTTTATCGATCAGGAAGAGTGTTTTGGGGGGAAACAAGGTATAATAAAAGCAAATTTTTAGACAGGAGGCGACATAAAAATGGACGTTTTATACTGGCTCATTATTGCGGCCATGTTTGCCGTTGCTTTTGCCGGGCTTGTTTTTCCGATTATTCCGAGTGTCGTATTTATCGTTGCTGGCTTCGTGCTCTATGGGTTTTTATTTACATTCGGCGATTACTCATACATATTTTGGATTGTGGAAGGGATATTTACGGCCGTCTTATTTGCAGCCGACTATGTAACAAATCTTCTCGGAATCAAACGTTTCGGCGGCAGCAGGGCGGCGATATGGGGCAGCACGGCTGGGCTTTTGATCGGACCGTTTGCGATCCCTGTGGCGGGCATTATACTCGGTCCCTTCATCGGTGCTGTGGCCGGAGAGTTGATCGTCCATCGAAAAGACATCAAAACCGCGGCGAAGATCGGAGTCGGGTCGCTCATCGGTTTCATCTCCGGTGTGTTTGCAAAAGGTGTGATCCAGCTGATCATGATCGGCTTTTTCCTCTATACAGTTTTGAAATAATCCCGAAAAGATGTTTAAAATAAAGAAGGAAGGGATAAAGTTGAGTATGTCCGCTAAAGAAATGTATTTGTGATCATTTTGTGAGCATTTCCATTGAAACAAGCCCTTTCTTTTGATAAATTGAAAGAGGAAAGGCTTGCTAAATGGCGGCATTTCAATACATACAATTTTAAGGAGGAATTGATAATGGCTTACAAACTTCCAGAATTACCTTATGCTTACGATGCGTTAGAACCGCACATCGACAAAGAAACGATGAATATTCACCATACGAAGCACCATAACACATATGTTACAAAATTGAATGAGGCGGTGGCAGGCAAGCAAGATCTTGAAAGCAAGTCTGTTGAAGAGCTTGTAGCAAATCTTGATGCTGTTCCGGAAAGCATCCGCACAGCGGTTCGCAACAATGGCGGCGGACACGCCAACCACTCTCTTTTCTGGACGCTTCTTTCACCAAACGGCGGCGGCGTTCCTAGCGGTGAACTGGCTGAAGCGATCGACAAAAAATTCGGCAGCTTTGATCAATTCAAAGAAGATTTCGCTGCGGCAGCTGCAGGACGCTTCGGCTCCGGCTGGGCATGGCTTGTCGTAAATAACGGAGAGCTTGAAATCACAAGCACGCCAAACCAGGATTCCCCGCTTTCAGAAGGTAAAACACCTGTTTTAGGCCTTGACGTTTGGGAGCATGCTTACTACCTGAACTACCAAAACCGTCGTCCAGACTACATTAAAGCGTTCTGGAATGTCGTCAATTGGGATGAAGTTGCTCGCCTATACAGCGAAGCAAAATAATATTGACCGCAGGAAAGGTCCGCGAAAGCGGGCCTTTTTTGTTTTTCGTTTCTTTTGGATCTTGGTACATAACTGACTTTTGATGTGACAGACTAAGGTGTATCAGTAAAGGGGAGTCAGTTATGAGCAGAATCAAAAACATTATAGGCGATGTTGAAGTAAACAGAGACCTGCTGCTTTTGCTTACTGTCGGCGGCCTTTATTCGCTGAGCATTGCGCTTTCAAATACGTTTGTGAACGTGTATCTCTGGAAGCAGTCGGGAAAGTTTCTTGACTTGGCGATTTATAATCTGTCAATCGTTGTCATGCAGCCGCTTACCTTTATGTTAGCCGGGCGCTTGGCAAAAAAAATCGACAGAGTCTTTATTTTAAGGTTTGGCGTATCTTTTTTAGCCGTGTTTTATTTAACCGTTTTATTGGCGGGGGAAAATGCCGGATCGCGATTGGTGCTGCTCGGCGGTGTCCTTGGAGTCGGATACGGATTTTATTGGCTTGCTTTTAATGTACTGACATTTGAAATCACTGAACCGGAAACGAGAGATTTTTTTAACGGGTTTCTCGGCGTTTTAAATTCAGGCGCCGGCATGATCGGACCGATCGTCGCCGGTTATGTCATCTCGCGACTCGCTGACAATACGGGATATACGGTGATCTTCAGCCTTTCGCTGGCTTTGTTTACAGTAGCTGTGATCACCAGCTTCTTTTTAAAGCGAAGGGAGTCGCGCGGCCGGTATATGTTGAAAAGAATCTGGGCGGAGCGAAATGCGGATGCAAACTGGCGCAACGTTACCAATGCCCACTTTTTCCAGGGGCTTCGTGAAGGGATTTTTGTTTTTTTGATCAATGTCTTTGTCTTTATTACGACAAAGAGCGAGATGGCCCTGGGGAAATTCGGACTGTTGAATTCGGCTGTTTCTTTTTTTGCTTACTATTTTGCGACAAGGATGATTAAAAAAAACACGCGCAAAAAAGCCATTTTAATCGGAGGCCTTGTTTTATTCGGAGCCCTTTTCCTTATATTGTTTCATATGACATATGTGACACTGCTTCTTTATGCCATAGCGATTGCGATCGGCTATCCGATTTTGCTTGTTCCGTATTCATCGCTGACCTACGATGTGATCGGCAAAGCGAGGTACGCGAGGAAAGCAAGGATTGAATATATCGTGGTACGGGAAGTTTTTTTAAACATCGGGCGGATTGCCTCCATTTTGGTTTTTTTGCTCCTTGTCTCATTATTAAAGGAGGACTTGGGAATACCCGTTTCTTTAGTATTGCTTGGGGCCGGCCATACGCTGATTTACTACTTCGTCAAAGATATTCAACTGGCAGAACCCGCCCGGGAAACGGTCGGAAAGGATGCGCAGAAGCAAACGGCCGAACCGAGCTATATCGAAGGCAAAAGGTGAATTTTTTAATCTTGAGGGAAATTAGTAGAAAAATGCCGAAAAAAACTTTACAATATATGTGGCACCTTTTCATAAGGTGTCTTTTCTTTATTTAAAGAAGGTGATGCAATTGATAAAAAGGAAACCGAAAACAGAAAAGCGAAAAACGCTGCCCATCAGGCTGAATATATTGTTTTTTCTTGCGTTTGTGATTTTTACAGCAGTCGTCGTACGCCTTGGCGTGGTACAAATCGTATACGGGGAAGACTATAAAAACGAAGTTCAGCAGGAGGATAACGTCGGCGTTTCAACTGTTCCAAGAGGAAAAATCTATGACAGGAACTTAAATACGATCGTCAAAAATAAGCCGCTGAACGCAATTACATACACAAGGACGTCCTCAACCCCGCAGAAGGAACGCCTGGAAGTTGCACGAAAGCTGGCGGAGATGATCGACGTAGACACGGATAAAATAACGGAGCGGGATAAAAAGGACTATTGGATATTAACGAGGCCGAAGGAAGCTGAAAAACTGATCACCGCAAAGGACCGGAAGAAAGTCAAAGACGGTACATTATCCGAAGACGATCTGTACCAGCTTCAGCTCGACAGAATTACAAAAGACATGCTGAACGAATTAACGGACAAAGATTTGGAAGTGCTCGCGATTAAACGGCAGATGGATTCCGGTTATGCGTCGACACCGCAATATATTAAAAATAAAGACGTGACTTCAAAAGAAATGGCTGTTGTCAGCGAACACTTGGACGAGCTTCCGGGAGTTGACGTGACGGCCGATTGGAAGCGCGACTATCCGTATAACGGGCTGCTCAGAACGATGATCGGAAGCATTTCCGATTCGAATGAAGGTCTTCCGAGAAACCAGCTCGACTATTATTTGTCACGCGGCTACAACCGAAATGACCGGGTCGGAAAAAGCTATCTTGAAGCGGAATATGAAGATGTGCTGCAGGGTCAAAAATCGAAAGTGAAAAATATAACCGATAAAAACGGGGAAATCGTCGACACGGAAATCTTATCAAAGGGCGAAAGCGGCAAAGACCTGGTGCTGACGGTCGATGTCGAGATGCAAAAGGCGATTGAAAAGATCATCGGGGATGAGCTGAAAAAAGCCAAAACCCAGCACAGCGCACCTTTTCTCGACCGCGCCTTCGTCGTCATGATGGACCCGAGAAACGGCGAAGTTTTATCGGTTGCCGGCAAGCAGCTTAAAAATAAAAACGGCAATTTAAAAGTCGAAGACTATGCGCTCGGCACGATGACGTCTTCGTATGCAATGGGATCCGCTGTCAAAGGAGCCACCGTTTTAACAGGGCTGCAAACGGGAGCGATTAATTTAAATACGACGTTTTATGATGAACCGCTTTATATCGGGCAAGGCAAACCGAAAAAGTCCTGGTCCAGCAATCTCGGAACATTGGGCATCCAGGGAGCGCTGGAACAGTCTTCGAACGTATTTATGTTTAAAACAGCGATAGCGGTCGGAAAAGGGCAGTATAAGCCCCACCAGCCGCTGGACCTTAATACGAAAGCCTTCAGTACATTCAGGTATTATTTCAATCAATTCGGTCTCGGTGTTAAAACCGGCATCGACCTTCCGAATGAAGCAACGGGATACCAAGGCTCCAAAAAGCTGCCAGGTTTCCTGCTCGACTTTGCCATCGGACAGTATGACACGTACACACCGCTGCAACTGGCACAGTATGTGTCAACGATTGCCAATGGCGGCTACCGCATGAAGCCCCAGATCGTGAAGGAAATCAGAGAGCCTGATTCGAAAAAAGGCATCGGAGCCGTGACGGAATCGATTCAGCCGGAAGTATTGAACAAAGTGGACATGAGCAAGGAAGAGATCGAAACCGTCCAAAAAGGTTTCAGACGGGTTATGACGAATGGGACGGCAGCAGGAGAGTTTGCATCTGCATCGTATAAACCCGCCGGTAAAACGGGAACGGCCCAGTCTTTCTATGACGGACCGGATAAATCGAAGACGGGAATGCCTACGTATAATACGACACTTGTCGCTTATGCGCCTTACGACAACCCGGAGGTCGCCATTTCCGTCGTTGTTCCTTGGGCCTACAATGATTACAGCAAAAGATACTCCATTACGAATGATATTGGCAGAAAAGTGCTGGATAAGTATTTTGAGCTGAAATCAAAACAGGACAAAGAGAACACAAAAGAAAAAAATAAGGACAAAATTGAAAAAGAAGCAACCGAATAGGTCTTAAGTTCCTTTTTTGAAAGAAGCACCCGCATCAAGCATGCGGGTGCTTTTTTTTTTGCTTCTTTTCCCTTTCTTTCCTGCTTTTATACAATATTCAAGCTTAATTTACAAAACCTTAATAATTCATTTAAACAAGATTAATACAAGAAAGGTACGCTATACACGTAGGACAAATTACACATTTACGTGGGAGGATTAGAAGTGAAACCATTTAAAAAGATCACACTGATGTTCATCATGTCCGTTTTAGTTGTCTTCGCAGCAGCATGTGGGAGCAATAATACAAACGGTAATGCAGAAGAAGGCAAACAAAACGATAAAACAGAAAATAAGGCTTCAGGCTCTTTAACGATTTCCGGATCTTCAGCGATGCAGCCTCTTGTCTTAGCCGCGGCGGAAAAATTCATGGATGAAAATCCAGATGCCGACATTCAAGTGCAGGCGGGCGGTTCTGGAACCGGCCTTTCCCAAGTGGCTGAAGGAACCGTTCAAATCGGAAACTCTGATGTATTTGCTGAAGAAAAAGAAGGCATTCCTGCCGATGAGCTCAAGGATCATCAGGTAGCCGTTGTCGGTATGGCAGCAGCCGTCAACCCTGAAGTAGGCATCGATAATCTTTCATTAGAGGATCTGAAAAAGGTATTCACGGGTAAAATCAAAAACTGGAAAGAGCTTGGCGGGAAAGATCAAAAGATCACTCTTGTCAACCGTCCCGATTCTTCAGGAACGCGCGCAACTTTTGTGAAGTATGCGCTTGATGGAGAAACTCCTGCTGAAGGAATCACTGAGGATTCTTCAAACACGGTGAAGAAATTAATCGCTGAAACACCTGGAGCGATCGGATATCTCGCATTTTCATATCTGACGGACGATAAAGTTACAGCACTTTCAATTGACGGTGTGAAACCGACGGCAGAAAATGTGCAAAAAGGTAAATTCCCGATTTGGGCTTATGAGCATTCTTATACAAAAGGTGAACCGGAAGGATTGGCTAAAACATTTTTGGATTATTTAATGAGTGACGAAATTCAAAAAACGATTGTGACAGAACAGGGCTATATTCCGGCAACACAAATGGAAGTCAAACGTGACGCAGATGGAAAGCAAACTGCAAAATAATGAAAACAGAAGATGGGAAAGTGTGCTGCTTAGCCACTTTCCCTATTATGACTTGTATTTATAGGAGTGTAAAAAATGACTCAACAAATAGAGAAAATGTCCGCCAAAGAGCGGCTGATCAGCTCCAAGCAAAACCGCAAAATGGATGAAGTTCGCGGAAAAATTCTGGTTTCAACGTGCGCGTTAATCATGATGGCAGCAGCGATTTCAATCACGATTTTTCTGGGAAATAAGGGGTTGCAATCTTTTCTGACTAGTGGTGTAAGTCCGATTGAATTCTTAACCAGTCTAGATTGGAATCCAATGAATGATCACCCCAAATACGGGGCGCTTCCGTTTATCATCGGATCATTTTCAGTGACCCTTCTTGCATCTCTGATTGCGGCGCCGCTTGGCATAGGAGGAGCGATTTTTATGACGGAAATCGCACCTTCATGGGGAAGAAAAGTGCTGCAGCCGGTAATTGAATTGCTTGTAGGCATTCCTTCCGTCGTTTATGGATTCATAGGCCTTACAGTATTAGTTCCGTTTATTGGGCAGTTTAAAGCAAGCGGATCAGGACACAGCCTGTTGGCGGGAACCATCGTCCTGTCCGTCATGATTTTACCGACGGTGACATCCATTTCAACAGATGCGCTCATGTCGCTTCCTAAAAATCTCCGCGAAGGATCATATGCGCTGGGGGCTACGCGTTGGCAGACGATCCGAAAGGTTTTGATTCCGGCAGCGCTGCCTTCGCTTCTGACAGCTGTCGTTTTGGGAATGGCGAGGGCATTCGGCGAAGCGCTCGCCGTGCAGATGGTGATCGGAAACTCCCGGAATCTTTTCGAGAGCCTGTTGGATCCAGCGGGAACATTGACCACGATTATCACGCTGAACATGGGTCACACAACGTATGGCAGCGTGGAAAACAATACGCTCTGGTCAATGGGGCTTGTTCTGTTGATCATGTCATTCTTATTCATTCTGCTCATCCGTTATCTGTCATCCAGGAGGAAACTGTAATGAACAGCAAAGTAACAGATCGTCTAGCAACCGGTGTTTTTGGATTGATTGCCTTGATTATCTCCGCCATTCTTGTCGGACTGTTCGCTTATATTTTGATCAACGGTGTTTCACAAATCAACCTCGACTTTTTGACATCGCGTTCCAGCGCGCTTTCAAGCGGAGGGGGCATTCGTGATCAGCTGTTTAACTCATTTTATATTTTAGTGCTGACGATGCTGATCACTGTTCCGCTAGGTGTCGGAGGCGGTATTTACATGGCGGAGTATGCGCCAGACAATAAACTGACCGATTTTATCCGAGTCTGTATTGAGGTTTTGTCATCCCTTCCTTCCATTGTCATGGGGATGTTTGGGATGCTGATGTTCGTCAACCTGACGGGCTGGGGATACAGCATTATCGGCGGAGCGCTTGTTTTAACGATCTTTAACCTTCCCGTCATGGTGCGGGTGACAGAAGATGCGATTCGTTCCGTGCCGAAAGAACAAAAAGAAGCTTCCTTAGCATTAGGCGTATCAAAATGGCATACGATCAAAACCGTTTTGATTCCGGGGGCTGTTCCATCGATCATCACCGGTGCGATCCTTGCGTCAGGGCGGGTTTTTGGAGAGGCTGCAGCATTGCTGTTCACAGCCGGACTGACAACACCGCGATTGAATTTTGCCGATTGGAATCCATTTTCGGAAACGTCTCCGCTTAATATTTTCAGACCGGCGGAAACGCTTGCCGTCCACATTTGGAATGTCAACACACAGGGCATTATTCCCGATGCCGAGGCGATCGCAAACGGCGCTTCAGCGGTTCTTGTTTTATCCGTTTTGGTCTTTAATCTGGCTGCAAGATGGCTGGGCTCCTTTATTCACAAAAAATTAACGGGAAATAAATAGGAAGGGTGAAATCATATGGTTCAGGTCCCGACTTTGGAAATTGTGCGTGACGATATCGGATTGGCTCCGCTCCCTGAAGTAAAAGAGCATATTTTGAAAGTGCAGAATTTAAATATCCATTATGGGGAAAAGCGTGCGGTCCAAAACATTTCTTTCAATATTGAAAAACAGGCCGTAACCGCGCTGATCGGTCCTTCGGGTTGCGGCAAATCGACTTTTTTAAGAAGCATCAATCGGATGAATGATCTGATACCGTCCGCCAAAACAACGGGCAACATATTGTATGAAGGGCTGAATATCCTTGATTCCAATATTAACGTCGTCAACCTGCGCAGAGAAATCGGAATGGTGTTTCAAAAGCCGAATCCTTTTCCAAAATCGATTTACAACAATATCACCCATGCGGTGAAATATGCGGGAGAGCGCAAGAAATCGGTGCTGGATGATATCGTGGAGGAAAGCTTGACGAAAGCCGCGCTCTGGGATGAAGTAAAAGACCGGCTTCACCAATCCGCTCTGTCTCTGTCAGGAGGCCAGCAGCAGCGCCTCTGCATCGCAAGGACGCTTGCCATGAAGCCGGAAGTGCTCCTATTGGATGAGCCCGCTTCTGCGCTGGATCCGATTTCAAACGCGAAAATCGAGGAATTGATCGTCTCGTTAAAAGAGGAATATTCGATTATAATCGTTACTCATAATATGCAGCAGGCATCGAGAATTTCCGATAAAACAGCCTTTTTCTTAAATGGCGATTTAGTTGAATATGACAGAACGGAAAAAATCTTTATGAATCCGTCGGAAAAAAAGACAGAGGACTATATCAACGGCAGGTTCGGATAAGGAGGACGGCATCGTGAGCGCTGTAACAGCAGTAAAAACAAAAAATGTGTACCAGATCAACGATTTGAATTTATGGTACGGTGAGCATCACGCTTTAAAAAACATTCATCTGACCATTCCTGAATATGAGATCACCGCCATTATCGGACCGTCGGGATGTGGAAAATCAACGTTCATTAAGACGCTGAACTTGATGATCAATATGGTTCCGAATGTCAAAATGACCGGTGAAATCAGCTATAATGGCAGCAACATCCTAAACAGCAAAGTCGATCTTGTCGAATTGCGAAAGAAAGTCGGCATGGTTTTTCAAAAAGGAAACCCATTCCCGCAGTCGATTTTTGATAATGTCGCATACGGCCCGAGAATTCACGGACAGAGAAATAAAAAAGTTTTACATGAAATAGTGGAAAAGGCGCTTGTTGATGTGGCGCTGTGGGATGAAGTGAAAGATCGTCTTCATTCTCAGGCGCTCGGCCTCTCAGGGGGCCAGCAGCAGCGACTCTGCATTGCAAGAGCGCTGGCGACAAATCCGGATGTATTGCTGATGGATGAACCGACATCTGCCCTTGACCCTGTATCCACTTTAAAAATTGAAGAACTAATGCTGCAGCTGAAAGAAAAGTATACGATTGCCATTGTCACTCATAATATGCAGCAGGCGTCCCGCATCTCTGATCAAACCGCTTTCTTTTTAATGGGAGAGCTCATAGAGTGCAATGATACAGTCAAAATGTTTTCAAGCCCAAGTGACCATCGGACAAAAGACTACATTACCGGCCGTTTCGGTTAAAAAAACAGGCCGCCGATCAAATCGGCGGCCTGTTGATATGAGCAGCGAAACATATGAAAAAACCAGGCTGAAATGAAACAGCCTGGTTTTTTATTTGGACAGTGTTTTGACGATGTTTTTCAAACTGTCTCCGCGTTTTAATTCAAATTTGCCGGCTTTGATTTTGGATTCATATCCGGTCTTTTTCACATAATCTTTGAAGTCGTCGGCGGATGAGATGACTTTTTCTTTTTCAAGGAGGTCTGCGATCTCTGCAGTGCTCATGCCGCTTTTAATTTCAAGCTTGTATTTGGTTTCTTTTTTCTTCTCGTTTTTTTGCTCGTTTTCTTTGTCTTTTTTCGTTTGGGAGGCGTCAGCCTGCTTAAGCGCCGTCTCTTTGTAGTGCAGAAGCTCCTGGTATTCTTCACGTTTAACAGAAACCTGCTGGTTGTCTTTCAAATAGGTTTTGACATCCGCGTCACTGATTTTCTGACCGTCCTTTGAAGCTTCGGCCTTGCCGTTGTCAGTCAGATAAAATGCGCCTGCAAGAACCGCCGTCGCCAAGATCATGCCTCCGGCAAAAGCCTGTATACTTTGTCTGGTCATACAAGCACCCTCTCGTTGTCTTTGATGATCGCCCTGACATCCTCAACAGAGACATGCTCCGCTTTTGCAATGGCATCCACTGACATGCCGTTTTGGTATTTTGAAAGAATCTGCTTTGCGATATGCTGGCTGATTCCTGCGTTTGGCCTGCGGACGACAACGCTTGAATCGAGAAGCTCTTCCTCGAGCACCGTCATTTTCTTTTTCAGCTTATAAATTTCCTGCATGGCGGACAGCTGAAGGGTTTCCAATTCCTGTTCGACTTCTTTAATCGGTTCTCTTTGAAAATATGAGAATGCGATCAGCGCAATACTGACAACAAGCAGCGCAATGATAGCAACTTCCACGTTCATCACCTTCAATTCTTATTTTCTCCTTCTTTTTTATACCATAAAAACGCTAGCTTCAAAAGGAGTTACGCAAAAAAATAAAAATTTTGCCGAAAAAATTAATTTCTATTGCATCACAAGGGACCTTTCCAATAGGATAGGAAATAAAAAACTTTCCCTGGGAGGGCGTGGCGGTGAAAAGGACAGATGGGAAAAAACCTTTTCAAGAAAGTATTCGAAACGACTTGTCGTTTTCTAACGATATTTTAAAAATAACGTCAGATGATCAAGCAGCACTGACCGTAACATGGGAACTGACGGACGCCCTCCTTTCGGCTGCTGAAGCCGTGCTATTAGAAGACAAAAGAGATATCAAAAAGCAAATACGGCTGACTTGCATAAAAGACGGGCAAAAAATGGTGCAGACGATACATATCGAATCGTTCAAAGGGGAAGTGACCGTTTCTCAGGCTGCAGGCGGCGCTTATTACAAAGCGGAGTACAGGCTTTATAATGCGCTGAACATATCGCTGTCGATTCTTAGCTCTGACCGCTTCTATCTGGAGAAAAACGGGATCGCAGCCGGCCGGCTCTTTTACCCGGAGGACAAAAGGCATGACTGGGTCGATCAATTTTCCGCATATACGGGATATTCTTTAAATGAAGGAAAGGGGTCTGTCACATGATGAAGGTGCTGATGCTGTCGCTTGAAAATCCTTGTGCCATCAAAAGCGGAGCAGGACGGTATTTGCAAAACCAGCTTGACCTATTAAAAGAGGACATCATGTTTACGGTCTTAACGACGCACAGAGGAGAACGGTGCTTCGATGGCGGCGGTCAATGGAAAATGCTTGAGATTCCGCTCGAACTTGCAGCACACGCTTCTTTTGAGGATGCGCTGGCAGAGATGAATATTCAGATGATCAAAAAAACGTTTGAATATAAAGGCAGCTTTGACATCATTCATGCTCATGACGATGTCACGGCTCCCGCCGCCGTTTACCTCAAACGCGCCTTAAATCTCCCGCTCATTTCCACCGTACACGGCTTTGAAAGCGACCGGCAAAAAGCGGCTGGCCGGAAAGCGCACCCCTACAGGCTGCTGCTTGAGCGTTTGCTATTAAAAGAAAGCGGGCGCATCATCGTGTTGAGCAGCATGATGAAAGACTTCGTGAAAGAAAGATCTCCAGAAGCAGCGGAAAAAGTTCGAATCATTCCCAATCCGTGCCGAAAAACAAAAACGGTAAAAAGCCGGCCGAAAACCGCCCCATATCTTTTTTCTTACGGCCGATTCGTTCCGGAAAAAGGTTTTTTGCAGCTCATCCGCGCCTTTAATGAACTCGCGAGGCTACAGGACGGTCTTGAACTTGTCATAGCCGGTGAAGGCCCTCTCAAAAGCGCATATGAGAGAGAAGCCAGATCGTTAGGCATGGAGGATCGCCTCACAGTTCTCCCTTTCCTCTCAGATCAAGAAAGGGAGAACTGGCTCGGATTCTGTGAAATGGCTGTTTTTCCAAGCGGATATGAGCCATTCGGCATCGCTGTTCAGGAAAGCATGGCAGCGGGCGTTCCCGTTGCTGTCGGAAAAACCGGAGGATGGAACGATTTTGTCATGGATTTTAAAACAGGCTTTCACATCGATTTTACGGATGCGTATGAAGCCGGCCGCAAGCTGGACGGACTTCTTCGCAACAAGGCGGCTTTGAGAAAGGTCAGACAGGCGGGAAAAGCATTCATCTTCGATCTCCATCACCCGGAGAGGATAAAAAAATCGTTTTTGAAAGGTGTGTACAGCCCGTCATTTGAATAAACCGCGGACAAACGAAAAAAACGCCTGGCATTCCGGCGCCAGAAGTGGTATTATAGATAAGTCTGAACAGCAAATGATATATAGTTTGGAGGGAAAAATAAATGCGCGTAAATATTACTTTGGCTTGCACTGATTGCGGCGAGCGTAACTATATTTCTACAAAGAACAAGCGTAACAACCCAGATCGCGTTGAATTCAAAAAGTATTGCCCACGTGACAAAAAAACAACTTTACACCGCGAAACAAAGTAAGCAGCAGGGATTTTCCTGCTGTTTTTTCAATTTTAAAGGGGGGAGAAAAATGAAGCGCGCTTTGCGGAATGAAATGAAAACGAAGCTTGCACAGATGACGGACAAAGAATATCAGCAAAAAACAAATGCCATTCACGAGGCTTTTTTCAGCTCAAAACAATGGAAGGAAGCATCCGTCATCGCCCTTACGATCTCGAGAAAGCCCGAGGTGGCGACAAAGCCGATCATTGAGCGGGCCTGGAAAGAAGGGAAGACGGTTTGCATTCCGAAATGTCTGCCGGAAACAAGTGACATGCATTTCCGCCGCTTTCAAGACGAAAGCGAATTGGAAGTCGTTTACTTCGGTTTGCAGGAACCGATTGTACATAAAACCGATCAGCTTGCGCCCGAAGACATCGATTTTATTCTAGTTCCGGGGATATGCTTTGATCCGCGGGGGTACAGAATCGGCTATGGAGGAGGATATTATGACAGGTATTTGGCCGGATTTACAAAAGAGACGGCTTCTCTCGCATTCCACTGTCAGATCATCGACAAGGTTCCCCATGAGGCACACGACATCCCTGTCAGTCAAATTTTCACGGAAAAAACGACTCTCATTTGTCAGTGAAGTCTCCTGAATAAATATAAAAAATTGAGACACGATACGGTTATAGGAGGGATCATATGAGAAAAGTTACGTTTATTCTATTAGGCACACTTGCCGCTCTCATTCTTTTTCAAAACCGCTATCGTGTAATCAATGTCATTCTTGGCCAAAACCGGATCCGCCATTATTTTATCCACTGGATCATGAGGATTCCGTTTGTTCGTAATAAATTTATCCAGCAGGCTTTCTAAACCCCGTTTTGAATAACGGGGTTTTTTAAAGGGGCAATCAGACGTGTTTCCTGATATAATGGACAAAAATAATGATGGAGCGTCTAAAGATGTATTCAGTTGATTATATGTACTGGAATTTAATCGGTAATCTTTTAAAACGAGATTTTGAGCTTGTACAGACTCACCCTTCGTTTGAAGAAGCTTGGCTTGAAGCGAGGGGGAATGCCCCGTATGATTTGATCCGCATCTACAGGCGGGATGTCGATTTCAGGCAGGAGCTCGTCCGCGATCTTGAAGATCTTTTTGAAAGGGCCGAACGTCTGAGAACGGCTTCAGGAAGACGCAAGCTGTCCATATTGAATATCTACTTATCGGAGCAGGCGCCTGTTGATGAATGGGAGGATGTCACAAGCCAGCCGGTTGCGGATCAGCGCGTCAGCATCGTGCCGATTTTTATCGAACAGACTTCAAGAGCAGAAGGCTTACATAAGATTGCCCTTGCCTTAAATATAAGTCCTGATGATCTCACAGGCCTGATCCGGGATGCTTCATACGAAGATGTTGACCAGATCAGAGCCGAGGTATTGGCTGCGGCCAAAAAGAGAGATGAAGAAAGGCGGCGTGAAGCGGCGGTATTTGAAAGAGGAAAGCCTGTTTTTACATGGTTTTTCGCGGTTCTTCAAGTTTTGATGTTTCTGCTTTTGGAAATGTCGGGCGGAAGTCAAAATACCGATACCCTTATTCGGTTTGGAGCGAAGGAAAACAGCCCTCTTTTAGCCGGTGAATGGTGGAGGCTTGTGACGCCGATCATCCTCCACATCGGACTCGTCCATCTGATGTTTAACACCTTTGCATTATTGTCGGTGGGGGCAGCCGCAGAAAGAGTATTCGGTTCACTTCGTTTTCTTGTCATTTATATATCAGCCGGCATATTTGGTTCGATCGGCAGCTTCCTGTTCAACCCGTATCCTTCAGCAGGAGCGTCAGGGGCCATTTTTGGCTGTTTGGGCGCTTTACTATATCTCGCCTTTTCAAATCGCAAAGCCTTCTTAAAAACGATCGGCACCAACATTATGGTGATGATCATTCTGAATCTCGGCCTCGGCTTCGCCATTTCAAATGTTGACAACGCGGGCCATATCGGCGGATTGATCGGCGGACTTCTGACGGCGCTGGCAGTCGGTCTGCCGGGAAAAAGAAAGCCTGTCCATCGCTTGGCCGGCTGGGTGCTATTATTGCTTATTGGAGGCTGTTCTCTTTACTGGGGGACACATTCAGCGCCGATTCATGAAACCTCCATGCTGTATCAGGCGGGAAATGGTATGAACAAGGCGAGTATGAGAAGGTAAAAGAGGTGTTGAAGGAGGCAGGCGACGACCCGAATGCTTCGATCGAAAGCCTGAAGCTGCTTGCCGTCTCTGAAATGCAGCTCGACCAATATGAAGGTGCAGAAAAACACCTGAAAATGGTTGTCAAAAAAGATCCTTCAGACCATGCCTCCCATTATAACCTGGCCGTTGTTTACGCGAGACAAGGCGAATGGTCAAAAGCGGAACAATCCGTCCGAAAGGCCTTAAAAGAAAAGCCTGATGAAGACATCTATCAAACGCTGCATGACAAATTAAAAAAGAAACGGCTTAGGTGATCAAGTATGAAAAGCTTCCGTTATGTTAAAAATGGTCTAACAGAGAACAGACTCATTTGACGGGAGCTTTTATCATGGAAAAAAAGCATGTTGTGCAAAAAGATTTAGCTGAAAATATTGAGTTTTTAAACGAAAAGCTTGGAGTCGATAAGAGCTTTGACATGATCAGGCTCGATGTGGTGTACGCGGGGAGAAAGATGGCGTTTTACCTTGTCGACGGGTTTGTAAAAGACGATATCATGCACTATCTCCAAAAAAATCTGTCAAAGCTCTCACCGGCTTGTTTGGAAGAGGATCCGCTCGAACATCTGATTAAGACGTATATTCCCTATGTGGAAATTGCAACTGAGGACGATCTGGACAAAGTAGCAGACCAGGTCTTGTCAGGTCCGACCGCGCTGCTTGTCGACGGCATTGATCACGCGATTATCATAGATGCCAGAACATATCCGGCCAGAAGCCCTGAAGAACCCGATAATGAGCGGGTTGTCAGGGGATCGAGAGACGGTTTTGTCGAAACGATTGTGTTTAACACAGCGTTGACAAGAAGAAGAATCCGCGATCGTTCCTTGAGGATGGAGTATATGCAAATCGGAAGAAGAAGCAAAACAGACGTCGTCGTCTGTTATCTGGAAGATATCGCTGATTTGGAGAATGTCAAAAAACTAAAGCAGTCATTGGAAGCGATCGACACGGACGCTTTGACGATGGCCGAGAAGACGCTGGAGGAATACATCGGCGGCCGGCACTGGAACCCTTACCCGACGGTCCGCTATACTGAAAGACCGGATACTGCTGCCGTTCATTTATATGAAGGCCATATCCTCGTCTTTGTCGACGGTTCACCGAGCGCACTGATTACTCCGGCTACTTTCTGGCACCATTTGCAGCATGCCGAAGAGTATCGGAACAAGCCTCTTGCCGGTGCCTATATGCGGTTTGTCCGTTTTATATCAGTATTAGCTTCGATCTTTTTGCTTCCGCTCTGGTTTTTGCTGTCCGTTCATCCTGAACTGCTGCCTGATGCCCTTCAATATATCGGGCCTGAAAAAAAGGGGGCCATCCCTTTGCTCGCGCAGTTTCTGATCATCGAAATAGGGGTCGACATGATGAGAATGGCTGCAATACATACGCCGTCATCGCTTGCAACAGCACTCGGACTTGTCGCGGCGTTAATGATCGGAGAAGTCGCGGTGCAAGTCGGACTGTTTTCGCATGAGGTTGTCCTTTATCTGGCCGTCGCCGCCATCGGCACATTTGCCACGCCAAGCTATGAAATGAGTGTTGCGAACCGGCTGGTCAGGATCGTGCTGCTCCTCACAGCCGGCGCATTCGGACCGATTGGATTTGTCATCGCCATCTTCTGCTGGATTGTTTATTTGGTCAGAATGAAGTCCTTCCATGTCCCATACTTATGGCCGTTCATTCCCTTTGACTACAGAGCGTTTCGCGATATCGCGATTCGCACGCCGATGCCTCTCAAAAATAGACGGCCCGTATTTTTAAATCCTCAGGATCCCGACCGTTAAAAGCCTGCTTTCATTTCCGAAAGCAGGCTTTTTTTTGCTTGACGCAGGCAGGCATTATTTATAACCTATTGTTAGACCTCAGGAAGCTTGGTGAATAAAATGAAAACCGTATATGATGTACAGCAGCTTCTGAAACGATTCGGATGCTTCGTATATTTCGGAGATCGAAAGCTCGAGATTGAGTTCATGATGGAAGAACTGAAAGAAATCTTCCTTTCAAATCTGATCGAAAAAGAACAATGGATTCAAGCCATGTCGATTTTGCAGAATGAACTGACGAATATAAAGAAAAAATAAAACAGTTGGACTAGGGGGATTTATAAATGAATGACAGCTGGCTGGTCGGGATCGATCTTGGAGGAACGACTGTAAAACTCGCTTTTGTAAGCGCTTATGGAGAGATCCAGCATAAGTGGGAAATTCCAACCGATAAATCGGGTGACACCGTTACATTAAGCATTGCAAAAGCGATCGACAGCAAACTGGAGGAAATCGGAAAGCCGAAGCAGATATTGAAGTGGATCGGTATGGGAGCGCCCGGCCCGGTCGATATAGAGACAGGCATTGTTTATAAAACAACCAATATGGGCTGGGAAAACTATCCTTTAAAAGACCATTTGGAGGCTGAGACAGGTTTGCCTGCGGCCATTGAAAACGACGCGAACATCGCGGCTCTCGGCGAAATGTGGAAAGGGGCCGGAGACGGCGCGAAGGATTTGATTCTCGTCACGCTGGGAACGGGAGTCGGCGGCGGCATTATTGTCAATGGAGAAATTGTCCACGGAAAAAACGGAGCCGGGGGAGAAATCGGCCACATCTCATCGGTTCCTGAAGGCGGAGCGCCATGCAACTGCGGAAAAACCGGCTGTATCGAAACGATCGCGTCTGCAACAGGCATCGTCAGAATCGTCAACGAGAAAATCGCAGCCGGCTGTGATTCGGTTTTAAAGGACATTCCTGATGTAACGGCTCGTCATATTTTTGAAGCCGCTGAACAAAACGATCCGGCCGCCTTGGAGGTCATCGATTATGTGACGAACCATTTGGGCCTTGTTCTCGGCAACTTGGCGAGCTCATTGAACCCAGCAAAAATCGTGATTGGCGGCGGCGTTTCAAAAGCAGGTGAAATCCTGCGTTCAAAAGTGGAAAAGTCGTTTCAGCGATACGCCTTCCCAAGAGCGGGCAAGGCCGCTGAGATTGTCATCGCCTCCCTTGGAAATGACGCGGGAGTCATCGGCGGCGCATGGATTGCGAAAAACGCATGGCTTAAAAATCAAGCAAAGCCTGTGATATAAACCTTTTCCGCGGTTAATGGAAGCAGATATTGAACACTTTGAAACAAATATTAAAAAAGTTTGATTTTTTTGTCCAATCAGGTTAAGATATCGTTTAGTCATTTTGTTAATTTTCTAAAAACAGGATGTGGAAATAGTATTTCCCGGAATTATGCGTCTTGCTGTAGAGGGAGGTTTGGCATGAGAAAGCCATTTTTTTCGAAAGTATCATTTTTGCTGCTTGCGACATTGCTGATGTGGCTGAAAACATATGTCGTTTATAAAACCAGCTTTAACATTAAAATTGAAAACTTCATGCAAGAGTTTATTTTGTTCATCAACCCGTTAAGCTTTTTGCTTGTTGTTTTCGGAATCGGCTTGTTTTTTAAAGAAAAAAACAGAAACCGCTTCATTATCGGAACGAGTATCGTTTTGACACTTATTCTTTTGGCCAACATGGTTTTCTATCGTTTTTACAACGATTTCTTAACGATTCCTGTCTTATTCCAGACGAATAATATGGGGGATTTGGGAAGCAGCATCACATCTTTGTTTATGCCTGCCGACCTGCTTCTTGTCGTAGACATCGCGATTTTGATTTGGCTTCACAAACGCCATGCCGCCAAATCCGGCAACACGTTAACGAGAAAGGAGCGAGCGGCATATTTTTTGTTTGCCGCAGCCGTTTTCTTTTTCAATTTGGGAATGTCAGAGGCTGAAAGGCCGCAGCTCTTGACGAGATCGTTCGACAGAGAGGTGCTTGTCAAAAACATCAGCCTTTACAACTACCATATCTATGACGGCCTCATCCAGTCGAAGCAGTCCGCCCAGCGCGCTCTGGCAGACAGCAACAGCCTCACAGAGGTTGAAAACTTTGTCAATGCGAACAGGACGGAAACAAACAAAGATTTAGCCGGTATCGCCAAAGGGCGAAATGTGATTCTCGTATCTTTAGAATCGACCCAAAGCTTCGTCATCAATCAGAAGCTGAACGGCAAGGAAATTACGCCATATTTGAACGACTTGATTAAAAAAAGCTACAGTTTTGAAAACTTTTATCATCAGACAGGCCAGGGAAAAACCTCAGATTCAGAATTTATCGTCGATAATTCCCTTTATCCGCTGGGAAGGGGAGCGGTCTTCTTTACGAATGCCGGAAATGAATATACGGCAGCTCCGGAAATTTTGAAAAATCACGGCTACTATTCCGCGATATTTCATGCGAACAACAAAAGTTTCTGGAATCGGGATATCATGTATAAGTCTTTAGAATACGACAAATTTTATGATATCAATTCATATGAAGTCAATGAGGGAAACTCTGTCGGCTGGGGGCTGAAAGACAAAGAATTTTTTGAGCAGACGTCAGAGCTGATGAAAGATCTGCCACAGCCTTTTTACACGAGACTGATCACGCTGACGAATCATTTTCCGTTTGAACTTGATGAAGAAGATAAGATGATTGACGAATATGATTCAAAGAGCCGCACATTAAACAGATATTTTCCTACAGTCCGCTATCAGGATGAGGCGCTCAAGCGTTTTATTGAAAAGCTGAAAGAGGACGGCCTTTATGAGAACTCCATCATCGTGTTATACGGAGACCATTACGGCATTTCCGAAAACCACAATGAAGCGATGGGGCAGTTCCTCGGAAGGGAAGTAACGCCTTTTGAGGAAGTCCAGCTTCAAAGAGTGCCGCTGGTGATTCACATTCCAGGCGTAACCGACAAAGAACCGAAAACAATTGATACCGTCGGCGGGCAAATTGACATCAGGCCGACTCTGCTGAATTTGCTTGGAATTGACTCAAGCGATCAAATCCAGTTCGGAAATGACTTGTTTTCCAAAGATAAAGAGGAGTTCACGGTGCTTCGCGACGGAAGCTTTATTACGAAAGACAAAGTTTACACAGACGGTGTATGCTATGATAAATCAACGGGACAGCCTGTGAAGAATCAAGAGAGCTGTGAGCCCTACATCGAAAAAGCCAAACAGGAGCTTTCACTCTCAGATCAGATCATATACGGCGATTTGTTGAGATTTTACGACAGTGAACGATTGAAAAAACAGCCGGCTGCCGGTCAACAAAAGGGCAGCCAAAAAGAATAAAAAAGCTTCCGTTCTTTAACAGCGGCAGCTTTTACAGGCCGGTTTTCGACAGATCCGGCCTGTTTTTTCCGTTCTGTGAAGTTCGCTCACTTTACAAAAAACAGTGTGTCAAGCATACTTTCCATGGTATAATTGATAATGATTTTCTTTATCATATAAACATTGAAAGAAGGTATGACAGATGACGTTTAAGTGCAAGAAAATCGGAGCTGCATTGTTTGCCTTACTCATGATTGCGGCTTTGGCGGCATGCGGAAATCAATCAGAGAATAAAGGATCTTCTTCTGATGCAAAGCAGGAAGAGACCATTACATACAAGGCTGAAAACGGAACGGTTAAAATCCCTAAGCATCCGAAAAGAGTAGTTGTCATGGCTGACGACTATTACGGATATTTCAAGACGCTTGGGATCAACGTGGTCGGGGCGCCTGACAGGGTATTTGAAAACCCGTACTTCAAAGGGAAAACCGATGGCGTGACAAACATAGGAGACGGTGTTTCCGCTGAAAAAATCATTAAATTAAAGCCGGACCTGATTGTGGTTTGGACGACGCAGGATGCAGATATTGAAAAGCTGGAAAAAATCGCCCCGACGGTTGCCTTGAAATACGGCAAGGACAGCCTCGAACAGCTGAAGGATTTCGCTAAAATGACCGATACGGAAGATAAAGCGGAAAAATGGCTGGCTGAGTGGGACAAGAAGGTTTCCGCGGCAAAAGCAAAAGTTCAAAAAGCCATCGGCAACAAAACGGTTTCCATTATGCAAACGAATGGCAAAGAGATCTATGTGTACGGCGATAAATTCGGAAGAGGCGGAAGGATCGTCTATCATGACCTCGGATTGAATGCAACAAAGCTGACGAAAGAAAAAACAATCAAAGAAGGTCCGGGATATACGAGCATTTCCCTTGAAAAGCTGCCTGATTTCGCCGGAGACTATATTTTTATCGGGCCATGGCAGTCAGGCGGTGAAGACGGCGGTGTATTTGATACTTCCATCTGGAAAAATCTCGACGCCGTCAAGCATGATCATGTGTATCAAATCGATCCGGTGGCTTTCTATTTTTCTGATCCGATCTCATTGGAAGGCCAGCTGAAGTTTATCACTGAAAGTTTAACAAAGTAGAATAAAAAGCTGTCTTAAAGTTTCCGGAGGAGAGGCCGGAAGCTTTTTTCTTTCGTTAAGGAAGCGTTCACAAAGACGCTTTTTCATTTGGAAACGGGGAGAGTACATATGTTCATTATTAAGTGAGACTTAATGTGCACCTATATCATTAGATATTTAACGGTGAATAGCCTCTCTCCTATCGCAGAAAGACTAGCGCAATGGAAATAATGACTGAGGCAAGAGCTTTTGAATCAACTTCTGAGAGCAGAGCGAAACGTCAAAAAATCGGTTTATCTCTATCTCAAAGACAATGAACAATTTGACTGTGAATTAATCAAAGATGAAACCGGGAGCAAAGATGAATCAAAGGATGACGGATCAAAAGAAGATGATGAAAAGAATGCATCGACCTCTTTAAAAGCATACACAGAATCCGAATTGAAAGCCGTGACGAAGGCAGGAAAATCACGTTTATAACCATAAATTGGTTGTGGATATAAGCCTGCTCTTTTACGTTGAAGAGGCACTTTAAATGTTCATACATGTAAACAAAATCGTTTACAACGTAATGAAATTTGATTACTATTAAATAAAGAATGTAATGCATTACATGGTTTATTCTTATTCATCTTTGCATAAACTAAAAAAGACCCGACTGCGCCAACAGTCGAGTCAGAAGTACAAAGCGGCCCTCAAGGGGCTGGCTCAAAGCGTCTTTTGAATAGACTTTCCCTGGAACTTTGCGGGCTCAAGGGAAGTCTATTTCTTGTTTATATACGACAACAAGGCAAGAATAAACGTGCCAAAAGCGATCATTAAATAAATCGCATGAAAAGTTGCCATTAGCATCACCCCCTTTCATAGGGGATGAGCCAACTTCCCTTGAGTGAGCCAAAACTTTGTACAATGAATATTTTACCATAACACTTTCAAACACTGAGAGTGTTTTTTCATTATCTAATGAGCAAATATTGATGAGAAGTCCTGCAATTCATATGAAATGCATTACAATTTTTGTCTTAAATATTGCTAATCGTTAGAAACCTAAGAAGACATCAATAGTTAGGCAACTTCCAAGACTTGAGTATGGTGATATTTGAATTCTCAACACTTTTATGTGCTAAACAATCGGACAAGCCATTCAAAACTGAAGGAGCCCTAGGTTGTATAGGTGCTGTTGGTGACGTACTGGCCAGCTTAGTTAAAGCGGTTAAAGATCAAAAAAGCCATAAAAGCTTTTGGAGGAGTCAAAACTCACTAAAACATATTCGTACGACAATTATTATAAGAAAACATATCGAAGCAAAAAACTGCTTGGAATAAAACAGTTTCTAATGAGTAAAGCCCTTTCTGCTGAAAGAAGGACTTACTTCATTTCTACACCTGAAAATCCTCAAATTTAATGAGGTTAGTGTCTCCTTTGAATCCGCGGCATGAAAAACCTTAAATGATTTCCCCGGTTTCTGCTCCATTCAAAAAGGGCAGCGGTTTTATACGGCAAATGGCCAGGGTACATTGACTCACATATAACTCTTCCCATTACGAGTATCGGCCTTTTTCCTCTATAGTGATTACTCTTCAAATCGCAGAGCATGTTGATATGTTCCGGCAGCAAAAACGGCAACTGATAAGTAACAAAAAAACAACACGAACAGCAAAATAAAGCAGGGATCGAAAGGGAATGAAAATCTGCGAAAACCATTTGAATCATCGGTCATATGCTATTGTGGGAGGGATCATTGATGGCATTTATCAAAATCAAACCGGAGTTAAAACAAAACTTGTCAAGGCTGTCTGACATCCTGAACATACCCGAACAACTTTTAATCAGCGCAAACCTTGGCGCTTCTGTAGAAGAATTTTATTTTCCGGGAGCATCTTTAGAAGCAGGAAATAACACCCCAACAGCAGAAACATATGAACAGATGAAATTATTGGTAAAGGAACGGGGAAACTTCGATGAACAATGGCTGACAGAAACGGCCGTGTATGATTCAACAGCGCTGACAAACGAAATCGAAAAGCTGACGTCTTGCTTCCCGTTTATCACAACCCGCGTGATTGGCCGCTCCGTGCTGGGGCAGCCGATTTATGAACTGCGCCTCGGATCCCGGGATGCAGAAAAAACGACTCATATCAATGCTTCATTCCATGCCAACGAATGGATTACCACCTCTGTGCTGATGAAATGGCTTAAAGAATATTGCCTTTATTTATGTACCGGCCGCCAACTGTTTGATTACTCACCACCGGCGCTTTTTTGCCAGACTAAGCTTTCAATCGTGCCGCTCGTGAATCCCGACGGAGTTGATCTGGTGTTGAACGGTCCCGAGTCTCTGGGAATAGAGTCAGGCGCACTTGATGACATAAATGAGCATCAGCCCGATTTTAAGGAATGGAAAGCCAATATCAACGGGGTCGATTTAAATAATCAGTTTCCGTCTTTTTGGGAAATCGAGAAACAGCGCAAGCCTCCTAAAGGACCGTCGTACAGAGACTATCCCGGTGATGCGCCGCTGACCGAGCCGGAGGCGGTCGCCATGAGGGATTTAATCGCCAGCCGGCCGCCTGATCGTCTTGTGGCGCTTCATACGCAGGGTGAAGAAATTTATTGGGGATATAAAGGCTTTGAGCCTTCTGAATCTTTCAGTGTCATCCAAACGTTTGAGCGTCTCAGCGGATATCAAGGAGTCAGATATATTGACAGCTATGCGGGTTTCAGGGATTGGTTCATTCATTTTTATCAAAAAGAAGGGTATACAGTTGAACTCGGCAAAGGGAAAAATCCTTTACCGTTGAAACAATTTGACGATATATATTGTAAAAGCAGAGGAATCTTGTGGGCATCCTGTTTTTTTGAGAGCTGAAACCTTTTTGATGCAAAACCGTAATGTAAGACAGAGAATCATTGATGGAGGGAGAATGGCCGGTTTGAGAGTTTCATTATGTATCATTGCCGCTGTGATGACGGGTTTGTCAGCTGCCTGTACGCCCTTTCACATGGGCGGCTCGGAAAACGTTCATCAGGAACATTCTGAAAAAAAGCGGAAAAACGATGAAGTAGTCGAGGAAAAAAAAGTTGCAGCACTCAAGGACCGGCATTTTGATGAAGCTGCGGGTTGGCTCGATCATGAAACCATTTTATATACGCGAACACATCCGGTTGCAGGCAGTGAAATCAGATCATATGATATATTTAAAGGGACGGGTGAAACGATCTACAAAACAGATAAAAGACTGATATCACTGGAGTTGAACAGGGAAAAAGGCATGATGCTCATTCAAACCGCCGGCGACGGGTCTGAAATCAAATTAACGCTGATGAATGTGCAGGGAGATGAGCTTTTTTCAAGAGGCTTTCGCACACATGAACTGCAGGTGGACTGGAATGAGCACGATCCTTACCTTTTATATGTGACAGCTTTTACGAAAGATTGGAATTATGAATCATATTTGCTCAATGCAAAAGAAGCCAAAATAAAAAGAGACATCGTCCAGGCCGCTTTTATTCACTGGACGTCTCCCGACTCTTTCGAATTCTTGAAATGGAATAACCAGGACCGGCAAAAACCGGCTCCTGTTTATTCCTATGATATGGCGGACGGACGGGAAAAGAAAATCGCTGATCAAGCTGTGCTGCTCGACGTCTTCAACAACGTGCGGCTGGTTGTTAAGACATCCGCAGACAGCAAAAACGGGACCTACATATTTTCAGATGTTTCCTCTTCGGAAAAGCTGCGCTCGTTCACGCTTCCGCTGTTCTCCGAATATTCAAGTCTTTCGCCAGCGGAATATGGCTATGATGATCAACATCAATTGTTTTACACATATCAGCCGAGTGAATCAGGATCTCTGTTTGATCTGATATCCGTCAATCTCAAGTCCGGAAAACGGAAGGTCATTGTTAAGGATATCGATATGCTTCCGATTGAATTGTCTCCTGACGGGAAATATGCATTATACGGGTATACACGGGATCAGATCATTTCACTCCGCACCAGTCAATACGAGCCCCTTGTGATCAAGGAATAGAAAGGAGTATTAAACAGTGGCAATAGCAGATGTAACCATTATACCGATCGGAACGGAAACGCCGAGCGTAAGCGAGTATGTGGCAGAGATTCAGACGATTTTAGAGGGATTTCAAAAAGAAGGAAAAATCAAATATCAGCTGACACCGATGAATACGTTAATCGAAGGGGAACTAAGCGCTTTGTTCGAGGTGATTCAAACCATTCATGAAGCGCCGTTTCAAAAAGGCATACACAGAGTGGCGACAAACATCAGGATTGATGACCGGCGCGATAAGAAAACGACAATGGAAGGGAAGCTGTCAAGCGTACAAAATCGCTTAAAATGATCAAAGACGGCAGAGAAAAAGCCTTGCTCCGCGTTTTCCGGTGCAAGGCTGTCCTATTGTCCAAAAGGAAACAGCTTAGTGTACCGTCGGATATCCGCTGTTTATAATCGTCATGACCGTAAACCAGCCGAAGACTAAAAAAGCAGCTCCGCCGAACAAAATGCCGAGCACATTGATTTGTTTAAGCGAACGAAGAACACCCAGAGCTGATAATATCGTGACAAGACCGAATATGATCACGAGCAACATCAATATAAACCCCCTTCGTTTGGATCCCCTGCAGTTTATTTCCAATAATTCAATTTTAACCGTTTTCATTTGTTTTGTCGAGGGCAACCTGATTCATTGAAAGTTTTTCACAAAACCTTCATAATGGAACAAAGAATGATCAATCCGAGGTGAAAGAAATGAAGTGGAGAAGAATGCCTTTAGGCCCTATTCAAACAAACGCATATATCTTAGCAAAAGAAGACGGCGCATGCCTGATCTTTGATCCCGGAAGCGAAGCCGGAAAACTAAACGAATACATAAAAGAAAAAGGGCTTAAACCGCTTGCCGTCTTACTGACGCATGCCCATTTCGACCATATCGGCGCGGTGGACAAGGTAAGAAAAGAATGGGACATTCCTGTATATGTACATCAAAATGAAGCAGAGTGGCTGCAAGATCCATCATTAAACGGATCAGCTCTGTTAACCGGACAGACGATTACAGCTGAAAAAGCCGACCATCTGATCGAAGAAGAGCAGGTGCTTGAAATCGGTCCGTTTCAGCTGCGTGTTTTCTTCACCCCGGGACATTCCCCTGGAAGTGTTTCCTATTATGTGGAAGAAGAACAACTCATCATCTCGGGAGATGTTTTGTTCCGAGGAGGCATCGGCCGTACAGATCTGCCGGGAGGGAACCATGAAGTTTTAATTAAAAGCATTCATCAAAAGCTTCTTACCCTTCCTGAAGAGACGCTGGTGTTAAGCGGCCACGGCCCTGAAACAGATATAGCGACAGAACAGGAACAAAATCCGTTCATTAACGGGTTTACGATTTAACATAAAAAAGAGACGCATCCGGAGGATCGTCTCTTTTTTTCTTAATGGCCCCCCTGACCGGGAACCATGATAAAAACAGAATAGTATGTAAAAGCGGCAAAAAAGATCGTCAAGTATGCCCCGAAAATATAAATATACATTCGTTCGGTCAAGTTAAGGTACGATAAGAAGACGAAGAAAACCGTTTGACCGAAAAACAGCAGTGACGCATCTTTCATATCTCCTAAATAAAACATGACCGCAAAGATACCTGTCCAGAAACCTAATACGCGGAACATGCGATTCATTGATATCCCTCCCAAAAAGCCCCTTTGCATCTATTATAAATCAATTGAACTTTAAATGTAAACATTTTCATTTTGAGAAAAACAATTCATTTTTTACAATTTTGTGATGAAATGAAATGACGGATAAAAAATTCACTTTGCCGTGTTTAAGGCAAAAAGATCAAGGGTACTACACATAACAAAGGCAAACATAACAGGAGGAGGGGACATCATATGGGAGACTTGATCTTTTATTCATACCCGAGCTGCACATCATGCAGAAAAACAAAACATTGGCTGAAAGCCAATCAGATTGATTTTAAGGAGCGTCATTTATTCAAAGAGACGCCCAATCAAGAAGAACTGAAAGAGATTCTGGCTCTGACGACCGAAGGCATTGATGAAATACTGGCAACAAGAAGCCAGGCGTTTAAAGAGCTCAACCTGAATATTGAAGAATTAACAGTCAGCGAAGTATTGGAGCTGTTAATTCAAAAACCGAAACTGTTGAGACGTCCAATTATCGTCAATGGAGAAAAGCTTGTTGTCGGATATAATCCCAGCGAACTTTTGAAATTAAAGAAAAACACGCTGCATCGATCAGTATCCTGAAAAAAACGAAGATCTGCTGAAAAGCCCATTCAGCAATCTTCGTTTTTTCGCATGGAACAACTGGGCTAGCTGGATTCGAACCAGCGCGTCACGGAGTCAAAGTCCGTTGCCTTACCGCTTGGCTATAGCCCAACGTACTGTAGGAATAGTGTTGGACAATATCTGTTGTTTTATACATATGGATGAAAAACTCTCAGATCCAGGTGAAACATTCTGAATTTGTGAGCAATTTTAGTGAGGAGGATTGAAAATGGATAGCACGAATTCCGCTCTTTATCATTATTTGATGAAACAAGCGGATCAAATCGCTGATGAATGGATGGCTCAAATTCCTTCGGAAAAAGACAACACCGGGGCAGAATTTCAATATTTTGTACACGCGGTCTCGAATGTGCTAACAGAGGAAAAGACGGAGAAATATTGGGAAAAAGCCGGCATTTGTCTGAAACAAATGGCCAGGGACAGAGCCGCAAGGCAAATGCCTGTTATGGAAAGCGTAAAGGGATTTAAAATCTTCCGCTGTATTTTAATGGATAAGATCCAAGCGTTTTCAAATGATCATGACTGTTCAAAAAAACATCTATTTGCTTGGAACAGACGGCTTCACTCGCTGATGGATGAAATCATTGAACATTTTCTTTCTGAATATGATCAGGCGACAGCAAGCTGTTTGAAAGCGCAAAAAGAGATGATTCATGAATTGAGCGCTCCGGTTATTCCGATCTCAGCGCAAATCGGCATTTTACCGCTCATTGGAGAAATCGATACACATCGGGCAAAAGTGATTATTGAATCGGCACTCAGCCAATGTACAGCACTTCACCTGTCCCATCTGTTTATCGACATTTCAGGTGTGCCGGTCGTCGATACAATGGTTGCTTATCAATTGTTCAAGGTCGTTGACAGTACAAAACTTTTGGGGATTGAAACGATTATTTCGGGAATTCGCCCGGAAATCGCCCAGACGGTCGTGAAGCTCGGCATCGACTTTTCTCATATTAAAACAGAGCAAAGTTTGGCTAAAGCTCTTGGAAAAAAAGGCTTTTGCATCAGGGAAGAACACGGCTTGCAGGAAAATAAAGCCGGCAGCGACCTAATGTAGACGCGTGATGAATTTTATAAAATGAGCTTTGAAAGCTATCTAAAATAGAGAATTGCGCCTTCCAAAACTTATTTTTTTCTGCCGGTTTCAGCTGATTTTCATTTTTTTGTGGTTTGATGCTGCTGGTGTTTTTCGTTTAAACTGCGGTTAGAAAGGAGGCGCAAGGTTTTTGCAGACGACTGAATCATTTAGCGGGAAATTATTCGAAGAGGCATTCATGATGAAAGCTTCGGATATCCATATTGTTCCGGGAGAAAAAGACGCGCTGATACGCTTCAGAATTGATGGTGAGCTGTTTAGAAAGCATCGATTAACGAAAAATGAATGCTCGAGGCTTATTTCTCATTTTAAATTTTTGTCTTCCATGGATATCGGTGAACGCAGGCAGCCGCAAAGCGGGTCCTTGACCTTGCACATGAAGGGGGAGCCCGTTCATTTAAGAATGTCCACATTGCCAACCATAAATGAAGAAAGCCTGGTGATCCGCGTTTTGCCGCAGACAAGCAAACAGCCGCTCAAAAAGCTTTCTTTGTTTCCAAGCGCAACATTCAAGCTCCTGTCTTTCCTGAAACATGCTCACGGTTTAATGATCTTTACCGGTCCGACCGGATCAGGCAAGTCGACAACACTTTATTCGCTGATCGAATATGCCAAACGCCACTTTAACCGCAACATTATTACATTGGAGGATCCGGTTGAATCGAGAAGCGAAAATATTTTGCAAGTACAGGTGAATGAAAAAGCGGGAATGTCGTATTCGGCCGGTTTAAAGGCGGTTCTCCGCCATGATCCGGACATGATCATACTGGGGGAAATCCGTGATGCCGAAACAGCCGAAACCGCAGTCAGAGCTGCGCTGACAGGACATCTCGTCCTCACGAGCATGCATGCGAAAAATGCAAAGGGAGCGATTTACAGGCTTCTTGAGTTTGGTATTGACATAACAGAAATTGAACAGACGCTCATCGCAGTAAGCGCTCAGCGCCTGGTAGGGCTTGTCTGCCCGTTTTGCGGCGACAGATGCTCTTTGTTTTGCCGATTGTCCAGGCCTGTGAGAAGAGCAAGCATTTTTGAGCTGCTTTATGGGAAAAGGCTTCACCAATGTGTAAAAGAAGCAAAAGGTGAATATGCCGTTGTCCGCGATGAAACTTTAGGCATGCTGATTCGAAAAGGAATTGCGCTCGGCTATCTGCCGGCGGAAGCCTATGAGCGCTGGGTTGATCATGAGTCGGAATAAAGGCAAATGGCCTGTGCGGGAACAGGCGGAGCTTCTTGAAAAGCTCGGCGAGATGATAGTAAACGGCTATACGCTGCTGGACGCTTTAAGCATGCTGGCGCTGCAATTGAACCAACATCAAAGAGCGGACATCTCGTTTGGAATACGGAAGCTTACTGAAGGACACCCTGTTTTTCAAGTTTTGAATATGATGTCATTTCATCAAGACGCCGTCAGCATTGTCTATTTTGCCGAGCAGCATGGGAATTTGCCCTTCGCTTTCTGCCAAAGCGGAGAGCTGCTTCACCGTAAAATCGGCCAGGCCGAAAAAATCAAGAAAGCCGCAAAGTATCCTTTATTCTTAATTTTGACGGTCTGTCTCATCTCTTATATTTTAAAATCGGCCATTCTGCCGCAATTCTCAGCGATCTACGATTCGATGAATATCGAGAGAACTTTTTTGACTTCCTTCATATTTTTGTTTTTTGACAGTTTCACATGGCTGTTCATCCTCATGCTGCTGTTGGTCGCAGTTTTAGCTGTGTACTATGTTTGCAGCTTCCGGCATAAGCCTCCTGAAGCCCGAATGCTTCTTTTCATCAAAATTCCTCTGCTTGGCAGAATCCTCAAATTATTTAACAGCTATTTTTTTTCACTTCAGCTGAGCAACCTTTTAAAATCCGGTTTGTCTATATACGAAAGTCTAAAAGCATTTGAGAGCCAGCCTTTTTTGCCGTTTTATCAGCACGAGGCCAAGTGTTTGATCAAGAGGCTGAAACAAGGGGAAGCGATCGATGAAATGATAGCCGGACGCCCCTATTATGAAAAAGATTTGTCCAAAGCGATTGTTCACGGCCAGTTAAACGGTCATCTTCACAGAGAACTATATTCGTACAGCCAATTTCTGCTCGATCGTCTCGAAAAGAAAGCGGCAAAGTGGACAGGCATGATCCAGCCAATGATTTACGGACTGACCGCGCTGATGATACTCATTCTTTATCTGTCTATGCTTTTGCCAATGTATCAAATGATGAATCAGCTATAAAGGAGGGCGACAGTTTGAATGAAAAGGGATTTACTTTGATCGAAATGCTCGTCGTCATGCTCGTTGTATCCATTCTGCTTTTGATCACAATCCCCAATGTCACAAAACATAATCAAAGCATCCAAAAGAAGGGCTGTGAAGGGCTGAAAAATATGATTCAAGCGCAAATCACAGCTTACCAGATGGACCATGACGGCAAGACGCCAAGCTTGAGCGAGCTTGAATCAGAAGGATATGTTAAAAAGAATGTAAGATGTCCAAACGGGAAGGCGATTGTAATTTCCAACGGCAAGGTGCAGTCTGATTAATGGAGATGGATGAAAAAGGGTTTACTCTTTTAGAAAGCTTAACGGTTTTGATGATCAGTTCACTGATGATGGTCATTTTATTTGCCGGACTGCCTCCCATTTATGAAAAAAAAGCCGTTCAGAACTTCGTTTCCCAGCTTGAGGAGGATTTGCTTTATGCGCAGCAGACAGCGCTCGCACAAAATACGAAGGTAAAGGTGCAGTTTGATTTTGACCATTTCAAATACGTTATTCTGCCTGCTGATAAACGTTCTGACCCTTATCTGACAAGAACCTATGATCGTAAAATCTCCATCAAAAAATCGACGCTGAAACGGCAGCTAACCTACAGTCCAAACGGAGCCCCGAATCAAGGAGGGAAAATGGTGATTGAAACAGGTGATGCTTATTTTGAATTGACGATTTATTTAGGAAGCGGCAAAATCAATGTTCAAACGAAATAAAGGTTTTACAACGCTTGAGGCCGTCTCCGCTTTCAGTATTTGGACGATGATCACCGTCTCGTTTATCCCAATGTTTCATCAGATTGCATTACATCGGGACATGATAGAAAAAGAAGAGGAGGCGTATCGCATACTCGATGAAAAGATCAGCCGCTACATGCTGACAGGCCGGTTTCAGCCGCGGGAAACCGAGGTGTATCAGGGGACCCGTTTTAATATTGATTGGAAGGAGAAAGGGGATGACTATAAAGTCTGTATTTCCATCGAACCTGGAAAAAAGGAAAAACACTGCTTCACCATTTTACAGACAAAAGGGCTTTACCCTTCTTAATGTTTTATTCTCATTTACGGTTTACCTGTTTATAGCCGGAACAATGGCATCCATTTTTCAGCTGTTTTTATCTCCCGCAAGACAAGGAGATCTCAATTTGCAAGAGTGGACCATTACAGCCGAGCAGCTTGTAAAAGAGTGCAGGGCTGCCGTTGATGTCAAAGTGAAAAGCGGTCGTCAAGCATTGGAGATGATCAACTCACTGGGACGGACGGTCCGCTACGAACAATATCAAACAATCATCCGCAAAAGGGTCGATTCAAAAGGCCACGTGCCGATTTTACAAAATGTCAAACAGATCACATTTCAGGTTCAAGATCATCAATTGAACCTTGAAGTGACAAGTCTGAGCGGCAAGGCATATCATACAGCATGTCCGATCTATCATTCAGCTTAGAGGGTGGTCAAGTGTGAACAATTCAAATGGGTTCATTTATCCCGCATCTGTTTTTATGGCTGTGATCTGCATGCTTTGCGCTGTCCATTCGGCTGTTTCATTGATCACCAGGTCTGACTTTGCAGAACAGACAAAAGAATTTTATACTCAGCAAAACCTTCTCCAAAACGGCATACTGCACGCTGTTCGGAACATTCGCGAAGAGACGGATGGAGAGGTTGAAACGGCTTATGGACTTGCGACATATACTGTTACCCAAGCTGATCAACAGATGAAGCGTGTGAAGATCACGGCCAGGACAGCGGAGGGAGCGGTGAAACATGCCGAATTTCTGTTTCGTTTCAAGGAAAATAACATCCTTCAATGGAAGGAGTATTAGACCTTTCAAGCATGTATAAATAAAAGGCCGGGTGACAACACTTCTTCATATAGGAATGATGAGGTGATTTGATGAAAACGAACGATTATGTAAAATATATGACAGAACAGCTTGTGAAGTATATGGACACGCCAAAGAACGAAAGAAAACAGATGAAAGAGAGGCGCAGGGAGAGCAAACCTTCGTCAAGAATTTACCGCTGGTTTGGCATATTGCCGGTCGGCTGTGCCATGTTGTTTAAACGCCGCGATAAATAAAATGTCAGTCGGCAAAATCCTTTCCACCTGAGAAAACCGCTTCCCTTTCGTTTAACATGAAAGCCGCTTTGCATCGCAAAGCGGCTTTCAGCGTGTCGACAAACCCTCGCATTCGTTGTCAGGCCTGCGCGTCGGTGCTCACGAATTGCAACATTCGCTCCGCTCCGATGCTCGGCCTTCCTAGACTGCAAGGGTTTTCAATCACGCTGAAAGGATGACAAAATCCCAAAACTAAAAGCCGTTTTGGGATTTTGTCAACAATCTGAAAGCCGCTTTGCATCGCAAAGCGGCTTATTTATATTCTTCCACGACGACCACTTTATTAATTTTATGTGTTGTGGGTTCATATGAAATGGTGACAAAAACACCAAAGTTTTTGTTTCCTTCGCTAAGAGTCACATGGTATTGTTTGACCGCTTCGTCTGTGCGCTTTCGATCCCATACTTTTTTCGTGAGGCGCACTTCTGCTGACGGATACCTTTTTTTTGCTTCCTGAACCGCTTTTTCTTCCCATTTTGACATGTGGGCTGTGTCTTGAGCTGCCGCTTGTTGAAGCGGCCCGAAACCTGCCAGCAATAAAAACAAGCATAAGATGGAGTTTTTCAGCATGGGGTTATCATCCTTTCTTCACTATTTTTTCCTTGTCAACACGGTTTATACAAAAATTAAGAAGAAATTGTGTACATTATAAAGAACTTCAAAGTTTTCAAAAAGATGAGAATTTAAGAGGTTTTTTGAGGAATTAAACGATAATGTTCTGTAAAACGAACTTAATCGACTATTTTGACAGTTTTCAACCTTACCCCTGTTCTTTATACTCTAACTATAAGGTTCTTTAAAACGAACGGGATATACTTTGACTCGCTAGGAGGGTGGTCATGATCCGATTTTCTCGCACTAGGAGATGCCGAAAAAGAGACAAGAAAATAGTTATCGGTTTTCAAATGATTTTGATCATTTACCTTTTAATTGGATTGGGGAGTCAGCTGAATCAATATACGAACGCATCGTTTCATGATGTCGAATATTACAGCATGCCCTTGAAAGCGTCTGCAAAGTTTGATCAAGCAGATGATGTCCTTTGGGATGGAAGCGATTTGAAGCTTCAGAAACAGACCGAGACGAACAAGACAGTGTGTGCGCCTAGCGCCTTATATGCCGAATATAAAAACAGCGGTGACAAGATAACCAGCTCGGAATGGAAATGGGAGCTTCACAAACTGGAGAATCCGGCGAAGACACCGAAGGACGGAACTGTCATTGATAAAGGTGTGGTTTCAAAAGAAGGAAAAGGCGGCGTGTACAGGATCGAGTCAAAGCGGGCAGTAAAGGAAGGAACATACGCGTTTAAACTGATCAAGCCTGAAGGCCACCCTGATCAAAAACAGGGAAAAGCTTTCATCTGGTCTAAAGCAATGGTTCTTCAAGATTGCAAGGAAGAAACACCTAAGCCACCTAAAAAAGCAACATCAACAGAAAAAGACAAGACAGACGTACAGAAAAAATCTAAACAAGACACACATAAAGAAACAACAGACGGCAGTCAATCGGTCAATGAAGAAAAAAATAACGAAGACCATTCATTAGAAAGCGGGGAATCGTCATGAAAAGAGTAATGAAATGGGTCAGCAACATTTTGTATGTGATTATTTTCACGCTGATCATCGCGGCGGTGATCGTTGTGATCTCAACGAAATCGTCCGGCGGAGAGCCGCAGCTGTTCGGCTATCAATTGAAAACGGTTTTATCCGGATCGATGGAGCCGGAGTTTATGACAGGCTCTGTGATCGCCGTTGAAAAGGTGAAAAATCCCGCCTCATTGAAAAAGGGAGACATCATTTCATTCATGCAAGACAAAGACACAATGGTTACCCACCGAATTATCGGTATAACAAAAAATAAATCAAATCTTATCTTTCAAACAAAGGGTGACAACAACCAAAACCCTGATTCCGATCCTGTTTTGGCGGAAAATGTAGTAGCAAAATATTCGGGTTTTACGGTACCGTATGCCGGCTATGTGCTGGATTTTGCTAGCAAACCAATCGGCACGGCCATCTTGTTAATCGTGCCTGGACTCTTATTGATTCTTTACGCAGTCATTACAGTATCAGCGGCTTTAAGAGAAATAGATCAAAAAGCAAAAGCGATCGAAGCTGCCGGAAAAGATCAATCAGTTTCCATGTAATCTTCGTTGGCAACCTGATATTCAGGTTCCATATATAGAGTTTTTATTATAAAAGGAGGAGTTTATCAATGGGTACAAAGAAAAAAATCGGATTAGGCGTTGCTTCCGCTGCGCTGGGACTGGCATTAGTAGGAGGAGGAACTTGGGCTGCGTTCAACGATATCGAAACAACTCAAGCCACTTATGCGGCAGGTACACTTGACCTAAACGCTAAAGATACATCTGCAAGAGTGAACTTGTCTAACCTGAAACCAGGCGACAAATTCACCAAAGATTTCGAATTCAAAAATGATGGCTCACTTGCTATTAAAGAAGTACTGATGCAGCTTGGCTACAGCAATTTCATTGACGGAAACGCGAAAAACGGCGGGAAAAACTCTGCTGAAGACTTCCTGGAACAATTTAAAGTCAGCGTTCTGACTGTCGGAGTTGAAGGCGGAAACGGCTATCCTAAAAACATCATTTTAGATGAAGCGAACCTGTACGATCTGTACAATATGTCTGCGAAGAAAGATAAAGCGGCAATGGAAAAAGTCAAAAAAGCAATTGCGCCGGGCTTCCTGCATGACAACGGCAAAATCAATGTCGCGACAATCGACGGCAAAACTGCACCTGAATATGACGGCATTCCTAAAGATCCGTATGACTTTGACAAAGTGCAGCTTGTTATTGAGTTTGTCAATGACAAAACAACGGATAAGGATGGCAGAATGGTGCAGAACAAATATCAAGGAGATTCTGTGCAGCTTGACTTCTCATTCGAAGGCACTCAATGGAACGGCCTGACAATCGACGGCAAAAAACATGCTGACGAAAACGGATATGTAAAAGAAAACGAAAGAGCTCACAGTGAAGATAAGTAATATGGAGCAATGCGAAAAAACGGATCTGAATGATCCGTTTTTTTATGTTTATTAAAGAATTGGCTCAGTATTCGCGTAAAAAGACCAAAAGGGAGTAAGAGATGTGCACTTACTCCTTTTCTTGTCTTTTCTTCCACTTTTGATAATCTAAAAATTCTCGAAATTGTTTTTTAGAAACCCCTGAAGCCATAGCGTCACGTACTAGATTCTCCCATTCACTATCTAATTGACCATCGTATTCGGTTTCATCTTTTTCATCAAGCAGGGTATGAACCGAGACGTCCAGAACAGCGGAGACTTTTTCTAGAAATTGAATGGAGGGGTTTGTTTGTAAGTTTCTTTCTATAGAACTTAAATAAGACTTCGCTACCCCAGCCTTTTCAGCTAGTTCAGATAGTGAGTAGCCTTTTTCTTTTCGATATTGTTTAATACGCTGGCCAATCAATGTCATCACCTTCCTTTCGATATTATAGCACATTCAGAAAGGATTTATTGAATGACTTCTTTCAATTGATGTGGAAGCTTCGGAAGACTTCTTTCCTAAACGAAGAAAAAACCGTATTTCTTCTGGACTAATGCCTGCTTTCAGGGCATTTTTGATCAGCTCTGCCCATTCCTCATCCCATTCTTCTTTCTCATTTTTATCTTTATTCATATATTTCCCCCCTAAAATACTTGATTATGTATTTCAGTCAACTGTGATGTCATAAACAAAGATAAATCTCAAGGCTCACCACTTTTCCATCCTTGTCCAAAAAATGAAACAATAGTTTGTCTCCATAATTTCATTATAATTCCCCGCTTTTGAATAAAAACAAGAACGATGTCGAATCGGAAAATTTATCCTGAAATTTTTTTCTGCAAATAAAATAACCCGCCGCTTTCCACCTTTATTTCAATTTTCGGCTCGTAAAGCGATTGGAGCGCCTTTTTTTCAATTTCATACTCTTCCGGTTTTTCCTCTGTTTCTTCATAAAATTGATTCAGCAGTGCAAGGTCACTCTCCCATCTTTTATGGGAAGCCTCCGCCCAGTCGAGCGGCTCATTTCTGGCCGCCTGTTCGATATACCGCTCAATCCGTTTGATGCCGCTCTCCGGTTTGATCAATGGCGACATCGTAAAGCAGTAATCGGATATTTGCGAAGAAAGAGCTCTCTCCTCCATTTGCTCTTGAAACTCTTCTATGAGCTGACCGCTGATCAAGTGAAGGCCGAGAGACAAAAGCTTGTCTTTTTTCTTATCAGACTGATAAGAGATCGTCACATTCATCCCCAGCCAGGGCTCAAGTGGAACTTGCGTTCCTTGAGAATGGATTTTTTCATAAAGGCGGATGAATCTTCCGTTTTTCTTGACCGCTTGAAAAATTTGAAAAAGTCTTGGCGAGCCAAAATGAATGAAATCGCCTTCGATACCGTCCGGCGCCAGATCTTCATTTGTAATCAGCGTGATTTTCATCGGGTTTGGCTCGCCGCCCGTCTTTTCAAGCCAATGCCAGTAAAACGGCCTGTTCATGATTTGTTTATCGACTTCGGGCGTCAGCTGTACGGTTAAATGGCCGTCGCTTTTGTCGGTGATATCACATCCGTTTGCCGTGAAAAAGCGTTCCAAAAAGCGGTGTATTTCTTCCTGACGCATCTGTCAGCCTCCAATCTGTTTATGGCTTCCTGCCGCGTCATTTCCATAGGAAATGAATGACGCCAGGTTTTCCATCTTGATCTTCATTTCATCGTCAGTAGCCGAATAAAAAAGGATGTCGTGCAGATGCTCTTCAAAATTGCCGACCTCTATTTTTGTTAAAATATCATCCAAGTCCCCGACTACTTTTTCGAACAGGTGAATTTTTTCATAGAGCAGTTTTAAGATATGTTCTTCGACCGTATGCTTTGTTGCCATATTATAAATGTAGACGTCCCGTTCCTGGCCGAGGCGGTGAATCCGTCCGATTCTTTGCTCAAGGCGCATGGGATTCCACGGCAGGTCATAATTGATAATTTTGTTGCAAAATTGCAGGTTGATCCCTTCACCGCCCGCTTCAGTTGCGATCAATACTTGCACTCTGCCGCGGAAGAGCTCTTTCATCCAGTCTTTTTTCCCTCTTTTAAAACCGCCTCTGAACGGTACAGAGGTGATGCCGTTTTGCTGGAGGAACCATTGCAGATAGATTTGCGTTGCTCTGTACTCTGTGAAAATAATGACTTTGTCATCGAGCTCCTGGATGAGCTCGACGACTTTCATGGCTTTGGAGTTCTGCGCCACTTCATTTACTTTGTCGATCAGATGATGAATCGCAGGCTCTCCGATAACAGGCGCTTCTCTGTCTTTTTTGTCAAGCATGTTTTTCAGCGTCATGTAGACCGCTTCTCTGCTTGAACAGCATTCCCGCTCCAAGGTCATGATGGAAAACATGCTTGATGAATGCAGATGGTCTTTTTTCAGCTTTCGAATCTCGTCATATAAAGCCTGCTCAGTCGGTGAAAACGAGATAGGTACGGTTTCGACATGGCGTTTTGTCCACGTGATGCCCGTATCCTGCCGTCTGTTCCTGATCATCACTTTGTTGATCAGCGATTTTAAGCGCTCATGCGTTTCTTTTGAATTGATCTGCTTTGAATAGTCTTTGTTGAAATTGCTCTCATTGCCTAAATGGCCGGGTTTTAACAGGGAGACGAGGTTGAATATTTCGTCAATCTTGTTTTGGATCGGTGTCGCCGTCAGCATCAGGCAATATTTTTTCTTGAGATTGCGGACGAACTCGTAGTTTTTGGTTTTATTGTTTTTCAGTTTGTGAGCTTCATCGATGATAACGACATCATATTGAATCGACAAAACGGTTTCTCTGTGCGGTGACCGTTTGGCCGTATCAAGAGAGGAGACGACAACATCGCACTGCTCCCATACATAGCTTTTTTTCTGTTCTACGGCCGGGATCAGAAATTTTTCGCGCAGCTCTTTCACCCATTGAGACACTAAGGAAGCGGGGACAAGGATCAAAATTTTTTTTGCCAGCCCCCGAATCATGTATTCTTTTAATATCAGCCCGGCTTCAACCGTCTTGCCGAGGCCCACTTCATCGGCTAAAATGGCTTTTCCGTTCATCTCCTCCACCACTTTCTGGGCGACTTCAAGCTGATGGGGAAGCGGGGTGAAATCAGGCAGATGAAACGGAGCCTGCAGTCCTTCAAAGGTTGGAATCGCCAGCCTTTTTTGCACCTCGCAGGAAAGCTGGTAAAGCTCCCAATTCGCCCAAGGTCCGTCTTCCTGAAGATGTTTTTTGAACTGTTCGGGCCATTCATTGTCAAAATGAATGTCTGGTTTCATCGTAACGCCGCCTTTCCTCGATACTAAATCAGATAAATGTTCTCTTTTTTTAGAAAATCTTTTCTGTTTAAAGATGATTTCATACAGAAATCAATAAAAAACGAACATTGAAAACAAAAAATAATAAAATGTTAATGGTTTTTTCTATTGCCCAAACGCTTTGATGATGGTAGGATATTTGTAGATCATCAGCGAAAATATCGTGAGCTTTATCTAGTATGTCCATGAAAAGAAATGAATATGAGCGAATGAGAGCAAGGGGAGAGACCGAAGGGGAACGTAACCGACGGCGCCGAAGGAGCAAGCTCAAAAAATAGCGAATCTCTCAGGCAAAAGAACTCTTGCTTGACGCAACTCTGGAGAGAGTTTGTATCATCTTCATGTTTAGCAAACCACCAAAGGGGACATCTTTGCGTTTTTTAGCAAAGTAAACTTTCAGGTGCCAGGACAGAGAACCTCCGAACTGACTAAGGGGGTTCTCTGTCCTTTTTTGTGCCGTCAAACGGGATTTGATGACGGAATCTTTCGCGTTTTCTGATGATTGGCAAACTTGGTTTAGATTGAAATCGAAGGGGGAAGCAGAATGCTTAAACGAACGCCTTTATTTGATCTTTATAAGGAGTATGGCGGGAAAACGATTGACTTTGGCGGCTGGGAGCTGCCTGTTCAGTTTTCATCGATTAAAGAAGAGCATGAAGCGGTGAGGACGAATGCGGGGCTGTTTGATGTTTCACATATGGGGGAAGTCGAAGTCTCAGGAACCGGCAGCCTTCCGTTTTTGCAAAGGCTTTTGACCAATGATGTTTCCGCACTGACTGAAGGCGGGGCGCAATATACGGCCATGTGCTATGAAGACGGCGGAACGATTGACGATCTCTTGGTTTATCAAAAAGGACCCAATCGCTATCTATTGGTGATCAATGCGGCTAATATCGACAAGGATATCGATTGGATGAACAGGCATGCCGAAGGCGATGTTGTGATCAACAATCTGTCTGACGATATATCTTTGCTTGCCCTTCAAGGACCGAAAGCCGAACGAATTTTAAAACAAGTAACAGACATTGACCTCTCCGCGTTAACGCCGTTTACCTTCCGTGATGAAACAGCGATCGGCACCGTGCGGGCGCTTGTCTCCAGAACGGGCTATACAGGTGAGGACGGTTTTGAAATCTACTGCCGAGATGAGGATGCCGCATACATTTGGCAGCTTCTTTTAGAAAAGGGCAAGGAAGAGGGACTTGTGCCGTGCGGCCTCGGCGCGAGAGACACCCTCCGCTTTGAAGCGAAGCTGCCATTATACGGACAGGAGCTTACAAAAGAGATCACTCCGGTTGAAGCGGGGATCGGCTTTGCCGTCAAAACGAATAAAGAAGCTGATTTCTTCGGAAAATCCGCTTTGGCAGCCCAGAAAGAAAACGGGCCGGACAGAAAGCTCGTCGGTCTTGAAATGATTGATAAAGGGATTCCGAGACACGGATACGCCGTTTATTACCAGGGTGAAAAAGCCGGTGAAGTGACAACGGGAACACAGTCGCCGACTTTGAAAAAAAACGTCGGTCTCGCCTTGCTGAAAAAAGAAGCCGCCGCAATCGGCACCGAAGTCGAAGTGGAAATCAGAAAAAAGCGGCTGAAAGCAAAAGTTGTCAAAACCCCCTTTTATAAACGGCAGCCATAAGTTTGCCATGATCATGAAAGGAGACTGAAGATGAAGCACCGCTACCTTCCAGCGACAGATCAGGATAAAAAAGAGATGCTCGAAGCCATTGGAGTCGAAAAGATCGACGATTTATTCTCTGACATTCCGGAAAGCGTCAGATTTAAAGGCGAATATCAAATCAAAAGGGCGAAGTCCGAAACAGAGCTGACGAAAGAACTCGTCAAGCTCGCGGCCAAAAATAAAGACACAGGCGCATACGCTTCATTTTTGGGCGCCGGCGTCTACGATCATTACCAGCCGGTGATTGTCGACCATGTGATTTCCCGGTCTGAATTTTATACGGCTTATACACCGTATCAGCCGGAGATTTCTCAAGGGGAGCTTCAGGCGATTTTCGAGTTTCAGACGATGATCTGCGAATTGACCGGAATGGATATCAGCAATTCATCGATGTATGACGGAGGAACAGCATTGGCGGAAGCCGCGATGCTGGCTTCAGGGCATACGAAAAAGAAAAAGATCGTCGTTTCCGAAACCGTTCACCCCGAATCGCGCGACGTTTTAAAGACATATGCAAAAGGACAGTACATCGATGTGCTTGAAGTGCCTGCGAAAAATGGCATGGCAGATCTTGAAGCCCTTGATGCTGCAGTTTGTGAAGAAACCGCTGCCGTGGTCGTGCAGTATCCAAACTTTTTCGGCCGGATTGAACCGTTAAAAGACATTGAGCCGATCGCCCACAAAGGAAAATGCATGTTTATTGTCTCCGCCAATCCGCTCGCTCTCGGGCTTTTAACGCCGCCCGGAGCATTCGGTGCCGACATCGTCGTCGGGGATGCCCAGCCATTCGGGATTCCGGCCGCTTTCGGAGGACCGCACTGCGGCTTTTTCGCTGTCACGAAAAAGCTGATGAGAAAGGTTCCGGGCCGTCTTGTCGGCCAGACGGAAGATGAAAACGGCAAGCGAGGCTTCGTTTTAACCCTTCAGGCGAGAGAGCAGCATATCAGGCGCGATAAAGCGACATCGAATATCTGCTCCAACCAGGCGCTCAACGCGCTTGCCGCTTCCGTCGCCATGACGGCGCTCGGCAAACAGGGTGTCAGGGAAATCGCCTGGCAGAACATGCAAAAAGCGGCGTACGCCAAAGAAGCTGCCAAACGGGCGGGACTTACAGTCGCATTTGAAGGGCCGATGTTTAACGAGTTTGTCATCAGGCTGAATGAGCCCGTCTCAGAAGCGAATGAACGCCTGCTTGAAAAAGAGATCATCGGAGGCTTCGATCTCGGCGCTGCATACCCGGATTTAAAGCAGCACATGCTGATTGCCGTCACAGAGCTCAGAACGAAAGAAGAAATCGATACACTCATGAACGAATTGGGGGATCGCCATGAATAATCACGATCAATCGCTTATTTTTGAAGTGTCAAAAGAAGGCCGGATCGGCTATAGCCTGCCTGAGCTGGACGTCCCTGAAACAGATGTATCAGACCTCCTTGATGATGCCTATCTCAGAGAAGAGCCGGCCGAGCTTCCGGAAGTGTCTGAGCTTGATATTATGCGCCATTACACCGCTTTATCAAAGCGCAACCACGGCGTGGATTCGGGCTTTTACCCGCTCGGTTCCTGCACGATGAAGTACAATCCGAAGCTGAACGAAAAAATCGCGAGAATTCCCGGTTTTTCTTCGATCCATCCGCTTCAGGATGAACGGACCGTCCAGGGGGCGCTCGAGCTGCTCTACGATTTGAGCGGGCATTTGGAAGAGATTACAGGCATGGACGAAGTCACACTGCAGCCGGCGGCCGGCGCACACGGAGAGTGGACGGGGCTGATGATGATCCGCGCTTTTCATGAGGCAAACGGCGATCATAAAAGGACAAAGGTCATCGTACCCGACTCGGCCCACGGCACAAATCCTGCATCGGCAACGGTTGCCGGCTTTGAAACGGTTACGGTCAAATCAAACGCCGACGGGCTTGTCGATCTTGACGATTTAAAGCGGGTTGTAAACGAAGAGACGGCAGCATTGATGTTGACCAATCCGAACACACTCGGCCTTTTTGAGGAACATATTTTAGAGATGGCTGAAATCGTTCACCAAGCCGGAGGGAAGCTGTATTATGACGGTGCCAACTTAAACGCCGTGCTCAGCAAAGCAAGGCCCGGCGACATGGGATTTGACGTCGTGCATTTAAACCTCCATAAAACCTTTACAGGCCCCCACGGAGGAGGAGGACCGGGCTCAGGACCGGTAGGCGTTAAAAAAGAGCTGATTCCTTATCTGCCGAAGCCTGTTTTAGTCAAAAAGGACGGCCGTTATACATTTGACTATGACCGCCCGCAGTCAATCGGCAGAGTCAAGCCGTACTACGGAAATTTCGGCATTAATCTGAGAGCCTATACGTATATTCGTTCCATGGGTCCCGACGGGCTGAAAGAGGTCACGGAAAATGCGGTGTTGAATGCGAACTATATGATGAGAAAGCTTGCATCACATTACGATCTCCCGTTTGACCGCCACTGCAAACACGAATTTGTGCTGTCAGGCAGACGTCAGAAAAAGCTCGGTGTCAGAACGCTTGATATCGCCAAGCGCCTCTTGGATTTCGGCTTCCATCCGCCGACCATATACTTTCCGCTCAATGTTGAAGAATGCATCATGATTGAGCCGACGGAAACGGAGTCAAAAGAAACGCTCGATGCGTTTATCGAAACGATGATCCAGATTGCAACAGAAGCGGAGGAAAACCCTGAAATCGTTCAGGAAGCCCCCCACAAAACCGTTGTTAAGCGAATGGACGAGACAAAAGCGGCACGCCAGCCCGTGCTTCGCTTTCAAAAGAACTGACCAAAAAGCGGCGAGTTGATCTCGCCGCTTTTTTTATATTTGTAAGCGGATTCTATAGCGGTCCAACAGGATTTTACCTTTCTGGAATAGTAAAAACGAGTAAATTAAAATGAAAAATGATAATTATCTTTAAAAACGTGATAGTTTCAAGGGTTTTTCATAAGGTAATGGTTTAATTTACCTTAATAAAAGAGGATACCGGAGCATTTAGAAGCATTCGCAAGGTTACAGGGGGACAGCGAGATATATGAAGGTATGATACAAAATTAAAGAGAATATGCCGTTTGTCTGATATGTTACATAAGTGTTACGGTATATAAGATTGCTTAGAACGGGAGGAGAAATATGAATTTAGATGATAAACCGATTAAAATAAAAGTCGAAAAAGTATCAAAGGTTTTCGGAAAACAGACAAAAAAAGCGCTGCAGCTGCTTGCCGCCGGCAAAAGCAAAAAAGAAATCTTAAAAGAAACCGGGGCAACCGTTGGTGTGAACCAAGCAGATTTCAGCGTGTACGATGGTGAGATATTTGTCATCATGGGTCTATCAGGGAGCGGTAAATCAACTTTGGTGCGGATGTTAAACCGCCTAATTGAACCGACTGCCGGAAATGTGTACATAGATGGTGACATGATAACAAATATGTCCAAAGACCAGCTTCGGGAAGTCCGCCGGAAAAAAATCAGCATGGTCTTCCAAAAATTCGCCCTCTTTCCGCACAGAACCATTCTGGAAAATACGGAGTATGGTTTGGAGCTTCAGGGGGTAGACAAAGCGAAACGCCAGGCAAAAGCGCTTGAATCATTACAGCTTGTCGGTCTTGAAGGATATGAACACCAATATCCGGATCAGCTGAGCGGCGGGATGCAGCAGCGCGTCGGACTTGCCCGCGCATTAACGAATGATCCCGATATTCTGCTGATGGATGAAGCATTCAGCGCTCTTGATCCGCTGATCCGCAAAGATATGCAGGATGAACTCTTGGATTTGCATGAATCTGTAGGTAAAACGATTATTTTCATCACGCACGATCTCGATGAAGCATTGCGAATCGGCGACCGCATCGCGCTGATGAAGGACGGGAACATCGTGCAAATCGGCACGCCGGAAGAAATCCTGATGAATCCATCGAACGAATATGTTGAAAAATTCGTTGAGGATGTTGATTTATCCAAAGTGCTGACGGCCGGCCACATTATGAAGCGCGCGGAAACCGTGCCCGTTGATAAAGGTCCCCGTGTTGCATTGACGCTGATGAAAAACCTGGGGATTTCATCCATTTACGCGGTTGATAAGCACAGCAGGCTCCTTGGCACAATTGATGCGGAGACTGCCAAGAAAGCGGCTGAAAAAGGCCAGCCTCTGGAAACGGTCATTTCAAAAGACATAAGGACGGTTCAACATGATGTCGTCCTCACTGACATTTTTGAAATGGTTTCAGACGCCAGCATTCCAATCGCTGTTGTCGATGAAAATGAGCGGATGAAAGGCATTATCGTTAAAGGCGCTCTGATCGGGGCCCTCGCCGGTAATGACCAATATATCAACGCAGATCATCAAGCAGCTGAAGAAACAGAAGCTGTCATCCAGGAGGTGAGATAAGATGTTTACACTATCCTCGCTTCCCCGCATTCCTTTGGCCGATTGGATCGATCAGTTCGTCGACTGGCTGACCATGTCGTTCGGAGGCGTGTTCGACGGAATCGCCAACGGGCTGGAAACGTTTGTTGATTCGATTGTTCAAGGGCTCGGCATGATTCCGCCGGTCATTTTGACCGTCATATTTGCCGCGCTCGTTTGGCTGATCAGCAAAAGAGGAATCGCACTTTTCACATTGATCGGATTTTTAATTATCGATTATCTCGGGTATTGGGACGCGATGCTTGAGACATTGGCGCTCGTCGTCACATCCGTTTTGATTTCCGTCATTATCGGGATTCCCGTCGGCATTTGGGGATCTCAAAAGAAAACGGTCCAAAGAATCGTTACGCCTATCCTTGATTTAATGCAGACGATGCCGGCGTTCGTTTATCTGCTTCCGGCCATTTTCTTCTTCAATATCGGGGTTGTTCCGGGTGTTGTGGCTTCCGTTATTTTTGCGATGCCTCCAACCATCCGGATGACGATCCTGGGCATTCAGCAGGTGCCTGAGGATTTGATCGAAGCAACGGAAGCATTCGGGTCGACGACAAGCCAAAGGCTCTTTAAGGTTCAGCTGCCGCTGGCGACAAAAACGATCCTTGCGGGTATCAACCAAAGCATCATGCTTGCCTTATCAATGGTTGTCATCGCCTCAATGGTGGGCGCGCCAGGACTCGGAGAAGAAGTCTACCGCGCAGTGACACAGCTGAAAACGGGAACTGGTGTTGAAACCGGCCTTGCGATTGTCATTATCGCAATCGTACTTGACCGGGTTACACAAAATATAAAACTGAAAAAAAACGGGGGGAATGCATAATGTGGAAAAAGATGGCCGGAATCGGCGCCGCGGCTGCTCTGACATTAGGGCTGGCCGCTTGCGGAAGCAGCAATAATGAAAATGCTTCAGTAGGTGAGCAGGTCGATCATAAAATTACCGGTATTGATCCGGGTGCAGGCATCATGACTGCGACGGATAAAGCGGTGAAAGACTATGATCTGAGCAAATGGACGGTAACATCTGGATCAAGCTCGGCGATGACAGCCGCCCTCAAAAAAGCGTACGACAAAAAAGAACCGATTATCATTACGGGATGGACACCGCATTGGATGTTCGCAAAATATGATCTTAAATATTTAAAAGACCCTAAAGGTTCATACGGTGATGCCGAAGAAATCCATACCGTAACACGCAAAGGATTTAAAGACGATCACCCAGGCGCAAACAAGCTGTTAAGCCAATTCAGCTGGACGGAAGATGACATGGGTGAAGTGATGCTTGCCATCCAGGAAGGCAAAAAACCTGCAGACGCTGCAGCTGATTTCGTGAAAAAACATCAAGATCTCGTTGAAAAATGGACAAAAGGCGTTGAGAAAGCCGACGGCGAAAAAATTAAGCTTGGCTATGTCGCATGGGACAGTGAAATCGCCAGCACAAATGTAGTCGCGAAAGTTCTTGAAGATCTGGGTTATGACGTCACACTCAGCCAAGTGGAAGCCGGCCCGATGTGGACTGGAATCGCAAACGGAAGCATCGATGCTTCAACAGCTGCATGGCTGCCGAAAACACACAAAACATATGCGGAAAAATATGAAGGCAAGTTTGAAGACATCGGAACAAGCATGACCGGAGTCAAACTCGGCCTAGTCGTTCCAACATATATGAAAGATGTCAATTCAATTGAAGATCTGAAGAAATAATGCAGAAGCCGGCGGTTGCGCCGGCTTTTTCTCTGCGTAAAAAAGCTGTGTTCCCGGTATTTTAAAAGGGCCAAGCCGGGTGAATAAACATAACAAAATCCTAAAACGTTTAAGCTTTAGGATTTTGTGCAGTCTGCTGTCTAAAGGGACAGCTCGCTTCATTATTTTTTTGCTTTAATTTTTCCGCTCCACTTTTTGAAGCCGCCCTTCAGGTTGTAGATTTCCTGACAGCCGTGCTTGCGCAGCATCTGTGCGGCGCGCCCGCTTCTGACATTGTTTTGGCAGTATAGATAAACGGGTTTGTCAGGGCGGATTTCAGCTTTTCGCTGTTTCATCTGTGAGAGCGGTATGTTTCGTGCCCCTAAAATGTGACCGCCTTCATATTCGTTCGGTTCACGCACATCAATGAGCTGCGCCTTCCGGTAACCGGCCCTGAATTCTTCTTCTGTCAAGGTTTTCATAATCCGCTGCTGATAGATGTATGAAACGACCGCATAGACAATGAGCGCGGCGCAAATGATGAGAATGATAATACTGCTGGTAGACAATCTGATCCGACTCCTTTTTCCATCATCCCTGTAAGCGGGATTTTTCGATATGTAAGACAACTACTATTATAGTAAAGGCACAGAAATCTGTCATCTGATTAAGCTGAATTTATTTTCAATTTTCAAAGGGAATGGTAGACTTATTTTATACCAAAGAAAAAGAGGGTATGTGTTGATGGAAAAGGAAACTTGGTGTTTTATCGATTCGGGGCGACAAGACCCCGCTTATAATATGGCACTTGACGAGGCGCTGCTTTATTGGCACAGCGAGCAGAAAATTCCGCCGACCATCCGCTTTTACGGATGGAATCCGCCAACGCTATCGGTCGGCTATTTTCAAAACATTGAAAAGGAAGTCGACCTCGAAGCCGTCAAAAGACACGGTTTAGGTTTTGTCAGAAGGCCGACGGGAGGAAGGGGTGTTCTCCACGATCAAGAGCTTACATATAGTGTCATCGTCTCTGAAGAACATCCGGAAATGCCGAAGACGGTGACGGAAGCCTACAGGGTTATTTCTGAGGGCATCCTTCAAGGATTCAGGGAGCTGGGGCTTGACGCGTATTTCGCTATCCCGAGAACAGAGAAAGAAAAGCAGAGCCTCAAAAGCCCGCGGTCATCCGTATGTTTTGACGCGCCTTCCTGGTATGAGCTCGTCGTCGAGGGCAGAAAGGTTGCCGGAAGCGCCCAGACGAGACAAAAAGGGGTCATTCTTCAGCACGGGTCGATTCTCCTTGATCTTGATGAAGACAAGCTGTTTGATTTGTTCATTTACAAAAACGACCGCATCAGAGAGCGCATGCAGCGAAGCTTTAAGGAGAAGGCGGTCGCCATTAATGAGCTCGCGGCCAAACGGGTGACGATTGAAGAAGCGAGCGCTGCGTTTAAAACAGGGTTTGAAAAAGGGCTGAACATCCATTTGGAGCCCTATGAACTCTCACGGGAAGAAACCGAATTTGTCGAGGAACTTGCCCGGACGAAATATGTGACAGATGAATGGAACTATAAGAGATAACTCTGTGAAAACGTTATCTGATTGCTTGTTTTTTACATGCACATAGTGTAAACTTGTTATGATTTGAATAGGTGTGATTTGGAGGGATTTGATGACAACACCGAGTATGGAAGATTACATAGAACAAATTTATATGCTGATAGAAGAAAAAGGATATGCCAGAGTCTCAGATATTGCAGAGGCTTTAGCCGTCCATCCCTCCTCGGTTACAAAAATGGTTCAAAAACTCGATAAAGACGAATATTTGATTTATGAGAAGTATCGCGGACTTGTGCTGACGCCTAAAGGGAAAAAAATAGGCAAGCGTTTAGTATACAGACATGAATTATTGGAGCAGTTTTTGCGAATCATTGGTGTTGACGAAGAGAAAATATATGATGATGTCGAAGGCATTGAACATCATTTAAGCTGGAACAGCATCGATCGGGTCGGAGATCTTGTGCAATACTTTGAAGACGACCGCAAAAGAATCGACGACTTGAGAAGCGTTCAAAAAAGAAATGAACAGGAAAACCAGTAAAAAAAGCCGACCGGATCACCGGCGGCTTTTTTCATTTGCCGGCCTCCTTGTCTTATGGTCTTTTTTTACCGATCCCTTCTTAAAATGGTGTTAGGGCCATCTTTTAAGGGGGGAGAAGGGCATGTACATAGACGGGGTTTTTTCAGGCGGCGGAATGAAAGGCATCGCACTGGCAGGGGCATATGAAACGCTTGAAAAACGGGGCTTCCGTTTTAAGAGACTGGCCGGAACAAGCGCCGGCTCAATTATTGCATCGTTTATTGCAGCCGGGTATACGAGTCAAGAGATCCGCAGAATGTTGGAGGAACTAAATGAAGGCGATCTTCTTGATCCGCGTTTTTCGTTTTTGCCTTTAAAGCTGCTGCAGTGGGTCTCGATTTATTGGCGGTTAGGGTTATATAAAGGAGATAAATTAGAAAACTGGATTTCCGCGAAATTAAAAGAGAAAGGCATTTCCGTGTTCGGCGATTTTGAAAAGGGAAAGCTCAAGGTGATCGCTTCCGACTTGACGAACGGTAAGATGCTTGTGTTGCCTGACGATCTTCATCGATACGGTTTGAATCCGGATCGTTTTTCGGTTGCGAGGGCGGTGCGGATGAGCTGCAGCATCCCTTATTTTTTTGAACCGGTTAAACTGAAATCCTCGGCCGGCATTAGTACAGTTGTTGACGGCGGGGTGCTGAGCAATTTTCCGATTTGGCTGTTTACCGCTGAAAAAAAGCGCCCGGTTTTAGGCGTCACATTGATGCCCAATGAAAAAGAGAGGCCGAAGAAAACGATCAATAATGCGTTTGAGCTGTTCGGGGCGCTTTTTGAAACCATGAAGGAAGCGCACGATGCCAGGCATATTTCCACGAAGCATGAACGGAACGTGATTTTTTTGCCCGTGGAAGAAGTGCTGTCGACTGAATTTGCGCTTTCAGCAGAAAAAAAACTAGCTCTGATTGAGCTAGGTAAAAAACGAACAGAATTATTTTTGAAACAGTGGACGTATTAAAAGAAAGCCCTGTTTTTCTTTTTGCTTTTTTTGCCTTCAATCACTGTCAGCTGCGTCTGGCTTTTTTTCTTGACCAGTACAGGCTTTGATTTATTGATAGAAGGCACGCTTCTAAGATGATTGACACGGCCTTTTGAGGAGCGTTTTTTATGGTCCTGAAAACGCCTGTTGGATTGTTTGGCTGCCTTTTTAAAAGCGGCTCCTTCACTGCCCATAGCACGATTGGAAATACGCCTGATCACAAAGTAGATGATCGCGCCGACTGCAGCAAACACGAGCAGGTATTGCAGCAGCTGGCCTGGACTTGTGAAGGCAAAATAGGCAAAGCCAAAAATTCCAAACGCCATAATTAAAGCTGAGACAGGATGTACGCGTTGCTTCATAATTGTCCACCTCCCAAAAAATTAACCGATTCGTTAAAATTCAAATTACGATATTAGAAGGTTCCTTCTGTTCGTCCTCTGCTTTGGTCTCCATCTGAAGAAGCTCGTTAAAGCTTGTGATTGCCACTTCCACCTGATCGTTTGCCGGCTCTTTTGTCGTCAAAAGCTGCAGCCAAAGGCCCGGGTAGCCCAGCACTTTCAGCACTGGTATGTTTCTCGCTTTGTTGGTCAGCTGCAGCACTTCAAAGGAAATGCCGAGAACAACCGGTATCAGTGCGATTCTATTCAAAATACGGACCCAGAGAGGGTCAGCAGGAACAAGCAAGTAAACAAACATGCCCACGATCACGGTAAATAAAATGAAGCTGCTTCCGCATCTATAGTGAAGTCTTGACTGGCGCTGAACATTTTCAACCGTGATCGGCAGATTTTGTTCGTAACAGTTTATGACCTTGTGTTCGGCTCCGTGATATTGAAAAACCCTTTTAATAAAAGGGGTGCACGATATCGCGTATATATAGCCCAAGAGAAGGATCAGCTTGAAAAAGCTTTCGATCACAATCTGTGCGACGTCGGACTGAAATACCGGCCTGGTGAGCTCCGCGAGAAACACGGGAACAAGCGTAAAAACAAACTTGCTGAAAACAAATGAAAGCACACCGACTGCGGCAAGACCGAAAATCATCGTCAGTTTCGACGGCTTCTCCTCTTTCAATTGCTCATCTAAAGAGGGGTCACGGTCATAACGTTCACTGGAGAAATTCAAATGCTGCGTCCCGTTTGCGCTTGCTTCGATAATGGCGATGATCCCTCTGAGAAAAGGGATTTTCTTTAACCTGTCAAGCATCTGGTTCGTTTTGCGCGGCAGCTTGAAAAATTCAATGCTCCGGTCTTTTCTGCGGATCGCTGTTACATAATGGCGCCTGCCGCCAAACATGACGCCTTCGACGACAGCCTGCCCTCCGTATGCGGGGCGTTTTTTTTGATTTGACATATGCATCAACCTATCTGTATCAATCTATGATTACATTAACCATTTCCTTACACCTATTGTACAGGAAAAATGCTGAAACCTCTAGATTGACGGGCCTAAAAAATCAAGAATTTCACACCCGGCGAATGCCAAATCTAATTTAAGTATACCCGCCTGTGCAATTTTTACACTCCGGTTTAAAAATATTGGCAAAATGATGTTGCCTCCGCTGTTTTTGGACATACTGGAAATGGAGGTGATCGAGAGCATCATGAGCAATGAAGACAATCAGAAACAATCGGAAGAGTTGGAGCAGAATAAGCGGGAAAGTCCGATGTCCTTCAGCGGCAGGGTGATCACTACGGGATTTTTCGGCGGACTGATTTGGGGAACCATCGGTGAACTGGCATACCTGTTTAAATTTTCGGAAGTCAATCCGAACATGATTCTTCAGCCTTTTGTCATCGGCGATTGGAAAAACGGATTTCTCGGCACGGTGATCAGTATTCTATTGATCGGAGTCATCTCCATCGGAGCTGCACTGATTTATTTCGGCTGTCTGAAACAAGTGAAAGGCATCTGGGGCGGTATGGCGTATGGGGTTGTTTTGTGGCTCATTGTCTTTTATCTGTTTAACCCTATGTTTCCCGATGTCCGGACTGTCCCTGAGTTAAAGAGGGAAACAGTGGTGACGACGCTCTGTATCTATCTGCTTTACGGCTTGTTTGTCGGTTACTCGATTTCGTTTGAGTACAATGAACTGAATGAGGAAAAGCTTTCGCGGGCGCTGGGGGAAACAAGGGAATAGTGTTGATGCCGGATCAATATGATAAAATGTTCACTGTAAGTGGACATTTTTTTTGGCGTGAGAATGTTTTGAGTGAAAAGGGGGGAAGAGAATTGCCGCACATTTTAATAGTGAACGGTCCGAATTTAAACCGTTTGGGCAAACGCGAACCGGAAGTATACGGGAAAGACACATTGACTGATTTGGAGCAGAAGCTTTTTCAATTTGCTGAAGGCGTGCATGCCGAGCTGACTTTTTTTCAATCCAATCATGAGGGGGATATCATCGACGCTCTTCATGAAGCAGATGAACAGTATGATGGCGTTGTTTTAAATCCCGGGGCTTTTTCACATTACAGCTATGCGATCCGCGATGCGGTGGCAGCGATCGGGATTCCGGTGATCGAAGTCCATCTATCAAATCCTCATGCAAGGGAAGAGTTTCGCCGCCGATCGGTCATTGCTCCTGTCACAAGAGGCCAGATCACCGGGCTTGGATTTGAAGGTTATAAGCTTGCTGTCTGTTATTTTTTGAACAATAACCAATAGGGGGAGTCAAAAATGAAACTGAACAAATTGAGAGAGCTTTTCGGCGGCCTGGGAATCGAAGGGCTTTTGGTGACGAGCGGCATTAATTTGCGTTACATAACAGGCTTTACCGGATCATCGGGACTTGCGGTCATTTCAGAGGACAGAGCGGTGTTCATCACGGATTTCCGCTACACAGAGCAGGCGAAAAAGCAGGTCGCAGACTTTGAAGTCGTCCAGCATACAGGCGGCATCGTCCAAAAGGCAGCCGAAGTGATCAAAGAAATGGGATTAAATAAAATCGGTTTTGAGCAGGATAAAATGACATACGGGACGTATGCTTCTTATAAAAAGCAGCTTCCATCAGCCGAGCTTGTTCCGGTTTCACAATCTGTGGAAAAGTTGCGCTTGATTAAGTCAAGTGAAGAGATTAAGATATTAAAGGAAGCTGCAAAGATAGCAGATGATGCATTCAGCCATATTCTCACGGTTATACGGCCCGGCATGACGGAAATCGCCATCGCCAATGAGCTTGAATTTTACATGCGGAAGCAGGGAGCCGATCATTCCTCATTTGATATGATCGTCGCTTCCGGATTGCGTTCGAGCCTCCCCCACGGAGTGGCAAGCGAAAAAGCCATCGAGAAGGGCGACTTTGTGACGCTCGACTTTGGGGCCTACTATAAAGGATACTGCTCGGATATGACGCGGACGATCGCGGTGGGCGAGCCGAGCGACGAGCTGAAAACAATTTATCAGACCGTATTTGAAGCACAGGCCATCGGCATGGAGACTATCAAGCCGGGAATCACCGGAAAACAGGCTGATGCTTTGACAAGGGACTACATTACTTCAAAGGGCTACGGCGATTACTTCGGCCACTCAACAGGCCATGGCCTTGGCATGGAAGTTCATGAAAGTCCGGCGCTTTCTGCGCGTTCAGACCAGACGCTTGAAAAGGGCATGGTCGTCACGGTTGAACCGGGAATCTACATACCGGGTAAAGGCGGAGTCAGAATCGAGGATGATATCGTGCTGACCGACGGCGGGAACGAATCCCTTACCCATTCCGCAAAAGAATTAATTATTTTATAATCCGTTGATTGGAGCAATAGGAGGATAATCATGATTTCAGTAAACGATTTTCGCACAGGTTTAACAATTGAAGTAGACGGAGGCATCTGGCGCGTTGTTGACTTTCAGCACGTCAAGCCGGGAAAAGGTGCTGCTTTTGTCCGCTCAAAACTGAGAAATCTCCGCACAGGCGCGATTCAGGAGAAAACCTTCCGTGCAGGTGAAAAAGTAGCGCGCGCTCAAATTGAAACAAAAACGATGCAGTATTTATATGCGAACGGCGATCAGCACGTTTTCATGGATACAACAACCTATGAACAGCTTGAGCTGAATGCTTCCCAAATCGAGCACGAACTCAAATTCTTGCTTGAAAACATGTCCGTTCAAATCATGATGTATCAGACAGAGACTCTCGGAATTGAACTTCCGAATACAGTCGAGCTGAAAGTTGTTGAAACAGAACCGGGCATAAAAGGCGATACAGCCTCTGGCGGAACAAAACCAGCAAAAACTGAAACAGGTCTTGTTGTCAACGTGCCGTTCTTCGTGAACGAAGGCGATACGCTCGTTGTCAACACTTCTGACGGATCCTACGTATCAAGAGCATAACATCAGGATAAAGAGCCGGCTTTTAAAGCCGGCTCTTTTTTTTGCCTTCATTCTACCTTCAAATGGAAAATTTAGAAGACTACTTTTTCAAAAGAGAGCATAGATTGTAAAAAAAGCCGGAAGTGTTACTGGAGGTTTAAGATGATGAAGTTTTTCTTTGGACAAGTCAATCCGACGGTTTTATCGATGGCTGCGTTAAGGGTTGTCTCCTCCCTGATTGAGCTGACGGCCGCCATCGTGATGCTTTTGATGAACGATGTCCGCAAAGCGGTGGCGGTTAACAGCGTTCTGGCAATGGTCGGACCGCTGATCTTTATTATTACGATGACAATCGGAATATATCAAATTGCAGGGCAGCTGTCATATGCCAAACTTGTTTTGATTTTCATGGGTGTTGTTTTTATTATTGCAGGCATCTACAAATAGCCAAAACAGCGGGGAGAGACGGACTTGTCATAAAGTCTTCCTTTGAACATACATTTTTATAGAAGACAAGCTTGGAGAAGGAGGGAGTGTTTTTGCACCACATCACAGAGATTCTCCCTGACACGATAAAACGCGCGCTCAGCGGACTTAAAAAACATGAAGCAGATCAAATAGAAGAAATTCGGATAAGGACAAGTCGTCCGCTGGAACTGGTCCGCCAGGGGCATTCGCTTTTTTTGAATTATACCGCCACACATGAAGATGCGGCGCTGTTTTTGACCAGACTGGGCGATTACAGCATGTATACGCTTGAAGAAGAGCTGAAAAAAGGCTATATCACCATCAGAGGCGGACACCGGGTCGGCCTGGCCGGCAGAGTTGTCGTGGAAAACGGGGCCGTCAAAGGAATCAGGGACATTTCATCATTCAATATTCGCATTGCCAAAGAAAAAATCGGTATCGCCAAGCCGTATGCATCCCATTTGTTTCAACACATGTGGCTCAACACGCTGATCATCGGTCCCCCGCAAACAGGCAAAACAACCCTGCTTAGAGATCTTGCAAGGCTGATTAGCGCGGGGAACGGAAGCATCCCCGCCAAAAAGGTGGCGATCGTTGATGAAAGGTCGGAAATTGCCGGCTGTGTTAACGGCATTCCTCAATACCGGTTCGGCGATCGCATCGACATTCTTGACGCCTGTCCGAAGGCGGAAGGTCTGATGATGATGATCCGTTCGATGAGCCCGGACGTTGTGATTGCAGATGAAATTGGCCGAATGGAAGACGCTGAAGCGCTTTTGGAAGCGGTGCATGCAGGAGTGACAATTATTGTGTCCGCCCACGGATTCACATATTCAGATATCGCCAAGCGCCCGTCGCTGAAGCTGCTCAGGGAATACGGCGTATTTCAGCGAATTGTCGAGCTTTCCAGAAAGAACGGCCCGGGCAGCTTAAACCGCATCTACAATGGTGATGGAGAACCGCTCGGGGCGAATCAGAGGGTGTTATCATGCTGAAGCTTTTGGGAGCAGCGCTGATTTTGGCAGCTGCCACATGGACGGGATTTGAAATGGCCAAACCTTTCAGGGAAAGGCCGAAGCAAATCCGTCAGCTCTTGGCCGCCTTGCAGTCGCTGGAAGCTGAAATCATGTATGGACACACACCGCTCCGCACGGCTTCCCATCATATCGCAGAGCAGATGCAAGAGCCCGTCGCTTCCATATTTGCAACCTTTTCTGAAAAACTGGAAGAAGGAAGCGTCTCGGCCGGAGCGGCGTGGGAAGAAAGTTTGCAGAAAGTATGGCCGCAAACGGCTCTAAAGAAAAAAGAGCTTGATATTTTGCGGCAATTTGGAGAAACCCTTGGCCGTCATGATCTGATTTCTCAGCAAAAACATATCAAACTGGCGTTAACCCATTTAGAAACAGAAGAAGCTGAAGCGAATCTGGCGCAGGCGAAAAACGAAAAGATGGTCAAAAGCCTTGGGTTCCTGTCAGGACTGCTGCTGATTCTTCTATTGATGTAATGAAGAGGGGAGCATACATGAAATGGGAATAGACGTAAACATTATTTTTCAAATAGCCGGCGTCGGAATCGTCGTCGCATTTCTCCACACCATACTCGACCAAATGGGGAAGAAAGAATATGCCCAATGGGTCACGCTTTTAGGATTTATTTATATTTTATTCATGGTGGCTACTGTCGTCGATGATTTGTTCCAAAAGATAAAAGCTGTCTTTCTATTTCAAGGATAGGGGGGCTTACTCATTGAAATCGTTCAAATCGTAGGATTGGGAATGATTGCAACCTTCCTCAGCTTGATTGTCAAAGAGCAGAAACCGACTTTTGCTTTTCTCATTGTCGTTTTTGCAGGCTGCACTATCTTTTTATTCCTAATGGATCAGGTCTATGAAATCATCCGCATGATTGAAAAAATAGCCGCCAATGCAAATATCAACATGATGTATGTCGAAACGATTTTGAAAATTATCGGTATCGCGTATATCGCGGAGTTTGGCGCACAGCTGGCCAAGGACGCCGGGCAGGGGGCGATTGCTTCGAAGATCGAACTGGCAGGAAAAATCCTCATTTTGGTCATGGCCGTTCCCATTTTAACCGTCATTATCGAAACCATCATCGGGCTGATCCCTTCGATGTCCTAGTCAGAAAGGAGGATGTTCTTTAGTATGAAGCGTTTTCTGTTCTGGCTGTTTGTCATCGGGATGATATGCTTCGGAGCGCGGGATGTACAAGCAGCGGACGAGGAGCCGCAGGAAGCAGGCTCAGCCCAAGAAACGGAAGAATCCGCTGAAGCGATGGCAAAAGAGCAGGCCGAGGCATTGGAACTCGACCGTGTGGGAGAGTTTTGGAACAAGATCATGACAGACTATGGGGGCTATCTTCCTGAAAGTCAAAAAGGAAGTTTATTGGATTTTATAAAAGGAGAAAAGCATTTTTCCCCTGAAGAATGGGTCAAGGCGCTGTTTTCCTACTTGTTCCATGAAGTGCTGGCTGGCGGAAAACTCCTGGGGACCTTGATTCTCTTAACGATATTTTGTGTGCTGCTCCAGCTGCTGCAAAATGCGTTCCAGCAGAGCACCGTCAGCAAAGTCGCCTATGCGATCGTTTACATGGTCCTGATTATTCTTGCGCTAAACAGTTTTCGGATCGCCGTCACGTATGCGAATGAAGCGATTCAATCGATGACAAGCTTTATTCTGTCGCTCATACCCCTGCTCCTCGCCCTGCTGGCAAGCTCAGGAGGAGCCGTTTCAGCCGCTTTTTTTCATCCTGTGATTCTCTTTTTAATGAACTCCAGCGGTTTGTTTATCCAATATGTCGTCCTGCCGCTCTTGTTTTTATCAGCGATCTTAAGCATCGTCAGCACGATGACAGAACAATACAAGGTCACACAGCTCGCCCAGCTTTTAAGGAATGTGGCAATCGGGACGCTGGCCGCTTTTTTAACCGTATTTCTCGGGGTCATATCTGTACAGGGCGCCTCAGCTGCGGTTACGGACGGAATCACCCTGAGGACGGCCAAATTCATCACCGGCAATTTCATCCCCGTCTTGGGCCGCATGTTTACAGAAGCGACAGATACGGTGATCAGCGCTTCTCTTCTGCTGAAAAACACCGTCGGAATCCTCGGTGTTGCGATCTTGATCTGCATCGCCGCTTTTCCCGCCATCAAAATCCTCTCGCTGGCATTGATCTACAAAATAGCCGCCGCTGTTCTGCAGCCGCTTGGGGGAGGGCCGGTGATCAGCTGCCTTGATGTCATCAGCAAAAGCGTGATCTATATTTTCGCGGCGATGGCTATCGTCTCGCTGATGTTTTTCTTAAGCTTAACCGTCATTATTACAGCCGGGAATCTGACCATGATGATGAAGTAGGGGAGGGGCTCATGTGGAATTTTTGACGGAGTGGCTCACAAATATTATTTTATTTATTCTGCTTGCCATCGTCATCGATATGCTTCTGCCGAATTCCAGCATGCAAAAATACGCGAAGATGGTCATCAGCCTGCTGTTGATCGTCGTCATCCTGAAGCCGATCTTCACGCTGTTCCGCACCGATCCGGAAGTCATTTTCGAACATCTGACCGAGAATGGACAAGTTCAGTCAGGAGAAATAAAAAATCAGCTGAATTCAGAAAAAAAAGAAATACAAGCCTCACAGCAAGCATATATTTTAGAACAGATGGCTGTTCAATTAAAAAAGAGGGCGGAGGAGATGTTCAATCATGACCAATATATGATAGAACAAGTCAAAATCTCTTCAGACGAACACCTGAAATCTGAGAAAGACATCGCTGAACATATGAAGGTTGCAGTCTTCATGGGCTCCGCTTCCGAAAAAACGGTCCAAGCCGTCGCCCCGGTGGACATCAACCCGGGGGAAAGCTACAGCTCGAAGCGCGATCAAGAGGAGAAAGAAGCGGAAAGAATCGCCGAGCAGCTGGCAGACATATGGGAAATGGACCCCGGCAAGATCACAGTTCATTTAGAAGGGGGAGAACAAAGCGGCCATGAATAAAAATTGGATCGGAAAGCTGATCGGACAACTGCTCCCGAACGAAGAGAAAGAGGGAAAGAAGCTCACAAAATATCATTACTTTCTGCTGTTGTTTGTTCTCGGTGTCTCCTTCATGCTGGTAAGCCAGATCTTTTCTGCCGAACCTTCTGAAGATCACAAGACCGAGCCCGCATCATCGCAGCAAGCCGGCACTGAAACGAGCGAAAAGGGCCGGGAAAAAGAAGTGTTTAAACCGACGGGCAACGAGAAGCCGAAGGAGTCTATCGATGATTATGAACAAGAATACGAGAATCAGCTGAAAGAAATTTTGGAAACGATCATCGGTGTTGACGATGTCTCGATCGTCGTCAATGTTGACGCAACATCGTTGAAAGTATTTGAAAAAAATCAGAAGACGCAAGAGACATCGACAAGTGAGACGGATAAACAGGGAGGCAAACGGACGGTGACGGAAATTTCTTCAGACGAAGAGATCGTCATGATTAAAAACGGCCAGGAAGAAACACCTGTTGTCGTTCAGACGAAAAAACCCGAGATCAGAGGTGTCCTCGTTGTCGCTCAGGGAGTCGACAACGTTCAAATAAAAAAGACCATTATTGAAGCAGTGACAAGGTTTTTGGATGTCCCGAGCCACCGCGTCGCTGTCGCCCCTAAAAAAATGAAGGAGGATTCATAAATGATGCTGAAAAAACAAACGGTCTGGCTTTTAACCATGTTAAGTCTTGTCGTTGTGCTGAGTGTCTATTACATCATGTCACCTGAAGGAGAGAACGTCGTTTCCGTGGATCAAGAAGGACAAGTAGCCGCGGAAAAAGAAAAGCAGGAAGCACCGGCGAAAGAGGAACCTGCAAAAGAGGAACCTGGGAAAGATAAAGGCACAGAGTCCGAAAAAGGAAAGACCGAAGGAAAAGATAAAGAAACGTCAGCCAGTGAACAGAGCGGCAGCAATGGAGAGGTTGTCACAGAGGAATCATCCGGCGACGATGTATTTACGACATATCGGATGGAAATGGACGATCAGCGCAGCAGAGAGAGGGAGCAGCTAACCGAGATCGTCAGAAGCGACAAAGCGACAGCTAAGGAAAAAAGCGAAGCCTACGATAAAATGAATGAGCTCAGCGAAGCGGAGGGAACAGAAAAAACGCTGGAGACATTGATCAAAACAAAAGGATACAAGGACGCTCTTGTAAATGCTGACGGCGACAAAGTCAACATTACCGTCAAAGCGAAAGAACATTCCAAATCTGCCGCTGCTGATATCATCGATATCGTCGCAAAAGAAGTCAAAAACTTAAACGATGTGGCCGTAACGTTTGAGCCTGCTGATTAAACCGTTTCCCGCTTGCAGAAAGCGGGATTTTTTGCGCCTATTAGCCGCGGGCTGACAAGGCGCCTTTATGATTGTAGTTGAATTCGGCATTCCTCTCCTGTAAGATGAATATAGTATGTACTTTTAGTACTAACTGATAAACATGATAAATCTTTTCATTAGGAGTGCGATAGCATGTTAAAAATTGATGAAATTAAAGAATTGATAAAATTAATTGATGAATCTTCGATAAATGAATTTACATATGAAAACGAAGGATCGAAGGTTGAACTGAAAAAACAAAGCGGTGTCGTACAAACCATCCAGCAGGCGCCGGCCGTTCCTGTTCAGGCTCCGGTACAAGAAGCTGCTGTTCAGGCAAAGCAAGCGCCCGTCCAGGAAGCGCCGGCTCAACAGGAAGCCGCCAACGCCAATGAAAACCTTCATAAAATCACCTCCCCTATGGTCGGGACGTTTTATGCATCGTCTTCGCCTGAAGCTGATCCTTATGTAACCGTCGGTTCAAAGGTGACGGAATCTTCCGTTGTCTGCATCGTCGAAGCGATGAAGCTCTTCAATGAAATCGAAGCTGAAGTAAAAGGTGAAATCGTTGAGGTGCTGGTTGAAAACGGCCAGCTTGTTGAATACGGACAACCTTTATTTTTAGTAAAAGCAGAGTAAGGAGCAATTGAGATGATAAAAAAGCTATTAATTGCGAACAGGGGAGAAATTGCTGTCAGAATTATCAGAGCGTGTAAAGAACTGGGAATCGATACAGTTGCCGTCTTTTCAGAGGCTGACAGAGAGGCGCTTCATGTACAGATGGCCGATGAAGCATTCTGCATCGGACCCAAGCTTTCAAAAGACAGCTATTTAAACATCACCAACATCGTCAGCGTTGCTAAAATGACCGGGGCGGACGCGATTCATCCGGGTTACGGCTTTCTTGCGGAAAACTCAGATTTCGCAGAGCTTTGCGAAGAAGTAAACGTCACCTTCGTAGGACCGACCGCGGACGCGATCTCCAAAATGGGAACAAAGGATGTCGCAAGGGAAACGATGAAGCAGGCCGGCGTTCCGATCGTACCGGGCTCTCAAGGAATTATTGAGGATATAGAAGATGCGGTTTCATTGGCACGCGATATCGGGTATCCTGTGATTATAAAGGCAACTGCCGGAGGCGGCGGAAAAGGAATCAGGATTGCCCGGACGGAAGAAGAGCTGATCAACGGCATCAAAATCACCCAGCAGGAAGCCGCGACAGCGTTTGGCAACCCCGGTGTGTACATCGAGAAATATATTGAAGATTTCCGGCACGTCGAAATTCAAGTCCTTGCAGACACACACGGAAACACGATTCATTTGGGTGAGCGCGACTGCTCGATCCAAAGAAGGCTGCAAAAACTGATTGAAGAAACCCCTTCGCCTGCGCTTGATGAAGGAATCAGGGAGCAGATGGGTCAGGCGGCGGTCAAAGCGGCTGAAGCCGTTCAGTATACGGGAGCGGGAACAGTCGAGTTCATTTATGACTACCGCGAACAAAAGTATTACTTCATGGAAATGAACACGCGGATTCAGGTTGAACACCCGGTGACGGAAATGGTGACCGGCGTCGATTTGATCAAAGAGCAGATCAAAGTGGCTTCAGGCGAGAAGCTGAGCCTGACCCAGGATGAAGTCGCCTTTAACGGATGGGCGATCGAATGCCGGATTAACGCGGAAAATCCGGAGAAAAACTTCATGCCTTCTCCGGGAAAAATCGAGATGTACCTGCCTCCGGGCGGTCTCGGCGTCAGAGTGGACTCAGCTGCATATCCGGGCTATATGATTCCGCCGTACTATGACAGCATGATTGCCAAGGTCATCACATATGGAAAGTCGCGGGAGGAAGCGATCCAAAGAATGAAGAGGGCGCTGAGCGAATTCGTCATCGAAGGCGTTCATACGACGATCCCTTTCCATTTGAAGCTGCTTGACCATGAAACATTTGTAAGCGGAGAATTTAATACGAAGTTTTTAGAAATATATGATGTAATGGGGTCGTAATTTATACGGAGGTGAGCAGATTGAAAGACGACAACAGCTTATTGGAAATGAGCCATGAAGAAGATCATTTAGGAAAAGTGGAGATCGCTCCGGAGGTCATTGAGGTGATTGCCGGAATCGCCGCTTCCGAAGTTGAAGGCGTTGCCGGAATGCGCGGCAATTTCGCAACAGGTGTTGTAGAACGCTTTGGAAAAAAGAATCACGGCAAGGGCGTCAAAGTTGATCTGACCGACGACGGCATTATCATTGACGTCTACTGTGTGATGCTATTCGGCGTTTCCATTCCTAAAGTTGCAAATGCCGTCCAGGATAATATCCGCCAGACGCTCCTGAATATGACGGCTCTGTCGATTAACGAAATCAACATTCATATCGTTGGAGTCCAATTTGATTCAAAAACACAAGAAGTGGAAATCGATCAAGAGATGTAGCACTTTTTTGGGAGAACCAAGGGGAATGTCGGCCCTTTGGTTTTTTCATGTTCCGTGTGTTTAAAAAATCATTTTTCATAAGCATCATTCCGGTGGTATCGATCAAAAATAAAAGCAATGAAAGACCCGGCGCAAAAATAAAAACGAATGTTGTTGGGAGTTTATTGTTTATTATTCGGTTATTGGCGATAAAATCACGATTTTCGCATGCGAAAACACTAAAAATATGATATGATCTCTTTGTGGCTTAAGCGGCAGCAGCAAAGAGGATTAAAGGAGAAAAAGTAAGGATGAAAAGAAGAACAGCAAGAGAAAAGGCTTTGCAGTCATTATTCCAGATTGATGTCAGCGATATAGAACCGAAAGAAGCAATGCAGCATGCCCTTGACGGCCTTGAAAGCGATGCTTTTTTCGAACAGCTTGTTTACGGGGTCTTAGAGAACAAAAGCAAAATCGATGAGATGATCAAGCGTCATCTCGTCAATTGGAAGCTCGACAGGCTCGCCAATGTCGATCGCGCGATTCTGCGTTTATCCGCTTATGAAATGCTGTTTTTGGACGACATACCTGTCAACGTCTCTATGAATGAAGCGATAGAACTGGCAAAGCAATTTGGTGATGACAAGTCAGCGAAGTTTGTAAACGGTGTTCTTTCTAACATTAAATCAGACCTTGAATAATTTAGGAGGAGAGCAAATGACAGCAACCATCATCGACGGAAAAGAAACAGCGAAAGAAAAGCGCGGGCAGCTGGCCAAGGAAGTTGAAGAGCTTAAAAAACAGGGAGTTACCCCGGGATTGGCCGTTATTTTAATTGGTGATGATCCGGCGTCTCTTTCATATGTACGCGGAAAGAAAAAAGCAGCTGAAGCTATGGGGATGCGCTTCCAATTGGACCATTTTGACGCAGATTTCTCTGAACAGGAACTTCTTGAAGTCATCGACCAGTACAACAAGAATGACGACTTTCACGGAATTCTTGTCCAGCTGCCTCTTCCGGATCATATTTCCGAACAAGCGGTGATTGAAAGGATATCTCCTGACAAAGATGTTGACGGTTTTCATCCGCTGAACGTAGGAAAGATGCTGCTCGGCGAAGATACATTCCTGCCTTGCACACCGGCGGGAATCGTCGAATTGCTGAAGAAAACCGGCATTGATCTGTCAGGGAAAGAGGTTGTTGTCGTCGGCAGAAGCAATATCGTGGGGAAACCGGTTGGCCAGCTGCTTTTGAACGAAAACGCAACCGTCACATATTGCCATTCAAGGACGGCCGATATAACGGCGCACACGAAAAAAGCCGATGTGCTGATCGTAGCTGTGGGGAAAGCCAATTTTATCAAAGCGGATCAGATAAAAGAAGGAGCCATTGTCATTGATGTCGGCGTCAACCGCCTTGACAACGGAAAGCTCACCGGAGATGTGGCGTTTGATGAGGCAAAAGAAAAAGCATCATATATCACGCCTGTACCCGGAGGCGTCGGTCCGATGACGATTACAATGCTTGCCCATAACACGGTAAAATCAGCGAAACGTTCCCTTTAAAAAAACGTTCACCCGCCGGATGATGTCCGGCGGATGAACCTACCTGCGCCTCTAAGAAAGGAGACTGTGCCATGAGTGAAGTATCATTTGTCACGGTCACGGCTTTGACAAAATATATTAAACGCAAGTTTGACGTCGATCCCCATCTTGATGATCTTTGGATCAAGGGCGAGCTGTCAAATGTGAAAATACATAGCAGAGGACATATTTATTTTACGCTCAAGGATGACAATGCCCGCATCCAGGCCGTTATGTTTGCCAGACAAAACAAAGGTCTCGGCTTCACCCCTGAAAACGGGATGAAGGTGTTGGTGAGAGGCGGCATTTCGGTTTACGAACCGAGCGGCAGCTATCAGCTCTATGCGAAGGAAATGCAACCAGACGGCATCGGTGCGCTTCATCTGGCTTATGAAGAATTAAAGAAAAAACTTTCACAAGAAGGTTTGTTTGACGAAAAACATAAAAAATCCATCCCCGCCTTTCCATCTGTCATCGGTGTTGTCACTTCTCCTACAGGAGCGGCTGTACGGGATGTCATCACCACCATTAAAAGAAGATATCCCCTTGTAAAAGTGATCGTCCTTCCAACTCTCGTTCAGGGAACAAACGCGAGCCAGTCTATCGTCAACAGCATTGAAGAAGCCAACCGCAGAGAGTTGTGCGACGTATTAATCGTCGGACGCGGCGGCGGGTCGATTGAAGAGCTGTGGGCTTTCAATGAAGAGATCGTCGCCAGAGCCATTTTTTCGTCCGACATTCCGATTATTTCCGCCGTCGGGCATGAAACGGATTTTACGATCAGCGACTTCACAGCTGATTTGCGGGCTGCAACTCCGACGGGTGCCGCCGAGCTTGCGGTCCCAAATATCATTGATTTGCTGGAGCGCTTAAAAACACTTGAAGCAAGAATCACAAACACGATGCAACAGGATCTAAAAAAAAGACAGGAGCGGGTGAAACACCTTCAGTCGTCCTATGCTTTCCGCTATCCCAAAAGGCTCTATGCCCAAAAAGAACAGGAGTTTGATCTCGCGTTTGACCGTTTTCAAAAACAGCTGGCCTTGACACTGGAGCAAAAAAAACAGATGCTGAACGAAAAGACGTACAAATTGGAAATGCTACATCCGGCTGAACAGCTGAAACAAGCGAAAAGGCGCCATGAGGAACAGACAAACCGGCTGAAACGGAACATGAGAGTGCAGCTTAAGCACATTCACTCGCAGTTTCAAACGGTTCTTGGTAAACTGAATGCATTGAGCCCTCTTGAAGTCATGGAAAGAGGGTACAGTTTGACATATAAGGAAAACGAACTGATTAAAAGTATTGAACAGGTCGAGGAAAAAGACGAAATCCTTGTCAAATTAAACGACGGGACTTTGGCCTGTGAAGTACGGCAAAAGAGAGGCGAAACAAATGGCTGAAGATAAGAAAAGAAACCAGGAGGACGTTACGTTTGAAGAGGCCATGAAAGGTCTGGAACAGATCGTAGCAAAGCTTGAAGAAGGGGATGTGCCTTTGGAAAAAGCGATCGATTACTTCCAGGAAGGCATGACTCTTTCAAAAATGTGCCACGAAAAACTGCAAAATGTTGAAAAGCAAATGGACTATATTTTGCGGGAAAATGGCGAATTAGCTCCTTTCAGTGTCCGGGAGGAGGAAAAAGGTGAGCGTTAATCTGGATGTTTTTTTAAAAATGAGAAAAGCATTGATCGAAGAACGCCTTCCTATATATATACAAGAACTGCAAGCGCCGACATCCCTGAAAGAATCCATGCTTTATTCTTTGGAAGCGGGAGGAAAAAGGCTGAGACCGATTTTGGTGCTTGCGCTTCTTCATGCTTACGGCAAAAATGAAGCGGACGGAATTCCGGTCGGATGTGCGGTCGAAATGATCCACACCTATTCGTTGATCCATGATGATCTTCCCTGTATGGATGACGACGATTTAAGAAGAGGAAAACCGACAAACCATAAAATTTTCGGAGAAGCGACAGCGGTTCTGGCAGGAGACGCATTATTGACCGAGAGCTTTAAATTGATTGCTTCGCAGATGCCGGCAGACGTCTCCGCCGAAAAGCGCCTGAGACTGGTAAATGAGCTGGTTTCAGCGGCGGGGGCCGAAGGGATGGTCGGCGGCCAAATTTTAGATATGGAAGCTGAATCAAGATCCATTTCCCTTGAGGACCTGCAGACGATTCACGAAGGAAAAACGGCCAAGCTCCTCAGCTTCAGCGTGATTGCCGGCGCCGTTCTGGCCGATGCACCTGAAGATGAAATCGAAAAGCTCCGCGAATTCAGCCATCATATCGGCATCGCTTTTCAAATCAGAGACGATATTTTGGATTTGGAGGGGTCCGAGGATAAAATCGGCAAGCGGATCGGTTCTGACACGACAAACGGGAAATCGACCTATCCAGCAATCCTTTCTGTGGATGGCGCTAAACAAAAGCTCAGCGAGCATATTGAAAAGGCGAAAGAGCTAATCTCGACGCTTTCTTTGGAAAAAGAACTCCTTTATGATTTTTGCGAGATGATTGCCCGCCGGGATCACTGATGCCTTTGTTTCCATTTGAGCACACAAGGCTGATTATGCTAAAATAGAAGCAGTTGAACCGGAAACGCCGCGCCGTTATCACGATGTGTTAGCGGCTGTTTTTTCAGATTAAAAAGCGTCCCGATATGCACGTTTGCGCATGAGGATGTTTTCATCATATAATAATCCAAGCTGATCATAATGAAAGCAGTCCTTAAAATGCAGTTGAAAATGAGCAAGGCGCATACTTGCAGAAATCATGCTGAAAGTGAGTTGATCCGATTGGATCTGTTATCTATAAAAGACCCCAAATTTTTAAAAGATCTTTCCCTTCAGGAACTGGAGGATTTAAGCGCTGAGATTCGCCGCTTTTTAATTGAAACGCTTTCCGAATCAGGGGGGCACATCGGTCCGAATCTCGGCGTCGTTGAGCTGACCATTGCTTTGCATAAAGAATTCAACAGTCCGAAAGATAAATTTTTATGGGATGTCGGGCATCAATCTTATGTACACAAGCTTTTGACCGGCCGCGGAAAAGATTTTGCGACTTTGCGCCAGCATCTGGGATTGTGCGGCTTTCCGAAACGAAATGAAAGCGAACACGATGTCTGGGAAACAGGCCACAGCTCAACTTCTCTTTCCGGTGCGATGGGAATGGCAGCTGCCAGAGATTTAAAAGGTACAAACGAGTACATCATCCCGATCATCGGCGACGGCGCTCTGACGGGCGGCATGGCGCTTGAAGCGCTGAACCACATCGGACACGAACAAAAAGATATGATTGTCATTTTAAATGACAATGAAATGAGCATCGCTCCAAATGTCGGAGCGATTCATTCCATGCTCGGAAGGCTGCGCACAGCCGGAAAGTATCAATGGGTGAAAGATGAGCTCGAATATTTGTTCAAAAGAATACCCGCTGTGGGCGGAAAACTTGCCTCAACGGCTGAGCGAATCAAAGACAGCCTGAAATATCTGTTGGTGTCAGGGATGTTTTTTGAAGAGCTTGGTTTCACGTATTTGGGGCCTGTTGACGGGCACTCATACGAAGAGCTGTTCGAAAACCTGCAGTATGCGAAGAAAACGAAGGGGCCTGTCCTTCTCCATGTCATCACCAAAAAAGGAAAAGGCTACAAACCTGCGGAAACCGATAAAACCGGAACTTGGCATGGAACCGGCCCTTATAAAATCGATACGGGGGATTTTGTCAAGCCAAAAGCCGCCGCTCCGTCATGGAGCTCACTTGTCAGTGAAACGGTCCGGAAGCTTGCGCGCGAAGACGAACGGATTGTGGCCATCACCCCGGCCATGCCGGTTGGCTCGAAGCTTGAAGGGTTTGCAAGCGAGTTTCCGGAGCGGATGTTTGATGTCGGCATTGCCGAACAGCACGCTGCCACGATGGCTGCCGGTCTTGCCACACAGGATATGAAGCCGTTTTTGGCGATCTATTCCACTTTTCTTCAGCGCGCATATGACCAGGTTGTCCATGACATCTGCCGGCAAAATTTAAACGTATTTATCGGTATTGACAGAGCAGGGCTTGTCGGCGCAGACGGGGAAACCCACCAAGGCGTATTTGATATTGCCTTTTTAAGGCATATTCCAAATCTGGTGCTGATGATGCCGAAAGACGAAAATGAAGGCCAGCATATGGTCAATACGGCTGTCAAATACAATGACGGTCCTATCGCCATGCGTTTTCCGCGCGGAAACGGACTTGGCGTCAAAATGGATCAAGAGTTGAAGACGATTCCGATCGGGACATGGGAAGTGTTGCGGCCCGGAACTGATGCCGTGATTTTAACGTTCGGCACAACCATTCCGATGGCGCTTGCCGCGGCGGAGGAGCTCCAAAAAGAAGGGCGCTCCGTCAGAGTAGTGAATGCCCGCTTCATCAAACCGCTTGATGAAAAGATGCTCAAGGGGATTCTGAACGAAGGTCTTCCGATCTTAACGATCGAGGAGGCTGTCCTTCAAGGCGGTTTCGGCAGCTCGATTCTTGAATTTGCCCATGACCATCAGTCATACAGTCCGATGATTGACAGAATGGGGATTCCTGATCGTTTCATCGAACATGGAAGCGTTGCAAAGCTGCTTGAAGAAATCGGCTTAACGAAAGAAGAAGTCATCAGACGAATAAGGATGCTGACACCTGTAAAGACTCATAAAGGAATTGGATCATGACAGCAAAAAAAGAACGGCTTGATGTTTTATTAGTAGAAAGAGGGTTAATGGAAACGCGGGAAAAAGCGAAAAGGGCGATCATGGCCGGTATTGTCTATACGAATGAAAACAGGCTGGACAAGCCGGGTGAAAAGGTCGACCGCACGATTCCGCTGACCATTAAAGGGAACCCGTTAAAATACGTCTCTAGAGGCGGATTAAAGCTTGAAAAAGCATTGAAGGAATTCCAACTTTCCGTCCGCGGCAAATTGATGATCGATATCGGTTCGTCAACGGGCGGATTTACCGACTGCGCCCTGCAAAACGGTGCTTTGCGCTCCTATGCGGTGGATGTCGGCTATAATCAGCTTGCCTGGAAATTAAGGCAGGATGAGCGGGTGATCGTGATGGAGCGCACGAATTTCCGCTACTGTACTCCAGCTGACTTTACGGCAGGAATGCCGGAGTTTGCCACCATTGACGTCTCGTTTATCTCGCTGAAAATCATATTGCCAGTGTTGAAAAACATTTTGGTGGCGGACAGCGATTGCGTCGCTCTGGTCAAACCGCAGTTTGAAGCCGGCCGTGAATCAGTTGGGAAAAAAGGCATCGTCCGCGATCCTCTCGTCCATAAAGCTGTGCTGAACGATATCAGCCAATTTGCCGCCCGGGAAGGATATCATTGCAAAAATGCATCATTTTCTCCGATAACAGGAGGAGACGGCAACATTGAATTTCTGCTTCATTTGCATTGGGAAGGGCCAGATAAGCCCGGAACACCGATCGCAGAACATATGGTCAATCAAATTGTCGAAGAGGCTCACGACACATTAAAAGCGAAAAAGTCGGATGAAAAGGAATAATAGTGGGCTATTATTCCTTTTTTGCTGCAAACGTGTACTTTTTCGGCAAAATCATATAACATAAATGTATAAACATACACAATGTGTGTATAAGCAGAGGTGGAATATGAACAAAGGTCAAAGGCATATTAAAATCAGGGAAATTATCACTGCAAATGAGATTGAGACACAGGATGAGCTCGTCGATATTTTAAAGAAAGACGGATACAATGTCACACAGGCCACCGTTTCACGCGATATCAAGGAGCTTCACCTGGTGAAAGTGCCGACAAATAACGGCTCCTATAAATACAGCCTGCCTGCTGATCAGCGGTTTAATCCGCTCTCCAAGCTCAAGCGATCATTGATGGATGCGTTTGTCAAAATTGATTCGGCAAGCCACATGATCGTCCTGAAGACGATGCCCGGCAACGCCCAGGCAATCGGTGCGTTGATGGACAATTTGGATTGGGAAGAAATCATGGGGACGATCTGCGGCGATGATACGATTTTGATTATCTGCAGAACTCAGGAAGATACGGAACATGTTCAGAAAAAAATTCTGGAACTTTTATAAATAGGCCCGAAAAGAGGTGTCACAAAAGTTTGTTAGCTGAATTATCGATCAAAAACTTTGCCATTATTGAAGAGTTAACCATTTCATTTGAAAAAGGGCTTACTGTATTAACCGGAGAGACTGGAGCTGGAAAATCGATCATCATTGATGCAGTATCGTTGCTTGTCGGGGGCAGAGGGTCGAGTGAATATGTCAGATATGGAGAGAAAAGGGCCGAATTAGAAGGGTTGTTTCTGCTTGACAGCGGACATCCCGTTTTTGATCTCTGCGCCGAACTTGGAATTGAAGCCTCGGATGATATGATCGTTATGAGAAGAGATATTAATGCAAACGGCAAAAGCATCTGCCGCGTCAATGGAAAACTTGTGACGATCGCAGCTCTCAGGGAAGTCGGCAGACTTTTATTGGACATCCACGGCCAGCACGACAACCAGCTTCTAATGGAAGATGATCAGCATCTTCAGCTGTTGGACAGATATGCGGGCGAAGAAATTGATAAGGCATTAAAAGCTTACCAAGAAGTATACGACCGCTATATGAATGTCGTCAAAAAGGTCAAGCAGCTTTCTGAAAGCGAACAGGAAATGGCGCACCGGCTCGATTTGATTCAATTTCAGCTTGATGAAATCGAATCCGCCAATCTTCAGCCGAAAGAAGACGAACTGCTGCAAGAAGAACGCCAGCAAATTGCCAATTATGAGAAAATATATGAAGGGCTTCAGCATGCCTATAACGCCCTGCGCAATGAGCAAGCCGGGCTCGATTGGGTCGGGATGGCCTCAAGCGAGCTTGAGAATGTATCAGAGATCAATGGCGGGCTCAAAAAAATCTCTGAGTCAGTGGCGAATGCCTATTACATTCTTGAGGATTCAACATTTCAGATCAGAAACATGCTCGATGAATTGGAATATGATCCCGAACGGCTTGATTTCATCGAATCACGCTTGAATGAAATCAAGCAGCTGAAACGGAAATACGGCGCCACTGTCGAAGACATACAAGCCTACTCAGCCAAAATAGAGGAAGAGATCGACCGCATTCAAAATCGCGACAGCCATCTTCAGGCATTAAAGGCAGAGCTTGAATCAGTCGGCAAAGATGTTGCGATTGAAGCGGTAAATGTCTCAGACATTCGTAAATCATGGGCGAAGAAGCTCGCCGGACAAATCCAGCAGGAGCTCAAAGAGCTTTATATGGAAAAATCGACATTTGATACACAATTTCAAATCAAAACGGCAGATGCCCGCGATGACGCTCCTACCGTCAACGGCGTACCCGTCCAGCTGACGAAACAAGGCATTGACAGCGTTCGCTTCTTAATATCGACAAATACGGGAGAACCGCTCAAATCCTTATCAAAAGTCGCTTCAGGAGGAGAATTGTCAAGGATCATGCTGGCGATGAAAAGCATTTTCTCCGCGCAGCAGGACGTCACTTCGATCATTTTTGATGAAGTGGACACAGGTGTCAGCGGAAGAGTGGCCCAGGCGATTGCTGAAAAAATCCACCGTGTTTCAATCGGTTCACAAGTGCTGTGCATCACCCATTTGCCGCAAGTGGCCGCCATGGCGGATACCCACCTTTTGATCACGAAGCAATCGAAATCCGGAAGGACGACGACGAGCGTCACTCCGCTGTCAAAACAGGAAAAAATAGCTGAGATCGGCCGGATGATCGCCGGCGTTGAAGTGACAGATTTGACAAAACGCCACGCCAAAGAGCTTCTGCATCAAGCAAAACTTGTCAAAACGGGCGGATAAGCTGTTCAATCTTTTGAACAGCTTATTTTTTGTCTCATTTTCTTATTCCAACGTTTCTTTATCATTTTATCCAATGTTTTTCTTCTCTTCGCAGTTATAAATCACTGTCAGGAAGGCAAAAGTAATGAATGTAGCGAAAGAATTTAGATGGTGTGGGTTAGGTGCGAGGAGAGTGAAAAGGTGGATGTTGAAAAAATCAGAAAAGCTGTGGGTATAATTCTCCTTGTTTCTTTAATAAGTGTAGGATTTTACAAACCGGTGAAAGAATACATTGAAATACCAAAAAACATGAACATTTTTGAGACGGGTTCAAGAGCAATAGAGACAAGCTTAGCCGTCCATACTCCTCAAGATGAATCATCAGAGGCATTCACATTAAAAGAGAATAAACATGAAGTCGAGATCAAAGGTGAAAAAAACGGAAAGGCAGAACTCGTTTATGACTTTGCCGGATTTCCAGTTAAAAAAACAAAAGTAAATGTCCTGCCGGATCTTAAGGTCGTTCCAGGAGGGCAGTCGATTGGCGTCAAGCTACACTCTGTCGGCGTACTGGTCGTCGGGTTTCATCAAATCAATACGCCTGATGGCAAAAAGTCCCCCGGCGAGGCTGCCGGAATCGCGGTAGGCGATATCATCACCGAAATCAACGGCACGAAAATAGAAAAAATGAATGACATCACCCCTTTCATTCAAAAAGCAGGGAAAACAGGTGAAACGCTAAATCTGTTGATCAAAAGGGACAAACAGGAGATCAAAACAAAACTGGTCCCGAAAAAAGATCAGGCTGAGGATAAATACAGAATCGGTTTATATATCAGGGATTCTGCCGCAGGGATCGGCACCATGACATTTTATGAACCAAAATCAAAAAAATACGGAGCGCTCGGCCACGTGATTTCCGATATGGATACGAAAAAGCCGATTGTCGTGGAAAACGGTCAGATTGTGAAATCGACTGTCACCTCCATCGAAAAAGGAAAGGGCGGAAACCCCGGTGAAAAACTGGCGCGCTTTACTTCTGAACGAAAAGTGATCGGCGACATTAACAGAAACAGCCCGTTTGGGATATTCGGGACGCTGCATGAATCGATCAAAAACCATGTGGCTGACAAAGCGGTGCCGATCGCATTTTCAAATGAAGTCAAAGAAGGGCCTGCGCAAATTTTAACAGTCATTGAAAACGATAAGGTCGAGAAATTTGATATTCAAATCGTCAGCACAACACCGCAAAAGTTTCCTGCAACAAAAGGAATGGTGCTGAAAATTACCGACCCCAAGCTCTTGAATAAGACAGGCGGTATCGTTCAAGGAATGAGCGGCAGTCCGATTATTCAAAATGGAAAAATCATTGGGGCGGTCACACACGTTTTCGTCAATGATCCGACGAGCGGCTACGGCGTTCACATCGAATGGATGCTGTCCGAAGCCGGGATCGATATTTACAAAAAGGATCAAGCAAGCTAACTGCCGGGAATCCCCCGGCAGTTTTTTGTTTTCACCTTTCATTCTCCCGCACTGTGAGTTAAAATAAAACAAGAAAGATTTTTCGACAAATTCGCGTTCTTCCGTTTGTCAAACTGCATATCAAGTCGAAAAATCAAGAAAATCTGAGAAAAACGAAAAAAAAGAGAGATAAACCACTAATATTGGAGAAATCATTTTTTAAAAAAGGGAATAAAGTGGTCTTGTCGAATTAAACATATTAGAAAAAGATTAATGAAAATGATCAACATACACATTGGGGAGGAAGAAACGTGGAGAAAATTAAAGTATGTGTTGCTGATGATAACAGAGAACTTGTCGGACTGTTAAGCGAATATATTGAGGGGCAAAACGACATGGAAGTGCTCGGTGTGGCTTATAACGGGCAGGAATGTCTTTCTTTGTTTAAAGACAAGGAGCCCGACGTGCTCGTTCTTGATATTATCATGCCTCATCTTGACGGCCTGGCTGTGCTTGAAAGGCTGAGGGAGTCACAGCTCAAAAAACAGCCGAATGTCATTATGCTGACGGCGTTCGGACAGGAAGACGTGACGAAAAAAGCTGTTGATTTAGGCGCGTCATATTTTATCCTAAAGCCGTTTGATATGGAGAATCTGGTCGGCCATATCCGCCAGGTCAGCGGAAATGGTTCACAATTGACGCACCGCGCGCCGTCTTCGCAAAGCAGCGTGCTTCGTCCGCAGCCTGAATCGCCGAAGAAAAACCTCGATGTCAGCATCACGACGATCATCCATGAAATCGGTGTTCCCGCTCATATAAAAGGATATTTATACTTACGTGAAGCCATTTCCATGGTGTATAACGATATTGAACTTTTAGGCAGCATCACAAAAGTGCTGTATCCAGATATCGCTAAAAAATTCAACACAACGGCAAGCCGAGTCGAACGGGCCATCCGCCACGCGATCGAAGTCGCATGGAGCAGAGGCAACATCGATTCGATCTCATCGCTGTTCGGCTACACGGTCAGCATGTCAAAAGCAAAGCCTACCAACAGCGAGTTCATCGCGATGGTCGCCGACAAGCTGCGCCTGGAGCATAAGGCGTCTTAAGCCCGGATATTGCTGATTGATTTACCCAATAAGTGAAGACCTCGTCTTTGATAGGCGAGGTTATTTTTTGTGAATCGTAAACAACATGTGCAATGTGTCATTTGTCTCATTTGTTAAGCAAGCCCTAACTGCCCACTTGCGAAATGCCGAAATATTGTAATTGCAGCACGTTTGATACATGCCCGAAAGCTATATGATGGAATTCAGTAATGCCTTTGATACCTGGGGGGAATTCTCCTTTGTTTTTGCCTTAACATCCTGTCTTTTCGGACGGGATTATTTTTTTGACATGGACTAAAGACCTCCGAAAAACCGATCACAAAGCAGGATGATTGTGTTAAAATTATGAAAAAAGTGGGTGACGATGTGATCTTAACGAAAACTGATCTTCGCTATTATCTCGAACAAGACAAAAAAGCGTTGGGAATCTCCAAACGCAAGCGGGCTAAATGGTTTGGCGATGATATATGGAAGTATCAGATAGCCCTTCGCAAACATGAATATTATACAAATACCAATTCCAAGGTGTTCAAGCACATCTACCGGTATCTGCATAAAAAGAAAGGATTGAGGCTCGGCTATGATATCCCGGTGAATGTATTCGGCCCAGGGTTGAGAATCAACCATTACGGCATGCTCATCGTCAACAGCAATGCTAAAATAGGCGCAAACTGCGACATTCATCAAGGGGTTAACATCGGGCAAAATCATGATCATCATGATGTTCCTACGATTGGCGACAATGTCTGGATCGGACCTGGAGCCAAGCTTTTTGGCAACATTCACATTGCCGACGGCATTTCGATCGGAGCGAACGCCGTAGTCAACAAATCTTTTACTGAAGCAAACATAACGATCGCCGGCGTACCGGCCAAAAAAATTAAAGGGAAACAGGTTGTGCAGCAGCAAGGATAAGCCCATTTTTCAGCATGGCAACCCAACAGAAACCGTATGTTTCAGACAGCTGACTAAATGGCGATAACGGTCGCACGCCATCATAACCTTTACATAAACTGAAGGATATAAAGCCAAGCCGTGTTAAACGTCTTTTTGAAAAGAAAAAAGGCGTTTTTTTCATACAAAAAAATCGCTTATTGAACTTTTCAGCAAAAAATGATGAAAAAGATTGGCTCCCTTCCATTTTTCATCCATTTTCCGTCCGGGATAGATCATTTTTCATGGACGAATCAGAGCGGATGGCTGCTAACAACCGGAAATCGCTGAGCCGTTGGAAGGTGGAATTCAAGAGTGATGGGCCGGAGTGATGAGCTTTACAGCTAAGGAGGGTTGAAGATAAGGTACAGGTGTACAAAATCCAGCGGATGAGGTGATCGAAGTGAAAAAAGGAGTCGTTCTGATTTTGTCCGCCATACTGTTTTTGACAGGCTGCGGCACTTCTCAGCACAACGGCCGCAACGAGGATGAAACGGGCGCGGAAATCATGACAAAGGAAGGTACATTTGTCGGTTTGGCTGATCAGCATACCGTAGCCGTCAATATTGATGGCAAAGAGACGATGCTGCAGGTCCCGCCTGATAAACGGGACAGCTATAAAGGAATCGAAGAACAGACAAAGGTGGAGGTCAATTATACGAAAGCTGAGGACGGCACATTGCAGCTTGAAGATATCAAAAAGAAAGAATGATGGATCGTAAAATGGAGATGTGGGAGGAAGAAACGGTGAAATGGCTAGTAAAGAGCTTATTTATAGTGCTATGTTCTTTTGTGATGGTTCTTCCCGGTGCTTTTGCGGCAGAACCGCTTTCCGGAAAAACGGTTTATGTCGATGCAGGGCATGGGGGAGAAGACAGCGGAGCGGTCGGAAACGGACTTTTGGAGAAGGATGTTAATCTTGATGTATCCAAGTTGCTGAATGAAAAATTGCAGGATGAAGGGGCAGACACAGTCATGACGAGAACGGATGATACGTTTTTGACCCTTGACGATCGTGTGGCAAAGGCGGATGCCGACGGCTCAGATCTTTTCATCAGCATTCATGCAAACTCTGCTGTACCTGAAGCTTCAGGTACAGAGACGTATTTTGACTCGACGTATCAAGCGGCTGAAAGCGAGCGCCTGGCATCGGAAATCCAAGAGCGGCTTCCCGGTGCGTTGGAAACCGCGGACAGAGGAGTAAAAGAGTCGCCGTTTTATGTCATCAAGCATTCAAAAATGCCGAGTGCTTTAGTTGAACTGGGTTTTATCACAAATGAATCTGATGCCGATAAACTCATCAGTTCACAATATCAAAAAAAAGCGGCCGATTCGATCGCTGAAGCTGTCGTTTCTTATTATGAATAACTTCTTTAAGCCCCGTTAGCACCGGGGCTTTTTGCATGTCATCGAGGCGAAGAGGTTTTTGATGTTAAAAAAGGGCTTAAAGGTGGAAAGAAAGCAGTAAAGTATTCATAATGAGGAGTAACGTTTATTTCATTTTTAGGGGTGAAACCTACATGACGAAAATTTTTGCACACAGAGGCGCTTCAGGGACGTTTCCTGAAAATACAATGACGGCATTCGAACATGCGGCCGCTTTAGGCGCCGACGGCATCGAGTTGGATGTGCAAATGACGAAAGACGGCCGGCTTGTCGTGATTCACGATGAAAAGCTTGACAGAACGACATCGCTGACAGGTTATGTTAAAGATTATACATATCAGGACCTCAAAACGGGAGACGCAAGTCATCGCTTTTCTGAAAAGACCGGTTTTGTCCCGGTCCCGACTCTTGAAGAGGTGTTTGATTGGGCGGCGACAGGCGATTTTCTCGTGAATGTTGAACTGAAAAACAGCATTGTCCGCTATCATGGAATGGAAGAAAAAGTGATGGCGCTGATTTCCGAATATCAGCTTCAGGATCGGATGATTCTTTCTTCTTTTAATCATGAAAGTCTCGTTCTTTGCCGGCGGCTGAACCCTGAAATCGAACTGGCCGCCCTTTATATGGATGTGATTTATCACCCTGAACAGTATATTGAGATGATTCCCGCCTCCGGGTTTCATCCCTACCTCCGCTCCATGTCGGAACATACGATCAAAAACGCTCACCAGAAGCAGAAAGCAGTCAGGCCGTTTACCGTCAACCGCGAGGAGGATATGAAAAGACTGATGGAAGCCGGTGTTGACGGTTTCTTCACCGATTTTCCCGAAAAAGCGCTCCAGCTCAAGAAAACCATGTCGTAAAAAAACCGCGGAGATTGATCCGCGGTTTTTTTGCCGTTAATTGTTCTGTTTTTTTCTAAATCGAGGGCTCACCTGGTTTCGCTTGCGGTCTCTGTAAAAAATAAATCCGCCCAACAAATACAGTCCGCCGGCAAAACAAATCATACCGGTAAGCCCTTGAAGCCAAAGGATTTGAAAAGGATCGATTAAAACCCCGAAAACCGTGTCCCGCATTAATTTGATGCCTGCAGCAGCCAAAGCGCCGGGAATCAGCAAAATCAGCAGTGCGATCAGTCTCCCCATACACGAATCCCCTTACCAAAGATTTACCTTTATTGTCTATTCGAAAAAAAAGTTTGTCAAGAATGGAAAACATGATAACATAGATGTTGTGCAAATTGTTGCAAATGATGATTATGGTATGCAAAATTTTTCATGCAAAGGGGTTAAGGGATGATACAAAAAGTACTGATTGTTGGTGCTGGAAAAGGGGGAACAGCTCTCTTAGATTTGCTGTTGAAAACAAAGTCGCTCAATATCGCCGCAGTCATTGACAAAAACCCAGCGGCTCCCGGGCTCATCTTTGCTCAGGAGAATAAGATCGAAACGGCTCTGGACTGGACGCCATACATAACAAAACAGATCGACATCATCATTGAAACAACCGGTGATCCTGATGTATTGCAGCAAGTGATGCGGAAAAAACACGACAGAACGATTGTTGTGCCGGGTTCGCTCGCATATATCATCTCCCAGCTGATGAATGAAAAACAGCAGCTGATCCAGATGCTCAAAGAACAAACCTATAAGCATGACCGCATTTTTAATTCAATGAATGACGGCATGATTTTTATCGACATTCGTGAAGAGATTATCCTGTTCAACAAAATGGCTGAAGAAATGACCGGAACAAAGCGCCGTGAAGCGATCGGTCAGCACATCAAGAATGTCATTCCGACTACGAAGCTTCCCCGCATCCTGAATACGAGGGAGCCTGAATACAACCAAAAACAGTTTTTGCATCCGAACAGACAGATTGTCACGACGAGAATTCCGATCATCGATGACGGAGGGACGCTTTTAGGTGCGCTCAGCATATTTAAAGACATTACCGATGCGGTCGAACTGGCTGAAGAGGTGACGAACCTGAAGGAAGTCAGAACGATGCTTGAAGCGATTATTCAGTCTTCTGATGAAGCCATTTCTGTCGTCGATGAAAACGGAAACGGAATGATGATCAACAGGGCGTATACAAAGATGACGGGCCTGACGAAAGAGCAGGTGATCGGCAAACCTGCGAACACGGATATTTCAGAAGGTGAAAGCATGCATTTAAAGGTGCTTGAAACAAGGCGGCCGGTCAGAGGCGTCAGAATGAAGGTCGGACCGAATAAAAAGGAAGTGATCGTCAATGTCGCGCCGATTATCGTTGACGGTATCCTGAAAGGCAGCATCGGCGTCATCCACGACGTTTCAGAAATCCAATCGCTGACGAACGAGCTCAACAGGGCTCGTCAAATTATCCGTACGCTTGAAGCGAAATATACATTTGCCGATATTATCGGCTCAAGCGAGCAGATGCTTGTCGCGCTTGAACAGGCAAAATTGGGGGCGAAGACCCCTGCGACGATTTTGCTGAGAGGCGAATCCGGAACGGGGAAAGAGCTTTTTGCCCATGCCATACATAACGAAAGTGACCGAAAGTATAATAAGTTTGTCCGGGTCAACTGTGCGGCCATTTCAGAATCGCTGCTGGAATCAGAGCTGTTCGGCTATGAGGAAGGCGCCTTTTCCGGAGCGAGGCGCGGCGGAAAAAAGGGCTTTTTTGAAGAAGCGAACAACGGCAGCATTTTCTTGGATGAAATTGGGGAACTCTCGTTAAATACACAGGCAAAGCTGCTCCGTGTGCTGCAGGAGAAGGAAATCGTCAGGGTCGGCGGGACGAAGCCGATTCCTGTAAACGTCCGAATTATTGCCGCAACAAACGTTAATATTGAAAAAGCGCTGGCAGACGGCAGATTTCGCGAAGATTTGTACTACCGGATCAATCGTTATCCGATATCGATACCGCCGCTCAGACAGCGAAAGGAAGATATCGAAGCCTTGAGCCGGCATTTGATCGGAAAAATCAATCAGGAATACGGCCGCAATGTAAAGGGCCTGACGAAACATGCGCTCAAATCCTTAAAAGCGCGAAAGTGGCCGGGCAATGTCAGGGAGCTTGAAAATGTCCTGGAGCGGGCTATGATTTTTTTGAAGCCGCAGATGGAATTTATCGATCTCGAACACTTGCCTGAAGCAGACCTCCCGAAAAAGAAAACAGAAATCGGATACGCTTTTCCGGATATCGAAAATGAAAAGCTTTCCGACGCCGTTGAACGGTTTGAAGCTCATGTGATTAAAGAAATGCTTGAAAAGTATCAATATAACAGGACGAAAACAGCAAAAGCGCTTGGCGTCAGCATCCGCAACCTTTATTACAAAATGGATAAATACAATCTTGCAAAAGGCGGCATGCAATAAGTTGCAGTTAAACATGCAGAATCATGCAAACTTTAAAACAAGATCATTGAGCCGATCCGCTTTATTGACAGTGGCACGAATCTTGCATGATAAAGAGTGCGGATGTTTGCTTAGAAAGGTGGGTACTATGAAGCTGAAACAACTATTTCAAAAAGCGGCGGAGCTCGACAACAAAACGGTCGCCGTCGCACATGCAGAAGACGATCAAGTGCTTCAAGCCGTCAAGCTTGCGGTTGACAAGCAATTCGCCCGGTTTTTGCTGATCGGGCACAGAGAAAAAATCAGACATATGATGACAGAGCAGAACATTTCAAAACAGCATGTTGATATCATCCATTCGGAAACGCCCGCAGATTCAGCAAGAATCGCTGTTCAAGCTGTAAAAAGCGGGAATGCGGATGTACTCATGAAAGGAAATGTGCCGACAGCCGTCCTGTTAAAAGCCGTTTTAAATAAGGAATACGGGCTGCGCTCCTCTCACGTGCTGTCACATGTAGCGGCATTCGAAGTCAGCGGGTTTGACAGGCTCATCTATGTAACCGATGCGGCTATGAATATCAATCCGAAGCTTGAAGAGCTGAAGCAAATTTTAGAAAATGCCGTCCGCGTCGCAAGATCAGTCGGAGTCCAAATGCCGAAAGCCGCCTGTCTGGCTGCTGTTGAAACGGTGAATCCTGCAATGGAAGCCACATTGAATGCAGCTGCTTTAACACAGATGAATCACAGAGGACAAATCAAGGACTGCATCGTTGACGGTCCGCTGGCTTTGGATAACGCGATTTCAGAGATTGCTGCCCGGCATAAAAACATTTCCGGGATTGTGGCGGGCCAAGCGGATATCCTGCTTGTTCCTTCAATTGAAACAGGCAATGTCCTCTATAAATCATTGATTCATTTTGCGGGTGCGAAAGTGGGAGCCGTTTTAGCAGGGGCAAAAGCGCCCATCGCTTTAACAAGCAGGGCCGATTCCGCAGAAAACAAGCTGTATTCGATTGCTTTGGCGTTATGCACGTCTGAAGGACGACATGAGGAGGAATAAGAAATGGAACTATTTCGATATATGGAACAGTATGACTATGAACAATTGGTGTTTTGCCAAGATAAGCAGTCCGGTTTAAAAGCGATCATCGCGATTCATGATACGACGCTCGGACCCGCTTTGGGCGGGACGAGAATGTGGACATATGAAAGCGAAGAAGCCGCAATTGAAGATGCGCTTCGCCTGGCGCGGGGGATGACCTATAAAAACGCGGCGGCCGGATTGAATCTCGGAGGAGGCAAAACGGTCATCATCGGAGATCCGCGCAAAGATAAAAATGAAGAAATGTTCCGGGCATTCGGCCGCTACATTCAAGGACTGAACGGAAGATACATTACCGCAGAAGACGTCGGCACTACTGTTGAAGATATGGATATCATTCATGATGAAACAGACTTTGTCACAGGCATTTCACCGGCTTTCGGTTCCTCGGGCAATCCGTCGCCTGTCACAGCCTACGGTGTGTATAAAGGGATGAAAGCCGCAGCGAAAGAGGCGTTTGGAACGGATTCACTTGCAGGAAAAACCGTTGCTGTCCAAGGCGTCGGCAATGTTGCCTACAATCTTTGCCGCCATCTTCACGAAGAAGGCGCGAAACTGATCGTCACCGACATTAACAAAGAAGCTGTTGAGCGCGCCGTCGCGGATTTCGGCGCCCGCGCCGTCGACCCTGATGATATTTATTCGCAGAATTGTGATATCTATGCACCGTGTGCACTCGGAGCGACGATCAACGATGATACGATTCCGCAGCTGAAGGCCAAAGTCATTGCCGGAGCAGCCAACAATCAGCTGAAAGAGACCCGCCATGGGGACCAGATCCACGACATGGGCATCGTCTATGCACCGGATTATGTCATCAATGCCGGGGGCGTCATCAATGTCGCCGACGAACTATACGGCTATAATGCAGAGCGCGCGCTGAAAAAAGTCGAAGGGATTTACGGAAACATCGAACGGGTTCTGGAAATCTCTAAGCGCGATCGAATTCCAACTTACTTGGCGGCGGACCGTCTGGCTGAGGAGCGGATAGAACGGATGCACCATTCCAGAAGCCAATTTTTGCAAAACGGCCATCACATTTTAAGCAGACGTTAATTACACCCCCTATATACACTGGAGGTTCAAGGAAATGCAAATACAGGAAAAGCGTATTCTCGTCATCAATCCGGGATCAACATCTACTAAGATCGGCGTTTTTCACGATGACCGTTCCATTTTTGAAAAATCAATCCGTCATGACGAGGAAGAGCTAAAGCAATTCGAAACCATCATTGATCAATATGCGTTCAGAAAGCAGGCTGTTTTGGAGACGCTGCATGAACAGGGCATCAATATTTCAAAACTGAACGCCGTCTGTGCAAGAGGAGGTCTGCTCCGCCCGATTGAAGGCGGCACATATGAAGTGAACGCCGCGATGATCGAGGATTTGAAAAACGGCTATGCCGGCGAGCATGCTTCAAATCTTGGCGGGATCATCGCCAGGGAAATTGCCGACGGCTTAAATATACCGGCCTTTATCGTCGACCCCGTTGTCGTCGATGAAATGTCTCCCGTCGCAAAAATTTCCGGAACCCCGGCAATCGAAAGAAGAAGCATCTTCCATGCGCTCAACCAAAAAGCGGTCGCCCGAAAAGCGGCCTGGCAGTTTGGAAAGCGGTATGAAGATATGAAAATGATCATCACCCATATGGGTGGCGGGATTACGACAGGCGTTCATTACAATGGACGTGTCATCGATGTTAACAACGGCCTGCACGGGGAAGGTCCGCTCAGTCCGGAGCGGGCCGGAACCATTCCGGCCGGAGATCTGATCGATATGTGTTTCTCAGGCGAATATACCCGTGACGAGCTCATGAAGATGCTCGTTGGCGGCGGCGGGCTTGCCGGCTATCTCGGCACGACCGATGCCGTAAAAGTGGAAAAAATGATCAAGGAAGGCGATCGAAAAGCCGCGCTCATCTATGAAGCGATGGCTTATCAAATCGCCAAAGAAATCGGGGCTGCCAGCGCCATTTTAAAGGGTGAAGTCGATGTCATCATTTTGACGGGCGGGCTGGCTTATGGAAAATCATTTGTTGCCTCGATCAGAAAATACATAGACTGGATTTCGGATGTCGTCGTCTTACCCGGTGAAAATGAGCTGCAGGCTTTGGCTGAAGGCGCTTTTCGCGTATTGAACGGCGAAGAAAAGGCGAAACAATATCCGAACCAGAGGAGGGAAAGTCATGGCAACTGAATACGATCTCGTCATTCTTGGCGGTGGTACAGGCGGCTATGTGGCGGCCATCAGAGCATCTCAGCTGGGGCTTAAAACAGCTGTTGTGGAAAAGGGGAAGCTTGGCGGCACATGCCTTCATAAAGGCTGCATTCCGTCAAAGGCGCTCTTGAGAAGCGCAGAGGTGTATCGGACAGCGCAAAAAGCGGAAGAATTCGGAGTGGTGATTCCTGAAACCGAACTGCGGTTTTCCCAGGTTCAAACACGAAAACAAAGGATTATTGACCAGCTTTATAATGGTGTCAAACATTTGATGAAAAAAGGGAAAATCGACGTATATGAAGGAATCGGGCGGATTCTCGGACCGTCGATATTTTCGCCGATGCCGGGCACGGTATCTGTCGAGATGGCGAACGGAGAAGAAAATGAAATGCTCGTCCCTAAAAACGTCATCATCGCCACCGGTTCAAGGCCCCGTTCGCTCTCGGGGCTCGAGCCGGACGGTGAACGGATTATGACATCTGATGAAGCGCTTGAGCTTGAGCGTCTTCCGGAGTCCATCTTGATCGTCGGCGGCGGTGTCATCGGAATTGAGTGGGCTTCCATGCTGTCCGATTTCGGTGTTGACGTGACGGTGCTTGAATATGCCGAACGGATTTTGCCGACGGAAGATGCAGACGTTTCAAAAGAAATGCAAACCCTGCTGACGAAAAAAGGCATCAAGATTGTCACGGGGGCAAAAGTGCTTCCTGACACTCTGGAAAAAGGGGAGTCTGTCACCATACAGGCAGAAAAAGGCGGAGATACGCAACACTTTGCCGCTGAAAAAATGCTCCTTTCAGTCGGAAGGCAGGCCAATGTCGAAGGAATCGGCCTGGAAAACACGGATATACAGGTGGAAAACGGCTTTATCGCGACAAACAGCATGTATCAAACAAAAGAGTCCCATATCTATGCGATCGGTGACGTCATCGGCGGATTGCAGCTTGCCCATGCGGCTTCCCACGAAGGGATCACCGCTGTTGAACACATCGCCGGCAATCAGCCTCATGCCATTGACTACTCGCTTGTTTCCAAGTGCATCTACTCCAGTCCAGAGGCGGCGTCTGTCGGCTTGACTGAGGAAGAGGCAAAGGCGGCAGGCCGGAAGATCAAAATCGGCAAATTTCCGTTTCAGGCCGTCGGCAAGGCGCTCGTCTACGGCGAATCAGCCGGCTTCGTCAAAATTGTCGCTGACGAGGACACAGATGACATTCTCGGCGTCCATATGATCGGCCCGCATGTGACGGATATGATTGCTGAAGCGGGGCTCGCCAAGGTGCTCGATGCGACGCCGTGGGAGGTCGGCCAAACAATCCATCCGCACCCGACGCTATCTGAAGCCATCGGAGAAGCCGCTCTTGGCGTGGATGGAAAAGCGATTCATTTTTAACAAGCATGAAGGAGTGAAAAACATGAGCAATAATCGTCATGAAGCAGTGGGATTAACGGATGAACAAGCAATCGAAATGTACAAAACCATGCTTTTAGCCAGAAAGCTTGATGAGCGGATGTGGCTCTTAAACCGCGCCGGGAAAATTCCTTTTGTTATTTCCTGTCAAGGACAGGAGGCGGCACAGGTTGGTGCAGCTTTCGCTTTAGACCGCGACAACGACTATGTCCTCCCGTATTACAGAGATATGGGGGTGGTGCTCGCTTTTGGCATGACGGCAAAAGATTTGATGCTGTCCGCCTTTGCGAAAAAGGAGGACCCAAACTCCGGAGGCAAACAAATGCCGAGCCACTTCGGCCAAAAGAAAAACCGGATTGTCACAGGGTCTTCACCTGTGACGACACAAGTGCCCCACGCTGTCGGCGTAGCGCTTGCCGGCAGGCTTGACAATCAAAATATCGCGACATTTGTCACATTTGGAGAAGGCTCTTCAAACCAGGGGGATTTTCACGAAGGGGCAAACTTTGCCGCTGTTCATAAGCTTCCTGTTATTTTCATGTGTGAAAACAACAAATACGCGATTTCCGTCCCTTACGAAAAGCAAGTGGCCTGTGAGAACATTTCCGACCGCGCCGTCGGCTACGGTATGCCCGGCCAGACAGTTGACGGAAATGATCCTCTTGAAGTTTACAAAGCGGTGAAAGAAGCGAGGGAACGTGCCGGAAGAGGTGAAGGCCCGACATTGATCGAAACGATTTCATACCGGCTGACCCCGCACTCAAGTGATGATGATGACAGAAGCTACAGAGAGCGCGAAGAGGTAGCGGAGGCGAAGAAAAACGACCCGATCATCAAATTCGCACAATACTTGAAAGATGCCGGCCTGTTGGATGAGCAATCTGAAAAAGAAATGACAGACGAGATCACAAATGTTGTCAATGAAGCAACAGATTATGCCGAACATGCCCCATATGCCGATCCTGAAGAGGCGCTGCGGCATGTTTACGCAGAGTAAGGGGGAATCACAAATGGCTGTTATGTCATATATAGATGCTGTCACTTTAGCTTTGAAAGAAGAAATGGAAAGGGATTCCCGCGTCTTTGTTTTAGGCGAAGATGTCGGGAAAAAAGGCGGCGTGTTTAAGGCGACTGCCGGCCTTTACGACCAGTTTGGAGAAGAGCGGGTCATGGATACGCCATTGGCGGAATCCGCGATCGCCGGCGTCGGAATCGGGGCTGCCATGTACGGGATGAGACCGGTCGCCGAAATGCAGTTTGCTGATTTTATCATGCCCGCTGTCAACCAGATTATTTCCGAAGCGGCAAAAATCCGCTACCGCTCTAACAATGACTGGAACTGTCCGATCGTCATCCGCGCACCTTACGGCGGAGGCGTGCACGGCGCGCTGTACCATTCACAGTCGGTTGAAGCCGTGTTTGCCAACCAGCCGGGGCTGAAAATTGTCATGCCGTCAACGCCTTATGATGTGAAGGGGCTTTTAAAGGCGGCGATTCGCGATGAAGATCCGGTGCTCTTCTTTGAACATAAACGTGCCTACCGCCTGATCAAAGGCGAAGTGCCGGATGACGACTATGTACTGCCGATCGGCAAAGCCGATGTCAAACGGGAAGGCGACGATATCACCGTGATTACGTACGGGCTTTGCGTCCACTTTGCGCTTCAGGCGGCAGAAAGGCTTGAAAAAGACGGAATTTCCGCCCATATCCTTGATTTAAGAACGGTTTATCCGCTTGATAAGGAAGCGATCATTGAAGCGGCATCGAAAACGGGCAAAGTTCTTCTCATCACCGAGGATACGAAAGAAGGCAGCGTCATGAGCGAAGTGGCGGCCATCATTTCAGAGCATTGCTTGTTCGATTTGGACGCGCCGATTAAGCGGTTGGCCGGACCGGATGTCCCGGCTATGCCGTATGCGCCGACAATGGAAAAATATTTTATGGTCAATCCTGATAAAGCAGAAGCGGCAATGAGAGAACTGGCCGAGTTTTAAACACATAAGGAGGACAATCGTATGGCAGTGGAACAGATGACAATGCCCCAGCTCGGAGAAAGCGTCACCGAGGGGACGATCAGCAAATGGCTCGTCAGCGTCGGGGATCATGTCAACAAATACGACCCGATCGCCGAAGTGATGACAGATAAAGTCAATGCTGAAGTGCCTTCCTCTTTTACCGGGACGATTACCGAGCTCGTCGGAAAAGAAGGAGAGACCTTGCAGGTTGGAGACATTATCTGCAAAGTCGAAACAAATGAAACAACAAAAGAGGAGACCCCTTCAGCTTCAGAAGAACCGAAAGAAGCGGCAGGGCGGCAGCAGGCACCCGCGGATACATCGAATAAAAAACGCTTTTCACCTGCCGTTTTACGGCTTGCCGGGGAGCATAACATTGATTTGGAGCAGGTGGAAGGCACCGGCAAAGGCGGGAGGATTACAAGGAAGGATATTCAGCAAATCATCGACTCCGGTGTGACACCTGCAAAAGAGCCGGCAGTTGATCATCAGCCGGCCGAACAGGCGGCGCCGACCCCAGAACCTGCGCGAAAAGAGAGCCCTGCGCCTCAAAGCGCAGCGGGCGATATCGAAATTCCGGTCACAGGCATCCGCAACGCCATTGCTTCCAATATGGTCAAGAGCAAGCATGAAATTCCTCACGCCTGGACGATGATGGAGGTCGATGTCACAAGCCTTGTCAGCTACCGCAACAAAATAAAAGACGAATTTAAAAAGAAAGAAGGCTTCAACCTGACCTTTTTTGCTTTCTTCGTCAAAGCGGTTGCGCAAGCGCTGAAAGAATTCCCGCAGGTCAACAGCATGTGGGCCGACGATAAAATCATTCAGAAAAAAGACATCAACATCTCCATCGCCGTGGCGACGGAAGATGCCTTGTATGTGCCTGTCATCAAACATGCCGATGAAAAAACAATCAAGGGCATCGCCAGAGAAATCACCGAGCTGGCGAATAAGGTGCGAACCGGTAAGCTGACAAGCGCTGATATGTCAGGCGGGACGTTTACGGTGAACAATACCGGTTCGTTCGGCTCCGTCCAGTCCATGGGGATCATCAACCATCCGCAGGCGGCCATCCTCCAGGTTGAATCGATTGTGAAGCGTCCGGTCGTTATGGACCACGGCATGATCGCTGTCAGAGATATGGTCAATCTCTGTCTGTCACTCGATCACAGGGTGCTCGACGGTCTGATCTGCGGTCGATTCCTGGCCCGAGTAAAAGAGATCCTTGAACATATCGATGAGAATACATCTGTTTATTAAAAAAAAAGCTGATCCCTTTAACGGATCAGCTTTTTTCTCTATTTGCCGGTGCAAGCATCCGCAGATGCCCCTTAAGCACATCAATCGAAGCCGGCGCTTTTGTGCAGATTTCCCCATCCGTATCAGCGTCCATTTCCGCTGCCGTTTCTACTTTGATGGACTTGCCTTGATAGTATGAAAGCTCTCCTTTAAATGGTTCCAGCTCTGGTTCTTCCATGGAGAAGAGCTCTTTTAATGCAGCCAGATTCGTATTTCTGCATACAAGGATTTCGGCTTTGCCGTCACAAATGCTTGCCCCCTGAAGCGGAATGCGGCTCGTGCCGATAAAATGGCCATTCAGCACCATAATCATTACCGCTTCATCTGTCAGATTTTCTCCGTCAATGGACATCTTAAAGGGGAATGGCTTAAGGCCGGAGATTGTCCGCAATGCACTTGTGAAATAGCTAAGCCTCCCCAACAGCGCTTTTTCCGTTTGATTGATCCGGCTTGAGGCTTCCGTAATCAAGCCGATGCCCCAAAAGTTTAAACAGTAATGGCTTTCCGTCTTGAGCACATCGACGGCAACGGTGTGACCATTGACAAGTGTTTCCGCCGCTTGCCCGATATTTTGCGGAATCTGGAGCGCCCGTGAAAAATCGTTGCAGGTCCCGCCGGGAAGAATGCCGATCTCAGGCTTCACCGCAAGCGGACTGAGACCGTTGATGCATTCATGGACCGTCCCGTCTCCGCCTAAAATATAAATCTGCTCGATATCTTCGCTGATGTGCCGGCAAAAACGGAATGCATCATGCTTTTGTCTTGTCTGCTTCACAATCAGCTCATCTATGGCTTGGGAAAGAATCGGCACCGCTGTACCGAGCGTTTTTTCAACGTTTTTTTGTCCGGCATTGCCGTTATAAATCAATAAGGCTTTCCGTCGATCCATTTTGCTCTCCTTTGTCTGTAAGTCGTCTGTTTGTTTATTTTTCCCCGATTGCTTAAACCGATAAACCCTTGAAGGGGAAATGAAACACCTGATTTGCGGTATGAACGGTTTCCAAGTATCATTAGAAAAGATGGATCATACAGCTGCTTGGTTCTAAAGCGGCTAAAAAGGAGAGATCTTAAGGTGAACATGGATTTTAATTTATTTATGAATGATGTCGTCCGCCAAGCCAGACAGGAAATAACGGCAGCCGGCTACCAGGAGCTTAAAAGTGCAGAAGAAGTGGACGAGGCGCTGACGAAAAAAGGCACTACACTTGTCATGGTCAACTCAGTCTGCGGCTGCGCCGGGGGAATCGCACGCCCTGCCGCATATCACGCAGTTCATTATGACAAGCGGCCCGACCAGCTTGTCACCGTATTTGCGGGGCAGGATAAAGAAGCCACCGCAAGAGCAAGAGAATATTTTGAAGGGTATCCGCCTTCCTCCCCGTCATTTGCTTTATTAAAGGACGGCAAAATTGTAAAAATGGTGGAACGCCATGAAATAGAAGGCTATGAGCCGATGGCTGTCATCACGAAGCTTCAAGGATTGTTTGAAGAATATTGTGAAGAAGTATAAGAACACACGCCTGCCGATCATTTGCGGCAGGCCTTTTTTTGTGTATAAAAATTCTATTTATATGCAATATGACAGGCGGGTAAGGTTCTGTTTCGGTTGTTTCAACAAGGCGTATAAAAGGGATTATAAGTAATTTTTCAAAAAGTATTGCAATAGGCTCGAAAAATGTTTAAAATACATAACAACGAATAAATATTCAAAAGAATTGCAGGGGGATATACAACATGAAAAAATGGATGTTGCTGTTGGTAACAGCTTGTATCACATTGGCTTTAGCAGCTTGCGGGACAAGCAGCTCTGAAGATAAAAAAACGCTGGTCATGGGAACTTCTGCCGATTATCCGCCGTTTGAATCGAAGGACGGAGACAAGATCGTCGGTTTTGACGTCGATTTGGCCAAAGCGCTTGCCAAAAAAACCGGTCATGAAATCGAAGTCAAGGACATGGACTTCAACGGTTTGGTGACAGCGCTGAAAACAAATAAGGTAGACATTGTGCTGTCAGGCATGACACCGACTCCAAAACGGAAAAAGCAAGTTGATTTCTCAAAGGTTTACTATACGGCCCACAACATGATCGTCACAAAAAAATCGAGCGGCATCAAATCGCTTGATGACCTGAAAGGTAAGACGGTCGGCGTGCAGCTTGGCTCCATCCAGGAAGAAAAAGCGAAGGAACTGACTTCTGACTACAACTTAAAAGTGGAAAACCGCAACCGCATCTCGGATTTAACTGAAGAAATCAAAGCGGGCCGCTTTGACGCAGCAATCATTGAAGATATCGTTGCCGAAAAATATATTGATAAAAATGAAGAACTGGTTGGTTACAATCTGCCGAAAGAACCGGATGAAAAAGCCGGCTCTGCGATCGCCTTCAAAAAGGGAAGCGATTTGACCGAGAAGTTCAACAAAGCGCTTGAAGAAATGGAGAAAAGCGGAGAACTTGATAAGCTGAAAGAAAAATGGTTCGGCGGAGAAACAAAAAAGTAAGCATGAAAAGTTCAACTTTTTGTTGAACTTTTTTTTCTAAAGTGATTGTACGCCTCTTTTACCTGAGGCGGGAGAGGGAGAGTCATCATCATGAATTTTCTTGATTTTTCTAGTACAATACCTGAGATGCCTTTCATCCTGGAAGGCTTGGGTGTTACCTTAAAAGTTGTCGCTGCTGCGGCGGTGTTTGGATTTTTGCTAGGGGTTTTGATCACGCTTCTGAAAATCAGCTCGATAAAACCGCTCGCTTGGATAGCGGATTTTTACACGTCAATATTCAGGGGGACACCGCTTGTTCTCCAGCTGATGATCGTTTATTACGGTCTGCCGCAATTACTGGGCTTTGATATTGACGCCTATTGGGCGGCCGTGACAGCATTTGGCTTAAATTCCGCTGCTTATGTATCAGAAATCATCAGAGCCGGAATCAATGCGATCGACAAAGGGCAAAAAGAGGCGGCGATGGCTCTTGGTGTGCCGTATGCAAAAATGATGAAGGATCTGCTGCTTCCGCAGGCATTTAAAAATATTATGCCGGCTTTGATCAACGAGTCCATTACACTGACAAAGGAATCAGCCGTTGTGACAGTCATCGGACTCGGCGATATTATGAGACGGAGCTATCAGGCGGGGGCTGCCATCTACAGTCCGCTGGAACCGATGCTTTTCGCCGGCCTTATTTATTATGTGCTCGTCCTGATTTTGACGTTTATCGGTAAAGCGATTGAAAGGAAGCTGAATGTCAATGATTAAAGTTAGCCAACTCTCGAAATCCTTCGGAAAGAATGAGGTGCTCAAAAATATTTCCGTTTCCTTTGAAAAAGGCGAAGTAGCCGCAGTTATCGGCCCTTCAGGCTCAGGCAAGTCGACATTTCTAAGATGCTTGAACCTGCTTGAGAAACCGACTGAAGGAAGCATTTTCATCCAAGGCGAAGAAATCACAAATCCAAAAGCAAAGGTGCTCAAAGTCAGAGAAAATATCGGAATGGTCTTTCAGCATTTTCACTTATTTCCGCATAAAACGGTTCTTGAAAACATTACCTATGCGCCTGTTAATGTAAAAAAAGAAAGCAGACAGGCTGCAGTCAAAAAAGCGGAAGAACTGCTTGAGAAAGTCGGCCTTCTCGATAAAAAAGATGATTATCCAAACCGTTTATCAGGCGGACAAAAGCAGCGCGTCGCGATCGCCAGGGCGCTGGCGATGAATCCGGATATCATGCTGTTTGACGAACCGACATCAGCCCTTGATCCGGAGATGGTCAAAGAAGTGCTTCAAGTGATGCAGGATCTGGCGAAAACCGGAATGACGATGGTGATTGTCACACATGAAATGGGATTTGCCAAAGAAGTCGCCGACAGAGTGCTTTTCATGGATGGAGGAACCATTGTCGAAGACGATGATCCGAAAGCGTTTTTTTCTTCTCCAAAATCGAAAAGAGCTCAAGACTTTTTAGAGAAAATACTATAAAATAAGCTGAAGAAGATGCTGATCTTCTTCTTTTTTATTCACTAAGACTAGCAGAAAAGATTGGGGTTAACGATGTTTAAAATAGGTTATCGCACATTAAAAACAGCGCTTGGAACAGCATTGGCCATCTATATCGCACAGCTCATCGGCCTCCACAATTTTGTTTCAACAGGCATTATTACAATCCTTTGTATTCAAGTGACGAAAAAACGGTCTCTTCAAGCTTCATGGGCCCGTTTTGCGGCATGCTGCCTGGCGATTGTTTTTTCCTACTGCTTTTTTGAACTGATCGGCTATCATCCGATTGTCATCGGGATCATGCTGCTGTTCTTTATTCCGACAACCGTTTTTTTGAAAATAAAAGAAGGCATTGTGACGAGCTCGGTCATCGTCCTTCATCTTTATATGTCAGAGGGAATCACCCTTCCGTTGATCTGGAATGAATTTTTAATCATCGTCACCGGGATCGGGGTCGCTCTTCTCATGAACTTGTATATGCCGAGCATGGACAAACAGCTTAAGGGGTATCAGCAGAAAATCGAAGATAACTTTGCCAAAATCTTCGAAGAGATCGAGCGCTATTTGCTGACAGGAGAGCAGGATTGGACGGGAAAGGAAATCCCTGAAACGCATCGTTTGATCGACGAGGCGAAAACATTGGCATACCGCGATGTCGAAAATCATGTCCTGCGCCATGAAAATATTTATTATCACTACTTTAAAATGCGGGAAAAACAATTCGAAATTATCGAAAGGGTGCTGCCGAAGATTACATCGATCTCGATGACGGTGGAACAGGGCCATATCATCGCAGCGTTTATTCATGATTTGAGGGGAGCCATCCATCCGGGAAATACGGCTCACAAATTTTTAAAGCGTCTCGTTGAGATGAGAGAGGCATTCGAAGAGATGGAGCTGCCGACGACGCGCGAGGAATTTGAAGCGCGCGCAGCCCTTTTTAACTTTCTCGGTGAAATGGAAAGGTATTTGGTGATCAAAAGTTATTTTAAAGGGATTAAATCTCCTGCATGATCGCATGAGTTTCTCCTTCATTGGCCAATCTAATGAAGGAGAAATCGCTGCGGTCTTTTTTTTGTCTGGCGGATCAGTGATCCATACGATCTTTTAAAACATGTATCGTTTAAAATATCATGCTGATTCCTGTAAGCACGCTCGTCAGTACCATAATACTGATCATGACAATCACCATGATTTTGATAAATTTTTGGGACAAGCTGTTCACCTCTGTTTTCTATTCTTCCACTATTTTATCCTGCTTTTCTTCATCGGACAAGCGAAGGCCACGAGAACACAATCTTTTTAGAGAAGGAGCAGAAATAATGGACATGTTTGAAAGAGTCGATGATTTAGCTCAAACCCGCCGCATTGCCTCTCTCGGCGGAGGGAAGGAAAGGATCGACAGGCAGAAGCAAAAAGGGAAGCTGACGGCCAGGGAGCGAATCGAGCTCTTGCTTGATGAAGGCAGCTTCACTGAACTGAACGCCTTTGTCAGAAGCAGGCAGTCCGGCGGGCCTCTAGGAGATGGGGTTGTGACTGGATTCGGAAAAATCGACGGCCGGCCGGTGTATTTATTTTCACAGGATTTTACCGTCACCGGAGGGGCGCTTGGAGAGATGCATGCGAAAAAAATTGCCGCCGTCATGGATCTGGCTCTTCAAAATAAAACCCCTTTCATCGGTCTGAACGACTCAGGTGGTGCGAGAATTCAAGAGGGTGTGCTATCATTAGATGGATACGGTCATATTTTTTATCGAAATGTCCTTTGCTCTGGCATCATTCCGCAAATCTCTGTCATTCTCGGACCTTGTGCCGGAGGCGCCGTTTATTCACCGGCGCTGACCGATTTCGTTCTGATGAGCGAAAAAACCGGACAGATGTTTATTACCGGGCCGAAAGTGATCAAAAAAGCAACGGGAGAAAATGTCACAGCCGGTGAATTAGGAGGTTCGTCCATACATAATTCAATCAGCGGAAACGCGCACTTTTCCGGGGATTCCGATGAGGCCGTCCTCAAGGATGTGCGCAAGCTTTTATCCTACATCCCGCAGAATCACGAAGAAAAACCTCCTGTTCAAATGAAGCCGGCAAAAGACGACGATATGAGGCCCACTCTTTTGACGATACTGCCCAGCGATGGCCAGCGGCCGTACGATATGAAAAACATCATCCATGAAATCGCAGACTGCGGGACATTCTTTGAAGTACAGCAGCATTTTGCCAAAAACGCCGTGATCGGCTTTATACGGATCGCCGGTGAAGTGACGGCCGTTGTCGCCAATCAGCCGAGACATCTGGCAGGCAGTCTGAACATGGATGCGGCTGATAAAATTGCTCGATTCATCCGTTTTTGCGATTCGTTTCAGATCCCCATTCTGACGCTGGTCGACGTACCAGGGTTTCTTCCGGGAATCCGCGAGGAGCACGGAGGGATGATCAGACATGGAGCAAAAATCCTTTATGCCTATGCAGAAGCCACCACACCCAAAGTGACGGTTATTATTCGAAAAGCGTACGGAGGAGCTTATGTGGCTTTAAACAGCAAGGCCCTTGGGGCGGATGCCGTATTTGCCTGGCCGAATGCCGAGATCGCGGTGATGGGAGCCGAAGAAGCCGCTGACCTGCTGTTTGCCGAAGAAATTGAAAGCTCGGCACATCCGGAGGCGGAAAGGGCTCGCAAGGTCCGGCGGTGCAAGCAGGCTTCAAGTCCGTTTATCGCCGCCCGTCACGGGATGGTCGATGATATCATTGATCCGAAAGAGACGCGGAAAAGACTGATTCAGACGTTTGACATGCTGAAGAGCAAGCAGGAGATTCGGCCGATAAAAAAGCATGGAAATATACCGCTTTAAAAATGGAGGGGGAACAAGCATGAACGAAAAACGACTGTTGGAAGAGTTTTTAGAGCTTGTGCAAATCGACTCGGAGACAAAGCACGAAGCAGACATCTGCAAAGTGCTGAAAGAAAAATTTACGGCTCTGGGAATGGAGGTCGTTGAAGATGACAGTGCGTCATCAACCGGACATGGAGCCGGCAATTTGGTATGTACACTTCCCGGAACAAAAGAGGCGGACACGATTTACTTTACATCGCATATGGACACGGTTGTCCCCGGCAAAGGGGTAAAACCTGTCATTGAAGACGGCTATGTCAAAACCGACGGTACGACGATCCTGGGAGCCGACGATAAAACAGGGCTTGCGGCCATGCTTGAAGCCGTGAGAGTCTTGAAGGAAAGGAACATTCCGCACGGTACGATCCAATTGATCATCACGGCCGGAGAAGAATCGGGGCTTGTCGGAGCGAAAGCTTTGGACCGGTCGCTCATTAAAGCGGAGTATGGCTATGCCCTTGATTCAGACGGCAAGGTCGGCAATATTATCGTGGCTGCGCCGACACAGGCGAAAATCAGGGCATCTGTCTACGGAAAAACGGCTCATGCAGGAGTTGAACCGGAAAAAGGCGTTTCCGCTATTACGATCGCTTCAAAAGCGATAGCTAAAATGCCGCTTGGCCGCATCGACGAGGAAACGACGGCCAACATCGGCCGCTTTGAAGGCGGAACACAAACCAATATCGTGTGCGACCAGGTCGAAATCCTGGCGGAAGCTCGGTCACTCGTACCTGAAAAAATGGAGAAGCAAGCGGAAAAAATGAAGCAGGCTTTTGAAACGGCTGCCGCCGAAATGGGCGGAAGAGCCGAGGTGGAGATCGAAGTCATGTATCCCGGATTCAAGTATCAAGACGGGGATCCCGTTGTGGAGATTGCCAAAAAAGCTGCCGAAAAAATCGGCCGTCCATATGAGCTGTTGACTAGCGGCGGGGGAAGCGACGCCAATGTCATCGCCGGTCACGGCATTCCAACCGTCAATCTTGCGGTAGGATATGAAGAAATTCACACAAAAAATGAAAAAATGCCGATTGAAGAACTTGTCAAAACAGCAGAAATGGTGCTTGCGATTATTGAGGAAGTGGCCAATCCGTCATAAAGCGGCGGTTGACATGGAAATCAACATGCCAACCTTTCTGCCAGTAAAACTCATCCGAAACATCGAAGGAATGTAAAAAAAGGTCGCGCCTTTTAAAGGCGCAACCTTTTTATTTTGATGTTTGTTCAGCCGGCTGAACCGCGTGCTTGTTTTTTCGGTAAAGCTGATGAAGAACGACGGACTGAATCGTCAAAAACAGCCCGCTTGTCATCCAGTAAAGCGGCAGTGCTGCCGGGACGTTGAGAGAAAAGATCGTCATCATCACCGGGAAAAACAATCCCATGATCTTGGCGGACTGTTGAGCCGCCGGGTTAGACTGAGCAGAAGTCTGCGCGTTCATCTTTTGCGTCACATAAAACTGGATGAAATACATCAAGCCTGCACATAAAGACATGAACACATCAGCATGCCCAAGGTTAAACCAAAGGAATGAATGGGATGCAATTTCAGGTGTCGACCGGATGGCATAATATAAACCGACCAAAATCGGAAATTGAATCAGCATCGGCAGGCACCCGATCGCCAGCGGATTAATGTTGTGCTTTTGATAAAGCTTCATCATTTCCTGCTGAAGCTCCTTTTGCTTGGCAGGGTCTTTCGTTTTTTTCAATTTGCTTTGAATCGCATCCATTTCAGGTTTGACCAGCGCCATTTTTTCCTGCATGACCCGCTGCTTTTTAAACTGGTTGGCAAACAGAGGCAAGACGAGAAAACGGACGATGATCGTCACCAGAATAATCGAAAGCCCGTAGCTTCCGTGAAACAAACCGGCGATTCCTTTGATCAGATCTGAAAACGGAACCACGATATAATGTTGGAAGAAGTTGCCGTCTCCCGCCGGGGAGCTGCCTGTGGCAGCCGAGGCATGCCCTCCGATCAATAGCGTTGAAAGCAGCAGCAAGGCTGCTGTAAAGAATTTTTTTAATGTCGTGTTCAACACGTTCTCCTCCTTCTTTTGGGCTCTTTTTAAGCCCCTTGTCCAATTGAAAATCAAAGAAGAAGGAGACGATGGTCTTCATCATCATTCGATGAAGTCTTCATGCGTATGACTTTACTTATCCATACCGTAATGCGATGATATAGGATAACGAGAAAATCGATTTTGTAAATAAAATGAATCGCTTTATATTCTTCAATCCGTTTGTTTTTCCAATCGTTATCCGTACAGCAATCCTTTAAAATCAGGGCGATTCCAATGGCGGTCAATGCGGGAAGAATGATTGTGAAAAACTCAAACAGAAAAAAAGCATCGTTAAAAGTTTCAAGAATCAACATGATCACTTCCGTTTCAATAACCATCTTACTATATGAACGTTTCGATGTCTAATGGGACAATCAGGAGGGGGACGCTTTGACTGCAGGAAAACCAAAAGGAAGAGTCATCTTTCATATCGATATGAACAGTTTTTACGCTTCGGTTGAAATGGCGTATGATCCTTCCTTGAGCGGCAGGCCGCTCGCCATTGCGGGAAATGCGAAAGAGCGCAAGGGGATCGTTGTGACATGCAGCTATGAAGCAAGAGCCCGCGGAGTAAAGCCCCCGATGCCGCTTTGGGAAGCGAAGCGCATCTGCCCTGAACTGATCGTGAAACCGCCGAATTTTGACCGTTATCGCAGCTCTTCAAAAGAAATGTTTCAAGTGTTGAGGGAGTACACCGATCTGGTCGAACCCGTTTCCATTGATGAAGGCTATATGGATTTGACCGAGACACCTTACCGCAATCAAGCATATGAAACCGCACTGGAAATCCAAAAGCGCCTCCAAAAAGAACTGCTTCTCCCGTCAAGCATCGGGATTGCGCCTAATAAATTTTTGGCGAAAATGGCTTCAGACATGAAAAAACCGCTCGGAATTACGATTTTAAGAAAACGGGAAGTGCCGCAATTGCTCTGGCCCCTTGATATCAGCGAAATGTACGGAGTTGGGCAAAAAACGGCCGAAAAGCTCAGAGGGCTGGAAATTGAGAAGATCGGGGATCTGGCCGCGGCAGATGAGCACGCTTTAAAACAGCTGCTCGGCATCAACGGTCCAAGGCTGAAAAGACGGGCCAATGGAATCGACACAGGCGAGGTGAACCCGGAGAGAATTTATGAATTTAAAAGCGTCGGCAATTCCTCGACGCTTCCGCATGACTCTACAGATGAAAGAGAGCTCGCCGGCCTCATCGACAAGCTGTCCGTTTCGGTCAGCAACAGGCTGAGACGAAAAGAAGTCATGGCTTCGAAACTGTTTATCATGATCCGTTATGCTGACTGGACGAATATCACAAGAAGCAAGACCCTTCTCAATCCGACCGATGTCGCAGACGCGATTGCCGAAGAGGCGAAAGCGCTGTTTAAACAGCATTGGCAAGGAAGCGCCGTCAGGCTTTTAGGTGTGACGGGGACAGATCTTGTCAAACGGAAAGAAGCGGTCAAACAGCTTGATTTGTTTTCTTTTCAGCAGGATGCCAAAGATGAGCCGATCCAAAAGGTGATCGAGGAGCTGAACGGGAAATATGGCACGGATCTTATCCAAAAAGGAATCAAAATCGCAGGGAAAGAGAGCCGTACAAGCGGAACAAGTTTCAACAAAGATTTTTTCCAAGACGGGAGAAAAGATCAATAGCTTGAAAAGATGGGTCAAAGTGTGGTAATTTCAATTTAAATAAAAATTAAACTATAATGCTAAACGCTTTAGAAGGGACGTTAGACATGGCAAAACAACAAATTGGTGTAGTTGGTTTAGCAGTAATGGGAAAAAACCTCGCTTTAAATATTGAGAGCCGCGGGTTTTCGGTTTCTGTATACAACAGATCAAGCGAGAAAACCGACGAATTTCTCAAAGAAGCAGAGGGAAAACAGGTTGTCGGCACATACAGCATAGAAGAATTCGTTGAATCTCTTGAAAAGCCGCGCAAAATCCTCCTGATGGTCAAAGCCGGAACACCGACTGATGCTACCATTCAATCACTTCTGCCTCATCTTGAGAAAGGCGATATTTTGATTGACGGCGGAAATACATATTATAAAGATACGCAAAGAAGAAACAAAGAGCTTGCCGAAAGCGGTATTCATTTCATCGGTACCGGCGTATCCGGCGGTGAAGAAGGCGCCTTGAAAGGCCCGTCCATCATGCCGGGCGGACAGAAGGAAGCCCATGAGCTTGTCAAGCCGATACTTGAAGCGATTTCTGCAAAAGTCGACGGAGAACCATGTACGACTTATATCGGTCCGGACGGAGCCGGCCATTATGTGAAAATGGTTCATAACGGCATCGAATACGGAGACATGCAGCTGATTTCTGAATCCTACTTTATTCTTAAACACCTTGTCGGCTTGTCATCTGATGAGCTTCACGAGGTATTTTCCGAGTGGAACAAGGGAGAGCTTGACAGCTACCTGATCGAAATCACGGCTGACATCTTTACGAAAAAAGATGATGAAACCGGCAAGCCGCTTGTTGATGTGATTTTGGACAAAGCCGGCCAAAAAGGTACAGGAAAATGGACGAGCCAAAGCGCCCTTGATCTTGGCGTTCCGCTTCCGATCATTACCGAGTCCGTTTTTGCCCGCTTCATTTCCGCGATGAAAGACGAGCGCGTCAAGGCAAGCAAGCTTCTTGCAGGCCCTGAGGCGAAAACAGTTGCGGAGAACAAAGAAGAATTGATTGAAGCCGTCAGAAAAGCTCTCTTCATGAGCAAAATCTGTTCTTACGCGCAAGGCTTTGCCCAAATGAAAGCCGCTTCAGAAGAATACGGCTGGGATTTGAAATACGGTGACATCGCGATGATCTTCCGCGGAGGATGCATCATCCGTGCGGCCTTCCTGCAAAAAATCAAGGAAGCGTACGACCGTGATCCTGAGCTTGATAACCTGTTGCTTGATCCTTATTTCAAAGACATTGTTGAAAGCTATCAGGGGGCTCTCCGCAAAACGATTGCCCTTGCTGTTGAACAGGGAATCCCTGTACCTTGCTTCTCAAGCGCTCTCGCTTATTTTGACAGCTACCGCACTGCGACACTGCCGGCCAACTTAATCCAGGCGCAGCGCGATTATTTTGGAGCACATACTTATGAGCGCACAGACAAAGAAGGCATTTTCCACACCGAGTGGATGAAATAAACAAGCAAAAACCGCAGCCGAGAGGCTGCGGTTTTTTTGATGACTCCGGAAATGCATGCTTTCAGCGGTTATGTGGAAACATATGAAACATCAGCATTCATAAGGAGGAATCAATACGATGTATCCAAGTTTAGAGGGAAAAACGGTTGTCATCACCGGAGCCGGGACAGGCCTTGGAAAAGCGATGGCGCTGCGTTTTGGAGCGGAAAAGGCCAATGTTGTCATCAATTACTTTAAAGAAGAAGAAAATCCGGGGGAAACGGTGAAAGAAATAGAAGATGGCGGCTCCCGTGCGGTTGCGATTCAAGGAGATGTCTCAAAAGAAGGAGATGTGAAAACGCTCATCAAAAAAGCGGTTGATACATTCGGTTCAGTCGATGTGATGATCAATAATGCGGGAGTGGAAAACGAAGTCCCTTCTGAAGACTTATCTCTTGAAGATTGGAACCGCGTCATTTCGACGAATTTGACCGGTATGTTTTTGGGCTGCCGGGAAGCGATTGATTATATGCTTGCGCATGACATCAAAGGGTCTGTGATCAACATGTCATCCGTCCATCAGCAAATCCCGTGGCCTCATTTTGTCCATTATGCAGCGAGCAAAGGAGGCGCCAAATTATTGACGGAAACACTCGCCCTTGAATACGCTCCGAAAGGCATTCGGGTCAATGCGATCGGACCGGGCGCAATCGATACGCCGATCAACGCCGAGAAGTTTGCCGATCCTGAATTAAAACAAGGGGTGATTGAACTGATTCCAATCGGCTATATCGGAAAACCGGAGGAAGTCGCCGCATGTGCGGCCTGGCTGGCGTCAGATGAAGCGAGCTATGTGACGGGGCTGACCTTGTATGTGGACGGCGGAATGACAAAATACCCGGGCTTTCAAGCCGGAAAAGGGTAATGAAAAAGAAGGCGAAAGGCCTTCTTTTCATCATAAGACAACAATCATTACATAAGATTAATAGACAGAAAAAACCCTGTTAACATTGCGGTGATAAAGTAAGGGGTGTCAACAAATCAACAGCTTTGGAGGGGGTACATAATGGGTTTTTTGCGCAACAGAATCATCGGCTTTACATTGGCGGGCGCTGTCGCATTAGGTTCAGCTGGAACGGGCAGCGCGGCAATGGAGACAGCGAAAAAAAAGGAACCGAAAGCAAAAAACGTCATCATGATGGTCATGGACGGAACAAGCTCAACGGCGACGACTTTGGCGCGCTGGTATAAAGGCGAGCCTTTAGCGCTGGATCAAATCGTCACCGGCGGTGTCAGAACGTTTTCCGCTGAATCGGCGATCACAGATTCAGCACCGGCTGGAACGGCGATGGCAACCGGGAGGAAATCAAATTCTTCCTATGTCGGTGTACTGCCTTCAGTCGTCAATTCGCCTGGTGCAGAGCCCGTCAGTGAGAAAGACCATTACCGCCCTGTGGCAAATGTCCTCGAGGGAGCGAAACAGACAGGCAGAGCAACCGGAATTGTCGCGACATCAGAAATTCAGCATGCGACACCTGCCTCTTATTCCGCGCACCATTTGAACCGAAACAATTTTGAAGTGCTGGGCGAACAGCAGGTTTATCAAAACATCGATGTCGTTCTCGGCGGCGGAAAAGAATCGCTAAAGCCGGGTAATCGTGAAAAGAGCCGCAAGGACAATGAAGATCTTGTCAGCGTGATTCATGACAAAAAATACGACTTTGTGGAAACAAAACAAGATCTGGTCAAGTCAAAATCGAAAAAAATCTGGGGAGCTTTTGCCGAGCGCGATCTGGCATATGATATGGATCGCAGCATCACAAATCCCGATCAGCCGACACTGGCCGAGATGACGAAAAAATCGATTCAGACGCTGTCCAAGGATAAAGACGGTTTCTTCTTATTCGTTGAAGGCAGCAAGCCGGACTGGGCGGCGCATCAAAATGATCCGATCGGCATCATCAGCGATGTCCTGGCATTTGATGACGCGGTCAAAGAAGCCTTGAATTTTGCCAAGAAAGACAAAAACACGATGGTCATCGCCGTCACCGACCATGGCAACAGCGGCATTTCAATCGGGAACAGCAATACGACAAAAGGCTATGACAAAACACCGGTTTCCGCCTATATTGATCCGCTGAAAAAAGCCAAAATGACGCTCGAAGGTGCAACAGGAAAGCTGAAAGATGATTTATCAAATATCGAAGAAGCAGCCGGGCTGTATGGCCTCGACAATTTAACGGCTTCTGAGAAGGAAAAGCTGCAAGGTGTCAAAAACAAGGAAGAAGCAGCCGACGTCTTTAAAAAGATGCTGGCAAACCGGGCGAACATCGGCTTCACAACGGGCGGTCATACCGGGGAAGACGTCTTCCTGTATTCGTACGGTCCGAAAAAGCCTGAAGGGCTCGTTGATAATACCGACATCGCGAAAACGATGGCAAAGGCCATGGGCTTTAACTTAAACAAATTAACGAAAAAATTGTTTATTGAAGCCGAACAGGCGTTTAAGAAAGCGGGAGCCAGCGTGACCATCGACAAAAAAGATCCGGAAAACCCGGTGCTGGTCGCATCCCGCAAAAACACCAAAGCAGAAATGCCGGTCAACAAAAACATCATCAAGATCAAAGGAAAAGAATATGAATTGGACAGCGTCATCGTCGAAAGCAATGGAACATTCTATGTGCCGGAAGAAGCCGTCAAGCTCTTTAAAAAGCATACCCGATAGCCGGAAAAAGCTCCTCTCAGAAAGAGAGGGGCTTTTTGATATGACAAAATAAATACAAACATTTATTTTTAAATGTATAGACATTTAAAAATAAAACGATATAATAATAGTATGTGAAAGCGCTTTTAATAAAGGAAGGAGATCATCATGAAGAAAATTTTATTGGCATGCAGTTCAGGAATGTCAACAAGCCTCCTTGTCACAAAAATGGAGGAATACGCGAAATCGCTTGGTGATGAAGTGACAATCTGGGCGGTTGGACAAGACCAGGCTAAAAAAGAAATGGCAGAAGCCGACGTTGTATTAATCGGTCCGCAAATGAGCTTTTTGAAAGACGAGTTGCAAAAGGAAGCGGAAAAGTACGGCATCCAAGTCGATGTGGTTGATATGATGGCTTACGGCATGGCTGACGGAAAAAAAGCATATGAGCAGGCTTTAAGCCTGATCGGGGATTGACAGTGATGGAAAAAACAACATTTGCCGAATTAACAGACGAACAAATTTGTTTTCAGCTGATTCTCCACAGCGGAAACGCCCGCAGCAAAGTCATCCAGTCCCTCAGGGAATACAGAGAGGGAAGGGCAGAAAAAGCGATGGCGCTGCTCAAGCAGGCCGAGGATGATCTGCGGCAGTCCCATGATATTCATTTTCAAATGATCCAAAGGGAAGCGGGCGGGGAGAAAAACGAGTTTTCTTTACTTTTGCTGCATGCGGAAGATCATTTCATGTCGACGCTTACGATGAAGGAACTTGTCTCCGAGTTGCTGGAATTGTTCAAAGAGAAAAAACTATAAGCCGCAAAAGGCGAAGGATAAGGGGGAAACTTCGACCATGTTTGAAAAACTAAGCAATCTTCTCGTTCCGATTGCCGGGAAGCTGAATAACAACCGGTATTTAGGCGTGCTTAGGGACGCGTTCATGCTGGCTTTTCCGCTCACGATTTTCGGATCGATTATCGTCGTATTAACGAATTTGCCGTTCCTTAATAAAATGATGAGCAAATCAGCGCTTGAAAATTTTCAGTCCGTTTTAAGCATTGCTCCGAATGCCACGATCAACATCATGTCTGTGTTTGTCGTATTCGGGATCGGATACTATCTATCCAAAAGCTATAAAGTCGAGGCGGTGTTTGGGGGAGTCGTCGCTTTGGCGTCGTTCCTATTGCTTACGCCGTTCTTTTTAAACGGAGAAGGCGGAGAAACGGTCTCCAATGTCATTCCGATTGACAGGCTCGGTGCAAAAGGAATGTTCCTCGGCATGATAACGGCCTTTACATCGGCCGAGATATTCAGGTTTTTTGTCCAGAAAAATTATACGATTAAAATGCCTTCCGGTGTCCCGCCGGCGGTTTCTAAATCATTTGCCGCGCTGATTCCGGCGGTGATGACGCTGTCGGTCTATTTAATCATTAATATCATCATCACCCAGGTGTTCAACACGAATATGCATGATTTGATCTACACTCTCGTTCAGGCGCCGCTTGTCGGACTTGGAAGCGGTATCATTCCGACCCTTGTCGCCATCTTTTTTACGCAGCTGCTGTGGTTCTTCGGGCTGCACGGACAAATCATCATCAATTCGGTGATGGATCCGATCTGGAATACGCTATCTATTGAAAATTTAAACAGCTACACGGCAACAGGTGAGGTGCCGCACATCATCAACAAACAGTTTATGGAAGTTTATACGGTCGGAATGGGAGGCACCGGGATGACGCTGGCCGTCATCGTTGCGATTCTATTGTTTATGAGAAGCAAGCAGATGAAGCAGGTGGCGAAGCTTGGTGCGGCTCCGGGCATTTTTAATGTAAACGAACCGATTATTTTCGGCCTGCCGATCGTCATGAATCCGCTGATTTTCATTCCGTGGGTCATCTCGCCGATGATCGTCACGCTGATCACGTATTTTGCCATGGCCTCAGGAATCGTTCCGCCGCCGACGGGTGTCACGATTCCTTGGACAGTGCCGATTTTTATCAGCGGCATGATGGCCACCAATTCGCTCGCCGGCGGCATCCTGCAGATTTTTAATTTAGCCGTTGTCTTTTTAATCTGGTTCCCGTTTTTGAAATTCATCGACCGTATGAATATGAAGAAAGAACAGGAAACCAGCGCTTCAGAACAAAATAAGACGACGATAGGGTTGTAAAAGGAGATTGATGACATGACAAAAGCAGAAATAAAGACAGAGCGACTTCCATATCGTTTTCCAAAAAACTTCTGGTGGGGATCGGCAGCATCAGCCACTCAAACCGAAGGGGCGGCCGATGAAGGAGGCAAAGGGAAAAATATTTGGGACCACTGGTATGAAAAAGAACCCCATCGTTTTTTCGACGGAGTGGGGCCAAAAAAAACGTCGCGTTTTTACGAGACTTATAGAGAAGACATTCAGCTGATGAAGGAGCTTGGCCACAATTCTTTCCGCTTTTCGATTTCATGGTCGCGGCTGTTTCCTGAAGGAAAAGGTCTGTTGAACGAGGAAGGGGCGGCCTTTTACAATCGAGTCATCGACGAGCTGCTTGCGGCAGGCATCGAACCGTTTGTCAACCTTTATCATTTTGATATGCCGCTTGCGCTTCAGGAAATCGGCGGCTGGGAAAACCGGAAAGTTGTCGACGATTTTGTTTCATACGCGGAAACCTGCTTCCGCCTTTACGGGGACCGGGTCAAAAAATGGTTTACGCATAATGAGCCGATTGTTCCGGCGGAAGGCGGCTATTTATACGATTTTCATTATCCGAATGAAGTGGATTTTGCGAAAGCCGTGCAGGTGGCCTACCACGAAATTTTGTCAAACGCCAAGGCGGTCGAAGCCTACCGGAATCTTGGCGGGGACGGAAAAATCGGCATCATTTTAAATTTAACGCCATCCTATCCGCGAAGCCGTCATCCGGCAGATGTTAAAGCATCTGAAATTGCCGACGCATTCTTCAACAGGTCGTTTCTTGATCCGGCCGTAAAAGGCGAGTTTCCGCAAGACTTAACAGATATTTTAAAAGAGGAAGGATACATGCCTGAAACCAAGCCTGGCGATTTGGACGTGATCAAAGAGAATACGGTCGATCTGCTTGGTGTCAACTATTATCAGCCGAGGCGTGTCAAAGCAAAAGAACATCTGCCGCACCCGGATGCGCCATTTATGCCTGAACGCTTTTTTGACAACTATGAGATGCCGGGCCGCAAAATGAACCGCCACCGCGGCTGGGAGATTTATGAAAAGGGTATTTATGATATTTTAATCAATCTCAAAAACAACTACGGTAATATTGAATGCTTTATTTCCGAGAACGGAATGGGGGTTGAAGGAGAGGAGCGTTTTCTTGGCGAAGACGGCATGATCCATGACGACTACCGGATTGCGTTTATTAGAGAGCATTTAAAATGGGTGCATCAAGCCATTCAGGAAGGCTCGAATGTAAAGGGCTACCACCTGTGGACATTCATGGACAACTGGTCGTGGACGAACGCTTATAAAAACCGCTACGGCTTTGTGTCTGTCAACCTTGACAAAAACGGCGAGAGGACGGTTAAAAAGAGCGGCCACTGGTTTAAGCGGGTCAGCGAAAATAACGGATTTTAAGCGGTTCTGTTAGAAGAGATGGTCTTTTAGGCCATCTTTTTATTTCCAGCCTAAAACAGATATAATAAGAAAGAATGGACAGAACATAAAAATAGAATCCTTAGTACTGGTGGTTAAAACATGAGAAAATACGAATATATTTCAAATGAAATGAGGAGGCGGATTCAGGAGGAATGCTATCCGGTCGATCAGCCCATACCTGATGAGCTTTCTCTCGCCAAAGAATTTTCCTGCAGCAGAATGACGATGAAAAGGGCTCTCGACATTCTCGTTTCAGAAGGTATGCTGTACCGCAAACGGGGGCACGGCACCTTTATTGTGAAATCATCCATTCAGGATCTCCCCGTCAGCGTGACGGATCGTGAAAACCTTGGGTTGACAAAACTTCTCGCCAACAAACAGATCGAAAGCCGCATCATTCAGTTTGATGTTGAGTTTCCGTCGCCGGAAGTGGCTGATCGATTATCAATCGAAAAGAGCGTTCCGGTGTATCACATCATCAGGCTCCGGAAGGTCGAAGGCGAACCGTATGTCATTGAAGAAACATACATGCCTTCCAACGTGATTCGAGAATTAAACGAAGATGTGCTTCACAGCTCTGTTTATCGGCATATCACGGAAACGCTGAAATTGACAATCGCCGGCTCCCACCGGAAAATCAGGGCGGATAAGCCGACGGAACTGGACCGCAAATATCTGGAATGCGCTGCCGACGATCCGGTGCTTGAAGTCGAACAGGTCGCATTTTTAAATACGGGGGAGCCGTTTGAATATTCTTTTGCAAGACATCGCTATGATAAATTTGTGTTTTCCAGCGTTCATATTCGGAAATGATCAAAACTGCATGAGTAGGAGTGTTTGCATAGCCATAACAAAAGGATCGATTTTTTTAAAAAATCGATCCTTTATTTTGCACTGCTTGTCCCGTAAGACACTTGTTGAGATATGGAATCAATCACGAGAGGGGGCGGCACTAACAAATATAAAATTCGTAGGTTTGTCTGTTTTGTTAAACCAGTTGTGAGGTTTGGTTGATTCTATATGGATGCTGTCCCCGGGGAAAAGATCGTATTCTACGTCATCAAAAATGATCGTCATCATGCCTTCGATGACGTAAATAAATTCCTGCCCTTCATGAGAAAAAGGTATGCCTCTTTTATCACCAGGCATCAGGGTAACGAAAATGGGCACAAACAAGGGGTTCGATACATTGCCGGATAGATCCGAATAGGTAAAGGATGTCTTATGTTCAACTTGTCTGTCAGAAGCTCGTCTAATCATGTTTTTGTCAATTTGTATATTGTCGGGAAAGAAATAACTGGGACTGACCCCGAGAGCTTCAGATATTTTTCGTAAGGAAAGCAATGTAATGGAACATAGAGAACGTTCTACCTGGGATATGAAGCTGATCGATAAGCCTGTTTTTTCGGAGACTTCCTTCAATGTCATTTTTTTCTCTTTGCGGAGCCTTTTAATTAAATGTCCTACATCTGAATCCATTTTTTACCCCCAAAAAATAAGCTGCTGGTCTGTTCAACATTACAGAGATCCGGGTTCAAAAAACTTTGTCAAAAGAAATCGTCTGTAATATGTTCTCACGAAGCAGTTGTCGACCCGATTTGTTTCATTTTATAATTTAACCACTGCTTAAAAGAATCCATTTTTAATTATTCTTAATTTTAACATGTCGACCTTGGAAAGTGAAGTTATCTCATTTTTACCTCTCATATTTAAAAACAACTGTGACCAAAGATATGCTTTAAGAAAAATCATTAAATGATTGAATTTTTAGAAAATGAAAAGTATAATAACATCAACACTTAAAATTTAAGTGACACTTAAAAATTTAATTTGTTTTAAAATATGGACTTTAGGAGGTGAAGTTATTTTATTAGCGTTTCCTTCTATCTATTATTTTTAGTCTAAAATTTAATTGTCACTTAAATTTTTAAATGTTGATTTTAGTGTCCGTTCAATTCATGGATAAGGTATCACTGTGATGGCTAACCGTTTTTATTTTCTCTGCATCAAATTAAAGCGTTTACAAAGGGAGATGGATGATATGCAGAGAGAGGTTCTTTACATGATAAGGGGGACTTTAAATGAAAAATACTTTGTCGGCAGGACAACTTATGGCTATCGGTCTGATGTTATTTGCGATGTTTCTCGGGGCCGGTAACACCATATTCGCACCAATGGTCGGTCAACTTGCAGGAACGAACACATGGATTGCGATGTCAGGGTTTTTGATTACAGGTGTCGGACTTGTCTTATTAGCCATTATCGCATTAGCCATCTCGGGAGGTACGGTAGAGAAGCTTGCGTCAAGAGTACATCCAAAGTTCGGGATGATATTTTCGATCGCTCTTTTTTTAACCTTAGGACCCATCTACGTCATTCCAAGAACGACATCAGTCGTATATGAGATATCGGTAAACCCTGTCATCACTGAGAGGGTTCAATCAAATCATGCTTTCTTATTTCTGTTTTCTTTTCTGTTTATTCTCATGACTGTTTTGCTTTCTCTTAACCCAAGTAAGTTTGTCGATCGGCTGGGGAAAATGATAACGCCTATATTTGTTACGCTTTTAATCATCTTAATCGTCAAGTCATTGATGACCCCAATGGGGAGCTTTGGTGAACCGAAAGAACCGTATATACAAGATACGTTTTTTAAAGGGTTTGTTCAAGGATATTATACAATGGATGTTCTTGCCGCGTTTACATTCGGAGGAATTTTCATCAAATCGATTCAAAATGTGGGAGTTGAAGGGAAAAAAGAAATATCCGTTGTTTTTATGAAAGCAGGAATGATAACGGTCGTTGGCTTGGTGCTTTTGCAGTTATCTTTAGCCTGGATAGGAGGATCGAGTGTTGAGGCGATTGGATATGCCAGCAATGGCGGAGAAGTGTTGGCAAAAAGTGCAATCCATTTGTTTGGATATGGCGGAGTATTTTTAATAGGGACTGTTATATTTTTAACCGGAATCACAACAAACATAGCATGTTTATCATCAGTAGCAGAATATTTTAATAGAATCTACCCGAAAGTTTCTTACAAAAAATGGGTAGTGCTCTTAGCTGTTGTTAGTTTAATCATTACCAATTTTGGTTTGAACACAATACTTGAGTTAGCGTCGCCAATTCTCCTTCTTTTATATCCAATAGCGATTACGTTAATTGTTCTTTCCTTCATCAATAATCTATTCAAAGGTTATCAATCCGTATATATCGGTTCAATTATTGGCAGTGGATTTGTCGCATTGTTAGATGCTTTAAAAGAAGCAAATATTTTTGCGGATTTTATTAGTCAAACCTTTTCCTTCATCCCGCTGTTTCATATCGGGGCGGGATGGATCGTAACTGGACTGATTGGAGCTGTTATCGGTATGATTACCGCTGTTTTGAATAAATCGGAAGAAAGAAAGCTTGATATAGGGAATGAAGAAGTGTCCTGATATCGTTCATTTAAGATTGTAACCGTCTAACGATCATTCCGGTTTCATCCCGTATTCATCAAGTATAAATTGAGGTGTTTCCAATGAAAGAAGATGAAATGATTATATGCAGGTGTGAAGAAGTCAGTTTCAAGGAATTGGAGACTACAGCCGCCAGGTATAAATGCTCGTCCAGGGAATTAAAGCTTCGTACGAGGGCGGGCATGGGCTATTGCGGCGGAAGAACATGCCGGACTATTGTCGATCAAATAGCGGCGGCAGCGAATCATCAAAATCCGACATGTGTATCATTGAAATATCAGCCGCCTATACGACCGGTTAGCTTTAAAAATTTAGGAGGGGAAGATCGATGACGCGCAGAATCTCAAACCACCCTATACTCGGAAAAATTAAGGATGATCATGATGTTTCCTTTACATTTAATCATAAGGTCTACAAAGGGCTGGAAAATGAATCTTTGGCAGCGGCACTTTTAGCCAATGGAATTCGCACGCTTCGACATCACGAAAAGAGCGGGTCACCAAGAGGTATCTATTGTAATATTGGCCATTGTTATGAGTGTAGAGTATCGGTAGACGGTCAACAGGGGATCCGGGCATGTCTTACACCTCTTAAAGAGGGAATGGTTGTTGAAAGCAGCGGCGGACTGCAACCAGCCAGTAAAGGAGATGGAGGACTGGGAAATGGATAATGCGATGATTATAGGCGCCGGACCTGCAGGTTTAACAGCGGCAGTGACTTGTGCAGAAAATGGAGTGGATGTTGTCGTCATTGATGAATATATGAAAGCTGGCGGCAGGTTGCTCGGACAGCTTTATGAAGAACCGAATGGGTCTTGGTGGAATGGGATGAAAGAATCAGCTGCATTATATGAAAAAGCTGTGAAGCTTGGCGTGACATTTCATTTAAATGTAGCGGTACATCATATCGAGAAATCAAATGGACGCTGGGTTGTTTATACGGAAAAACAAACATTTTATACCAATCATTTGTTGTTAGCAACCGGTGCAGCCGAATCCCCTCTACCTGTACCCGGTTGGACATTACCCGGCGTTATGTCGGTTGGGGCCGCACAGGTGATGACAAATGTTCATCGGATCAAGCCCGGGGAGCGCGGGGTGATAATCGGTGTGAATGTTCTCTCGGCTGCCATTGCTATGGAATTACAACTAGCTGGCGTAGAGATCGCTTGTCTCACTTTACCAAAGATGAACGGTATGACAAAGGGTGCCGGTCATCCAGGAGAAGTCATGGATTCACTTCTTCATGTCTCCCATATGGCTCCGTCTCGACTTGTTCGCTATGGCAGCAAATTCATGAAGAATGATTTTATGAAAAAATTGGGCGTTCAGTTATACCCTAAAAAAGGAGTGAAGATGTGGGGCATTCCCATTCAACTTCGAAAAGCTGTCATCGAGATTTATGGCGAGAATAAAGTGGAAGGCGTGACAATAGCAACAATTAATGCCGATGGGGAAGTCGTTTATGGCAGTGAGGAACAGATTGAAGTGGATTTCGTTTGTATTGCCGGAGGTTTATACCCATTAGCTGAATTAGCGGCAGTTGCAGGTTGTCCATTTTATTTAGTGGAAGAACTGGGAGGCTATGTCCCTTTACATAATGAAAGGATGGAAAGCCCTTTAGAAGGACTGTATGTTGCGGGAAACATTACGGGTATTGAAGGAGCAAAGGTTGCTGCTGCACAGGGGAAAACGGCAGGTTTATCAATTGCACACCGCGCCGGAAAGAAAGGATTGGATATGGAGATTCAAGATTCTATTAAAATGACTGAACAGATCAGAAATCGTGCATATATACAATTCCACCCGGAAATAGAGGCCGGAAGAAAGAAAATCTCACAGCAATGGGAAGTTTATCAATCTACTAAAAGAAGTCTAGGAGGCGGGGTCACATGAATAGCACATTTCATCGCGATGTTGTTGTCATCGGGGGTGGAATTATCGGTTCAGCGATCGCTTACTATTGCTCAAAATCCGGTTTGGATATCACGGTTCTCGAAAAAAATGAATTGGCGAGTGGAACATCCTCTAAATGCGATGGAAATATTTTAGCAGTGGATAAGGATCCTGGCTTTGATAGTCAAATGGCTCTAAAAAGTCAACAATTGGTGCATGAATTAAGCCATGAGCTTGAAATCCCATTTGAATATCGGAACCCTGGCAGTGTTTTAGTTTGTGAAAACGACACGGAAATGGAAGCTGCACAAAAATGGGTCCGGCAACAACAAGATGCAGGCCTGGATTTTCGACTGTTGGATCGGGAAGACTTGCGCAATGAATCTCCTTACTTTTCAGACGATCTCCCAGGCGGGCTTGAGTGCAGGACTGATTCGATCGTCAGTCCCTATATGCTCACATACTCGATGATTCACCGTGCCCAACAATTCGGAGCGAAAGTACATACGAATACGGAAGTGAAACAGCTTTATCAAAATCAAGTCAATCAATTTGTCATTGAGACAAATAACGGAACCTTTACAGCGAATAAGGTTGTCAATGCGTGCGGGGTATGGGCTCCGTTTATTGGAGAGATGCTCGGTATAGACATTCCAATAAAGCCGCGTAAAGGTCAGGTCATGGTTGCTTCTAGACAACAGTCTGTTGGATTAAGAAATGTCATGGAATTTGGCTACCTTATTTCAAAATTTGGCGGGGAGAGGAAAGTGGATCCCTTAACTGATCAATACGGAGTTGCATTGGTTTTCGAGCCTACCGAAAGCCAAAACTTTTTAATTGGCAGCAGTCGTCAATTTAATGGATATGACACAAAAGTGAATCATGAAGTGATGAAATGTATCGCCAAAAGAGCTGTTCGTTTTTATCCTAAAATTGCCGATATGACGGTGATCAGAACATACGCGGGATTACGGCCGTGGACCGCTGACCACCTTCCGATTATTTCACATGTTGAAAAGGTGCCGGGATTTTATATAGCAGCGGGACATGAAGGGGACGGCATAAGCTTAGCGGCGATTACAGGTCAAGTCATTTCAGAAATGATCAATGAACATGATACATCGATTCCGATTGAACCACTCCGGTATGACAGATTCAATGTCCATGTCAAGCAGTGATCGTCATGAAGACACCATACCAGAAACAAAAGAACGGAATAAGTCTTCCGCAATTTGCAGGAAAGGATGAAAAAACATGTTAATCTTAAACGCTGATGAACAAAAAAGTTTAGTCAATATGAATGAGATCATTGAATGCGCCGCTGTCGCATTGAAAGAATTTTCAGAAGAAAGAACAATTACACCGATTCGTGCCGCATTACAGTTTGATCATGGTCAAAATACTGCATTGGTCATGCCTTCGGTAGCTGAAGAGCTCAGGACCCTTGGATTAAAAATAGTCACCGTAGCGCCTCATAATAAGACCTTAGGGAAGAAAACGATCAATGGTGTTGTGATGTTGTCAGACTTCAAAACAGGAGAACCAATCGCTCTTTTGGAAGGCTCTTATTTAACGATGATGAGAACAGGCGCCTTATCAGGTGTAGCAACGAAATATTTATCCCGCCAAGATTCAAAAAAGCTATGTATAATCGGTACAGGGGAACAAGCAAAAGGTCTGGTTGAAGCTGTACTCGCTGTTCGAGACATTGAAGAGGTTTTACTTTATAACCGAACAGAACAAAAAGCACAACAATTTAGCGAATATATTAAAAAGAAATTTAATAAACGAGTACGCGTCTATTCAGACCCGGATGAAGCAGTACGTGAAGCTGACATTATTGTAACGACAACAAATTCTACAACACCGGTATTTTCAGAGCCATTAAAACAGGGGGTTCATGTCAATGCAGTAGGTTCATTTAGACCAGCAATGCAAGAGTTGCCATCTCATGTCATGTCTCTAGCCGATAAAGTCGTAGTGGAATCTAGTGAAGCAGCATTAGAGGAGACTGGTGATTTACAAGTTCCGATAAGCGAAGGCGTTTTTAAGCCTGGCGACATCTACGGAGAGCTTGGGCAAATTGTAAGCGGAGAATGCAACGGACGAGTCGATGATCAAGAAATCACTGTTTTTAAATCAGTTGGATTAGCTGTTGTGGATATTGTAGTCGCTCAATATTTTTATCAAAAGGCTATTGAACATAAGGTTGGGATTCATATTCCTTTTTAAGCTGCATAAATGATTTTTCTCCTTTATTTCATATCAAAGTGATCATGTACCGAATGAGCATCTTCCTCTTTTTTGGAGGCGGATGCACATTTTTAGTGTGCGGCAGACCGTTGGCTCCAGGTTCACTTGTCCTTTTATCTCGGGTCACTTTTTCGTGTCCTTGAGAAGATGACGTTTTATCAGGTTTTAATTTTTTCTTTGTAAATAAACTTCCATTTTGTGGTTGGTTGGACGAACCTAGACCGGTGAACGGATTTTGCCGCGGACATGGCATATTAAGAACCGGTCGCTCATAAAATTGACTAAAGAATTAGAAATGAAAGAATATATTGACAATTAATCCAATTTTCATGGTACGATAGAATTGTTATTTGTCCAACAAGCAAAGGGGGAGAATGAATGAAAAAGTGGAAAAGCTTATCATGGTTAGTATTGATGCTGGCGCTTGTCATGGGATTGGCCGCGTGCGGAAGCGACAATGCATCAGGAAATAAGGATGGGGGATCTGCGTCAAAAGGATCAGGAAGCTACAGTCTGCTTACAGGAGGAACCGGCGGTACATATTATCCGCTTGGCGGGCAGTTTGCAAATCTGTGGGAGGATGCGACAGGAGACAAATTTACCACACAGACAACAGGGGCATCGGCTGAAAATATGGCCACTCTGCAAAAAGGGGAAGCTGAAGTCGCTTTTTCTCAGACTGACATTGCCACTTATGCCGTAGAGGGCAAAGAGATGTTTCAAGAAAAAATTGACGGAATCAAAGCGATTGCCGCCCTTTATCCGGAGACGGTGCAGATTGTGACGACAGAAAAAAGCGGGATCGATTCTATTGAAGACTTAAAAGGAAAAACGGTTTCCGTGGGCGCAGCAGGCGCAGGGGTCAACATCAACGCCAAGCAGATTTTGGAGGTCCACGGGCTTACCTTTGACGATATCAAACCGCAAAATCTTTCATTTGAAGAATCAACCGACGGCATCCAGTCCGGTGCGATCGACGCTGCATTTATTACGGCCGGAACGCCTACAGGGGCAGTTGAAGGGCTGTCTGCACAAAATAAAATCAAAATCTTAAACATTGGAGAAGACAAACAGAAAAAGCTGATGGAGAAATATCCGTTTTATGCGAAGGATACGATTAAAAGCGGAACGTACGGGATCGACAAAGATGTGAACACAGTGGCGGTCAAAGCGATGCTTGTTGGGACCGACAAGCTGGATGAAGACACCGTCTACAAGATGACAAAAGCGCTTTTTGAAGCGGATAAAATCAATCATGCAAAGGGCGAGTTTATCAAGCCGGAAACAGCGCTTGAAGGATTGGGCGATATCGAGATCCATCCGGGGGCAGCCAAGTATTACAAAGAAAAAGGGATCGAAAAGCCAAACGAATAACTTTGACCGGGAATCATCCCGAAATCGATAGACCGCTTTTAGGTGAAACGACGGTCTATCGATTTTCTGTTCGGTATGAGGATGTGGAAAAAATAAGAAAAAAGAAGCTGGTGAAAGGGCTGGCCGCATTATCATTTATCTTCATAGCGATTGCAGCATGTTTGATACCATATCAGCCGGCCGTTGTATTCATGAAAGAAGACAGCGGTGATCTCATCGCTTTTCTTCCCCTCCAAAAGAAGAAAAACTTTGATGTGATCTATACGCATTCCATCCACAAAACAAAGGTGGTTGAATCGTATGTATGGGAGAACAAAAAGATCAGACAAACAGCTTTGAGCTATCATGATCCGGCAGTCGGAATGCCGGCGAACGCGGGAGAAGGGGAAAAGCTCGTCATCAAAAACGGCATATACACCATCTCCAATATGAAGCGGACATTCCCATATATCGATATGAGAATCGGGAGAGTCAGGGCGAACCACCGGATCAGGTACAACGGCAAAGTCCATGAATTAAAACGGTATATCCGCCCCGGCTCATGGACAAGGATGTCCGTTCAAAAATTAAATGTCTTGCAACAATTGAGGGGAGTGAAGATAAATGGCTGAGCAAAAGGAGCACATTGCTGAACTTTCTGAAAAAGAGCAGCAGGAACTGCTGGAAAAATACGATCCGGAACAGGGAACGAGAAAGCTGAAGGGATTGGCGGGGGCCATATCATTTATCGGTTTGCTCGCATTTTCATTGTTTCAATTATATACAGCCATTTTCGGGGTCTTTCCGGCTCAAATTCAAAGGTCCGTCCATTTAGGATTTGCGCTCGGTCTGATCTTTCTCTTGTTTCCGGCGACAAAACGCATGCGGAAAACCGGCAAGTTTAAAGTGGCCTGGTATGATTGTCTGTTAGCCGTTATGGGAGCCGGTGTCGGCGCCTACTGGGTCATCAATTATAAAACGATTGTCGGCGGCATCGGCCTGATTACAACCACCGACTTTTATGTCGGTCTTCTGGCTGTCCTTTTGGTATTGGAAGCGACAAGAAGGGCTGTCGGCCTGCCGATTACGATCATCGCCGGCTTGTTTCTTCTTTACGGGCTTTACGGCTCCTATCTGCCGGGGTTTCTGTCTCACAACGGGCTGACTTTGGAAAGGCTTGTCCAAACGATGTATTTTACGACAGAAGGGATCTTGGGAACGCCTCTTGCTGTTTCCTCGACCTTTATCTTCCTGTTTATTTTGTTCGGCGCGTTTCTCGTCCGAACAGGAGTGGGGCAATATTTTAACGATCTTGCCGTTGCCATCGCCGGAAGGAGCACGGGCGGGCCCGCCAAAGTAGCGATCTTCTCCAGCGCCCTTCAAGGAACAATCAGCGGCAGCTCCGTTGCCAATGTCGTCACTTCGGGGTCGTTTACGATTCCGATGATGAAAAAGCTTGGCTATAAAAGGGAGTTTGCCGGTGCCGTTGAAGCGTCCGCATCGACTGGCGGACAGCTGATGCCTCCGATTATGGGGGCGGCCGCCTTTTTAATGGTGGAATTCATCGGCGGCGGGATTACGTATTGGGATATTGCAAAAGCGGCGATGATTCCGGCTGTTCTTTACTTTACAGGCATTTGGATAATGACGCATTTTGAAGCGAAGCGCCTGGGGTTGCGGGGGCTATCAAAAGAAGAGATGCCGAATCGGAAGGAAGTATTTAAAAAGATTTACCTCCTGTTGCCGATCATTTCAGTCGTCTTGCTGCTCATGTCGGGAATCATCGTCATGCATGCCGCGCTGTACTCGATCGTGCTGGCTATTGTTGTCGGTTTTTTCAACAAAGAAACGAGGCTGGGGCTGAAAGGGATTGTGCTCGCTTTGGCTGAAGGGGCGAGAATGGCGCTTTCAGTGGCCGCGGCAACGGCTGCAGCCGGGATTATCGTCGGCGTCGTTACAAAGACGGGGCTCGGGCTTAAGCTGGCAAACGGACTGCTCGACTTGGCGGGCGGCGCATTATTGCCTTCACTCTTTTTGACGATGGTCGCCGCTTTGATCCTCGGAATGGGGTCGCCGACAACGGCGAACTATGTGATCACATCCACGATTGCCGCGCCTGCCTTGATCTTATTGAATGTACCGGATCTGTCGGCCCACCTGTTTGTCTTTTATTTTGGCATTGTGGCGGACATCACCCCGCCTGTTGCCCTGGCCGCTTTTGCGGCGGCGGGCGTTGCGGGAGGGGAGCCGATCAAAACCGGAATCAATTCCGCCAAACTCGCCATCGCCGCTTTTATTATTCCGTATATATTCGTCCTGTCACCGGAGCTTCTCATGATAGATGCCCACTGGTATGAGATCATCTGGGTGATTGTGACCGCATTGTCAGGGATGATTGCCATCGGGGCCGGGATGATCGGCTTCTGGATGAGAAAAGTGTTTTGGTATGAAAGAATATGGGCGGCGCTTAGCGGTCTATTGCTGATTTATCCCGAAGGATATACAGATTTGATCGGGCTCGGAATGTTCGTTCTCCTGTTCGTCCTTCAGCTCATGTGGAAGCGGGACAGAAGCCGCCCGGAAGAAGTTTCGGCTTTAAAAGCGTAAAAAAACAGCCTTCATATTGAAGGCTGTTCAGCATGTCGACAAACCTTCGCATTCGTTGTCAGGCCTGCGCGTCGGTGCTCACGAATTGCAACATTCGCTCCGCTCCGATGCTCGGCCTTCCTAGACTGCAAAGGTTTTCAATCACGCTGAAAGAAGGATGACAAAATCCCAAAACTAAAATCCGTTTTGGGATTTTGTCAACAATCTGAACAGCCTTCATATTTGAAGGCTGTTTTGCTGTATTAAAGCGGCCACCAATGGAAGCCGTCTTTGGCGAGAAGATCGTCGGAAGCTTTAGGACCCATAGAACCTGCTTCATAGTTTGGAGAAAGTGTTTTGTTCTCTTCCCAATGCTGTGAGATCGCATCGACAAAGCTCCAGGAAAGGGCGACTTCATCCCAATGGGCGAAGTTTGTCGCGTCTCCGTGCAGACAGTCCAAAATCAGCTTTTCATAAGCTTCAGGCGTGTTGATCCCGTCGCCGCAATTATGGCAGTAGTCGAGTTTAATCGGCTGTGCAAATGTGCCGCCGCCAAGCTTTCTCGCATTTAAATGAAGGGTGATGCCTTCATCCGGCTGGATATGGATGACCAAAAGGTTTGGATGCATCGTATTTCCGTTTCCGTAGTAAAGGTTCATCGGAATATCTTTAAATTGCACGACGATCTGCGTCGATTTTTTCTGCATTCGTTTACCAGTTCGGATGTAAAACGGCACTCCGGCCCATCTGAAGTTGTCGATCAAGAGTTTTCCTGCAACGAATGTCTCCGTATTGGAGTCTTTCGCCACATTTTGCTCATCGCGATAGGCGGGAACCTGCTTGTCATCAATCACACCTGCATCATACTGCCCGCGCACGAAAAATTGATCGACTTCGTCCTTTTGAACCGGGCGGAGGGCTCTGAACACCTTGACTTTTTCGCTGCGGATTTCTTCGGTATTCAGCTTGATTGGCGGTTCCATCGCAAGAAGCGCCACCATCTGAAGAATATGGTTTTGCACCATGTCTCTCAGCGCACCCGATTTTTCATAATACCTCGCCCTGTCTTCAACACCTAAATCTTCGCTAGAAGTAATTTGAATGTTCGAGATGTACCGGTTTGTCCAGAGCGGCTCAAATATCGCATTGGCGAAGCGGATGACCTCGATGTTTTGCACCATTTGCTTGCCAAGGTAGTGGTCGATCCGATAAATCTGGTCTTCCGTAAATGCTTCGCGTATTTCCTGATTCAATGCTTTTGCACTTGGCAGGTCGTGGCCGAACGGTTTTTCGATGACAAGCCGCGACCATCCTGTTGTGGAAGTGACGCCTTCCGATTTTAAAAACTTCGCGATGGTTCCGAAGAATTCAGGCGCCATCGCCAAATAAAACATCCGGTTATTCGGAATATCATATGTACTTTCAAGCTTTTCCAACAGGCTGTTTAATTCCTGATATGAGCCTGGGTTTGTCACATCGAACGGATGGTAGTAAAAGTGAGAGGTGAACTCATCTACATCCTTCTCATTCAACGGAAATTTCGAAATTGACTGCTGAACGGTGTCGCGGAGGTCTTCATTCGTCCACGGGCGTCTGCCAACGCCGACGACAGCAAATTCTTTGCCGATCTGGCCGTTTTCATACAGCCTGTGGATGGATGGATATAGTTTTCGTTTTGCCAAATCCCCTGTTGCGCCAAATATAACGATTACTGCTTTTGGTTGCATTTGATCTTTTTTCAACTAAACGTACCTCACTTTTTCGAGCATAAGTTTATTTTCTTCATTTTAAAGCTAATAATCCTGTAAAGCAAACATTTGAGCTGATTTCATATGAAAAGTTTACCGAAAACAGGCGGGGAATTGTGCTCAGGATCGAGGCTGAATGTACGCTAAAAGGCCTGCATTTCTTTTTTTTTCGACTTCCTGTATGCTTGTAGGTAAGATGTTGATCAGCAACAGGAGGAAAGGATATTGGAATTATTATTTTTAGGAACGGGGGCAGGTATTCCTGCAAAAACAAGAAATGTGACATCTGTCGCACTGAAGCTTTTGGAAGAACGGCGGTCTGTCTGGCTGTTTGATTGCGGGGAAGCCACACAGCATCAAATCTTACATACATCCATTAAACCGAGAAAAATCGAAAAAATCTTTATCACCCATCTTCACGGGGACCATGTATACGGACTGCCGGGCCTCATCAGCAGCCGCTCTTTTCAAGGAGGGGAGAGCCGCCTGACCGTTTACGGGCCGAAAGGAATCAAAACGTTTCTTGAAACCGCGCTCGAAGTCACGGGAACGTATGTCACGTATCCTTTGGTCATCGAGGAGATTGAAGAGGGAACAATCTTTGAAGACGACCAGTTTACCGTAACGGCAAAACGAGTCTCTCACGGAATAGCGGCTTTCGGATACCGGGTGCAGGAAAAGGATATACCCGGGGCTCTTGATGCCGGAGCCTTAAAAGAGATCGGGGTTTCCCCGGGACCGGTCTATCAAAAATTGAAAAACGGTGAAACGGTGACACTGGAAGATGGACGGACAATCCATGGTCCGGACTTTATCGGCCCGCCGAAAAAGGGGCGGATAGTCGCATTTTCCGGAGATACGAAGCCATGTGATAATGTAAGACTGCTGGCGGAGGGAGCTGATGTGCTCGTGCATGAAGCGACATTTGCCAAAGGCGACCGGGAACTGGCCGGTGATTATGATCACAGCACAGCCGAGCAGGCTGCCGAAACGGCCAAAGAAGCCGGCGCCAAGACATTGATTCTTACTCATATCAGCGCCAGATATCAGGGGGAAAGCGTCAGTGAATTGGTCGATGAAGCACGCGAGGTTTTTCCAAACAGCACGGCGGCTTATGACTTTTATGAGTTTGATGTGAACAGATGACAGACGGTGAAAAAAGCTTCTTGTTCCGCTAATCAGGAACTTCAGAAGCTTTTTTTGTTGACAAGAAGCCGCAGTCCTGTATAATAAAGCGTAATGATTACGTTTTAAGGAGGATCAGCATGAGAGTTAAAATTACATTGGCATGCACTGAGACAGGAGATCGAAATTATATCACGACAAAGAATAAACGCACGAACCCGGACCGGCTGGAATTGAAAAAATATTCCCCGCGTCTGAAAAGATACACGATCCATCGTGAAACAAAATAATCAAAAACCAGCGGTCTCTGACCTGCTGGTTTTTTATATTAATTAGCGGTTTGGTACGTAAAACCGTACTGTTGTGCGGCATACCATACATCATAAATGGCGAGCTGAACGATATGGGGCTCATCAAGGTGGATCAAATGAGAGCTGTTTTTCGCCTGAATCCAGCCGCTTTGATGTGAAAGCGACAACAGCCGGCTGTGCAGCTTCAGCCATTCTTGATGGGCTTTTTTCATAACAGGCGTCCGTTTTCCAGCCGAAAGGACGAGTAAAGGGATGGTCCCTAAATGATCTTCTTCCTGTTTCAGCATGTTCAGGCTTTGCTCAAATTCTTCATGTGAAGCTTCGAGAGAAAATTGATTGAAGTAGTCTTCGCGCGCTTTTTCAGGCAAAAGGGGCAGCACTTTCCGCTCCTGGTCTTCACATGCGGGGTCGAGCAGGACCATGCCGACGACGTCATCGGGAAAACGGCTTGCGAAAAGTCTGGCGATGACGGCGCCGAAGGAATGGGCGACAAACAGGTATGGCGGCTTAACCTCTGCTGCATCCAGGAGCCCTATAAGCTCCTTCACCATTTGATCCGCCGTCCTTTTTTTGCGGGACGGTCCGCTCTTTCCAAGGCCGGCGCGGTCATATGCAAAAAGCCCGAGATCTTCGTCTATATCCGGTAAAATCGGCGCCCATGTATCCGAAGAAAAACCGTAGCCCGCTTCAAAGATAATGGTGGCGCAACTGTTTCCTTTGCGATGTTTTGTATGAAATCTACACCCTTCAACTGTATATGTTTTTTCCATAATATTTGGATTCATGGAGGTCATCCTCTCTCTGTATATGGTGTTCTACTAGGAAAGACGCATAATAGAGGAGGATCGTTTCTCTCGGAATGGAAAAAAAGAAATATCCCGCGGAAAACGGGATATTTTTTAAAGTTTGCTGCTTACCAGGCTCTGCCGTACTGAACAGGTCCTTCGATTTCTGTATTCAGCTGTTTTGCCGCCGTTTTTGGCCAATACGGATCTCTGAGAAGCTCTCTTGCTACAAAAATGAGGTCTGCGCGGCCGTTTTGGAGAATTTCTTCCGCCTGCAATCCGTTTGTAATCAAACCGACAGCACCTGTTTGAATGTCCGCTTGTGCACGGATCGTATCGGCGAAGCCGACCTGGTATCCAGGGAATACGTTGATATTAGCAGGTACGACTGCACCGGAGCTGACGTCAATCAAATCAACGCCTTGTTCTTTCATCCATTTGCCAAAGCCGACGTAATCGGCTACATCAAGGCCGTTTGTCTGATAGTCAGAAGCTGAAACGCGCACGAATAAAGGACCGTCCCATACTTCTTTTACCGCGTCGATCACTTCGCGAAGCAGGCGGTAGCGGTTTTCCGGAGATCCGCCGTATTCGTCTTCGCGCTTGTTGGAAAGAGGTGATAAAAATTCGTTGATCAAATAGCCGTGGGCTCCGTGAATTTCAATGATATCAAAGCCCGCCGCTTTCGCGCGTTCCGCGCCTTTTTTAAATGCCAGAACGGTGTCTTTTATATCATCTTTTGTCATTTCAACAGGTGTCCGGGAGTTTTCGTCAAAAGGAATCGCAGACGGTCCGTAGATGGCCCCGTCAACTTCTGACTTTCTTCCGGCGTGAGCCAGCTGAATCGCCGTTTTGCTGCCGTAAGGTTTGATTTGCGATGTTAAAGCGGCCAGGCCTTCGATATGTTTGTCATCCCAGATTCCTAAATCCTGATCGGAAATTCTTCCTTCAGGCTTGACGGCGGTGGCTTCAACCATAATCAGCCCGACTTGTCCGACGGCGCGTGTTATGTAGTGCGTCATGTGAAACGGCTGCACTTTCCCATCCTTTTCATGGGAGGAATACATGCACATTGGCGACATGACGATACGGTTTTTTATTGTAACCCCTTTTAAGCTCCATGGTGTAAACAGTTTTCGATTACTCAATCTTTTTCGCCTCCCGTAAGTTTTCGAAACGATTATACCAATTCGGACCATCCTCGTCATATAAACTGCTCAAGTCGTTTCCGTATATACCAATTTTCTGTACAATAAAATTGTCTATTATTCTATTTTTATCAACATATGATTTCGAATATATCTTCGGCAATCAGAAGAGGAGGCTTGCTTCATGAAATGGCAGACAGAGGAGGAACTAAAGCAGCTGCTCGTTTCTCTCATTCAATATGAGAGCATATCCGGTACGGCTGGGGAAGTAGCGCTTGCAGAGTATATGTACAATGTATTAAAGGAGCGGTCATATTTTCAAAAGCATCCGGAGCATTTGAAGCTTCATCCGATGAAAGACGGACGCTGGTTTTTGACAGCGCTTGTCAAACAGTCGCCGAAAAAAAATACGGTGCTGCTCATCAGCCACTTTGATGTCGTTGATACAGCGGATTATGGGGAATTTCAGCACATGGCATGCAAACCGCCGGAACTGATGGATGCATTGACGGAAAAAAAAGAATCGCTGCCCGATCGGGTCAAAAAAGACTTGGAAAGCGGCGAGTGGCTGTTCGGAAGGGGGAGCATGGATATGAAAGCGGGTCTTACCGTTCAGTTATCCATGCTTGAACGGGCCATGAACGGCGAGTTCGACGGAAACCTTCTTCTCATCACCGTACCGGATGAAGAAGTCAATTCACAGGGGATGATTGAAGCTGTGCCGACGCTGAAAGCGTGGGAAAAAGCATTTGACCTGCAATATACATCCTGTTTAAACTCCGAACCGATGTTTGAACAATACCCGGGGGACCCGAAGCACTACGTCTATTCGGGAAGCATCGGCAAAGTGCTCGCCGGATTTTTCTGCAAAGGGATTGAAACGCATGTAGGCGAGCCGTTTTCAGGCTTGAACGCGAATTTGATGGTATCGGAAATCAACCGGCTCCTTGAATTAAGTGCGGACTACTGCGAAGAAGTCGACGGAGAGGTGACACCTCCTCCGGTCAATCTGATGCAAAAAGATTTAAAGGAAGCCTACTCTGTACAGACTCCGCATACGGCCGTGTCGCTGTTCAATGTGCTGACGATGAAGCGTTCGGCAGAGGAGCTTCATCAGCTGCTCATGGATACCGCTAAAAAAGCGGCCGCTAACATCAAAGCGAATATGGAACGGAAAGCACTGGACTTTCAGCGGTTCGCCGCTTTTACGCCAATTGAGCGGACCATCTCCGTCCTCACCTTTGGCGAATTGTGGGATAGAGCAAAAGAAAAAGCCGGCAGGGCTGAGGCGGAGCGGATTCTTCATTTTGCGTTCGCCAACAGAGGAGAGCTTGGCGATCGCGATTTTTCCACGAAATTGGTTTCCGACCTGGCTTCGCTCTGCAAAGATGACACCCCCATGATCGTGTTATTTTACAGTCCGCCGTTCTACCCTGCCGTTTCTTCAAAAGACGACCCGCTCATCCGCAAGGTGATCGGCGAAGTGACGGACTATGCGGAGGAGCGGTACGGCTTTGAGTTTCAGGAAATTCAATATTTCCCTGGACTTTCGGATCTAAGCTATCTTCAGCTGCAAAAACAGTCGATTTCCGCTTTTACAGACAACATGCCGCTGTTTAATCATGGCTATTCACTGCCTTCCGGACAAGAGAATGCGCTCTTTGTGCCGGTTATTAACATCGGACCCGTCGGCAAAGATCCTCATAAATGGACGGAGCGCCTTCATGTGCCTTTTTCATTCGGGAAACTGCCCGATCTGCTTCAGTTTGCAATTCAGAGATTGCTATCTAGTAATGTGCAGCTTTAAAGGAAGACCGGAACGGTTTTGATTCGTTCCGGCTTTTATATGTGGACGGCAAACTGCTTTCTGATCTCTTGAGAACGGTGTGCGGCTTCTTTTATACACGATATGACCGTTTGTTCAAATTGCAGCTCTTCGAGAACCCGAATGCCGGCTTCCGTCGTACCTCCCGGGCTTGTGATGTCCTTTCGCATCAGAGACGGGTCTCTTCCGGTTTCCAGCATTTTGACTGCTCCCGCCATCATGTGGGTGATCAGCTGTTTCGCCGTCCCTTCATCAAGACCCAACTCCCGGGCCGACGCCTCCAACGCTTCCACAAAACGGTAAACGAAAGCCGGACCGCTTCCCGCGATGGCTGTCACCGCATCGAGTGCCGCTTCTTCCACGATTGTGACGCTGCCGATCGTCGCAAAAAGTGCCGAGGCTTCCTCAATCTGCGCCGCTGAAACAAGCGGGCCGGCCGCAAGGGCTGTCGCCGATTGCTGAATGGAAGCCGACGTATTTGGCATCGCCCGGACAACCGGCAGTTCTTTTCCTGTGTAGTGCTGAATTGTATCAATCGGAATGCCGGCAAGAATCGAAATCAGCAGCTGTTCTTCTTTTAAATGCGGTGCAATGGCGGCAATCCCGTCTGCGGCGTCTTTCGGTTTCATCGCCAACACAAGTGTATCTGCAAAGCCGATGACTTTTGCTGTATCGGTTTCGCCGCGCACTCCGTACGTTTCTTCAAGCTCTTTGAGCCGGACGCTGTTCGAATGATTTGTAACGGCAATCTGACCGGGCGCAACCGCACCGTTTTTGACAAGTCCTTTCATCATCGCTTCGGCCATCGAACCCGCTCCGATAAATCCAATTCGTTTCATCTTTAAGTCCTCCTTTTAAAAAAACAAAAAACCTTTTCGTCTTCTTAAAGGACGAAAAGGTTTCGCGGTACCACCTTCATTAGCATATGACATGCTCAGCTCTTGTCCCGTAACGCGGGAAACGTTTAGGTTTGCCTAAGCGCTCTGAGGGCAGGTTCAACAGGAAAGCGGGCTGTGAAATCTTTCAGCCGGGAATTTCACTCTCTTTAACCATTGCCTGTTTACTATTCCTCTTCATTTCGTCTTCTTATGATCAGCATCATATATTTGTTGTTCATTATGCAATGAGGGGCTAGCGTATGTCAACAGGCAGGTGAAGCAAAAATGACACACGAGGGGGAAAAAGGTAAAATATGATCAACGTCAATTTGCAGGATAGGAGAAGAACATGATGACAGAAGAACGTATTATCCCCGTTTCGCTGCCGACTCCGTTTGCGATCGGAGACGTCAACATTTATTTGGTGATAGGAGAGGCGCTGACACTGATTGATGCAGGCCCGAAAACAAAGGAAGCTGCCGGGATTTTAACAAGAAAGCTCGGCGAACTCGGTCTGACGGTAAGCGATATTGACCAGGTGGTGCTGACCCATCATCACGCAGACCATGCCGGTTTATTGGATGAATTGCCCGACGGGATCAAGATCATCGGCCATCGCTATAATGAACCGTATATCAGCCAAAATCCCGCCTTTATCCAAAAACAGCAGTCCTTTTTTACATATCTGTTTCATAAGCTCGGCGTCCCGGTTGATATCAGTCCAGTCAGCCTCGCGATCAAGCAGTCGTACCGGTATTCGTGTAAACGGTCGTTGACGCAAACCGTTTCAGAAGGCGATCGGATTGACGGGCTCAAAGGGTGGCGGGTTCTTGAAACACCGGGGCATGCAGCTTCACATATCGTCCTTTATCATGAAACAAACGGCAGCATGTTCGGCGGAGATTTGCTGTTGAAACCGTCTTCTTCCAACCCTTTATTGGAAATGCCGCAAGAAGGAAAAGAGCGTCCGACGCCGCTTTTGGATTATCTATCATCACTCAAACGCCTGCCTGAGCTTCCATTACAGGTGATTTTCCCCGGCCACGGCGAAAGGATTTATGATGCTGGGGAGCTGATCGCCAAGCGGCTGGAAAAGCAGCAAAACAGGGCGGACGAGGTATACCGCATGCTTGCGGAAAGACCTCATAGCGCATTTGACCTGTGCCGGAAGCTGTTTTCCTCGGTCTATGAGAAGCAGCTGTTTTTGACAATGTCTGAAACGGTCGGCCAGCTTGACGATTTGGCGGCGCGCGGCCGCATCACAAGCGAAGAAAGAATCGGAATTCAATATTATCGTACAAAGTAGGTGAAGAAGGATGAAAAAAAGCTTAATAGACAAAAGGGTTATGATCACAGGCGCTTCAGGCGGACTTGGCGAACGGATCGCCTATTATTCCGCAGCGGCAGGAGCGGAAGTGATTCTCGCGGCGCGCAGAGCAGAGCGTCTTGACCAATTGAAGGAAAAAATATCGACCGAGCTCCATGCAAAGTGCCGGACGATCGTTCTGGATGTCAGCCGGACGGACGAAATTGCAGCGGCATTCGAAGAGGCCGGGCCGATTGACATTCTCGTCAATAATGCGGGCTTCGGGATCTTTGAGCCGGCCTTGGAATCATCTCTTGAAGATATGAAAGCGATGTTTGAAGTGAATGTCTTTGGCCTGATTGCCTGCACGAAGCTGGCACTCCCGCGTATGATCGCGCAAAACAGCGGTCACATCATCAATATCGCTTCACAGGCCGGCAAAATTTCTACCCCGAAGTCAAGTCTTTATGCTGCGACAAAGCATGCGGTGCTTGGGTACTCCAACAGTCTGAGAATGGAGCTTGCCGGAACAGGAGTCCATGTGACTACGGTAAATCCCGGTCCGATTAAGACCGATTTTTTCAAGACAGCCGATAAAAAGGGTGATTATGTGGAAAGCGTCGGGAAATGGATGCTGGACGCCGATCAAGTGGCGTTGAAAATCGTTTCGATCATGATGACGAACAAGCGTGAAATCAATCTGCCGCGCTGGATGAACGCGGTCAGCAAACTATACCAGCTGTTTCCGGCTCTTGTTGAAAGGGCTGGCCGCAGCGCTTTTTATAAAAAGTAGTCCGAACCGCATTCGGCGGGTTCTAAAAAAACGGATTTGCCCCAAGGCAAATCCGTTTTTTTTATTGGTTTACTCCCTTCCATCAGAGAATGAGGGACGCAAAATATCATATAAAAGCAGGAAGACTTTTACCCTTTAAAAAAATGGAAGCGCTTCAGCTGTTCAAGCTTCGGCGACCTGTGATCTGAAGGCACCGAGGCCGTGTGAGGCGATCGATATAAAAACAGCGTCTCGAAACACTTCCGGTGCGTCTGGAAACACGGCGGGGCCGCTTTTTAAAAATAAGGTAAAGGTCGGTTTCATTCCGCTGTAATCGACATATAAAATGGCAAATGGACGAAAGGTATCAGTAAATTTTTACCATATTATGAAAATGCCGAAATGAAAGGAAGAATGACGAGAACAAAATACGCTAAAAAGGAGTTTCAAACAGTGCGGGAAGAATGGAACCAAGTGATGAAAAAACGTTGCATCATCGGGTTGATCATGGGAGTATGCACATGCGTCTTTTGTCAATTTCCGCTGGACAATAAAGCGTCGGCGGCTTTGGATAAGTACGTAAACTTTGCCGAGCTTGCTGAAAACGAAATAGAAGGGGAGGATTATCGTATAGAATATACCGACATGGGAACGGATCTCCTGGTTTTATCTCCGCACGGCGGCGGGATTGAAGGCGGGGTCAGCGAACTTGTCCGGGCGTTCAGCGATGAGTATTCAACCTATTTGTTTGAAGGAATAAAGCCGTCACAAAATTGGGATCTGCACATTACGAGCAATCATTTCGATGAGCCGACAGCACTGGAAGCGGTTAGCGCACACAACTATATTTTGGCTTTTCATGGATATGAGGATACGGAAGAACATACCCTTGTCGGGGGAACGGACAAAAAAGGCGGACAGGCCATCACCAAGGCGCTGAAGGAGCATGGCTTTTCGGCTGAACTGGTGGATCAAGACCACAAATTTGCCGGGACAGATCCGGACAATCTGAATAATAAATGTAAAACGGGATTAAGCATTCAATTGGAGATCAGCACTCCTCAGCGGGAGGCTTTTTTTGCGCGGTTCGGATTGAAGACGAGAGAAAGCACGTCGAATGAACGGTTTAATGAATATGTAGCAGTCATCAAAGAAGTGTTGGAAGAAAGATTGAAATAAAGAATGTATATTTAGGCTACATTAAAGACAAGACGTCAAGCAGAGGGTGATCATGTTGATTTATATTTACAATTGTTATGGCGGCACCCATTCATCTGCACTGGCCGCCGCTTATCATCTTAAGAAACTTCCGCTCAGCAGAAAGCCGACCAAAAACGAAATATTAAACACGGATTGCTTTAACCGGCTCAGCCCCAAAGAAATGGGGAAATTAATCTATCACGGACTTGATGAAGAAGGCAGCAAGGTGTATACGATCGGCAGGGGATCATCAAAAGCCGTTATTCCGGCCATGCGGGGAGTCCTTGAACTGTTTGAAAACAGTGGAATGCTCAGTGAAAAAGTGATTTTTTCAAATACATCTCCCACAGTCCCATTAGCCATGACCTTTGGGGGCTTGTTTTCAAGAAGGCTGAAAATCGATCCGCTCGGCGTACCATTATTGGTTTTGGGTTCACAGCAGGCCTATCAAGATATCATCCAACTTGTTGAACGCACGAAAAAGCACGCGAAAACAACCTCTTCTTTCATTGATGTGCTGGACAATGGCTTTCTTGATTGAATGATGAGCAAGAAATATATGTTTAAAAAAGGTGCCTGAAAAAGGTGCCTTTTTCAATTGGAAGGTTTTTTCTCTGCTATAATGTAAAAATGAAATGAGAGGGAAGTTTTCCGAATTTAGTCAAGGCGGGTGAATCAAATGGAAGCTATTCGAGTGCTGATAGCGGATGATGAAAAAGAGATCAGAGATTTATTGAAAGCATATTTAAAAAGAGAGTGTTATGAGGTTGATGTGGCAGTTGACGGAGACGATGCGCTGAGGCTGTTTGAACAAAACCATTACCACCTCGTGGTATTGGATGTGATGATGCCGAAAATCGACGGCATCGAAGTGTGCAGAAGGATGAGGAATCATACGAACATTCCGATCCTGATGCTGACAGCCAAAGACCTTGAAGGCGATAAAATTTTAGGGCTGTCGATCGGTGCCGACGATTATATAACGAAGCCTTTCAGTGTGAACGAAGTGCTTGCGCGGATCAAAGCTATGCTGAGGCGTTTTTTGGTCCTCGGCAGCGAAAGCCGCTCTTCTGATGAACAATCAAAGATTCAATTTAAAGGATTGACCATCGATTTGAAAACATATACGGTCACCGCAGGCGGACGGGACATCTCCCTGACGGCGAAGGAGTTTGAACTGCTGAAGTTTTTCGCCTCAAATCCGGGACAGGTATTTACGAAGACGCAGCTGTTTCGAAACGCTTGGGGAGACCAATACATAGAAGATGATAATACGGTCATGGTGCATATCAGAAGGCTGAGAAAAAAAATAGAGCCGGACCCGTCCGATCCCCAATTGATTCAAACCGTTTGGGGAATCGGCTATAAGTTTGTAGGTGAGAAAGATGCTGCGCGATAAAAAGCTGCTGCTTCTCATCCTGCAATGTGCGGCGCTTGCCGGACTTTTGTTCATTCATATGAAGAGCGCATCCCTCGGGGGCTACAGCATCACGCTGTTTATCATTCTGTTTGGGATCAGCGCCCTCTTGTTTGTGATGAGGCTTGGCTTCATCAGCCGCTTAAAGGTGATCGAGACCGAGCTGAAACGCGTGGCCGACGGGAATGTAAGAAGGAGATTGCTCGCAAAGGGCGACGAGCCGTTTCATGACATCATGTTTTCCATTAACGAATTGATCGACAAGCTCGAAAAAATCCAAATCAACGCCGCAAAATCGGAAGCGGCAAGGAAACGGCTGCTGTCCAACATTTCCCATGATATCCGGACGCCGCTCACATCAATCATCGGCTATGTGGATGCATTGAAAGACGGTGTCGCTTCATCCGAGGCAGAAAGGCGGGAATACCTCGACATTCTTTCTAAAAAATCCAACAGCTTAAAGCAATTGATCGATGAAATGTTCAATATGGCAAAACTCGATGCAAACGAAATCCAGCTGAAAACAGAGTCCTTTGATCTTGCTGAAGTCGCAAGAGAAACGCTGATCGACTTTTTGCCAGAGCTGAAAAAACACGATATGGAATTGAAGGTGCAGATTCCGGAAACGAAATGTTGGGTAACCGCTGATCGGCTCAGTCTGATCCGCGTGCTCGAAAACATCGTCAGAAACGGCATTCACCATGGAAAAGAGGGAAAGGTGCTCGGAATCGAGCTGACGGAATCAGAGCATGAATATCAGCTTCTCGTCTGGGATCAAGGGCCGGGGATTCCGGAAAGCGATATCGAAAACGTGTTTGAAAGGATGTACCGCAGAGACCGCTCGAGAAGTCTTGATGACGGCAGCGGCTTGGGGCTTGCCATCGCCAAATCGCTTGTCGAAAAAAACCGCGGTCGCATATGGGCAAAGAGCGTTCCCTGGGAAAAAACGACGTTTGCTTTTTCACTGCCTAAACAAAGCTATCTCCATACATTTAAGAATTAATTAAGAATTGGTTAAGAAGGAATTAAATCCTTCTGTTTATGATGTAGCCATAAGGTTAGTGAAAGCGAGTGATGCAAATTTGAGCACGATCATTAAAACGACGAATCTCACGAAAATGTACGGGTCGCAAAGATCGGTAGACCGCCTCAATATCAACGTCAAACAAGGAGGTATATACGGCTTTCTCGGCCGAAACGGCGCCGGGAAAACGACGACGATCAGAATGCTGTTGGGGCTGATCAAACCGACCGATGGACAGATTGAAATTTTCGGAGACAACTTTTTTAAAAACAAAAAAGAAATTTTAAGGAGAATCGGCTCCATTGTAGAAGTGCCGGGCTTTTATGCGAACCTGACGGCAAGGGAAAACCTTTTGATCAACGCGAAAATCATCGGTGTCCATAAAAAAAATGCGATCGATGAAGTATTGGAGATCGTGGGGCTTCATCATGAAACGAAAAAGCTCGTCGGCAAATATTCCTTGGGAATGAAGCAAAGACTGGGGATTGCAAGAGCCCTGCTTCATTATCCGGAGCTGTTGATACTGGACGAACCGACAAACGGCCTCGACCCGATCGGCATCAAGGAAATGAGAAGTCTCATTCATTCTCTCGCCAAAGAAAGAAACATCACCATTTTTATATCGAGCCACATTTTGTCTGAAATCGAACAGCTCGTCGATCATGTCGGAATCATTCATGAAGGAAGGCTGCTTGAAGAAATTCCGTTTGATCATCTCAGAAAAAGAAACCGCAAATATCTGGAATTTCAACTGTCCGATCAAAATAAAGCCGTCGTGCTGCTGGAACAGCATTTTAATATTCACGACTATGACGTTCACCAGAACGGAATCGTCCGGGTATATTCCCACTTGGGCCAGCGGGGAAAGCTCAATAAAATGTTTGTCGAAAACGGAATTGACGTATTGAAGATCACGGTGAGCGAAGACAGTCTTGAAGACTACTTCGTCAAATTGATAGGGGGCGGGACGATTGGTTGATTTGCTGTATACCGAACTGCTGAAGCTCAAGCGCTCACAGATGTTTCTGGTCAGCATCTTGGGAGCGGCAGCAGCCCCTTTCATTTGTTTTATATCATCTTTGGCTAAAAAAGCCAAGTATCCTGATGTACCGATTCGCTTCAGCGAGACTTTTTCCGATACCAATCTGTACATTGTCCTGTTGATCGGAGTCCCGCTTTACGGTGTCATTACTTCATATTTATTCAATCGGGAATACGCCGAAAGCACGCTGAAGAATCTCTTGACGATTCCTGTTTCAAGAATCAGCCTGATCATCAGCAAATTGGTCCTGCTCTTCATTTGGATCATGCTGCTGACGTTAATCGCCTGGGTGCTGACGCTTCTGTTTGGGCTGATCGGACAATTTGAAGGTCTCAGCTCGGCGGTTTTAATAGAAGAGTTGAAACAATTTATGACAGGCGGGGCACTTCTTTTTTTCCTGTTGAGTCCAATTATATTTGTGACACTGCTGTTTAAAAATTATGTGCCGACCATTATCTTTACGATCATTATCTCAATGGTCAGCATTATGGTATACGGCACGGAGTACAGCGCTTTATTCCCATGGTCGGCGGTATGGGTGATCGCCTCGGGTACGTTCTTTCCGGAATATCCGCCTGCATTCTCTTTTATCAGTGTCATCGCCACAACCGTTCTTGGATTAGCCGCGACGATCGTCTACTTTAAGAAAATCGATATTCATTGATACATGAAGGGAATGTGCGGCCGGCCATTGCACATTCCTCATTATCGTTTAAAGCTTTTTTACGCAATTAAAATGGATATATATTGAATTTAAGTATAAAAAAGGAGTTTGAGTCGTGTCTTTTTCAGAATTAAATATTCACGTTTTTCGTTTCATTCATGAGTTGGGAAAAATGTATTCGATACTGAATCCGGCCGTTTACTTTCTGGCTGAATATATGATGTATGTCCTCGCATTGGGTCTTGTCGTTTTTTGGCTGACCCGGACTGCCAGAAACAGATTGATGGTCATTTATGCGGTCATCTCATTTGCGATAGCCGAAATGCTCGGGAAAATGGCGGGCTCTCTTTATTCCAACTATCAGCCCTTTGCCGTGCTTAGAAATGTCAACAAGTTGATTGAACACGATATTGACAATTCGTTTCCGAGCGACCATACGATCCTGTTTTTTTCAATCGGTTTTATGTTTTTCCTGTTTCATAAAAAAACGGGATGGCTGTGGCTTGTGCTCGCATTCGCCGTAGGGATTTCCCGGATTTGGTCCGGCGTCCACTATCCATTTGATGTGGCCGCGGGAGCTCTCCTTGGCATCGTGTCAGCTCTGTTTGTATACTGGACAGCGCCAAAGCTGTCTATCATTCGGCAATTGCTCGTTCTTTATGAAAAGGGTGAACAGCGGATGTTTCCTTCCAAAAGTAAATCAGACGATAAATCCAACAACATTTAAAGACTGCCTTGATTTTTGGCCGTCTTTTTTGCACATGGCCTCCGTTCAGTTTGAGAATCAGTCTGACGCCTGGGTCTCAAGTTCCAAGAATTAAAAAAATCCCTATTAAGAAGATGCCATTATCATTTTATGGAATATAGTAGTCGGTAACAGATTCGTTATTTCTTAGAAAATAGAATTGTTAATAAGGAAAAATATGCTACAATATAGAATATAGGAGGTGATAATTTCCAATAGGTAATAATAAAATGGTCTGATTTTCTAGGATTCACTCTTTCCATCGCTTAAAATAATAGAATGCGCGACCGTAAACCGTTTTTGCTGCTGGAAATGTTTCACGGGTGCCATCTCAAGACATACATAAAAATGTTGAAAAAATACGGGGGCGTTAAAATGAAAAAAACAATTTTAGGCGTGTCTTTGTCGGCAGCGCTTCTGGTTCCATCCTCGTTTGCGGCGGCTTCAGAAGACGGACGGCTGACAGATGAACAGAAAGAACTGCTTGAGGCCAAAACAGAGTATGTCCAGTCACTTCCGAAACAGGCCGGTGTTCAAAGCGGTCTCTCGGCCTATTCGGGAAAAAGGCTCACGATTAAAAGAGGGAGCTTTCTCGCTTGGTCGAAAGATGAGATTGACTGGTACTACAACGGCAAAAAAATATCCAAAAGCAGCGGCTTCCAGGATGTGGGCTACATCTTTCCGAATGTCGTGAGGGCGAAAGGGATCAAAAGGTATTACAAATCCACGGGGCTTCACAAATGGCGGGCGAAAAAAACGCACAGTATCGGGAGTGTGACGCCGTGGGGAGATGTTGAATTTGCCAGCACAACCTATACCGACAGAAGATGGGTCAACAAAAAAGGCAAATATGGAAAGGATTAATTTGAAATAAACAAACGGCATACAACGCTGCTAAAAGACTATTTTGAAAATCTTGGCAGCGTTGTATAATGGAGAATGTTGCAACACCATCCTCGCCTAAGAAAGGATTTTTCCATTGATTAACATCAATCATTTGACAAAAATGTATGGAAATCAGACGGTCTTCAACCGTCTCAATATGAATATTGAAAAAAATAAAGTCAGCTTCCTGATGGGGGAAAACGGCGCCGGAAAAACGACGCTCTTGAAATGCCTGCTTAAGCTGGAACACTACGAAGGCGGCATTCGCTATGACGGCGAACCCCTTGAAGCCGTCAGAGACCGGGTGCATGTCATTTATGATGATTCCCCGTTTTATTTCAATCTCACAGGCTATCAAAACATCAAAATCTTATTAAACAAACCCGTTAAAAAAGAAGAGCTCGAACAGACGTCGCAAACATTTCTCGATCACTCGCTCTTGAAAAAGAAAGTCAAAACCTATTCCTACGGGCAAAGAAAAAAGCTCGCTTTAACGATCGCCGCCTTAAACAAACCGGCGTACTTGTTTTTGGATGAGATATCAAACGGATTTGACTATCGTTCAATGATAGAGCTTCAGGAGATGATCAATGACTGGTCAAGCGAAATGACGATTGTGGCTGCGGGTCACCAATTCGAATTTTACTCTTCGATCGTTGATCAATTGTTCGTGCTGAAAGACGGTTCGGCTGTTCATGTGGAAAATTTTAAAGCGAATGGGGCAGATTTGGGCGATGTCTATAAAGAATATTTATAAAATCCTGAAGAACGAGCTTGCCTATCAATACTATTCAAAAACGCTCTTGCTTTTGATCATTCCTCTGTTGCTGATTTCATCCGGGTACATATACTTTCAGTATCAGAATACAGAAGGCAGCTACCGGCTGTTTTTGAAAACCGAAGCTGAATACAAACAGCTCGGTATCGATATTCAAAAGGCGCTTGACTCGCCAGTCAAGGTGAAGGAAGGGGAGCTCAAAAGCAAGGACGGCGACGGGGAGATCGTTGAAAATATTTTAAGATATGACTATGAGAATTTCGTGCTGTCGCTTCACAATCTCCAGCCGAAACAAGCGGTCGTCACCACGATGGAGTGGATGGGGTTTATTTTGTTTCCGCTCGCCTTTACGCTTTACGCCATTTATATTTCTTCCTATGACATGCGATTTAAGACGGTGAAAATCAAGGCGGTCAGACATGATTGGAAGTCGGTTTTGCTGGCCAAACAGTGCTCGGTCTATATGGTGATGCTTGTCGGAATGTCCGCCGTTTTATGTGCGGCATATGTGTCGAGCCTTATTCTTTATTCCCAGGCAGCGCGGACGATTCCGGTCGACCAGTTCACAATACCGGAGGTGTCAAAAAGCAATATCCTGCTTCAATTTATTGTCATAGCGGCAGTCAGCTTTATTTTCACAACGATCGGGTTTTATTTGGGCATTCTGTTGAGGAGTTTTGCGGCGCCTGCTCTGCTTTATATCATCTACAGCCTGCTGGTTCCGGTACTGGGCAAATTTGATTTGAAAAACCTTTTGTCCAATCTCGGGCATGCGGTTTTCAATTTCAACGGCCATTTTAAGCTGTTTACACCGGTTAAGGTAGAGATCTTTCCGATCATCCTGATTCTGGCCGCCGCCATCGGCCTGCTGTCGGCCGCCGCTTATTACGCGGCGCACAGACAAAGCAAATATGTCGTGTGAATGCCCGGCTGTTTTTAGAGTGCGAACCTGCGCTCTTTTTTTATTGTCAAAACAGAAGGATTCGGCAGAAAGCCAAGCGGATATTGAGGATCTCCCATCCGGCGAATTCAGCATTCCGTGGTGAGCCTGCCAGGGGGCACCTTGACGAAGCCGTTTGATTTAAAACGGAAATCAAAACAGTTTTCTGATATAAGCATTTCTCGATCCTGATCCCTCGTAAATATTCTAAAAATTCTATATAATAGAAAAAGCGGTTTGGATCAGATATCTAGTCATACAGCGTATGAACAGAGGGACAGGTGAGAAATATGGCAAACCAAGATTTGAATTTGCAAACGTTATATACGAGTCATACCCGGGACGCCTGGGCGCATCTGGGCGGACATATGTCGGTAGAGATGACCGAAGAGGAGGCGAAAGAGCTTGAAGGTTTAAATGATTATCTGTCTTTGGAGGAGGTTGAGACGATTTATGTTCCGCTGGCAAGGCTTCTTTACTTGCACCGGACTTCTCAATATGAACGGAACTCCCGTGTGAACGGTTTTCTGAATTACCCCCATGCAGCCAAAATTCCGTTTATCATCGGGATTGCCGGAAGCGTGGCGGTCGGGAAAAGCACGACGGCCAGAATCATTCAAACCGCGCTTTCCCGCTTGCGGGAGCGTCTGAAGGTCAGCCTGATTACAACGGACGGGTTTTTGTATCCAAATGCGGTTCTTTCAGAAAAACAGATGATGTCAAGAAAAGGATTTCCGGAAAGCTATGATGTAAAGGCGCTGCTTGAATTTTTAAACGATTTAAAATCAGGGAAGAAAAGCGTCAAAGCACCCGTCTACTCCCATTTAACATACGACAGAATGGAAGGCGTTTATGAAACGGTGGAGGAGGCGGATATTGTCATTATTGAAGGCGTCAATGTGCTGCAAACACCGACGATTGAAGATGATCGGACAAAGCCGCGGGTTTTCGTATCTGATTTCTTTGATTTTTCAATTTATGTGGATGCAGAGGAAGCTCTCATTATCAAATGGTATCTCGAGCGGTTCCGGATGCTCAGGGAGACGGCTTTTCAAGATCCGACTTCTTATTTTCATAAATTTAAAGATCTCACAGATCCCGAAGCGGATGCGATGGCGAAATCGATATGGGAGACGGTCAACCGCCCCAACCTGTATGAAAACATTTTGCCGACAAAATTCCGGTCGGATTTAATTTTGAAAAAAGGGGAAGGCCACAAGGTCGAAAAGATTTTGGTCAGACGGGTGTAAAGCGGGGAGGAAAAGCTGTGATTCATCATATCGAACTGTATGTTTCCAATTTAGACAGGTCAAAGCGTTTTTGGGGATGGTTTTTACAGGAGCTCGGCTATGAGGCTTACCAGCGCTGGGAGGGTGGCATCAGCTGGAAGAAGGAACGGGCTTACATCGTTTTGGTTCAGGCCGAAGAGAGATTTATAGAAGCGGGCTATCACAGACGCCGGGTCGGCTTAAATCATCTTGCCTTTCAGGCGGATTCAAAAGCCCAGGTCGATGATATGACAGAGCAGCTGATGGAACGCGGCTATCGGCTGCTCTATGAAGACAGACATCCGTTCGCCGGCGGGGACGGGCATTATGCGCTGTATGCGGAAGATCCCGACCGCATCAAAGTTGAACTCGTGGCGCCGGCCGATTTTCGTCAGACTGTATAATCAAAAGCGCCGGCCTTTGGAAGATGGCCAGGCGCTTTTTTTAATGCTGCAATGTTTTCTTTGCATGGATGTTCACTTTTGCAGCTTCCACCATTCTGACTCTGCGGAAAGCCGCAAAGAGGAAAGGTGAGCCGCAAAGGGTGGCGAGGGCCAGGATCGAAAAGGTGAAAAAAGGCTTTCCCGCTCCGAACGTATCCAGCAGTATTCCGCCTGCCCACGGGCCGATGACGCTTCCCAGCTGGGTGAAGCCCATCGCTCCGAAGTAGGTCCCCTTCAGTTCAGGGCGTGCAATTTGGTCAACCAATATATCCATCATCGAAAATAACAGCACTTCTCCTATTGTAAACAATATGACAATGAAGGTGATCGACAAGAGGTCATGGAAAAATGAAAGGCTGAACAGACTCATGCTGACCAAAACATTGCCTGTGATGAGCGACAAAATCGGCGAAAACCGTTTTGCGATTTGTACGATCGGGTACTGTACGATCAGCACGGTCGCAGCATTTAACGTCAGCATGATCCCGAATATCTTCGTTCCGTCTTCGATGAAAGGGCTTGCCGACATATACTGCGCCAGCGTTGATGAAAACTGGGAGTAGCCGAACAAACAAAGAATCGAGCCGATCAGTGTGATCGTAAACACCCGGTCCGTTCTTGTCACCTGCAAGGCATCCTTTACTTTGATGCGCTTGTTCGTCTCCATCGCCGGGACGTCGTGGTTTTTAAATTGAATCACCAGGCCCGCTCCGTAAAGCAAATAAATAAAAGCGGCGATAAAAAACGGCAGCGTCGTTTTCGAAGAGCCGAGGTAGAGGCCCAAAAGCGGCCCGAAGACAACGCCGAGGTTGATCGCCGCATATCTGAGGTTGAAGACAAAGAGGCGCGTCTCAGGTTTGGATACATCCGAAAGCAGCGCTCTTGAAGTCGGCTCAAACAGGGCGCGGCACAATCCGTTTAAGGCATTCATCAAAAAGAAGGTCCATACGTGATCAGCGAGGGCAAAGCCGGCAAATACGAGCACCCAGCCGAAAATCGACAGCAGCATGATCTTTTTCCGGCCGAACCGGTCTGACAAATATCCTCCATAAAAGCTCGCCGCAATCCCGATCAGGGAGCTTACCGCTATCACGGCTCCGGCAAAAGACGCTGAAGCGCCTTTTACCTGTGTCAAGTAAATCGCTAAAAAAGGAATGCTCATTGTCGTGCCCATCCGTCCGAAAATCGTTCCGACAATAATGGTCCAGCTGAGCGGGTGGATACTTTGCCATTTCTGTTTCATGATGAACTCTCCAGACATGTTTTATTGTACTATCATACATGAAACAGATGGTGCTGAATAGAGGTTTTTCTATAATGTGGGAAAGAAAAAAGCCTCCTTCTAGGAAGCCTAAAGCCTGTCACGTTTAGGAAAACATGCCCTGGTTTGTCACATAATCATAAATGACGTCTTCAATATGCGCATGCAGCCCCTCGTCAGGCTCCTCGATCCGCCTTTCCTTCAGCGCCAGCTTCAGGATTTGCTTTTCATGGGGGCTGAGCGGATCGGTTGCTACATTTCGCCCATACTGCCGCAGAGCCTGTCCCAGCATTTTTTCAATCAGTTTCTCATCCATTTGCCTTCTCCTTTTAGGCGTTTCTTCTTTTATCTTACTAAGAAAAAACACTGTTCTCAAGCGGCTTAGCCTGTTTTGAATTGTTTTCTTTTTTTCGTAGAGTATAATGAGGGCATAAAACCGCAAAATGAAAAAGAACCGGGAATACGGCAACATTCCGGCTTGTAGGAAAGCAGGCCCATAGATAGACCATCCCCGAACTTGTCAGGGCTCAAGCTTTATGTTTCGACAACACGGCAATCATATTTTTCACAGGGAGTGAGCCAGACCGCCTTCTTTCCAAAGAAGGTTTTTTTGCGGAAAGAGCGATTTCTTTCATAAGCCGATTAGCAGGAATTTGACTGGATAGGCTTTGTGCTTTAAAATCAAAGTAATAAAAATGAATACTCCAAAGGGGAGTAGCTGTCACAGTAAAGTCGTCATTACGGGATGTCTTAAATCCTCGGCTTTGCTGGCAATCTAATTGTTAGCGAGACCTTTGCCAAATCTGATTTGGTGAAGGTCTTTTTGTTTATCAACTTCACCAAATCGGTGGAGTTTTTTCATTTTTATCAAAAGGGAAAGGAGACTGACTGTGTCCAAGCTTAGGAAATGGCTGAAGCGTGAACTGGTGAAGAAAGGTCTGCCTTTAGCGAAAGAAAAATGAATTTCGATTGTGAAAGAAAAAATCAAGAAGAAACGGTGAGGAGGTAAACAATGAAAAGAATTCTTACAGTTCTTGCCGGAATCGGCCTTTTAGGTGCGGGCGGATGCGGAATGCTTGACGGATTGAACTATACAAATGAAGCGGCCGGCTATATTCAAAAAGTGAAAACATTTGCGGAGGAGGCACCTTCCTTAGCTGAACAGGCTGTAAACGACACGCATGCAAGAGAAAAGCTGGAAACGCAGCTTGAGTCTGTTCGGCAGGCTGCAGCCGATTTTAATGAATTAACCCCTCCCGATGCCGCAGCCGAGATTCATAAGACGATTGAGAAGCATAATGAAACACTGCAAAAAAGCGCTGAGGATGTTTTGAAAAGTGTTGAGGAAGGAAAATTAACAGTTGAGAAGCTGGAGCAGTCAGAGCTGGTGCAAAGCGCTCAGCAGATCAGCGATGTGATGGGCCAGATTGAAAAATTGACCGAATAGAAAAAGTATCCCGGTTTGGGATGCTTTTTTTATTACTCAAAAACCCGGTTTCAGTTAACGGAAAATGAAAGACTCAAAGGGAATATTTTCATTGGGTAAATTTACACCTGGAAATCGAACGTATATTCGCAGTATAGTATTCATACACTAATTGTGCGAACATCAGTTCTTTTGGAAGGTGAAGATGATGGATTACAGTCAATATCCGGCGCGCTCGATTTTGTGTGTTGATATGCGGAGTTTTTATGCAAGCTGTGCCGCCGTCTTGCTCGGACTTGATCCGATGACTTGCCTGCTGGCGGTTGTCGGGAATACGGAGCGGCAGGGGAGCGTCGTCTTGGCGGCTTCTCCGGCTCTGAAAAGAGAGTTCGGTGTTCAAACAGGGACAAGGGTGTATCAGATTCCGGACGATCCGCGCATTCAGCTCGTCAATCCAAAGATGGCGGTATTTGTCCGCGTTTCCACAGAGCTCACCCGGCTGTTTGGCCGCTATGTTCCGCATGACGCCATTCACACGTACAGCATTGATGAAAGCTTTATTCAGGTGGACGGCGTCGAGAGCATGTGGGGAGACGCGCGGACGATCGCCATGAAAATACAGGACGACATGGCAAGGGAATTTGGTCTGCCGTGTACCGTCGGAATTGGGCCCAATATGCTGATGGCTAAGCTGTGCCTTGATCTTGAAGCGAAAAGGGCGCCGGACGGTGTGGCCGTTTGGGGTTATGAAGATGTGAAAACGAAGCTTTGGCCGCTGTCTCCGCTGCGGCGAATGTGGGGAATCGGCTCCAGGCTGGAAAGAAGGCTGAACAGGATGGGGATTTTTACGGTTGGCCAGCTGGCGCAATATGATCTCAAGCGCCTTGAGAAAACATTCGGTGTGATGGGAAACCAGCTGTACTATCATGCATGGGGCATTGACCTTTCAGCGCTCGGAGCGCCGATCATGGCCGGACAGGTCAGCTATGGGAAGAGCCAGATTCTGCTTCGCGATTATCCGGACCCGGCTGAAGTCCAACATGTCATCCTTGAAATGTGCGAAGAGGTGGCCAAAAGGGCGCGCGCCCACCGGCAGGCGGGACGGACCGTCAGCCTCGGAATCGAATACAGCCGCGATGAGCTTGGCGGCGGGTTTTACCGTTCGAAAACGATGGAGCGTCCTTCAAATATTACACTGGACCTTTATCACACATGCCTTGCCTTGTTTGACCGCTTTTATGAAGGAAAAACGGTTCGGAAAATTTCCGTTTCCCTTTCCAATATCGAGGATGACATCTATATGCAGCTCGACCTTTTCCATCCCGATCAGGAAAAAAAGCGGATGCTCGGCTATGTGATGGACGGCATCAGGGAACGGTACGGTTCAACAGCGCTTTTGCGCGCCGCTTCTTATACAAACGCCGGGACCGCCCGTCTGCGGTCAAAGCTTGTCGGCGGACATCAGGCATAGAAAGGAGAACGTGTGATGCTAAAAGACAGAGGCAGCATCAAATGGGTCTCGATGATGCTGCCGGAACACGTGGAATTGCTTAGGGAGTATCATGAGAGCCTTCATAAACATGAAAAACCGGTTTTAGATGAACAAAAATATGAAGAATTGAATGAACGGATTTGTGAAGCGATGGAAGAAAACAGGCCTTTGCAATTTACTTATTACCAACAAGGGGAAATGAAAAAGCTGGCCGGCCGCGTTCACTATGTTGACGCCCTGAAGCGGGAGCTCCGCATCATGAGCTGTACAGATCAACACCACAGATTAAAGCTCGATGATATTATTGAGATTGAATACGATGATCATGTATAATAGATTCATCATTCGGAGGTGGTAAAATGGTAAATGACATTCATTTGCCAACTGCAGCGTCTCATGCAAAGCCTGTTATCTTGAAAGGCGATACTTTGCATGAGGTGGAGCTCTAAACGAATCGCCTGATTGTAAGGTATCATTTCTGATCATACGGCTTTGCACCTTATTTTTAAAATATATAAATAAGGAGCTGGCACAAGTGAAGAATGTAAATACAGCGAATATGGAACCTTTTATCAGAAATGATCAATATCATTTTATTCAATTTCAAACGGACAGCCTTGTCCAGGGGCATGCGAACGTCAAGGATGGAAACGTGCTTGACGCTTTGAAATCCAATGCTTTCCATCAAGTCTTAGATCTGTTTCCTGATCTCAGCAATGACCAAAAGGCTTTGCTGAGCAAAATGGTTGAAGTCGAAGACAACAGCGGAGCCGCGCGCTTTTTAGCCGAGTTAGAGGACCTTGTGATCCCGTTTCAGCAGGTAACGGCAGCAAAGGTCAAAAAGCTGTTTTCTAAGGTGAAAAAGTTAAAAACTCCCGAATTTGAGCAGATGGATTTCAGGAGATATTCCTATTTAGGATGGAATGATGCAGGCTCGGGCAGAAAATATATGATTGTGGATATCGGCGGAAAGCTGACGGGAATATACGGAACGATCAGACCCAGCAATAAAAAAGGAATCTGTTCGATATGCAACAGGGCCGAAGAGATCGGACTGTTCATGTCCAGGGTGAAAAGCGGCAAAGAAACCTATACGGACAGGGGCAATTACATTTGCTATGACAGTGAAACATGCAACCAAAATATCATGACACTAGATCATTTGAACGATTTCGTCATGCAATTAACGAAATATTGACCTGAAAAACCCGGCTCGGGCTCCCGAGCCGGGTTCTTTATGATTCGGCTTCAGCCTTCATCTCATGCAGCTCCCGTTTTCCGAAAATCCGTCCGGTCAGTCCAGGCACAGCCATGCATAAAAATAAGGAACGGCCGAAGCTGAATAAAAGAAAGGAGAGCCACAGCCCATGGTTTCCGAAAACGGGCACAGCGGTGAAAAAGGCGGCTAAAAAGACAAGAGCGGCCAAAGCAATCGAATTTCTAACCGGGCCGATTTCAGTGGCTCCGATGAAGATCCCGTAAAAAATCAGTCCAAAACTTGCGGCCAAAGGAAAGAGAACAATCCAAACATCATATGTTTTCGCCGCTTCCAGGACGCTTTCAAGCGGTGTAAATAAAGGAATGATTGCATCTTTCAAGAGAAAATAGCCGGCCGAAAGCAGCACTGCAGAGATAAGCGCCCACTGGGTCGAAAGGGAAAGCGTGCGGGCATAGAGCTCCCGATCCATTCTCCCGACGGCTTTGCCTGTAAAAATGCTTGATGCATTGGCGAACCCGTCAAAAACGTAAGCCATCATGTAATGAATTTGGATCAAGATCGCATTTGCGGCCAAAATTTCAGCTCCGAAATCAGCCCCTTTAGCCGTAAATAAATTGAAAACCGTCAGCAGGCACAATGTTCTGATTAATAAATCACGGTTGACGATCATCATTTTTTTAAACGGTTTTGGGTCGAACAACAGCTTGACAGGCGGAAGTTTAAACGAGATGGCGGCATTTCTTTTCACAAGCCAGCAGCCGATCAGGCAGCCCGTCAATTCTGAAATCAGGGTGGCTGCCGCGATGCCGTTCACTTCCATATGAAAGACATAAACAAAGACGATATCAAGGGCGATATTTAAGATATTCATCGACACTTGCAGAAGCAATGTCACTTTGATGAGGGACATTCCCATCAGCCAGCCGAGAATGCAATAGCTCATTAAAGCAAAAGGAGCTCCCCAAATCCTGAGCGAAAAATATTGCGAGGCAAATTCCGCCGTGTGCTGATCCGGCTGGATCATGATCAGCGCCGTATATTCAAGGGGTTTTTGCAAAAGGATGAACATCAGTCCGGCAAAAAACGCAATGCAAACGGGCCGGGCGAGAGCCAGCACGCTCTCCGACCTGTTTTGGGCGCCGAGCGACTGAGCGGCGAATCCCGATGTGCTCACCCTTAAAAAACCAAGGAGCCAATACATCGTATTAAAGATCATCGTTCCAACCGCAACGCCGCCGATGTAAGCAGGGGAAGAAAGCTGTCCGGCCACCGCCGTATCAACCGCTCCGAGCAGCGGAGTGGTGATCGTTGAAATGATCAGCGGAACGGCCACCGCAAGATAATGCCTGTGATTCATTTTTTTGTAACCCCCCTTAAGATTGAAACACCTGAAGCAGCTTTTTTGTATAAGGGTGCCTTCCTGTGGAAAACAGCTCTTCTTTTGCAAATTGATCGGCAATCTGCCCGTCTTTCATCACCATGATGCGATGGCTCATGAAGTGGACAGCCGCAAGATCATGGGAAATAAACAAATAGGAAAGCCCCATCTCGTCCTGCAAATCTTTGAGAAGGTTCAGGATTTTCGCCTGACTCGTGACATCAAGGCTTGCCGTAGGCTCATCAAAGATGATGAAAGAAGGCTGGGTGCTGATGGCTCTGGCGATCATAACCCGCTGCAGCTGTCCACCGCTTAATTCATGGGGATAGCGGTCAAGAAGGGGCGGCTTTAGACCGACCATGGAAAACAGCCGTTCAGCGGCCAGCCGGCGGCTGCCTCTGCAATCCTCTAAAAATGGCGGTATGTCTTGTTTGGAAACATCCAACGGCTCCATTAATGAATCGATGATGTTCAGCTTTGGATTTAATGATGCGGCTGGATGTTGGAAAACAGCCTGAAGCTTCCGGCGCTGTCTGCGTACTTCTTTTTTGTTTATGCTCCTCAAGCGATGTTGATGAAGCCAAATCTCTCCCTGATCGATTTGTTCCAGCAGCAGGAGGCAGCGGGCGAGGGTGCTTTTCCCGCTGCCGCTTTCACCGGCAAGCCCGAGACATTCACCCTTTCGAATGGAAAATGATACGCTGTCAACCGCTTTGTGGCCGCAAGCATAATGTTTTGTCAGATTGCTGACACGAAGGATGGTCTCCTCTGGATGGGTCATGAAGCACCTCCTGTTCCCGAAAGCGCCGTTTTCTTTTCTGCAGGCTGTGCCATCAGCCTGAGCGGAGGGTTTTCAAGCGGCGGAACGGCCGCGAATAGACGCTTCGTGTATTCGTGTTTTGGATGGTTGATGAAGTCGGCGGTTAAGCCGGTTTCAACAATTTCCCCGTTTTGCATGACGGCCGCCTTGTCGGCATATTTTTTGACAAGCCTCAAGTCATGGGTGATAAAAAGGATCGCACAGTTTGTTTTAGCGCGCAGTACGGCCAACTGCTTTAAAACGTCCGCCGCCGTGATGCTGTCCAAAGCCGTCGTCGGTTCGTCGGCGATTAAAAGCTTCGGCCGGAGCACCATCGCTTGAGCGATCGCAGCCCTTTGCAGCTGTCCGCCGCTCAATTGAAACGGGTAGCTTTCATATACTCTGTTTTCCGGAAGAGAGACATCTTGAAAAGAGCGGAGAATCGCTTCTTTTCGCTTTTTCTTCGGCCAATTCGTATGTGTTTTGACCATTTCATCAATTTGTCTTCCGACTCTTATAAAAGGGGTGAATGCCCCGTGAGAATCCTGAAAAATGCAGGCGATCTCTTTTCCGCGCATGCGCTGGAGCGCTTTGCGGCCGGCCTGAAGCATATGATGCCCCATGAATCGCACATCTCCGCCGGACGCCGTTAATCCGTCCGGAAGCAGCCCGGTGATGGCTGACGCGGTCAGGCTTTTTCCGCTGCCGCTTTCCCCGAGCAGCGCGAGCCATTCCCCTTCGCCAATCGAAAAAGAAACGTTTTTGACAATGGTTTGCTGCCGAGAGCTGATCGATAAGCTCTCAATGGATAAAATCGGCATATTAAGAAACTCCTTTGTTGTTTTTGACATCAAACCGGTCTCTTAAGCGATCGCCGTACAGGTTTGACAAGAGGACGATGAGCATGATCGCAAAGCCGGGGATCATCATGAGCTGTGGCGCATGCAAAAAGTAGTTTTTTCCGTCGTTCAGCATGGCGCCCCATTCCGGGTATGGAGGCTGGGCACCCAGTCCGATATAGGACAGGGCGGCAATCATTAACACCGTTTTTCCAATGTCAAGGGTGGCAAGCACAGAAACATTCCCGAGAACGTGGGGCAGCAGGTGTTTTTTTAAAATCGCTCCGGACCGTAAGCCCGTGAGCTCGGCCAAAGCGATATAGTCTTTTTGTTTTTCCGCAAAAACCGTGCTGCGGACCAGCCTCGCATAGCCGACCCATTTGACAGCGACGACGGCCAATATTAAGTTCATCAGGCCCGGGCCAAGCAAACCGCTTAAGACAATCGCGACAATATACTCGGGAAATGCCATAACAGCGTCAACGATTCTCATAATAATCCGGTCCAGCCGTCCGCCGAAAAAGCCGGAGGCGAGTCCGGCGGGAACACCTATGAAAACGGAGATCAGAATCGCGGCCAAGGCGGTGCCGACCGTCGCTTTCGCACCGGCGATCATCCGGGAAAATAAGTCCCTTCCCAAATGATCGGTCCCGAGCCAATGCTGAATACTGATCGGCTGGAGCCGGTTTGCCATATCGGTGCGGAGCGGATCGAACGGCAAAAAGAAGGGGGCTGTAAACAGTGCGGCAAAAAACAGCAGCAGTATAAGTTCTGGCAGTCTTGTTTTTGAGCGGAATACGTGTTTGACGTTTTTTCTCATCGGCGTCCAGCCTCCTTTAAGCGAATTTCCGGATTGAGGTACCGATAGGAGAGGTCAACCAAAAGATTGATCAGAACGACTGTGATTCCCATGAAAAGAATATAGCCCTGGATGATCGGGTAATCGCGCTGAATGATGGCATCAACGACAAGCTTGCCGACGCCGGGAAAGGCGAAAAGGACTTCAATAATCACCGTTCCGCCGAGCAGGCTGCCAAGGCTCGTCCCGAATATCGTAATCACAGGGATCAGGCAGTGGCGAAACGCATGAAAGAAGAAAATTCTCGCTTCACTGATGCCGCGTGCCCTTGCCGACCTGATGAAATCCTGTCCAAGGCTTTCAATTAAGCTTGACCGCACAAGCCGGACATAAACGCCCGACATTGCGATTCCAAGCGTGAGAGAGGGGAGAATCAGATGTTTGAACGTTCCGGCCCCCATCGACGGCAGCCAATTCAGCCTCACTGAAAAAAGATCAATCAAAATCAATCCGAGCCAAAAGCTGGGGAGTGCGGCTCCGACTAAAGCGAGCAAGCGGCCGAGATGATCGACCCATCGATCCCGGTATAAAGCGGAAAGCGTTCCGACCGGCACGGAAATCAGCAGCATGATGAGAAGAGATGTACCGGTCAAAAGCAATGTCGCCGGGAACTTTTGGCCGAGCTCGTCGATGACGGGCTGGCGGGTCGTATAGGAATGTCCTAAATCAAATTGGAAAAAACGCTTAAACCAGTTCCAATATTGAATATAGACCGGTTTGTTCAATCCGAGTTCTTCTCTGAATTCCTCTATCTGCTCATTTGTCACTGCCACGTCATCCACGCGAAGCATCTGTTTCACCGGATCGCCGGGAGCTGCTTTCATAAAGACAAAGCTGATAAATGAAAGCATGAATAAGAACAGGATCAGTTCAAACAGCCGCTTGGCAATCTGCTTCATTTCGTTTTCACATCCAAATCCTTCGTCAGCATATAATATTCACTTTGGCTGGTTTTCCAGTTTAATACATCCTTTTGATAGGCTGTGATGTTTTGCGGAGTGACGAGGAAAGAGTTCAGCGTCTCCTTCTCGATCAATTCAGCCGCTTTTTTGGCGAGGCGGTTCCGCTTTTGTTCCTCAATGGTACGGTTGAATTCCTCAATCCATTTGATCAAGGTTTGATTTTCGATCCCGCTGTAGTTTAAAGCGCCATTCGGTATATAGGCGGTGTTCAGCAAATAGCCGGCGTCGCCTCTAGGCGCGGTCATCGAGCTGTATGTCGCCAAATCCCAATCCTTGTTTTTCGCCAAATACTCGTCGATATTTTCCACCTGCTGAATCTTAATCGAAATACCCAGTTCCTTCGCATTTGACTCAAGTATTTGCGCGATTAAAGGCAATTCCGGACGAGACTGATAGGTTAGCAGTGTAAAAGATAAGGCTTTTCCATCCTTCACGGCTTTGCCGTTTTCAAGCTGGTAGCCCGCTTTTTTCAGTTCCGCTTTTGCAGCTTTCAGTCCGCTTGGCTTCTGAACCTTGCCAGAGGCAAACGGGAAGTCGGCCAAAAAAGGGCCGTCCGCAGGCTGGGCATGTCCGTTTAAAATGCTTTCTGCGATTTCTTTGCGGTCCAATAATGCATCAAAGGCTCGGCGCAGGTGACGATCGGCGAGCTCCTCCTTCTTTGTATTGTAGAGAATCTGGTGAACACGCAGGCTCGGCACCGAATCAACAATAATTGATGAATCCTTTTGAATATGTTCAATATTCTCAATACTCGGCCTGTAAATAATGTCGGCATCTTTTGACTGAAGAGCCATGACGCGGGCGTTTGCGTCTTCATTAAACGCGAATGTGACGTGCTTCAGCTTTGGTTTTCCGTCCCAATAATCGTCATATCGTTCAAGTTCAATCTTATGGCCGGCCTCAAAGGAGGAAACTTGGAAAGGCCCTGTTCCGACCGGTTTTTGAGCGATATCGCCCGCACTGACGTCGATGATCGATGTATTCGGATGAACCAATTCTGAAGGGAATTCGGGAAAAGGCTCTTGCGTTGTAATGGTCAATGTTTGTCCATCCGCTTTCATGTCTTTGATCTTTAAAGCGTTCTTCATGGCTTCGCTGTCGCGTATCGTTCGTTCCAAAGACGCTTTTACCGCATTTGCATCCGCTTTTTTGCCGTTTTGAAACGTCAGATTGCCTTTAAGAGTGAAAATCCACGTCTGCCCGTCTTTGCTTTTCCAATCCTTTGCCAGCCACGGCTCGATGGTTAACTCGGAACTGATTTTGACAAGCGTTTCGCTGACACCTGCACGGACGGCGGTATAATTGACATCCAAATTCGGATCAAGGGTTTGACTCGGAATATTGAAAAGAAAGGTGAGTTTCTTCGCATCACCTTCCTGGTTTTCAGCGGTTGAATCAGCGCCTCCGAGAGAGCAGGAAGCGAGCAGGAAAAGGGAAACAATCGGCATGATGAAGCGCTTTGCTATGTAATTCATATGTTACACCTCCAAAAAGTAATAGTTACGATTTATCTTCATTATCATAGGGGATATTTTCTCCTTTGTAAACAGGAATTTTTGCCCCGGCAATTTGGATTTTAGCGGGGCTTCTGCATGATCACAATTTTATCGTCGGACAGGCCGGCTTTTCCCTAAAAAAAGGTCTGTAAAAAAGAAAGCCCGAATAATGTGAAACGAAAGAGTTAATGGCACGATTTTCAGAGAAAAAAAATATGCTGTTAATAAGATGTTGAAACAGCAAGTGAAAGGAGCCATAGTGATGCGGATTACAGTTAAAATACGCCATACTGCCGAAAATGAAGGCACGGACATCGGAGAATTCACTCCCGCTGAAATTGAAGATATCGTCCAGACAATCAGAAAATACGGAGCTTGGCTTTCACCTGATGCTGAAACGGATGATTATAAATTTTCCTTCCAGGATGCTAAATACAACCTTGAACAAAGAGTCTTTGAAATCATTGTAGAATAAAACATACCGGTGGGCTTCCGCGGACACTGAATGAACGATCACAGGGTGCGTTTATTTAGAGTCCTTTTTATTTCACGTCAGGTGGACAAAAAGAGAGGGGCTTTGCGCGGATGAAAAGTTTAAACCGTACATGGTGCTTTCTAAAAGTGAAACCTTGAAGAGGCTTGTCTCTCCAAGGTTTTTCACATTAATTGGTATTTTGGCCTCCGCCTGTCAGACCCTCTTTGATGAGGGCGTTCACTTTGCTGCTGAACAGCAGACCGACATGGCTTACGCCCGAGATCTGGATATTTTTGGCCCCTTCCAATTTAGAAAGGCTGTTTAAGACGATGAGATCGCTCGTGCTGTAAATGGATGTGTACAAAATCTTTTGATCAGGATCGGTTCCCGGCAGCGCTTTGTTTGTGACCAACCGGTTCGCTCCTCCGATCGTGACGACATTTTCTATTTTATCTCCGCCGTCCAGGTTTTTAATGTAATAGAGGGTGTTGGCCCCGCCCATACTGTGGGCGACGATGTCGACTTTCTCCGCTCCCGTCTTATTTAAGACCTGTTTGACGTATTCAGATAGTTTCGGCCCGTTGTTGAGGTTGTTTCCGGTTTTATCGAAAAAGTTGACGGCATAAAGCTGATTGCTTGACCACCCGTTAGATTGCAAATACGATTTGATGCCGATGAAATTATAATCGGCTCCGCCGATGCCGTGAACCATGACAACGGGATTGTGGGAAGCGGCGGAAGCTGTTGGAGTCCTTAGCGAAAATACGGAAACAACAGACAGCATGCAAATCAATAGAATGGATAAAAATGAATGACGACGCATTGTCTCTCCTCCTCAATAATAGTAAATTCACAACGACAATTCTATAAAACGAACATATGACAAAGAAGTGTACATCTATCTATTTTTCCACCCGAAAAAAGAGCAGTATATGAAACACTACTTTCCCGCCGCTTCCTGCTGACCTCTTTAGGACAAGGAGAGAGGAGCTTTCCCAGAGGGGAGCGGAAATGTTTGTTCTGTTGAATAAGAACTAAGAGCTTTATCCTATTAATCTGCTGACGTATTAAAATGGCGGAGCGGAAGAAAAAAACGTTATAATAGAACATAATATCTATTGATAAAGGGGTGATCCGCAAGGGTGCAAGGTGACCCGATTGTGCTCGCAATCCTTTCCACCCGCGGCAAAAGGGATGCCGATTATCATGACAAGCTGATTGCGGAGGCAACAAGGAACGAGTACCGGTAGAAGTCCGAGTGAAACATTCAGGTGACAAGGGGGAGTTGAACAGTGCTGATTCGCCATGCCGAAGCTGCAGATTATGAAAAGGTTGCACCGGTCATTAACGATTGGTGGGGCGGAAGGAACATGCAGGATAAACTGCCGAGATTATTTTTCGACCATTTTCAACATACGAGTTTTATAGCTGAGAAAGGCGGAGATTTGATCGGCTTTCTGATCGGCTTTTTATCACAGACTAATCCGGAAGAATCGTATATTCATTTTGTCGGTGTTCATCCGGATTACAGAAAAATCCAAGTCGGCAAAAAACTTTATGAAGCCTTTTACCGGAAAGCGAAGGAGGCGGGGTGCAAGACAGTCCGTTGCATCACTTCGCCTGTCAACAAAGTGTCCATCGCTTATCACCGGAAAATGGGATTTTCAATCGAAAAAGGAGATAAAATATCGGACGGCATCCATGTGTTTTCAAATTATGACGGACCGAATCAAGATCGTGTTCTGTTTGTAAAAGAGCTGTGAACAAAAGGAGGATGAACATGATTTCAAAAACACCTGAGCCGCCGTATTACGCGGTGATTTTCACATCCGTCAGAACAGATGGGGATAACGGCTACGAAAAGACGGCCGCACACATGGTAAAGCTCGCCGAAGCCCAGCCCGGTTTCTTGGGAGCGGAAAGTGTGAAGGACAAAAACGGCAACGGGATAACGGTTTCCTATTGGGAAAGCCTTGAAGCCATTGACGGCTGGAAGTATCACACAGAACACTTGCACGCGAAGGAAAGGGGACGAAAAGAATGGTATGCTGACTTTGCGGTGCGCGTAGCGAAGGTGGAAAGCGCACGTTTTTCGGAAGCTGAGGGTGTCGATAGAGAGGAATCGCGATGATTCAATTGCTCAATCAAAAAGATCCTGATACCGCCCGCTTCATTTTAAATGTTCAAATCCCGGCCTATCAAAAAGAAGCGGAGATCATTCAATTTGACGGGATTCCGCAGCTGTATGAAACGGTCTCTGACATCAGCAACACAGATGAAACATTTATCGGCTCGTTTGAAGGCGGAGTCTTGACAGGAATAGCTTCATACACATTAGCGGCTGGAAAGCTTGTCATTTGCAGGCTGGCCGTTCATCCAGCTCATGTTCGAAAAGGGATCGCCTTGGCGCTGCTTCACTATGTCCTGATGGAAGATGAAGCAGAGGTGTTCGAGGTGACCACAGGAGCGCGCAATGAACCGGCAAAAGCGCTGTATCAAAAGCTGGGGTTTACTGAGATGGAGCAGTTTGAGCCTGAAAAAGGGGTTGTTCTTTCAAAGTTTTTTCTGCATGCGCCGAGAAAGGTTGAAGTCGTGCCTTACCACAAAGAGTGGAAGCATGAATTTATCAAAGAAAAGCGACAGCTTGAAGCGCTTTACCGTGATGAAATTGTTCACACCCATCATATCGGCAGCACGTCGATTCCGGGCATGAGCGCCAAACCGGTCATTGATATTTTGCTCGAAGTGAAGGATATCGGATCTTGCGCCCGCTTTGAAAAAGGGATGGAGTTGCTCGGCTATGAAGCGAAAGGTGAAAACGGTATTCCAGGAAGAAGATATTTTCAAAAAGGCGGGCGAAACCGGACACACCACGTGCACATTTATGAAAGCGGGCATCCTGATATCAGGCGGCATCTATTGTTTAGGGATTATTTAATCGCCCATCCGGAGCGGGCGGAAGAGTACGCAGAATTGAAAAAAAGGCTGGCGAAGAGGTTTCCGCGGCAAATCAATTGCTATGTCAACGGCAAAGCCGGCTGGATCAAAGAGACGGAGCGTCTGGCTAAAGGGTGGGGCAAAGCCGAAAGGGACTAGTGACGCCCCTTCCGGCTTCAGGCTCTGACACAAGAGTCGAACGTGCCTTTATGGCTTCCGTCACAATATGGCATTTTCAGCGATTTTCCACATCTGCACAGGGAAAAAGCCGCTTTTTTAGGAAATGGATTTCCTTCCATGTCGATCAGTTCAACTTCTCCCGTCACTCTGAATCCGCCGTGATCCGTCACTTTAATCTGCGCTTTTTTTGACATCTCTCCACCTCCGATCCTCTTCCATATGTATGTCTGAAGCCCGGAAACCATGCGCTTTGGCCTGATCATGTGGTACAATGTCGGTAAAATAAAACAAAAGGATATGATATGATGCAGCTTGAAATCACCGAACAGGCCAAACAAGCCATTCAACAAGCGAAAGCGGCCTACCCGGATAAAAAAATCCAGCTCCGCTATGATTCAGAAGGCTGCGGATGCGCGGTCAGCGGCGTTCCCGTCCTTTGGCTGACAGACGAGTTGTCGGGAACATGTGAGCCGTTAAAAACAAACGGGATTCCCGTTTATATCCAATCATCGCAAAAAGTCTTTTTTGATGAAGCGATGACGATCGACTATTATGAGAAAGCGGGGGCGCTGATGCTGAAAAGTCCGGCCCAGGTGCTTTCTCCGAGAATGAGTATTTTAGTGAAATAGGGTGGCGTTTTTTTTGAATCAAAAGGTGAAATCGTTAAAACAAACCGCTCAAAACAAAACATGGGTATCGTTTTTACATCAAAATCATCCATACAGCCTTCTCCATTGGTCAATCGGCGGAACAGAATCCGTCCAAAAGGATGTTTGGCTCCTTCAGGATGAAATGACCTTTGAAACAAAGGAATTCGATACGATTGAGTCGGCCATTGCCTGGATCGGCGAGAATATGAAAGACATTACAGATATCCTGTAATGCAAAAAAGCGAATGGGTCTTTATGCCCGTTCGCTTTCTTTGTTCATGCCTGTGACGTTCTGGAGAAATTCCCGAACCGCTTTTTTGTAGCTGTTCCGGTTTTGCGTGTAGCTCATCGCGTGCGCTCCTTTTTCGGCGATGTACAGCTGTTTCTCCCCGGTTTTTTTCTCGTAGAGCGTCTCGCTTGATTCCGCCGGGATGTAGTCGTCATCTTTGCTGTGGATGAACAGCACCGGCTTATGAATTTGATCGATGACCGAAAGAGGCGCAACATCGCGGATCCGGTAGCCGTCCCGCCATTTCAAAAAAAGGTTGGCAAGCGGGAGAATCGGCGTGCCGGGCAGGCGGAAATCCTCCTTCAGACGGTAGATCAGCTGCTCTTCAAAAGTAGCGAACGGGCAGTCGGCGATATAAAAATCGGCAGCGTCATCGGCCATGCCGGCATATAGTAGCGTCGTCACGGCGCCCATTGATTCGCCATGGATGCCGATGAGCGCATCATTCCCGTTCCGTTTTCTCAGCCAGTCGACCACCGTTTTCAAGTCATGTTTTTCATAGTAGCCGTAGCTTGTCGTTTTTCCGCCGCTCATCCCGTGTCTGCGATGGTCATAGATGACGGCATTCCAGCCGAGCTCCAAAAACAAATTCATATATTTAATAGAATTCAGCAAATTCATGGTGACCCCGTGGCAGATGATGACGGTGTTTTTCGTCTTGTTGGGGTGGACATAGTATCCTTTAATATCATAGCCGTAAATAGAGCGCAGGGTGATGCTTTCCTTGGGCAGGGCCTCAAACTCTTCCTCCGCATAATGGCCGTCCGCCGTTTCCCGTTCGAGAATGAATTGATTTGTCCGTGTTTTAATATACATGATTTGGTTCGTAAAATAGATGCCCAGTGTGAAGAGAAGCAGGAGCGCCGCCCCAAGCACGGCAAACAAAATGTACATCAGCTGTTTCTTCCTTTCTGTAAAATAAAGCTTCTGCAGTCTATCTTAGCATATCAAAACGTGAAAATATGTAAAAAAACCTCACGACCTTCCGCTTGTGGAAAATGGGCTGCTCCTGATAAACTATCATCACAAACGAAGGAGGAGGAGGGAATCGCATGGCAAAGAAAAAACAGGAGCCGCGACATGAACAGCAGCTGAAAGATGCGCTCGCCGACGATCTAAAACAGCAGCTTCAGCAAATGAAAAACGAATTAAAAGAAGAAGACGAAAAAAGAAAAGAGCGCGAGAAAGAGCGTCTCATCAAACAGAGAAAAGAAAAGGAAAAAAATAAAACCTTTGAAGAACTGCTCAATGAAAGCGGGCTCGACTGGAGACAGTATAAATAACAAAGCACCGTCTGTGTGAGACGGTGCTTTGTCATGTTTTCTAGCCGCGGTGGGCGGTATACACGCCGCGCTTCGTATAAAAGCGCAGCGCTTTGATTTCCTGGTCTGTCAGACGGCGTCCGCCGACAGATTTGACGTTTTCCCGAAGCTGCGGGATTTTGCTTGCCCCCGGGATGACCGCGCCAACAGCAGGCTGGGCGAGAACGTATTTCATGGCGGTTTCGGTTGCGGTCAGATCCGGCGCCGTTTTCTCAATATCAGCTTTTGTCTTGATCAGCTCGCCATAAGAATAAGATAAATAACCGCTTTTCTTGATATTGGCGTTTGCCTGGGAAATAGGTCTTTCGGTGAGGAGACCTTTTGCAAGCGGTCCTCTTGCGATGACGCTGATTCCGTGTTCTTCCAGGAAGGACAGCCATTCCTCAGGCCGGCGGTCGAGCAAGCTGTACTGCATCATAACAGTGATGATATTCGATTTTTTGACGTATTCTTTGATGACATTCGGACGGATCGAAGAAATTCCGTAATAGCGGATGACGCCTTCCTGCTTTAATTCTTCAAACGCTTCGATCGTTTCGTCGATATTGTCTTCAATCGTTCCGCCATGAAGCTGATAGAGATCGATGTAATCCGTTTGCAGGCGCTTCAAGCTCCGTTTGACAGCTTCTTTTATGTACGCTTTGCTCGGGTCCCAAAACCAGCCCGGTTTTCCTTCCTCCCAGCGGTTTCCCGCTTTGGTGGCGAGGATGACGTCATGGCGCCTCGCCTTGATTGCATCACCGACCATTTCTTCATTTAATCCAAAGTCGTACAGATCGGCAGTATCGACATAATTGATGCCAAGCTCCAATGCTTCATCCAAGATGGACCGTGCACGCTGTTTGTCTGTTCCGAGGGACATACAGCCGAGGCCGACTTCACTCACCTTTAATTCAGATCGTCCAAGCGTTCGTTTTTCCATATGCTTCACTCTCCTTTTCTGCTACTTTGAACGTAATACAAAGAAGCGAAGTTTTCAACTAAATCAGCTCCATTATCACGATGGCCAGAGAGCAAATGAAACAGACTGCCGCGGGAATGGCCATTAAAAAAGATTGGCGGGCCCGGAATATGTGAGCATGGATGGCTCCGATCATGAGAATGGAGAACAACACCCCTGAAGAAAGAGCCGAATACGGATTCCACACTCCCCATGCCATGCCGAGCGCCCCAACGATTTCAAGACCCCCTGTCATTGAAAGAAACCATAACGGGTATTGATAATGGCGCCAATGTTCCACTTGGAATGGAACGTGTAAAACCTTGATGACGCCTCCAGTCAACATAAACGCCGCCAAACCGATTTTTAAAAAAAGCAATACCATCTGAGATTCACTCCGTTTCCGCTGGCTGTTCAGGAGACGGCAGCATGCCGTGTATGAAAAGGTCGACTGTGTGTGCCGCCAGACCCGCCGGATCTTTTGTTCCTGTAAGCAAGTATAAGTCTGTCAGGTGTTCGATCATCCCGATCAGGCATTCCGCAACGGTTTCCATATCCAACCCGGAGCGAAAAAAGCCGAGCCGCTGTTCAGCTTCTAAGTTTTCTTTCAGCGCCACCGTCAAATCCCTTTTGATTTGTTTGGCTTCCGGATTGAGAAAAAAGCCGATGCGGGTTAAATCCGGGTCTTCAGCCAGAAACATAAAAACGGTTTCTACAGCAGACAACACCCGTTTTGCAACATCTTTTCGTTCGATTCCACTTTCTAAGCGAAAGGACTCGATCTGCTTTTTTAAACTCGTATGAAAATCGGTGATTAACTCTTTGAAGATGGCATCTTTGCTTTGAAAATAAAGATAGAAGGAGGGCTGGGTCAGTCCGGCTTTTTTGACGATTGTACTCACCTTTGTGTCGTGAAATCCCCGGCTGGCAAATTCATTTGCCGCCACTTTAAGCAATCGCTGTCTGCTTTCCTTTCCTTTTCGTCCTTTTTCATTTTCCACATTGAATCGCCTCACATAATAATACTCGTCAGTAATGTTACTGACGAGTATTATTTCATATCGCATCATAGGTTGTCAATTATTGATCTGAAATCCATTCTCTCACATATTCATACATCCGCCCGTATTCTTTCAGCTTGGCGCGGATCTCCCACGCTTTTCCCGACATCACGATTCTGTCGGCTAAACGGTAGATCTTCATGGCGCGTCCCCCTTTTCGTGGTGTATGATAAAATGTATGGGATAAACAGCAGCAACAGAACTTAGGAGATGATCAAACTGAAACGCTTAGAGGAGAAAACAATATCAAAAGAAAAGCTTTTTTCAGGCAAGGTAATTGATCTGTATCTGGAAGATGTCGAACTGCCGAACGGCAAAACAGGCAAGCGCGAAATCGTCAAACATCCCGGTGCTGTGGCCGTCTTGGCACTGACCGATGAAGACAACATCATCCTCGTCAAACAGTACAGAAAAGCGCTTGAACGGACGATTGTCGAAATTCCGGCAGGCAAGCTCGAAAAAGGGGAGAAGCCTGAATATACCGCAATGCGGGAGCTTGAAGAAGAAACGGGGTATACGGCGTCCGTGCTCAAAAAAATCACCGCTTTCTATACATCTCCGGGGTTTGCCGACGAACTGGTGCATCTGTACTTGGCGGAAGGGCTGACACCTCTGGAAGAAAAGCGCGAACTTGATGAAGACGAATTTGTTGAAGTAATGGAGGTGCCGCTTGACGGGGCGCTGAAGATGATGGAAAGCCAGGACATCTACGATGCGAAGACAGCTTATGCCATCCAGTATCTTGAGCTTAAGAGAGCCTTGCAAGCAAAAAAATGAAAGAAATCTTTGCGGACATGCATATCCATATCGGGCAGACCGAATCAGGAAGGCCGGTGAAAATAACGGCGGCCCGCTCGCTCGTGCTTGACGAGATTTTAATTGAAGCAAGCGAACATAAAGGAATGGGGTTGATCGGCATTATCGACTGCCATTCGCCTGAGGTGCTGGCCGAAATCGAAAAAGGAGTGGCGTCCGGACGCTATGCCGAGCTTGAAGACGGCGGAATCAAATATAAAGAGACCGTGCTGTTATGCGGATCTGAATTGGAAATCTATGATGGCAGATGCCGCGGGCCGATTCACGTCTTGGCGTTCATGCCGACGATCGAGAGGATGAAGCAGTTTTCCGACTGGCTCTCCGAAAGGGTCACAAACATTCATCTCAGCTCACAGCGCATCTATGAGACAGGCGTCCGCCTTCAGGAGAAGGTCAAAGAACTGGGCGGTCTGTTTATTCCCGCTCATATTTTCACGCCGCATAAGAGCCTGTACGGAAAAGGAGTCAGGTACTCCCTGAAAGAGGTCTTTGATGAGCGGCTGATCGATGCGGTCGAACTCGGACTGAGCAGTGACACAGAAATGGCCTCGCATGTGTCTGAACTGAACCGGTATGCTTTTTTGACCAATTCCGACGCCCATTCTCTCGCAAAAATCGGCAGGGAATACAATAAGCTGCTGCTGAAGCAGGCGAGCTTTAAAGAATTTTCGCTTGCTTTGAAGAATGAGGAAGGGCGGCGCATCGCGGCTAACTACGGAATGAATCCGCAGCTTGGCAAGTATTATCAGACTGCCTGTGAGAAATGCAGCCGCCTAAAAGAAGCCGGCGAAACGGAATGCGCAGCATGCGGCAGCACAAAGTTTACAAAAGGGGTCAGCACCCGCTTAAAAGAGCTGTACGATCAACATACAAGCCCGGTCAAGCGTCCGCCTTATGTGCACCAGGTGCCGCTTCAGCTCCTCCCCGGCATCGGCCCGAAAACGATTCAGAAGCTGAAAGAGGCCTTCGGAACGGAAATGAATATTCTTCATTACGCCGAGGAAAGCGACCTTTTCGGCATGCTCCGTCCGCAAACGGCCGAGCTTGTGATCAAAGCGAGAAAAGGTGAGCTTGAGCTAAAAGCGGGAGGCGGAGGGACCTACGGAAAAGTACAAATGTAAAAAGGAGACTTAAGGAAGAGAATGGAGTGGAAGCTGAAATCTTTTGAAGGTTTGTCAAAAGACGAGCTGTATCGCATCATAAAGCTGCGAATAGACGTCTTTGTCGTCGAGCAGAACTGTCCGTACCATGAACTTGATCATTTGGATGAGCTGGCCCACCATTTATTTTTAGAGGAAAAAGGTGAGATATTGGCCTATTGCAGGCTGTTTCCAGGCGGAGCGGTTTATGAAGAGGCGTCAATCGGCCGGGTGATCGTCCGCAAAGAGGACAGAGGCAAGAGATACGCGCAGACGCTTCTTGAAAAGGCGCTCGGTTTTTTGGAAAGCGAGTGGAGAGAGAAGGCTGTCAAAATCAGCGCCCAGGACCATCTGCGCTCCTTTTACAGCTCATTTGGATTTAAGGAAGTTTCGGAAGTCTATTTAGAAGACGGCATCCCACATGTCGATATGCTCAAGAATGTCCAACAGAAAAAATAAAACAGAGAAAAATCCTCCCTTTTCTAAAGGAGGATTTTTCTTTGGCTGAAATAACCAGAACCTGACTTTCATATCACACATAAGATGCTAAATATAATGTTTGGCACAGGAGGCATTTATGATATGGAACAGGCTGAGCAAATGTATGTAGAGCTATTAAAAAAAGCCATTTTATTTGAAATTTGGCAGGAGCATGAACGTTATATACCGGTCAATGTACCTGTCCCGCATGAATTGCAAAGGAGGATCGGATGGAACAATCTAAAAATTGTGCGCTGTGTCGCTCCTAATCCTGAATCCCGCAAAGCGGGAACGGACTGGCCGCCGATTGCCCACAGCATGATCGGCCGGGTGCGTATGAACAATTTGCAGATGTGCATGGAAACGGTATTGAAAGAAGACATAGCGGGAGATTTCATCGAAACAGGTGTATGGCGGGGCGGTGCTTGTATTTTTATGAAAGGGTTCTTGAAAGTGCATGGAGTCGATAACCGCAAAGTGTGGGTGGCGGATTCCTTTGAAGGCCTGCCGGCGCCGGACATCGAAAAATACCCGCAAGACACGGGGGACCGGCATCATAAGGTTGATTTTTTAAGGGTTTCGCTCGAGGAAGTGAAACAAAACTTTCAAAAATACGACTTGCTTGATGAGGGCGTTCAATTTTTGAAAGGCTGGTTCAAAGACACGCTGCCTGAAGCTCCAATTGACCAGCTCGCCATTTTGCGGCTTGACGGCGATATGTATGAATCGACAATGGATAGTCTGTCCAATTTATATGACAAGGTGTCAAAAGGCGGCTTTATCATTATTGATGACTTCACTCTAAAAGGATGCCGCGCAGCCGTGCTTGATTTCCTGAAAGAACAGGGGCTGGATCAATCCGTGCTCGTTCCCATCGATCCATACTCCGTTTATTGGCGAAAGCCGTAAAGGAAAACCGAAGGTGCATCTTCAGGGTTAGATGCACCTTTTTTCAAATCGATTCACTCTCCGAGTTCTTTTCTGTACATTTTTCTTAAGGTTATACCGGAAAATATTCAAGAAACCGGGTGAAGGGGAGCGACGTCTTTGCAATAGGCGGCTGTTGTGAAAGGAGATGAGATTTAGTTTGTTTGTTGTATTCCATCAACACGCAATCTTGATGCTCGCCTCATGCAGTTAATTTCGGAAGGATTCGCACTTTTTTAAAACCGCATTTTTCATAACATCGCAAAGCGCGCGTATTTCTCATTGGAGGGTCTATAACTACTTGCTCGCTTGCCCTTTCATGCAAAATTCATTTTCTTATTTGAGCAGAAGGGAAAGAGAGATTTTTTTCTTTGCCATGTGTATGGGAATTTTTATCACTTTTTGGATCCATGGTACAATAACAAATTCAAGCTCTTAAACGAATAGAGGTGGACACGAGAAGTGTTGTTTTACATATTTTTAACACTGTATATCATCGCAGTATTGTTTCTTAATTCTGTATATGATTTAAGTAATGAAGTATGAACTGTTTTATTTGCTATATTTTTAAGTGCTCTAGTATTTCGAAGGATTTTGAAACGAGTGAAAAGGTATATGATAAAACCCTTATAGGCCATAGGAATTTTTTCTGTAGTTCAATTGAAAAAACGCGTTCAGCAGGACGAATTATCATTCGTGATTCTGAAAGAAGGTCATGAAAAAGTATCAAAACACCAAACCTCTTCCAATCCGATCAAACGTTTTTCACAGCACATCCTCTTTTCTAATGCTCTGCTCCTGGGCTTGGTGAATCCACGGCTCAAAACCGACTTGATGATATCATTGACTGTATTTCAAGGAAAAAATACACCTTAACATACGGCGGCATAAATACAAGTATCCCTGTATTCGCTCAGGTCATTCGAAAGATCGTCATGATGCAAAACCGCTTCAAGCTGAAAACCGAGCCGCTCAGCCATTTTTCTGCTTCTGTGATTGGTGCTGTCACAGCGTATTTCGAGCCGTTTTGCCCCGAGAGCGTTCTTTGCGAAATCGATGAGGCCCTTGAGCGCTTCTGTCATATATCCTTTTCCGGCAAATTCGGAATGGCACCAATAGCCGATTTCAAACCGCTTCGCTTCCCAGTTCATGCGGTGAAGGCCGGTGCTGCCGATAAAAGCGCCGGATTCTTTATGGAAAATATGCATTCTCAGATCCTTCCGCAAAATAAAATAGGCCTGCGCCTGTCTGACGTTGATTTCTGTTTCTTCCGCCTTCGGCAGCTCCCTGGCAAACGGCATCCACGGCTTCAGCTCAGGCAACGATTTTCGAATGGCGTCATGGACGGCCGCGCCGTCGCCTGCCCTTGGAGCTCTGACAAAAAAGCGCGGGGTTTCAAAGCTGTCCGGAAAATTAAGCAGTATCGGATTCATACGGGTCTCCTCCAATTTTTCTTAAATGCCCTGTTCATCATGCCATCTTCCCATCACAATCGTGTTTTCATATGTGCCGTCAGAAAGCCGCTTGTCTTTTTTTAAAATTCCTTCTATTTCAAAGCCAAGCTTTTGATATAGACTAAAAGCCCTCTTATTTGTTTCCGACACGCGCAGGGTTATTTTTTGAATGCTTGCGGTGTCAGCCCAAACAATCGATTCGTTTAAAAGGCGGTTTCCGATGCCGTATCCCCAAAACTCTTTCAGCACGCATATACCAAACTCCACTTGATGAGAGAAGCGTTTTAAATCCTGTCCGGCACATCTTGAAAAGCCGACGATTTTGTTTTGCGCGACCGCCACTAAAAACAAGCGGCGTTCATGTTCGCTGTCTTTTTTTATCAGTTCTCTAAAGTCCGCTTCATCAATAAAGCCTTCACCTTTTTCCCTGTCCAAATATTCGGTTTCTCCATCGATCTGTACCCTTAAAGCCGACAATTCCTTTGCATCTTGTCGTCCGGCGGGCCTGACAATGTAGCTCAGCCCTTTGACATCAAAGTGTTTTTCGTTCATGAGGTACTCCAATCATTTTTTATATCCAATAGTCTATCACATTCTTTAGTTGAAAATGACTGAATATAACAAAAATAGACCGCGGTGGTCGTTTTCGCGGTCTATAGCTTACGGCCTTAACCTTATCCATTGCTTTCGGCAGCGTAATCAGCGGTTTGATCTCTAAGGGCGCCGGGTGGATGAATGCGCATTAAAAAGACATATGCCGCAAAAGCGAGAAGCACGCCTGAAAACCATGAAATATCATAGAGCGGCTTCAAAGCCGGCAAGTATGTCCCGATCAGAGACATAAACGCTCCGAGCCCGACTGCGGCAAATGCGCGGTAATTGTAGCCTTTATAGTACGTGTACCTCCCGTTTAGAGAGTAGAGCTCTTCGATGTGAAGCGTGCGCCTGCGGATGATGTAATAATCGGCAAGCATCACACCGGCGACAGGCCCCAATATTCCGCCGATCGTGCCGAGAAAGGAAAACACGCTTGCTTCATTCTCCATCAGCTTCCACGGGAACGTAAACAGGGCAAAGCCTGCGGTCATATAGCTTCCGCGCTTAAAATTGATATATTTCGGCAGCGCATTCGCCAAATCATAGGCGGGAGAGACGATGTTTGCCGCGACATTTACCGAAATGGCGGCAATGCAGAGCGTAATGACTGAAAGCGCGATGATCAACGGATTATCGAAATGATTCAAAATGTCGACCACGTCCCAAATCGGCTTGCCGTAGGCCACTTGTGAACCTGACGTGACGGTGATGCTTGCAAAGGCAAATAGCACGAATGTGCCCGGCAGACCGTAAAACTGCCCCTTTATCTGTTCCTTTTGGCTTGAGGCAAATCTCGTAAAATCGGGAATATTCAAAATCAGCGTTGCCCAGATGCCGATGATTCCCGTCACTCCGGCCAGGAAAGGCCAAATCAAGTCGCCGAATGTATGAAATGTTCCCGGCTGTTGATAGATGGGGCCAAGTCCGCCTGCGATATCGACCGCCCACCATACCATACCGCCAAAAACGAGATAAACGAGCGGGCCGGCCCAGACTTCAAACTTCCTAATCGACTCCATGCCGTGGTGAAGCACGAGCAGATGGATCCCCCAAAAGAAAATAAACGACAAAAGGCCCGGCAAGCGAAGGCCAAACAAATTCCAATCCCCGCCGATGTTTTCAAAGCCGCTCCACAGATTTAAAACCAGGATGTGAATCGCCGTACTGCCGGCGAAAGCTTGAATGCCAAACCACATAATCGCGACAAAACCGCGAAGAAGCGCTGGAATATTAGCGCCGAAAATCCCGAAGGAAGATCTAATCAGCACGGGAAAGGGAACGCCGTACTTCGCGCCGGCATGGCCATTCAGCGCAAGGGCGATATAGAGGACAAGGGAAGCAACAGCGATAATCCCCAACACCTGCCACGGGGAAAGCCCGATAGATATGAGCCCGCCCACTGTTGCATATGTTGGGATGTTATGGATGCATCCCATCCAAATCGAGGCAAAATTGACGGCTTTCCAGTTGCGCTCCTCCGGCTTTAAAGGCAGCAAATCCTTGTTCATCAGCATATGTTCTCCGCGAATGTTTTCTTGACTGCTAGATTTCATGTCATCCCTCCCGATCTTCCATTTTTAAGAAATATAACTTAAGAATCTGAAAATTCCATCAGACAAACTAAACAATTTTTTTGCAGCGTTTATGAAGGTTAACTAAAAGCAGGATCAGACATGCCGGAGAGGGGCGAGCAAAAATATTCGCTTTTTATGAAACAGTTGTTTATTTCATTCATAGGATAAAAGACCGGGAAGGCGTTTATCCACAAATGTGAAAACGCTTTCTCTACGGATCACTATGAGGAGGGGTCAATGTGAAGAAAATTGTATTGGTCTGCGCAGCGGGGATGTCTACGAGCCTGCTCGTCAGCAGAATGAAACAGCATGCAGAGGTGCTGAAGGAAGAGGTCGACATCATCGCTTTGCCCGTTTCAGAAGCTGGGAGCGCCGCTGCTTCCGCGGACATCGTTCTTTTAGGTCCGCAGGTCAGATATCAAAAATCCCAGGTTGAATCAATAGCGGGAGACATTCCCGTTAGAGTGATCGACATGCGCGATTACGGAACAATGGACGGCAAAGCCGTGCTGGAAAAAGCTTTAGCGCTTATTGAATAAAAAGGAGGGGATCAGTGTTTTGAGCGGATTTATGGAGAAATTTGAACGAAATGTCGAACGGTTTTTAGTTCCGATCGCGGCAAAACTAAATTCACAACGACACATCTGTGCGATACGCGATGCTTTTATTTTATCCTTTCCGATTATTATGGCAGGTTCCATTATCATCTTATTAAACTTTGCCATCCTGTCGCCGGACGGGTTCATCGCCAAAATTTTGTTTCTTGAAAAATGGTTTCCGAATTTAGCCGATTATCAGGCGGTTTTCACGCCTGTATTACGGGGATCGCTTGACATTATGTCGATCTTTGTCGTGTTTCTCGTAGCGCGCAATTTAGCGATCTCCATGAAAACGGATGAGCTGCTGGCTGGCCTGACGGCTGTTTCCTGCTATTTTATCATTTATGCGCCGTATCGCCTGATCGAAAACGAAAGCTTTTTAACAATGAAATGGCTCGGCGCCCAGGGCCTGTTTGTCGCATTGATCATCGGGATCATCGTCGGTGAAGTGTTCAGCAGACTTTCAAACGCCAAGCGTCTGCAAATTCAGATGCCCCCGCAAGTTCCGCCGGCGGTGGCAAGGACGTTCAAAGTGCTGTTTCCGATCATTTTTATCACCATCGGCTTTGCCATCTTGAGCTTCGCGCTGACATCGCTGACGAAAAACGGTCTGCACGAACTGGTTTATACCGTTCTGCAAGCGCCGTTAAGGGATATGGGCACCAATATTTTCACGGTTGTCTTTCTCGGTGTCGTCGCCAATTTCCTTTGGCTGTTCGGGATCCATGGGCCCAATACGATCGCGGCGATCAGAGAAACGATTTTTGCCGAAGCCAATCTGGAAAATCTCGCTTTCGCGGCGAAGACGGGATCTGCCTGGAATGCTCCTTTCCCGGAGACATGGGCGCTTAATGACGCTTTTGCAAATTACGGGGGTTCAGGGATGACGCTTGGGCTTTTGATCGCGATTTTTATCGCTTCAAAGCGCCGGGATTACAAAGATATCGGCAAGCTTTCGATCGGTCCGGGATTATTTAATATCAATGAACCTGTGATTTTCGGTCTGCCGGTCGTATTAAATCCGATCTTTATGATTCCTTTTATCATTGTGCCGGCAGTCAATACTGTCGTCGGGTATTTGTTTATCAAGTTTCAGATCATTCCGCCGATCGCCTATGCCGTTCCGTGGACGACCCCGGGCCCGCTGATTCCGTTTCTCGGGACGGGCGGCAATTGGATTGCGCTTGGTGTCGGGCTTCTCTGTCTGGCCATTTCAACGATCATCTATCTACCGTTTGTGATCGCCGCCAATCAGACAGCGAATCTCGGCGGGGATCAGCAGCCTGAAAAACGAGAATCATAACACTCGTAAAGGGAGGCCTTGCCTGAAGCCTTCCTTTTATTTTTTAAAAAAAGTCATGCCGTTCTCGTTTCTCTCATACAATCTATTAAAATCAAAAGAGCGTCTGGGAGGAAGAACGATGCGAAAACACACGATGAAAGAACAGATATTTCAGCATTTGAAGGATCATCTGTCGATCTATTTATTTGTTTCGGTATTATTTTTGATGGGTGTGATTTTCGGCGCGGTGATCGTGAACAGTATGACGATCAGCCAAAAAGAAGATTTGTTCTATTATTTGAACCGGTTTTTTGGACAGCTCTCCGAGGGAAAAGCGGCAGGCTCAAAGGAAATGTTTGTACAAAGCTTTCTTCATAATATAAAATATTTGGGTTTGATGTGGATTCTCGGCATCTCGATCATCGGACTGCCCGTGATTTTTATCATGGTTTTTTTAAAAGGGATCGTCGTCGGATTTACAGTCGGCTTTTTAGTGAATCAAATGGGAATCAACGGTTTTTTCCTGTCGTTCGTGTCAGTGCTCCCGCAAAACGTCCTTCTGATCCCGGCTTACCTGATCATGGGCACATGCGCGATTGCCTTTTCACTCAGGCTCATCAGGCAGCTGTTTGTGAAGCGGAGCATCACGGAAGCGCCGGCCCAATGGTTTGGACGGTACGCGCTTGTCCTCTTGCTGATTCTTTCGATGTCTTTTGCATCCTCATTATTGGAAGCTTATCTTTCACCGCTGTTGATGGAAAAATTGACAAACTACATTTTGCCGAAACAGCATTAATTTATAATCATTATTAGAAAATATTCATTTTGTTTATCAATTTATAATGATTATAGTTGGCTCTCCGCGTCCATTTTGATATAATAAGCTAGGTAATGCGGCGTAGGAGGGAAAGTCAATGGAAACACGTATCGATCGAATTAAAAAACAATTGCATTCTTCCAGCTATAAACTCACCCCTCAGCGCGAGGCAACTGTAAGGGTGCTGCTTGAGAATGAGGAAGACCATTTAAGCGCAGAAGATGTATACCTCCTCGTAAAAGAGAAATCTCCTGAGATTGGTCTTGCCACAGTATATCGTACGCTTGAATTATTAACCGAATTAAAAGTGGTAGATAAAATCAACTTTGGCGACGGTGTGTCAAGGTATGACCTTCGCAAAGAAGGAGCCGCTCATTTCCACCACCATCTCGTCTGCATGGAATGCGGATCGGTCGTCGAAATTGAAGAAGATTTGCTTGAAGATGTTGAAGACATCGTTGAAAAGGATTGGAAATTTAAAATAAAAGACCACAGGCTGACATTCCATGGTATCTGCCATGACTGCCAGCAAAAAGAAGCGGAATAGACCGGATAGCGAGAACCCTTTCATCTCTGAGCGGGTTCTTTTTTGATTCATACGTATAAAACTTGTCTCTTTTGGCATAAGTTTTAGTAATGGAATCAAAAGAAGGGACCTGAGAGCGATGAAAATGCTGAAAACGGCTGCCGACATGATCAAAGTGTTCGTGCTGTTTACCGGTTTTACCGTCTTGTTTTATTATGCTATGATATGGATAAATTCAGAGTATGAAAACTATCATCGGTATGATAAACCGGAAGGAGCCGCTATGAAGGTCGCCTCGATGGAAGGAGTCGACGAGAACAGCTGGTTTGACCGGTTAATCTTTTTTTATTTAAACGGGGAGTAGAATAGCGTGAAAGTTCATATTAAAGATTTTATCCATTATGCCGTTGTTGAACGAGGGCTTTCCCACAACACGGTTGTCAGCTATGAACGGGATTTGAACAACTATGCCGCACATTTGGAGAAAACGGAAGGTCTCACTTCTCTCAATCAGGTGACAAGACTCCACATTATCCAGTTTTTAAAGCATTTGAAAGACGCCGGAAAATCGGGCAGGACAATCGCCAGACATCTCGCTTCCATCCGCGCCTTTCACCAGTTTCTGCTGAGAGAAAAAGTGACCGCCCAGGATCCCTCCGTCCATATCGAATCGCAAAAAACGGAACGGACGCTTCCGAAAGTGTTGTCTTTACAGGAGGTCGAAATCCTCCTGGACACGCCGAAGCTCACCAGCCCGTTCGGGTACAGGGATAAAGCGATGCTGGAGTTATTGTATGCGACAGGTATCCGCGTCAGCGAGATGATCGAACTGAAGCTTTCCGATGTCCACTTGTCGATGGGGTTTATCCGCTGCTTCGGAAAAGGGAGGAAAGAGCGGATCGTTCCGCTCGGCGAAGCGGCTTCACATGCCATCGGAGAATACCTCTCAAAGGCCAGGGGAAAGCTTTTGAAGAAAAACACGGAAGACGCCCTGTTTTTGAACCATCACGGCAGACAGATGAGCCGGCAGGGGTTTTGGAAAAACTTAAAGAAAATCGCTTTGGAGGCGGGGATTCAAAAAGAGCTCACTCCCCATACCTTAAGGCACTCATTCGCCACTCATCTCCTTGAAAACGGCGCCGATCTCAGGGCGGTACAGGAAATGCTCGGACATGCCGACATTTCGACGACGCAAATCTATACCCATGTCACGAAAACGAGACTGAAAGACGTCTATAAGCAGTATCATCCCCGGGCATAGCCGCGCTAGAGAACAAGGCGCGGTTTTTCATTTGCCGGGGGAAGGCTTTTTTGGCGTACGAATTGCGGGAAGTTTCTCACTATTTCCGTTCGTATTGTCAACCGTTGTGTAAACGGTTTATACTTGGCTAATAGCGGTATTTTGGTTTTTTTATGCCAAGCATAAAGATCATAGGAAAAAGGAGGCCATCAAATGCCTGCATATCATTACAACCGCGTATTTTTAATCGTTATGGATTCCGTCGGGATCGGTGAAGCGCCTGACGCTGAAAAATTTAATGACAAGGGTGCGGATACATTAGGCCATATAGCTGAACATATGGGAGGCATCAGCCTGCCGAACATGGCGAAGCTCGGGCTCAGCAACATCCGCGAGATCAAAGGAGTGCCGGTGGCAGATCAGCCGCTTGCCTACCACGGCAAAATGAAAGAAGCCTCAAATGGAAAAGACACCATGACGGGTCATTGGGAAATCATGGGGCTGTACATAGACAAACCATTCCGGGTATTTCCCGAAGGTTTTCCTGATGAATTGATCAATGAACTTGAAAAAAGATCGGGAAGAAAAGTGATCGGAAACAAGCCGGCGTCAGGGACGGCGATTTTAGACGAACTCGGCGCCGAACATATGGAAACAGGGGCGCTGATCGTCTATACATCAGCGGATTCCGTTTTGCAGATTGCCGCCCACGAAGAAGTGGTGCCGCTTGATGAGCTTTACAAGATCTGCGAGATCGCCCGCGAGCTGACGCTTGATGAAAAATATATGGTCGGCCGCGTCATCGCACGGCCGTTTGTCGGCAAGCCGGGTGAGTTTAAACGGACGCCGAACCGTCATGACTACGCGTTGAAACCGTTTGACAGAACCGTCATGAATGAAATGAAAGATAACGGCTTTGACGTGATTGCGATCGGCAAAATTTCCGATATTTACGACGGCGAGGGCATTACAGAATCGCTCAGAACAAAATCCAATATGGACGGGATGGACAAGCTGATCCAAACGCTTGAGGCGGACTTTACCGGCCTCAGCTTCGTCAACCTCGTCGATTTTGATGCCTTATTCGGACACCGCCGTGATCCTGAAGGATACGGAAAAGCGCTCGAAGAATTCGACGCAAGGCTTCCGGAGGTATTTGAAAAAATGCGGGAAGATGATGTGCTCATCATCACCGCCGACCATGGAAATGATCCGATCCACCACGGGACGGACCATACAAGGGAATATGTTCCGCTTCTCGTATACAGCAAGAAACATAAACAAACGGGGCAGCTTCCGCTCGCCGACACTTTCGCGGATATCGGCGCGACCATCGCCGACAACTTTAACACGAAAATGCCGACATACGGAAAAAGCTTTTTATCCCTGCTGAAATAGGAGGAAACGACGTGAAACAGATGATTTCAAATGCCGCGCAATATATTAAAGAAAAGACGGAGCACAAACCGGCTGTCGGTTTGATTTTGGGATCTGGCCTCGGTGTGCTCGCCGATGAGATTGAAGATGCCGTTCACATTCCGTATGAAGACATCCCCGACTTTCCGGTCTCTACTGTTGAAGGTCATGCCGGACAGCTTGTCTTCGGCGAGCTTGACAATGTGCAAGTCGTCGCAATGCAAGGACGCTTTCATTTTTATGAAGGCTACTCTCTCGATAAGGTGACCTTCCCTGTGAGAGTGATGAAAGAGCTTGGCGTCTCGACATTAATCGTTACAAACGCTGCAGGTGGTGTGAATGAATCATTCCGTCCCGGCGACTTGATGCTCATCTCGGATCACATCAACTATATGGGAACGAACCCGCTGATCGGGCCCAATGATTCAGCGCTTGGCGTACGATTTCCAGATATGTCGTCGGCTTATGATAGAGAGCTTCGCCTAATGGCGAAGAAAACAGCCGAGGAGCTGGACATCAGCGTACAAGAGGGTGTATACACGGCGGTTTCCGGCCCGTCCTATGAAACACCGGCCGAGGTCCGTTTTCTCAGAACGATCGGCACCGATGCCGTCGGTATGTCAACCGTTCCGGAAGTCATCGTCGCAAGGCATTCCGGCCTCCGCGTCCTTGGTATTTCATGCATTTCAAATGCGGCCGCCGGGATTCTCGATCAGCCGTTGTCACACGATGAAGTCATCGAGGTAACAGAAAAAGTAAAAGCCGACTTTTTACGGTTTGTCAAAGCCGCCGTTGCGAAAATCGGTCAAATGCAATAAATAAACGATCATCCAAGCCAATGCCAGTTCTAAAAAAGAGCATTGGCTTTTTCTTTTGAGATTTGGAGAAATTTTTACCAAAACATCCGTATAAATCCACCTGATTTGGAAAAAATAAAAAGGATTACGAAATGGAGGTCTGGGTGATGAAACGTCATTTATCCAAATTGCTGATTTTTACGATAATCCTTATGACAGCGCCATCCGCGTTTGCCAAAGAAAGTGGAAAGAAATCGACGGAGCTTGCTCATGAAGCGAAATCCGCCGTTCTGATCGAACGGGACACCGGAAAAATCATGTATGACAAAAACAGCCATGAGAAGCTTCCGCCGGCCAGCATGACAAAGGTCATGACCATGCTTTTGATCATGGAAGCCCTTGATGAAGGCAAGATTAAAATGAAGGATAAGGTCAGAACAAGCGAGTACGCCGCATCAATGGGCGGTTCGCAGATTTTCCTTGAACCCGGTGAAGAAATGACCGTTGAAGACATGCTGAAAGGAATCGCCATCGGGTCGGGAAATGACGCCTCTGTAGCCATGGCAGAGCATATTGCCGGATCTGAAGAGGAATTTGTCAAAAGAATGAATGAAAAAGCGGCTGAGCTGGACCTGAAAGATACATCTTTTCAAAACACGACAGGTCTTCCTGAAGAAGGCCATTACAGCACGGCTTATGACATGGCCATCATGGCCAAAGAGCTTTTAAAATATGATAAAATCACGAAGTTTACGGGCACATATGAAGACTACTTGAGAGAAGATTCGGATAAAAAATTCTGGCTGGTCAATACAAACAAGCTTATCAAATTTTATCCGGGTGTCGACGGAGTCAAGACAGGATTCACAAATGAAGCCAAATACTGCCTGACGGCTTCGGCGAAAAAAGGAGACATGCGCGTGATCGCCGTTGTTTTCGGCGCAAGCACGCCAAAGGATCGGAATGCGCAAGTCACAAAAATGCTCGATTACGCGTTCAGTCAATATGAAACACATCCGATGTATAAGCGGGGTGAAGTCATTTCCGAATTGAAGGTCAATAAAGGCCGCGATCAAAACATCAACCTCGTGACATCAGAACCGATTTCCCTTTTGACGAAAAAAGGTGAAAATATGGAATCCGTCAAAAAAGAGGTCAAACTGAAAGACGAGACTCAAGCGCCTGTCAAAAAAGGCACAGAACTAGGCACCCTCGTCCTCAAAAAAGACGGCAAGGTGCTCCATGAAAGCCCTCTTGTCGCAGAAAAAGATATGGAAAAAGCAGGCATGTGGACACTGTTCAAACGGACGATGACAAATTGGACAAAGTGGAGTGAATAATGCCGAACGGCCACTAGTTTTGTCATGGTGAAGGAATTTGCAAAGTCTGAATCGAAACACTCATTATCCGATTTAAATCAAGGAGGAATGAGGATGAGCCTCGGAATCGACTTTAACGTCAAAGAATCCGTGCTTTGCGTTCGGTTAACAGGTGAACTTGATCACCATACAGCAGAAGCCTTAAGAAAACAAGTCAGCGATCATTTCGTGCAGTACGGCATCCGCCACATTGTTTTGAATCTTGAAGACCTTTCGTTTATGGACAGCTCAGGTCTAGGTGTCATATTGGGCAGATATAAGGAAATTAAACAGGTGGGCGGAGAGATGATCGTCTGTGCGATTTCCCCTGCGGTCAAGCGCCTGTTCGATATGTCAGGCCTGTTCAAAATCATCCGTCTGGAGCAGTCGGAACAGCATGCGCTTGTCACATTGGGGGTGGCGTCATGAAAAACGAAATGAACATTCAGTTTTCCGCGCTCAGCCAAAATGAATCATTCGCCAGGGTGACGGTTGCCGCTTTCATTGCACAGCTTGATCCAACAATGGATGAATTAACCGAAATTAAAACGGTTGTCTCAGAAGCGGTTACAAATGCGATCATCCACGGCTATGAAAACTCAGGCCAGGGTAACGTATACATTTCTGTCACCCTTGAAGACCATACCGTCTATTTAACGATTCGCGATGAAGGCATCGGCATCACCGATTTGGAGGAAGCGCGCCAGCCGCTGTTCACGACCAAGCCGGAGCTTGAAAGGTCTGGAATGGGCTTTACGATTATGGAAAATTTCATGGACGACATCACGATTGACTCCTCACCTGAGATGGGGACCACAATACACTTAACAAAGCACTTATCAAAAAGCAAAGCGCTTTGCAATTAAGGGAGATTTGTTATGGATGTGGAGGTTAAAAAAGAAAACCAGAACACTCAGCTTAAAGACCACGAGGTAAAAGAACTGATTAAAAACAGCCAGAACGGCGATCAAAGAGCAAGAGACCTCCTCATAGAAAAAAACATGCGTCTTGTTTGGTCTGTCGTTCAGCGTTTTTTGAACAGGGGCTATGAGCCCGACGACCTCTTCCAAATCGGCTGTATCGGCCTCTTGAAATCCGTCGACAAATTCGATCTATCCTATGATGTCCGGTTTTCAACCTACGCTGTTCCGATGATTATCGGCGAAATTCAGCGGTTTATCAGGGATGACGGGACAGTCAAAGTCAGCAGATCGCTAAAGGAACTCGGCAATAAAATCAGGAGGGCGAAAGATGAACTCTCAAAGTCAAACGGACGAATTCCGACCGTCCAGGAAATCGCCGAGCATCTTGAGATCAGCTCTGAAGAGGTCGTGATGGCTCAGGAAGCCGTTCGTTCTCCTTCGTCCATTCATGAAACGGTTTATGAAAACGATGGAGATCCAATCACACTTCTCGACCAGATTGCCGATCAGTCCGAGGATAAATGGTTCGACAAAATCGCTCTGAAGGAAGCCATCAAAGATCTGGACGAGCGGGAAAAGCTGATCGTTTATTTAAGGTACTACAAGGACAAGACGCAATCTGAAGTAGCCGACCGCCTCGGCATATCACAAGTTCAAGTATCAAGACTCGAGAAAAAAATCTTGAAACAGATCAAAAACAAAATGGATCATTCGGAAAACTAAAGGGCTGCCGTTAACGGCGGCCTCCTTAACTTGAAATGTCGGCTTTCTCCTGAGGCCGGCTTTTTTGCGTGTGGTAATTTATGGACTTTGGCAGCTTGCTGAATGCGTAAATGGGATGAACCACATACTACAACCATAACCATCATATAGGAAGTGACCCAGATGGAACGTCAAGTTTTTATCAGACTCCGCCACCGGCTCAAGGCAGATCCGGATGAATTGATCAGGCTCGGCCATATCGCACAGGTGGCGGGAGACCGTCGGTTTAAGGAAAAGCTTGAACAGCTGCCTGTTTACCAGGTAAAGAAATCGGATCAAAGCATGGTAGTTCTGGATGTGATGAAGGTGATCGAAGCCATACATATATCGTGTCCAGACCTTGATGTCCAAACCGTCGGCAGCTCTGAAACCATCGTGGAGATCCAATATCCAAAACGGAATTTATCCCCAGTGCTGTTCATCGCTGTCTGGCTGCTTTTGTTTGTCGGCGCCGGCCTTGCGGTCATGAATTTTCATGAAGATGTCAGCATGAGGGACGTGCATATTCTGCTCTATGAAATGGTGACGGGGAAGATCAATCGTTATCCATACCTGTTGCAGATACCGTACAGCATTGGCCTCGGCCTCGGTATGATTTTGTTTTTTAACCACTTATTTAAAAAACGTTTCAATGAGGAGCCCAGTCCGCTGGAAGTCGAGATGTTTAAATATCAGCTTGATTTGGATCAGTATGTGGCGATGAACGAAAATAAAGAAACGACAAAGGATATTCATGATCATTAATACGCTCTTGATCATCTTTCTCGGTTTTGCGGGAGGGATCGCGGTAGGATCAGGATTTGTCGCTTTCCTTACGGTCCTTGGCATTATTCCGAGGCTGACCCAGCTGACGAAAACCGGGGCGTTTATCCAGGCGTACGAATGGGCTGTTATTTTGGGCGCCGTTTTTGGAGGCTGGGAATCGTTGAATATGACCCGGCTTTTTTTATCCAAATGGCTGCTCATTCCAATCGGGCTTCTCGCGGGCGTTTTTATCGGAATGCTTGCAGCTGCGCTTACAGAAGTGCTGAACGTCCTGCCGATTTTGGCAAAGCGGATCGGCATGGGGGACAGGATTTTAATTCTTTTGATGGCCATCGTGTTCGGGAAAATTCTCGGATCGCTGTTTCAATGGCTTATCTTTGTTCATCTGTCATAAAAGGAGGATTATGATGTCAAGTTTAAAAGGTGATTATCAGTCAAAAGTGAAAGAGTATCAGCCTTCCCCGCCTTATGTGCTGAACTGTATTAAGGCTTTTCTCGTCGGGGGGCTGATCTGCGCGATCGGTCAGGCCTTTCAAAACTTTTATATGGCCGTTTTTCATTTTGATGAAAAAACGGCGGGAAACCCTACAGTTGCCACACTTATCTTAATATCCGCCCTTTTGACAGGGCTTGGGATCTATGACAGAATCGGACAGTTTGCAGGTGCGGGGTCGGCCGTTCCTGTGACGGGGTTCGCCAACAGCATGACCAGTGCGGCGCTTGAGCATAAAAGTGAAGGCTATGTTCTCGGTGTGGGCACCAATATGTTTAAACTGGCCGGCAATGTCATCGTCTTCGGCGTTGTGGCCGCGTATATTGTCGGGTTGATCCGCTTTTGCTTTGACAAGCTGTTTTAGGAGGAAAACATCATGAAACTGAAGGGAAAACAAACATGGGAATTCGAAAATCCGCTGTATGTTAATTCGAGCGGAACAGCTGTTGGGCCAAAAGAAAAGCAGGGGCCTTTAGGACATTTATTTGATCATTCATACGATGAAATGCATTGCAACCAAAAAAATTGGGAAATGGCGGAACGAAAGCTGATGGAGGACGCGATTCAGGCCGCCTTGTCGAAACAAAACCTCAAAAAGGAAGACATTGATATCTTTTTAGCCGGAGATCTGCTCAATCAAAATGTGACAGCCAACTATGTAGCGAGACATTTGAAGATTCCGTTTCTTTGTTTATTTGGCGCATGCTCCACCTCCATGGAATCGATTGCGATCAGCTCGGCATTGATCGACGGCGGTTTTGCAAAACGCGCGCTCGCCGCGACAAGCAGCCACAATGCCACAGCCGAAAGGCAGTTTCGTTATCCGACCGAATACGGCGGGCAAAAGCCGGGCACCGCGACTTCGACCGTCACGGGAAGCGGTGCGGTCGTCCTCAGCCAAGATCCGGGCGATATTCAAATCACCAGTGCAACGGTCGGCAAAGTCATCGACCTTGGCATTACAGATTCACAGGACATGGGGTCGGCAATGGCGCCTGCCGCTGCGGATACGATTAAACAGCATTTGGAAGATATGGGCCGCACCCCGGATGATTATGATTTGATCTTGACCGGGGATCTTTCGGGCGTCGGCAGCCCGATTGTAAAGGACCTTTTAAAAGAAGAAGGGATCAATGTCGGGACAAAGCACAATGATTGCGGACTGATGATCTATACGCCTGATCAGCAGGTGTTTGCAGGAGGAAGCGGCTGCGCCTGCTCGGCCGTCGTCACATTCGCCCATATCTTTAAAGAAATCCAAGCGGGACGGCTTCAGAAGGTGCTTGTCGTCGCCACGGGTGCGCTTCTGAGCCCGACCATTATCCAGCAAAAAGAATCGATTCCCTGCATTGCGCATGGCGTCGTATTTGAACGATCCGAAAGGGGGAGTGCCTAACATGGAGTATGTGATTGCATTTATTGCGGGCGGCTTGATATGTGTCATCGGACAGCTGCTGCTAGATATCTTTAAGCTGACGCCGGCTCATGTCATGTCAACCTTTGTCGTAGCAGGAGCGATTCTGGACGGGTTCGGCATCTACGACAGGTTTATTGATTTTGCCGGAGCAGGCGCAACGGTGCCGATCGTCAGCTTCGGACACTCCCTTTTGCACGGAGCGATGCATCAGGCAAAAGAACACGGCTTGATCGGGATTGGAATGGGAATATTCGAATTGACATCCGCCGGTATTTCCGCCGCTATTTTGTTCGCCTTTATCGTAGCCGTGATTTTTAAACCGAAAGGATAAAAAAAGATGACAGCAAAACGCAAGGTCATTTTGGTCACAGACGGCGATATATACGCTGCAAAAGCCATTGAATATGCAGCAAGGAAGACGGGAGGCCGCTCGATTTCCCAATCGATGGGAAACCCAAGCGTGAAAACCGGCCCCGAGCTTGTTTCGCTGATTTTGAAAACGCCGCATGATCCCGTTTTTGTCATGTTTGACGATTCCGGCCTGCAAGGGGAAGGACCGGGGGAGGCGGCCATGAAATATGTGGCGAAGCATCCCGATATCGAAGTCCTCGGCGTTATCGCCGTCGCCTCAAAGACCCATTATGCAGAGTGGACAAAAGTCGATGTGTCGATTGATGCGGAGGGTGAGCTGACAGAATACGGAGTCGATAAACACGGTGTGAGAGAATTTGATGTGCAGCGGATGAACGGTGATACGGTCTATTGTCTTGACCAGCTTGATGTGCCGATTGTCGTCGGCATCGGCGATATTGGAAAAATGGGCAGAAAGGACGATGTGAAAAAAGGTTCGCCGATCACAATGAAAGCGGTCGAGCTCATTTTAGAAAGGAGCGGGTATCATGAGTGCTCAGCCAAAAGAGAAAGAGAAGACAAAAATATTCCTTGATCCTTCTAAGAATGAAGCGTATTTTAAGAAGTTCGTCGGCATGGGGGAGAGCTTTGACCTGGGCGTCCGCAAGGTCATGGTCCTTGACCGTGAAGTTCAGCTTTATTATGTGAACGGATTATGTGACACGCAATACATCATTCACCTGTTAAGAGAACTGGTTCACCTGAATGATTCGGAAAAAGAGTCGGGCGATCCTGAAGAAATCGTTGAAAACAGGCTGCTGAATCAGCAGGTGTCAAAAGCGAAAACGCTTGATGAAGCTGTCGATCAAGTGCTGTCCGGACTGGTCGCTATCATCGTCGAAGAAGCGGACTTCGCTTTTATTGTCGATGTCAGAAGCTATCCGGGAAGAACGCCGGAAGAGCCTGATACGGAAAAAGTCGTGCGCGGGGCGAGGGACGGGTTTGTCGAGAACATCATTGTCAACACGGCTCTCATCAGGCGCCGGATCAGGGATGAACGCCTCCGCTATAAAATGCTTCATATCGGGGAGCGCTCCAAGACTGATATCTGCCTTTGCTATTTGGAAGATGTGGCAGACTCGGATCTTGTCAAGGTTTTAAAAAAAGAGATTGAAAACGTGAAAATCGACGGGCTGCCGATGTCTGACAAATCGGTCGAGGAATTTCTCGTCGGCCAGGGTTTCAACCCTTTTCCGCTTGTCAGATTTACGGAAAGAGCGGATGTGGCAGCCAGCCATATCCTGGAGGGGCACGTGATCGTGATTGTCGATACATCGCCGAGCGTCATCATCACGCCGACCACTTTTTTTCATCACGTTCAGCATGCGGAGGAATACAGGCAGACGCCGGCTGTCGGCACGTTTTTAAGATGGGTGCGCTTTTTCGGCATTTTTGCCTCTACCTTTTTGCTGCCCCTTTGGCTTTTGTTTGTCATTGAACCGTCGCTTTTACCGAAGAACCTTTCATACATCGGCTTAAATAAAGAATCACACATCCCGATCATTATGCAGATTTTTTTAGCCGATCTCGGGGTCGAGTTTTTAAGAATGGCGGCGATTCACACGCCGACGGCGCTGTCAACGGCCATGGGTCTGATCGCCGCCGTGTTGATCGGCGATATCGCGATCGATGTCGGACTGTTTTCCCCTGAAGTCATTTTATATGTGGCCTTGTCAGCGATCGGCGCTTATACTACCCCGAGCTATGAGCTGAGCCTGGCGAACAAAATGGTGAAGCTCTTCATGCTGATCCTTGTCGCCATCTTTAAGGTCGAGGGGTTTGTCGTCGGCTTAACGATATTAACCGTTGTGATGACTTCCATCCGTTCCTTGAGAACGCCGTATCTCTGGCCGCTCCTCCCCTTTAACGGGAAAGCGTTTTGGCACGTCCTTGTCCGCACATCCGTTCCGGGAGGGAAAGTGAGGCCGAGTATTGTTCACCCGAAAAACAGGGTCAGGCAGCCGAAACATTCTTAACCATCACTTTAGAGAGGCTTATCATAAATGAAAAGCCTCTTTTTTTAATATCCGTATCTTTGCATTCCTCTGTATTCATTGGCTGATATCGCCACCGCCCTGAGGCTGCAAATATTGTTCTGCCGTCTGATCGGATAGACGATGTACAGCATTTCGCGGCCGGACGGATCAATGGTTGACGAATGAAGGAATACCTCTGTGCCTCTCCGCCAGAACCTTGTATTGGCAGGGGCGGTTATAATCTGGCCTTCATATGGCTCATAAATTCTCAGTTCATCGTACGGAGGTGCCCCATATGGATCGTGCCTCTCCTCATACATATAGGCTGGAAGAGGAGGGTGGGGGTAAATGTGTTGATACATGCTGAAACCCTCTTTCTGACATGATTTTTTCTTGACACTCTGTTTATGTGTATATTCAGATAAGTGCCTACCTGTATAGGTGAAGCGCCCAATTTTTCATTTTTTTCTGGAAGCCGCATGAAGCCGGGCTTTCAATATCGCATAGATGTTGAGAATGCCTATTTCGATCGATTGCTGTTTTCTGTTATGCTAGAGTTAATAGAGAAGAATGGAAATCATTTTCAATTTAAAGCGAGAAAATTTAGACAAATGGTGGTTTAGATTTTGATACGAAATGTTATAATACAACATAAGAAATTGCACTATGAAGCGAAAGATGCATCGGGCAGTGATCCGGACTGTTCCTTTCACCTTTATAGATAGAGAAAGAGGGATGACAATTGTTTTTACATGGTACCAGCAGACAAAATGAAAGAGGACATCTCGAAATCGGCGGTGTTGATGTTCTATCATTAGCAGAAAAATATGGAACTCCCCTTTATGTATACGATGTAGCTTTGATCAGGGAACGCGCCCGGAAATTCCAACAAGCGTTTCAGGAAGCCGGTTTGAAGGCGCAAGTCGCCTATGCAAGCAAGGCGTTCTCATCTGTGGCGATGATTCAGCTTGCCGATGAAGAAGGGCTGTCATTGGACGTTGTTTCAGGCGGAGAGCTGTTTACAGCGATCAAAGCAGGCTTTCCGCCAGAACGGATTCATTTTCATGGAAATAATAAAAGTCCGCAGGAAATCGAAATGGCGCTTCAGCATCAAATCGGCTGCATTGTGCTCGACAATTTTCACGAGATTGCCATCACGGAAGAGCTGTGCAAACGCTCCGGACAAACTGTGGATGTATTGCTCAGAATTACGCCGGGAGTTGAAGCGCACACACATGATTACATTACGACAGGTCAGGAAGATTCCAAATTCGGTTTTGATCTGCATAACGGGCAGGTGGAACAAGCCATCGAGCAGGTACTCCGCGCACCGGGTTTCCGGCTGCTTGGCGTACATTGTCACATCGGTTCGCAAATCTTTGATACGGCGGGCTTTGTTCTGGCTGCAGACAAAATTTTCGAAAAGCTCGCAGAGTGGCGGGAATCCTACTCCTTTATCCCGAGCGTGCTCAACCTTGGCGGCGGCTTCGGCATCCGTTATACAAAAGAGGATGAGCCGTTGGGTGCAGATGTTTATGTCAAGAAAATTATTGAGGCGGTTAAAGCAAACGCCGAACACTTCGGCTTTGACATTCCGGAAATCTGGATCGAACCTGGCCGGTCGCTCGTCGGAGATGCGGGAACGACGCTCTATACGATCGGTTCGCAAAAGCAGGTGCCCGGCATCCGCAAATATGTGGCGATTGACGGAGGAATGAGCGACAATATCAGACCGGCGCTTTATGAAGCAAAATATGAAGCAGCGGTCGCCAACAGAATGAATGTTGCCTGTGATGATACGGTGTCGATTGCCGGCAAATGCTGTGAAAGCGGCGATATGCTGATATGGGATTTAGAGGTGCCGGAAGTCCGCGACGGCGATGTTCTTGCTGTTTTTTGCACCGGTGCATACGGCTACAGCATGGCCAACAATTACAACCGGATTCCGCGCCCGGCCGTCGTCTTTGTTGAAGATGGGGAAGCGCAGCTCGTCATTCAGAGGGAGTCTTATGAAGATATTGTCAAACTGGACCTGCCGTTGAAGTCGAAAGTCAAACAGTCATAACAAAAGGGAGATGCTCACGATGGGTATCTCCTTTTTTCATGCGTTCGCGGCGGGGCTCAATGTCAAACAGCACTTTCAGATTTTTGGAAGTGTTTTTTTTTATGAAAAAGAACATGTCATACATAGAACAGCATCCGGGCTAATTGTATATAATATTGGGAATTTAACAAAAATTTAACAAAAGGAGATGGTTCAGTACATGATCAAAATGCGAAGGATTTCAGATGTAGAGGCGGAGTAGATGAAACCGGCCAAAGTATCCCTACTCCACCGCATGCTCCATTGCCTGAAGCAATGTGTTGATTGTAACACAGCAAAGTCATTTACAGCAATCAACAGATTTGTGAATATTTTATTAATTTTAGCTGTGATTTCATTCCCATTTTCAATAGCGGCTCACGGATTTTCTTCACAATCCGCTGATCAATATGACAGCTTTGCAGAACTAAAAAATCATGAAGACCCGGCCGATTACCGAATCGTTGCCAAACATGGCGGCAGCCGGATGTTGATCATGGCAATCCACGGGGGCGGAATAGAACCGGGAACAAGCGAAATAGCCAACGAATTGTCCAGAAGCTATTCCATGTACCTGTTTGAAGGGCTGAAATCCTCAGGAAACAGTGTGCTTCATATTACAAGCACCCGCTTCGACGAGCCAACAGCGCTCGAGATGGCTGCAAGCCATGAATATATCATGTCGCTTCACGGGTACTATGGGGAGGAACGTCTGATTAAAGTGGGCGGGACAGACCGCACAAAAATCAAACGGCTGGTCATCGAATTGAACAAAGCGGGATTTGCCGCCGAAATGCTTGACACCGATGACAAATATGCCGGAACCCATCCGGACAATATCGCCAACAAATCCATTTCAGGACTGAGCATCCAGCTTGAAATGAGCACCGGTTTTCGAAAATCTTTATTCGATGTCTTCACACTGAAAGACAGGGCGTCCACGCAAAATCCGGCATTTTACCGCTTCACAAAGCTGTTAGCAGATTTCATTCAGAAAAACTATCAAGACTGAGAGAGTTTCTCTTCTTTCATAGAAAAACACCTCCTGCAATCAAAGGAGGTGTTTTTACTATAGATTCGATCATCCATTAGATTCCGAAGCGCCGCCGCCCGTGAAGACGGAAACGATGGCATTCCACAGGGAAATAAAGAAATCGATCAGTTTTTGAATGAAATTTTTCCCTTCTTCAGAATCTAGGAATTTAGTGATTTTGTCTTTGGCTTTGTCAAGCTGGTCTCCAACCTGGTTCCAGTCGATGTTGATGTTTTTCATGTTGTCAAACAATGACAGAAGCGATTTTTTCTGTTCATCTGTCAATGTAATGCCCAAATCAGATGCAGCCTGATCAATCGTTTTTTCTATCTCTTCCTTCGATTGTGAACCGCCGTTTTTCGCGACTTCTTCTTTGACTTTGGCCAGCAGTGCTGATGCATTGTCAGCGCCGATTTGTTGGCCGAGCTCAGAAGTGGTGACAAGCTCTTCATTTGCGACTTTTTTGACATCTTCGGAAATCTCTTTGCCGGAAGTTGTTTCATACGCTTTCATCAGCCCTGTTAAAGCGGCTGTTCCGGATACTTCAAAAGGCGCGGTGACATAGATTTTGGCATCCTTGACTCCTGCCGTCATCAGCGCGTTTAAATACATTTCATCGGTAATTTTGCTGATGTTGTTCGTTTGGACCTCCAAACCGGTGCCTTTTTTCGCTATCGTAATCGAAGAAGAAGATATCGCTCTAGTGCCGATGTCCGCTTTCGGGATATAATCTCCTAAATATTTATGCTCCTCAGCATTTGTCACCTCAATGATCGTCGCGTTATCAGGCGCATTCATTTCATTCAGCACTTTTTGTCTGTCCTGAGCTGACAGGTCTTTTCCCAGTGTAATAATCACGTCTCCCGCTGCGGCGTCAGCAAAGCTGACCTGCGGAAAGATGAGCAGACACAATGCTGTGCAAATTCCAAGTAGTGTTTTTTTCAAGCTAAATGCCCTCCTTAAAAATGCAGGCTTCAGGCAGAAATTGCTGTAGGGGATAGAAGCCTGCCGGAACGAATTTATCCATTCCGACAATATAGACGGATAAAAAGCGGGGGAGGTTTCAAAATGATTTGCTTGTTACACCCGCCTTTTCATTCAATCACTTCTTTTTCAGTTCCTTCCTGATGTCTCGCAAAATATCAATGATGATCTCATTTTGTTCGGCGATCGTTCTTGAATTTTTGACAGAAGCCATAAAACAGGATAACAATATGACGCTGATCGCGATGACAGCCATTGGAGCCATTAAGAGTTCCAACAATTATAAGCCCTCCTCGGGAAAAAAGATGCCGTGTATATTTGCTTCGGCATTGGCTCTGCGATTCCCTTCTGTGATATAATGAGCCTTGTCAAATGAAAGGAGAGAATCAAGATGGCTAAAAAAGGATACATACAATTAACAAACGGCAAAAAAATCGAGTTTGAATTATATCCGGAGGCAGCGCCAGGCACTGTCGCCAACTTTGAAAAACTTGCGAACGAAGGGTTTTACGACGGACTGAAATTTCACCGCGTCATTCCGGGATTCGTCAGCCAGGGAGGCTGCCCGCACGGCACAGGAACAGGCGGTCCCGGCTACACGATCAAATGTGAAACAGAGGGAAATCCCCATAAACATGAAGCCGGTTCTCTCTCAATGGCGCATGCCGGCAAAGACACAGGCGGCAGCCAATTCTTTATCGTCCATGAGCCACAGCCGCACCTGAACGGCGTTCACACGGTCTTCGGCAAAGTCACATCAGGTCTTGATGCTGTGACTTCAATGGAGCAGGGACAAGGAATGGAAAAAGTCGAAGTGTACGACGCATAAAACATAAATGTTTGAAACAGCCCGGTATATGCGGGCTGTTTTTTTTATAGATCGCCCGCCACCCATCCCTTAGGTGATTCTGTATGTATAAATATGTAAAAAGTAATGAATCATAAGGAATAAGGCATGAGAACAAGGAGGAGGAAAAAAGATGCCGTTAGTACCTTATGACCCATTTAAACATTTAAATACGATCAGAAGAGAGTTTGACAGGGTGTTTGCGGACTTTCCGGCAAATGCCGGAGGAGAGCACGGGTTCGGCGACATTCGGGTGGATGTTCATGAAACCGGAAATGAAATCGTAGCCTCCTGTGATATTCCGGGGCTTGAAAGCAAGGAAGATGTTCATATTGATGTTGAAAACAACATGCTGCACATCAGCGGGTCTGTCAACAGATCGAATGAAGTGCAAGAAGAAAACATGCACAGAAAGGAGCGGTTTGTCGGCCGTTTTCACAGATCTGTGATGCTTCCGGCTTCTGTCTCCCATGAGGGTATAAAAGCATCGTATAAAAACGGGGTGCTTGAAGTAAGGATGCCAAAGGAAAACCAAGACCATAAAAGAAAAATAGATGTTGAATTTCACTGAGACGGTGCGTCTTGCAAAAAAGATTCCTGCCTGGGGATCTTTTTTAGGTTCGGCGCCTGATAAGGAACAGCGACACAAAAAACACGGCGTTTTTCTGGAAGGATGGATGGGCTTTTTTTATAATAATAGGTAAGCCAGCGCGTGTTTTGTTGAAATTCTGCATCAAATGGCCCGTTCAGCAGATCTGCAGTTATCGGCAGGTGTTCCCCGGGCAAAGCTTCCCGGCGATTTTGGCTCGGGTGAAAGAGGCAGATCGGGCTTTGTAGTCTTTTAGTCTCGTTTTAGTCTTAATGACCTATCAACCCCTGAAGACAGAATGTACATTCGTAGGTTATAAGGAGTATTTCGCCCGAATATGAAACGATTTGCCACTATTTTGCGTTATACTTAGAAACCACATATTTTCCGTCTGAATCGAAAATGTTTTTATTTCATCAAATAAAGTGAAAAAACATATGATAGTTCAGAATGTGTTCTGGAGGTTTTGATCATGGGGAAAATAAAAGTCAAGCTCACGGTGTTGATGATTTTGGCCGCCGTGCTGGCAGGGGGCTTCTACTATTTAAAAAACGGAAGCATGCAGGATGCTTCAACAGCGCTCAGTCAAACGGTCTCATCCGGAGAAAAAGACTATACCATTCATCAATATAAAATAACTAAAATTGATGGTACTGAGTACCACGGAATTGCTGATAACGGAACAAAAATTATTTTTGATGCGAAAAATCTCGATCAGGACTTGTCCGATATTAAAGAAGGAGACAAAGTCAAAGCATATTTCAGCAATTCAAACAGAATCGAAGGATTGATAAAAGTCGTCAAGGTGACGAACTAACGGCCCTCTGCCTGCAGAGGGTTTTTTCTATAGAAAGCGGTTTTCATTGCAATTTCGACATCGGGCCGCTATAATACGCATAAGGACAAGAAAATATCGATTGTATCCTTCGGGGCTGGGTGAAAATCCCGACCGGCGGTAGTAAAGCTTAGGAGACGCTTTAGAGCCCGTGACCCGCTCTGCGCTATGCAGGCGGTGGATTCAGTGAAAAGCTGAAGCCGACAGTGAAAGTCTGGATGGGAGAAGGATGATGTAAACTATGTGAAAAATATTGTCATGCATAGTTTTATTTCTCATGCACAAAAATTAAACCCCGGAATGTATATTCCGGGGTTTTTTGCGTGAAGCTTACAAAAGAAGGGAGGGAAGGAATTGAAGGACGAGGATTATATGAATCTCGCATTAGAGCTGGCAAAACAGGGCGAGGGGCAGACCGGCGCCAATCCGCTTGTCGGAGCTGTCGTCGTAAAGGACGGTCAGGTTGTCGGAATGGGTGCCCACTTACAATACGGTGAAGCGCATGCTGAAGTGCACGCCATTCAAATGGCGGGGCGCCATGCAGAAGGAGCTGTGATATACGTCACGCTTGAACCTTGCAGCCACTACGGAAAAACGCCGCCATGCGCGGAGCTGATCATTCGCTCCGGGCTCAGCAGAGTCGTTGTTGCTGCCGAAGATCCGAACCCGCTTGTTTCCGGAAGAGGAATCAAGATGCTGCAGGAAGCCGGAATTGAAGTGACGACAGGTGTTCTCAAAGAGCAGGCGGAAGAGCTGAACGAAAAATTCATGCATTTCATGCGGACGGGACTGCCGTATGTTACATTAAAGGCCGCTGCAAGCCTTGACGGCAAAACGGCTACAAGTACAGGCGACAGCAAATGGATCACCTCCAGTGAAGCCAGGATGGATGCTCATAAGTACCGAAAAAATCATCAGAGTATTTTAGTCGGTGTGGGCACAATAAAAGCGGACGACCCGAGTCTGACGTGCCGGCTGCCCGATGTGGTGAATCAGCCGGTCAGGGTGATACTCGACACCAGCCTGACGATTCCGCTTGACGCCAAGGTGATTCATGACAAAGAAGCGCCCACTTGGATTTACACGACATCCAAGGCCGATCCAGACATCGTCCGCCATCTCGAGGAAAAAGGCGTTCAGATCATTGTTTTCGACAACGAGTCGATTTCAGTAAAGGAAGTGCTTCAGCATCTGGCGGAAAACGGCATCGCTTCTGTCTATGTTGAAGGCGGATCGACCGTTCATGCAAGCTTTGTCAAAGAAGGACTTTATCAGCAGATCATCTTCTATCTTGCCCCAAAATTAATCGGAGGGTTTTCTTCTCCCAGTGCCATCTCCGGTGAAGGCTTTCAATCGATGAAAGATGTCCCCTTATTACAATTCACAACCATTACGAAAATCGGCCAGGATGTAAAACTGGCAGCTAAACCGATAAAAGAATAGGGTGGTGGCCCATGTTTACAGGCATCATTGAAGAAGTCGGAACGATTTTAGACTTGAAAAAGGCAGGAAACGCCATGTCTTTAGTCATTCAATCAAACATAGTGACCGAAGATGTCAAGCTTGGCGACAGCATTGCGGTCAACGGAGTCTGCCTGACCGTCAATGATTTTAAAAAAGGTCAGTTTACGGCCGACGTCATGCTGGAAACGCTGAAAGCGACATCGCTCGGCACATTGAAAAAAGGCAGTGCCGTCAACCTGGAAAGGGCGATGGCGGCGAACGGCCGTTTTGGCGGCCACATGGTGTCGGGGCATGTCGACGGCACGGCAACCATTGTCCGGATAGAAAAAGCGGAAAACGCCGTATACTATGATTTAAAGCTTGATCCAGCATTGGCGAAAATGCTTGTTATAAAAGGCTCCATCGCCGTTGACGGCGTCAGCCTGACGATCTTCGGATTGACCGAGGATCAAGTCACTGTCTCGCTCATTCCGCACACACTGGATGAAACGATTTTTCCGGAAAAAAAGGTCGGAAGCATCGTCAATATTGAGTGCGATATGATCGGCAAATACATTTACCGGTTTCTTCACCAGCAAAATCAAGAACAGCAGACACCGACAATCACTGCAGCATTTTTAAAAGAAAACGGGTTTTGATGAAAGGAGGCGCATGCCCATGTTTCATACAATTGATGAAGCGATACACGATCTAAAGCAGGGGAAAGTTATCATCGTGGTCGATGATGAAGACAGGGAAAATGAGGGTGACTTCGTCGCATTGGCCGAACATGCGACACCAGAGGTGATCAACTTCATGGCATCCCATGGAAGAGGCTTGATTTGTGCGCCGCTGACCGAAGAGATCGCGTCAAGGCTCGACCTTCATCCGATGGTGGATGAAAATACAGATGCTCATCACACCGCCTTTACGGTCAGTGTGGACCACCGTGAGACAAAGACAGGAATCAGCGCTCAGGAGCGCTCTTTGACGGTGATGTCGCTGATCGACGAAAACGCCGGCCCGCTTGATTTTAAAAGACCGGGGCATATTTTCCCGCTGATCGCGAAAAAAGGCGGCGTGCTCAAAAGAGCAGGGCATACGGAAGCGGCCGTTGACCTTGCGGCGGCGTGCGGTTCCAAGCCTGCCGGCGTTATTTGCGAGATCATGAATGAAGATGGGACGATGGCGAGGGTTCCGGAGCTCAAAAAAATTGCTGATCAGCACGGTCTGAAAATGATTACGATCAAAGATCTCATCGAATACCGATACAGCAAAGGAACGCTGATCAACCGCGAAGTAGGCATCACGCTTCCTTCAGATTTCGGCACCTTCAAGGTGTTTGGCTACACAAACGAAATTGACAATAAAGAGCATATTGCCCTTGTCAAAGGGGATGTTCCGTTTGGTGACGAACCTGTGCTTGTCAGGGTTCATTCAGAGTGTCTGACGGGCGATGTTTTCGGCTCTCACCGCTGTGACTGCGGTCCGCAGCTCGCCGCCGCGCTGTCGCAAATTGAAAAAGCCGGCCGCGGCGTCCTCGTATATTTACGGCAGGAAGGAAGAGGCATCGGTCTGATCAATAAGCTGAAGGCCTACAAGCTTCAGGAGGAAGGCTATGACACCGTACAGGCAAACGAACAGCTTGGCTTTCGTCCAGACCTGCGAAATTACGGCATCGGCGCTCAAATCTTAAGGGATCTAGGCGTGAAAAACATGAAGCTTTTAACGAACAATCCGCGGAAAATTGCCGGTCTTGAAGGCTACGGTTTAACAATCGCCGGCAGAATTCCGCTGCAGATGGAAGCGAACAAAGACAACGAACATTATTTAAAAACGAAAAAATCAAAACTGGGGCATATGCTTCATTTTTAATACAGAAATCATCACAAAAAAGGACGGGATTCATATGAATAAAATTGAAGGCCATGTAGTTGGAACAGATTTGAAAATCGGCATTGTCGTATCAAGATTCAACGATTTTATTACAAGCAAGCTGTTAAGCGGTGCAGAAGATACGCTCTTAAGACATGGGGTCAAATCTGATGATATCGATGTCGCCTGGGTTCCCGGTGCATTTGAGATTCCATTGATCGCGAAAAAAATGGCTGAAACGAAAAAGTATGACGCGGTGATCACGCTGGGTACGGTGATCAGGGGGGCGACAAGCCATTATGACTATGTGTGCAATGAAGCGGCAAAGGGAATCGCAGCAAGCGGCATGTCGACTGGTGTTCCGGTCATCTTTGGAGTCGTGACGACTGAAACGATAGAGCAGGCGATAGAACGCGCCGGAACGAAAGCCGGCAATAAAGGCGCTGAGGCTGCTGTTGCGGCGATTGAAATGGCAAACCTGACCCGGTCGCTTCAATAATTGCCGAAAAAGAGTTTAAAAAGGTATTAAAAATGTTTATAATGTGATGTGAAGCGACTAGCCTTCGTAAGATCCACATTTTGATATATTGAGGGGTATTTATGTTAATTCGTTATAAAAAGTCATTCGAAAAGATTGCGATGGGTCTCCTTTCGTTCATGCCGAATGAGAAGGATGTCAAGCAGCTTCAGCAGACAATAAAAGACTATGAAACGGACGCTGAAAGACAGCTTTTCCTCTGGAAAGAAGGCGAGGATATCGTCGGCTGTGTAGGAGTAGAAAAAAGAGAAGAAGAAGTTGAAATTAAGCATATCAGTGTAAACCCGTCTCACCGTCATCAAGGAATCGGCAAAAAAATGGTATCGGCCGTTTCGCAGATGTTTGACCCAAAACCGCTGGTTCCGAATGAATTAACGAAAGGATTTTTTGAACGCTGTCAGGATCACGAAAATGAAGACATCACATATAACAAATGAGCAGAGGCTGCTATCGGCCTCTGCTCTTTTTTCGCCGCGCGATTTCTTTTTCCCGTTCGGCCAGCACTTCACTCCGGTCTCTCAGCCGGTGTTTATCGATGAGGAAGGCGTCCTGTACAACGCTTGTCCGCCCCCATGGATAGGATTGCTGTTCGCATTTTTTTCGGCATCGCTCCTCAAGCGCCTTGTCTGCAATGGGAAGCATGATGCTTTCGTAAGGAGAATGCGATTCGATTTTTCGGTAAGTATGCTTTAGCAGGCTGATGAGCCGGCTGTAGTCTAATCCGAGTGATTCAACGGCCGTCTGCTCGCCTTCGAGAATGCGGATGCTGTTTGCCATTAACCTTTTCGCGCCGGTGAAGTTGTTTCTCCGCTGATGGTAGAGGGCGACGGCCAGCTGGATCAAACCGACCCAGTAAAGCTTCCGTGCTCCCGGAGGTTCTTTTTTCCAATGTTCCTCCAAAATTTCATGGCACTCAAAATAATCCCTTGATCCATGAAATTCAGCCAGATAATCGATGTAAGCTTCGGGATACATCCGACAGCCTCCTTTTCTTTTCCGTTCAAGTGTATCACAAGAACCCGGCAAAGAAAAAACGCGAGGGAGTGCCCGCGAGTTTTTAGGAAAATGAGCGTCCGTTTATTGCGGACGCTCATGGCGATCAGCCGTTTTTATATTAATAGATCCATGCGGCTCCTACAATAATTAACAAAATAAACAGAACCACAATCAAAGCAAAACCTCCGCCGTAGCCGAAGCCTTGACCGCTCATGCTGTTCCCTCCTCTATTTAAGAATTCACCATATTCTATGTGTGTATTTCTCAATTTGTATAGGCGGATGCCTCCCGAGGCTTTGTAAATTATATTGGACTTCGGATAGACGCGTAATTTATACTTAAGGGTAGCCAGTTTAGGCCGGCAAAGAAGCGATTGTGAAAATGGTGAGAAATGATCATGGAATATCAGGTGAAAATCGAGGCGTTTGAAGGACCGTTGGATTTGCTTTTGCATCTTATCAATCGGCTCGAGATAGACATTTATGACATACCTGTTGCGAAGATAACCGAGCAATATTTATTATATGTGCATACGATGCGTGAGCTTGAGTTAGATGTAGCGAGCGAATATTTGGTGATGGCCGCCACCCTGCTCAGCATTAAAAGCCGGATGCTCCTTCCGAAACAAGAAGAAGAGCTGTTTGATGAGGAGTTTCTTGAAGAGGAAGAGGACCCGAGAGAAGAATTGATTGAAAAATTGATAGAGTACAGAAAGTACAAAAGTGCGGCGCAAAATTTAAAAGAGCGTGAAGAAGAGCGGCAAAAATCGTTCGCCAAACCGCCGAGCGACTTAAGCAGCTACGCCAAGGAAATCAAGCTGAGCGAACAAAAGCTTTCGGTAACGGTTTATGATATGCTCGGCGCATTTCAAAAGGTGCTGAACCGGAAGAAAATCAGCCGTCCTTCGGAAACGAGGATTTCAAGGCAGGAAATCCCGATCGAAGAAAGAATGGCGCAAATCGTCGACAATTTGAAATCGGCCCGAAAAAGAATCAACTTTACGGAACTGTTTCCGTATGAACAAAAAGAGCATTTGGTCGTGACGTTTTTAGCGATATTGGAGCTGATGAAAAATCAGCTGATCATCATTGAACAGGAACATAATTTTTCAGATATTTACATCACAGGGAGTGAAGCGATTCATGACGCTTGATATCGTGAATTGGAAGGCCATTGTCGAAGCGTTGCTCTATGCGGCGGGAGACGAAGGCCTTACCAAAAAACAGCTGTTATCCGTTTTGGAAATCGATGAAACAGAGCTTCAGGATATTATGCACGACGTAAAGGAAAGCTATGAACAGGAAGACAGAGGCATTGAGCTTGTTGAATACGCAGACACTTACATGCTTTCGACAAAAAAAGAATTTGCCGTCTATTTGAAAAAGCTGATCGAAGCTCCTTCAAAAGGGCTTTCCCAGGCGGCGCTTGAAGTGTTGGCCATCGTCTCATATAAACAGCCGATTACAAGGGCTGAAGTCGAAGATATAAGGGGGGTTAAATCCGAACGGATTCTCCAAAGCCTTGTCGCAAAAGCGCTGCTCTGTGAAGTAGGACGAGCGGATGGGCCGGGCCGGGCGATTTTATACGGAACGACAGACACATTTCTAGAGCAGTTTGGATTAAAGGCGCTTGAAGAACTTCCGCCGCTGCCTGAAAACGTCGAAGAAGACGGGGTGCAGGAGGAAGCTGATTTATTCTTCGAGAATTTCAATCAGACGTTTGAAGATTTAAAATAGATTCACCTTAAGAACGAAGTATGATAATATATATTATCGTATTTTTTATGTTTAATTTAAACGACGTAAGAATACGATTGTAACAAAGCGATGAGGAGAGGGTGCCGACACCAATGGGAAAATCTATGGCAAGAGCCCAAACCGAGCAGGCAGAGGAATTTTTATCACAGGCTGTTCAGACGCTGAGCGATTATTTGAACGAAACAACGCTTTCATCTCTGGAAACGGAAGAACCGGGACGAAGCGCCTATTTCCGGGATGTCCTCAGCAATTTAAGAAAGCTTACGGTCTACTGTGAAGAAGGACTTTCAGCCTGTCGAGTCATGCTGCAGCAGGAGCCTTTTCGGGATGCTGCGGCGGAAAGGACGCTCTATCAGATTTATCATCGATGCATAGAGGAATTTTTTACACCGAAAAAAGAAACGTGGTATGAAGACAGCAGAGCAGCTTATACGGGAAGGCACGCCATTCGCTTTCACGAACCAGCGCCGGCCTCATTAAAAAAATTGATGGCTTCTCTTGAAACGGGATACCAATCGATGAGAGAAGAATTGGAATACTATGCAACGGACTATCAGATGAAGGTGGTTCATCCAAGATAAAATTACCCGAACTCTCCCTTTTGAGGGGGAGTTTTTTCATGCGATTTTTTAAGAATTGCACATTTGATGATCATATCGGTTAGACAAGCGCATAAACTTGTACAAACAACAACAAGGACGTGAGAAAAATGCGCTTTCTAAAACGAACTGCAGCAGCGGCCATTCTTTTTTTTCTTTTTTTCTCTTCTTTTCAAATCGCTGAAGCAGAGGCTTCCATTCATGTCAGCGCAAAAAGCGCAATTGTCATAGACGGTCAATCCGGCAGGGTTTTATTTGCCAAGGATGAACATGAAAAGCGGCGCATTGCAAGCATCACGAAGATCATGACGGCCATTTTGGCGATCGAGTCGGGAAAATTGGAGGATACCGTGACAGTCTCAGACAGGGCTGCAGGTACGGAAGGTTCTTCCATATATTTGACGAGCGGACAAAAAGTTAAGCTAAAAGACCTTGTATACGGTCTCATGCTGAGATCGGGAAATGACGCCGCCGTGGCGATTGCCGAACACGTCGGCGGCAGTCTTGAAGGCTTTGTGTATATGATGAATCAAAAAGCGGCCGATCTCGGGATGGAAAACACCGTGTTTCGCAATCCCCACGGTCTTGATGATCATGACGGCCATTATTCAACCGCATATGACATGGCGCTTTTGACAAAATATGCGATGACAAATCAGACATACCGAAAAATCGCCGGAACAAAGCATTACAAAGCGGAAACGATGCAGGGAATCTGGAGAAACAAAAACAAGCTTTTAACAGGCTTGTACCGCTACAGCACAGGGGGCAAGACGGGGTACACAAAGCTTGCAAAGCGCACGCTCGTATCCACTTCCTCTAAAGACGGCACAGATCTGATCGCGGTCACGATCAACGCTCCTGATGATTGGAATGATCATATCAATATGTTCAGCTATTGTTACGATCATTATAAAACGTATGTTGTTGCCAAAAAAGGAGAAATTCACAGGCTGCGGGATTCGTTTTATGGAAGCAAAGTTTTTATTAAACGCGATGTCAAGTATCTCTTAAGCGATGAGGAAAAAGACGAGGTGAAGATCGACTTAGAACTTCTCGAGCCGAAGAAATCTTGGCGGAAAAACGAAAAAGCGATTCCGGACATCATTGGCAGGATGAAGGTGAAACTGGACGGAAAAACGATTGCCGACCTGCCTGTGTACTATGAAAATGAACGGAACAAAAAGCCGAAAAAATCGTTCCTTGATACCTTTCAATCTGTTTTTAAAAAAGCGGCGGGCGGTCCATCATGGTCAATATAATCTGGGTCGGTTTAACGGTCATCGGTCTTGTGTTTGCGCTTGTGAACGGAACGGTTCAAGAAGTGAACGAAGCTGTATTTAAAGGAGCGAAAGAAGCGGTCACCATCGCGATCGGACTGATGAGTGTCCTGGTCTTCTGGCTGGGGCTGATGAAAATAGCCGAGCAGTCCGGGCTCCTCGACAAATTCAGCCGCATGTGCCGTCCGTTCATTTCAAAGCTGTTTCCTGATATTCCTCCCGACCATCCGGCGATGGGGTACATTTTATCCAATTTAATGGCCAATTTTTTCGGACTTGGCAACGCGGCGACACCGCTCGGCATCAAAGCGATGGAACAAATGAAGGCGCTCAATCAAAACCGCGCCGAGGCGAGCCGTTCGATGATCACCTTTTTGGCGGTCAATACGTCAAGCATTACACTCATTCCGACGACGGTGATTGCGGTCAGAATGACTTATGATTCAAAATCGCCGACAGACATCGTCGGACCGACGATTTTGGCGACGCTGATATCAGGAATTGTTGCGATTATCATCGACAGGTATTTTTATTATAGAAGAAAAAAGAAGGGGTGAGCGTTTGGAATTCATCAATTGGCTTTCTTTAGCCCTTATCCCGTTTATCATCGCCTCGATTCTTTTATATGGCACATTTAAAAAAGTTCCGACTTATGAAGCGTTTGTAGAAGGGGGAAAAGAAGGGATCCAAATTGCGTTTTCCATCATCCCCTACCTGGTCGGGATGCTTGTGGCGATCACGGTTTTCCGCTCCTCCGGGGCGCTCGATTTTTTTATGGATATATTGAAACCCGTTTTTACTGCCGTCGGCATGCCGACAGAGGTCGTGCCCCTCGCCTTGATCCGGCCGATTTCAGGAACGGCGGCGCTCGGCATGACGACAGATCTGATCGCCGTTTACGGGCCTGATTCGTTTATCGGCCGTCTTGCCTCCGTCATGCAGGGATCGACTGACACGACCCTTTATGTCCTGACCGTCTATTTTGGGGCGGTTGGAATCAAAAAAATGGGGGATGCTTTAAAGGTGGGCCTGCTTGCCGATTTAGCGGGTGTCATCGCTTCTGTCATCATTGTTGCCTTGTTGTTTGGAAGCGCCTAAACAGGCGCTTTTTTTGCTTTTTGGCCAAAACTGTTTTACTTTTGGGCTGAGAAAGGATACATTAAAGGGCGGAGTTCAGGTTTTTACGCGAACAAGCCGCACTGAATGCTTGTTTGTTGAATTGGAAAAAAGTAAGATAATACATGAGGTGAAAGATATGGAACGACTGCAAAAAGTGATCGCTCACGCCGGAATTGCATCAAGAAGAAAGGCGGAAGAGCTGATAAAAGAAGGAAAAGTGACGGTCAATGGCAAAACAGTCAGAGAGCTCGGCGTCAAAGTGACGAGTTCAGACCGGATAGAAGTAAACGGCATTCAGCTTGAATCCGAAGAGCCGGTTTATTTCCTCTTTTATAAGCCGAGGGGCGTGATTTCCGCGGTGAAAGATGATAAAGGGCGGAAAGTGGTGACCGATTTTTTCCAAGAGGTTCCGCAGCGGATTTACCCGATCGGACGGCTCGACTATGATACAAGCGGACTGCTTCTGCTGACGAATGACGGGGACTTCGCCAATAAATTGATGCACCCGAAATACCAGATCGACAAAACGTACGTGGCCAAGCTGAAAGGCATCCCGGCAAAGGAAAACTTAAAAACGCTCGAGCGCGGCGTCAAGCTTGAGGAAGGAAAAACCGCCCCGGCTAAAGTGAAACTGCTTTCGCTCGACAAGAAAAAGCAAACCAGCATCGTCCAAATTACCATTCATGAAGGACGCAACCGGCAAGTGCGGAGGATGTTTGAAGCGATCGGCCATGAAGTGGTCAAACTGAAAAGGGAGGAATACGCCTTTTTGAATCTGCAGGGGCTGAAAACGGGAGAGAAGAGAGAGCTGACACCGCATGAAGTAAAGAGGCTCAGGGCCATGGCGGAACACGGCAAACATGCTTTCTAAATTTTCACACAACCTTCAAAAAAAGAAAAAAGGCAGTCAGTATCAGGATGCTATAATGATACTGAGTGTCTAAATGAGGGGGCGGAATATGAAGAAAAAGCGTTTTTACATTCGGACAGTCATTCTCCTTGTTTTGCTGGCGGCGCTTGGCTATACGCTTTACAGCGCTGTATTTCAAAACAACGAAAGCGCGGCAGTGGGGGAGAAAGCGCCCAATTTCTCGCTGGAGGATGTGGACGGAAACCGTCTCAAGCTGGACGAACTAAAAGGCAAAGGGGTCTTTTTAAACTTTTGGGGAACGTGGTGTGAACCATGCAAAAAGGAATTTCCTTATATGGCTAAACAGTATAAGGAGTTTAAGGATCAAGGAGTGGAGATCGTTGCCGTCAATGTCGGGGAATCAAACCTTGCCGTGCAAAACTTTATGAAAGCCTACGGCGTCAATTTTCCCGTGGTGCTTGACAAGGACAGGCAGGTGGTGGATGCGTACGATGTCACCCCGCTTCCGACCACATTTTTGATCAACCCGGAAGGCGAGATCGTCAAAGTGGTCACAGGGACAATGACGGAGCGCATGATCCATGATTACATGACAATGATCAAGCCTGAGGGATCATCATGATGAAAGAAATCAAATGCGAATGCGGTCATGTAAATCCGACAGGAACCGTTCTGTGCGAATCGTGCGGAAAGCCGCTGAAAAAACAGGACGCCAAACTCCTTGATATGCGATATGACGGCAGCGCGAGGCGCTCCCAAACTTACAATAAAACGATTGTAGATAAAATTTGGAACTTCTTTTCATCTGTAAAGGTCGGCGTCTGGCTGATCGTGATTACGCTCACCGCTTCGGCTTTCGGAACGATTTTTCCGCAGGAAATGTTTTTGCCGCCGGGTGCGCAGGCTGATACATATTATGAAGAACAATACGGACTATTGGGACAAATCTATTATCTTCTCGGGTTTCACAACCTTTACGGCTCATGGTGGTTTATCATCCTCGTCGCCTCAATCGGCGTTTCCCTGGTCATTTGCAGCCTTGACCGCGTCGTCCCGCTGTACAGGGCCTTGAAAAATCAGGGAGTGATCCGCAATCCGAATTTTATGGAGAGGCAGAGGCTGTTCAGCCGGACCGATTCCGTCATGTCTGAAAGCGTGAGGACGCAAATCATCGAGCGGCTGAAACAAAAGCGCTACCGCGTGAAGGAGGAAAACGGCAACCTGTTTGCTGAAAAAGGGCGTTTTTCAAGATGGGGCCCTTATGTCAATCATGTCGGTCTGATCATTTTCCTCATCGGTGTCATGCTTCGTTTTGTTCCGGGTATGTATGTCGATGAAACCCTTTGGATCAGGGAAGGGGAAACCGTCCCTATTCCGGGTACGGACGGCCGCTACTATCTGAAGAACCACCAGTTTAAAAGGGAAATGTACAAGAGTGAAAAGGAAAAAGAAGTATTTTCGGAAGCGATCAATAAAGCCGGAGACGGAATGGTGGCGAAGAATTTTCAGACAGATGTCGAACTTTATGAAAGTGAACATGCCAGCCTTCCCGGTGAAGACCCTGAATTAAAAAAAGTGAAAAACGACACGATCAGAGTCAACGATCCGCTGAAATTCGATTCTTTTGCGCTTTATCAGCTGGATTACAGGGAAGGCGAGCTCGACAAGATGGTGTTCCAGCTTATCGAAAAAGACAGCGGGAAATCGTTCGGCAAGGTGTCGATCGACCTTCTGGAGCCGAAGTCGGACTACGATCTTGGCAACGGTTACAAGGTGCATCTCGCAAGCTATCTGCCAGATTTTTATTTTAATAAAGCCGGTGAACCGAGCACGAAAACGAGAAATCCGAACAATCCGGCTTTCGTTTTTCAGATCACCGCGCCGGACAGGCCTAAAGGGGAAAAGAGCTTTGTAGCGATTCAGGAGACGATAGAAGGCTCTGACAACAACAAATACAAAATGAAGTTTGACCATGTTGAAACGAAGAACCTCTCAGGGCTTACGGTCAGAAAAGATTTGACACTATGGGTGCTCATGACAGGCGGCATCATCTTTATGATCGGTGTTATACAAGGTATGTATTGGCACCACAGAAGGATTTGGCTCAGAACGCAAGACGGACAGGTGCTCGCCAGCGGACATACAAACAAAAACTGGTACGGGTTGAAAAAAGACTTTCAGACAGTACTGGCGGACACGGGGATAAGCGAACCGGCCGATCAAAAAGAACTGTTGAAGGAAAAAAAATAAACGCCAGCATAGGGAGGGGTTTTCATGGCAGAGCTTAGCGGCAATTTATTGTACGCGGCATTTCTCTTGTATCTCGCAGCGGTCTTCTTTTTTGGCGGCTCAATCAGAAGCAAAACATCAGCGCCAGTAAAAAAGAACCGGTGGGCATCCATCGCCGTTTTGATCACGATCGCCGGATTTGTATGCCAGCTGGGATATTTTATTGCGAGATGGATCGCATCAGGACATGCTCCGGTCAGCAATCTCTTTGAATTCACAACGGCATTCAGCATGATGCTGGTACTGGCCTTTCTCATCATCTATTTTATTTACAAGCTTTCCGCTTTGGGGCTGTTTACACTGCCGGTTGTCCTGCTTTTAATCGCATATGCCAGCATGTTCCCGACTGATATTACGCCGCTGATACCATCGCTGCAAAGCAGCTGGCTGTATATTCATGTGACAACGGCTGCGCTCGGGCAGGCGATACTCGCCATCAGCTTTGTCGCCGGCGCCATCTTTCTGCTCAAGCATGTCGATCAATCAAAACCGGGTAAAAAAACGTTCTGGCTTGAGTTTGTGATGTTTATGCTCGTGACGACGCTTGCATTCATCATTGTAACCACCGCATTCAGAATAGGGGGTTATGAGGCGCAGTTCAAGTGGATCGATAAAAACGGTCAGGAAGATGTCATGGTTTACGAGCTTCCTGCGCTCATCGGCCCGAATAAGGGAGAGCTTTTGACAAAGGAAAAAATGGAGCCGCTTTTCAATGTGCCGCCTGTTTTTTCCGGGCGCAAGCTGAATACGGTCATTTGGTCATTCGGTGCCGGTATGTTGCTTTACGGCTTGATCAGATTGATCATCAGAAAACGTGTCAGCCAGCTGTTACAGCCGCTGGTGAAGAATGTGAATCTCGATCTTGTCGATGAAATCGGCTACCGCTCCGTATCCATCGGTTTTCCCGTTTTCACGCTGGGCGCGCTTATTTTTGCGATGATTTGGGCGCAGCTGGCCTGGACCAGGTTCTGGGGCTGGGATCCAAAAGAAGTATGGGCGCTGATCACCTTTTTATTTTATGCCGCCTATCTGCATCTCAGGCTTTCAAGAGGCTGGCACGGGGAAAAGTCGGCATGGCTTGCCGTGATCGGTTTTGCCATTATTATGTTCAACCTTATTTTTGTAAACCTTGTGATCGCAGGGCTACATTCGTATGCATAACCATTGAAGGCAATGGAAGGTTCAGGAGGTTCCTGAACCTTCCGGATGTTTTTTGTCAAATGGAGGAATAATCTCAGCTTGGATTACTATCATTTTTCTAATAAAATGAATGTAAGAAGATTCAATTCAGGAGGTTTACGATGGAACAGACAAAAGAGACAAAAATATTAGTAGTAGATGATGAGGCAAGAATCAGACGTCTTTTAAAAATGTATCTTGAAAGAGAAAATTATGTGATTGAAGAAGCCGAAAACGGTGATGAAGCCATCGAAAAAGCGCTTGGCAACCACTATGATCTGATCCTGCTCGATTTGATGATGCCGGGTACGGACGGTATCGAAGTGTGCCGCCAAGTCAGAGATAAAAAAGCGACACCGATCATTATGCTGACGGCAAAAGGGGAAGAAGCCAACCGGGTGCAGGGATTTGAGGTCGGTACAGATGATTACATTGTCAAGCCTTTCAGCCCGAGGGAAGTGGTGTTGAGGGTCAAAGCGCTCTTGAGAAGATCATCGCAAACCTCTTATCTCAATACGGATACAACAGCAAAGAATGTTCTTGTTTTTTCTCATTTGTCCATCGACCATGATGCTCACAGAGTCATGGCAGACGGAACAGAGGTCAGCCTGACCCCGAAAGAGTATGAGCTTCTTTACTTTTTGGCAAAAACCCCTGATAAAGTTTACGACCGCGAAAAGCTGCTCAAAGAAGTTTGGCAGTATGAGTTTTTCGGGGATTTAAGAACGGTCGATACCCATGTCAAACGTTTACGTGAAAAACTGAACAAAGTCTCTCCGAAGGCGGCCAAAAAAATCGTCACAGTGTGGGGTGTCGGTTACAAATTTGAGGTCGGAAACGAATGAAGTTTTGGAAGAGTGTCGTTGGTAAGCTCTGGTTTACCATCCTTCTTTTGGTTTCATTTGTCTTATTTATTCTTACCGTTTTTCTGCTTGAATTCATTGAAAACTACCATGTCGATGAAGCGGAGGCCGATCTGACGAAGCTCGCCAGCAAAGTGGCTGTGATTATGGAAAACCACAAAGACCAGGAGGTCGCCAGGTCCATCTCATGGGAGCTTGCGGATGAACTGACGAGTATCGCGATCATAAAAAGTGATGATGAATATTGGAATTCTCCGCGCAAAAATGAAAAGGTGTCCCAGATCACTTTAAAGGAAATCAAACGGGATTCCGATTTGAATGATGCGCTCACCCATCATCAAAAAGTGCAAAAGCGGCTGGCCCTCAAAAACCATAAAAACGATCAGCTGATTGTCGGTGTTCCATACGGGAAAGGCGATAACGGGGGCATGGTGTTTATTTCCCAGTCGCTTCTCGCCGTCAAGGATACGACACAGCATACGACAAGATATATCCTTTTTGCTGCGGCGATCGCGATCGTTTTGACGACGATCTTCGCGTTCTTCCTGTCAAGCCGGATCACTTACCCGCTCAGAAAAATGCGGCAAGGTGCACAGGATTTGGCCAAAGGAAAGTTTGACACGAAAATTCCGATTTTAACGCAGGATGAGATCGGCGAGTTGGCGATCGCTTTTAACCAAATGGGACGCCAGCTGAAGTTTCATATTACGGCTTTAAATCAGGAAAAAGAGCATTTATCAAACATTTTAAGCAGCATGGCCGACGGTGTGATCACCATCAATATCGACGGCACGATCCTTGTCACCAACCCTCCGGCAGAGCGCTTTTTGCAGGCGTGGTATTATGAGCAGAACATGAATGTAAAAGAGGGACATGAGCTGCCTCCCGAAGCGAGGGAACTGTTTCAAAACACCGTCAGCACGGAAAAAGAACAGATGATTGAAATGACGTTGCAGGGAAGGTCATGGGTGCTCTTAATGAGCCCGCTTTACAACCAGGCACATGTGCGCGGAGCTGTCGCCGTCTTGAGGGATATGACAGAGGAACGACGGCTCGACAAGCTGAGAAAAGATTTTATCGCCAATGTCAGCCATGAGCTGAGAACACCGATTTCGATGCTCCAAGGGTACAGCGAAGCCATAGTGGATGATATCGCCAGCTCTGAAGAAGAGAAAAAGGAAATCGCCCAGGTGATTTATGATGAATCTTTGCGAATGGGCAGATTGGTAAACGACTTGCTTGATCTTGCCAGAATGGAAGCTGGACATATTTCCTTAAATGTGGAAACTGTTGAGCTCAAAGAATTTTTCGAGAGGGTGTTCCGCAAGTTTTATGGAGTGGCAGCAGACAAGGAGATCACCCTCTCCCACAATCTCGATTTGCAGGAAGCGCAATTTGAGTTTGATCCGGACAAAATGGAGCAGGTACTGACCAATCTGATTGACAACGCGTTGCGCCATACAAATGCAAGTGGCACCGTCCATGTTGAAGTGCAGTCCGCCGCAAGCGGCTTGAAGACTGCCGTAAAAGATTCGGGAAGCGGTATACCGGAAGAAGACCTTCCGTTTATCTTTGAACGCTTTTACAAAGCCGACAAAGCGAGAACAAGGGGAAAAGGCGGAACAGGTCTCGGACTTGCGATCGTCAAAAACATCGTCGATGCGCACAACGGATCGATCGCGGTCCACAGCAGGCTGAATGAAGGAACGACATTTACGTTCTATATTCCAAGAAAAAGGAAAGATGCTGGCCAAATTTGACGAAGAATATTGTTCCATAAGAAACAGAGAGCACCTGTTCATTTCGAACAGGTGTTTATGTTTTTCAGCAAAAATGTAACCAATTTGTAAACATTCCGCTCACCTTGAAACATTTAGGTCTTCGTTGTCGTTAAAAGAGTGAGAAGATGAAAATAAAACGGGCGGAGAATGCGAAAAGCCGGAAATTTTCATAGTCGTAAGTGCATATGGAAATAGTCGTTTCCATTCTGATACCCTATAAAGGCAGTCCGTTTTTTTCTAAACCGTAAAGTCCGCTTCCGCTTAAAGCGGAAGTATGGCAGCCATCCCCTATTGATTGGGGAGGAATGAATCAGGTGGAGTCCATCTAATGAAGACTTTAGCCTGGATTTATGTATAATCTCTATAGAAGGATGCAATGCAAAATAAGCGCATGAGACAGGGAATGAGTGATGTTTAATGGATAAAACCAAAATACTAATTATTGAAGATGATGAACCAATCGCTGATTTGCTTTCTTACGGGCTGGCGGCGGAAGGATTTGAAACGTGTACTGTCAATAGCGGTTCGTTAGGAATGAGTAAAATAGATCAATCCAAACCTGATCTTCTGCTTCTCGATTGGATGCTGCCGGACTGCAGCGGATTGGATATTTGTAAAAAAGTAACCGAGAGCTACAATATTCCGATACTAATGATCACAGCAAAGTCAGATATCACGGATAAAGTACTTGGATTGGAATTCGGGGCCGACGATTATATTACAAAGCCGTTTGATCTGCGCGAAGTTGTGGCCCGAATTCGTACGATACTTCGCCGTCTCGAACAAGCTCATCATTTGAATGAGCAGGAAACGGTAAAAGAGGATGTTATTCGCTTTAAAAATATTGTGATTGTTCCAGGTGAAAGGCTTGTGACAAAAAACGGAACGGCAGTCGAATTGACTCCTAAAGAATTTGATTTGCTCATGACTTTGATTGGCCATCGCGGAAAAGTTTTCACGCGTTCAGAGCTTTTGGAATTCATCTGGGGATACGATTTTGCCGGGGATACACGTACAGTTGATACCCATATTCAAAGACTCCGTAAAAAGCTTGATGCAAGCGACTTGATCACAACGGTGTTCGGTATCGGATATAAATTCGAGAAGCAGGAGGAGTAGAGCGTGTTACGCACCATCAAGGGCAAGTTTATTGTGGGCTTTTTTCTGATTTTTTCTCTCTCCTTCCTTGTGCTCAATCATACGGTCAAGAACGTCATTTGGTCGAGTAATGAAAACATTGTGACATCGGATTTGGTCGAATTGAAAAAAAACAGTACCGTGTATGTAAACCAAGCATTTTTAATCAATCATTATAAAAACAATGAACTTTATTTTGGCGATATGGCCGATGAAATGGTGGATAATTTAAATCACTCTACAGGAAGCAATGTCGGTGTTTATACCGTGGATGGCACTTTGCTGTCTTCTTCCGACAAAAAGGTGTTTTCCGAAGGAAGTGATGATGATCTTAAACAGGCTATCAAAGGAAAGACCGCCTATCATATCACCTATGATCGAAATAAAGCGGAGGTATTTTTCTCATATCCAGTTGTCATTGACGGAACAAAAGTAGGCATATTGCGTTTTTCGAAAGATTTTGACCTGCTCTATAAGCAAAGCGGAGAGATTCTCGATATCGTTTTTTACATCGCCCTTGCCATATTTGTGGCGGCGTTTCTTTTCTCCTATATCCTCTCCAGACATATCACGATTCCGCTCGTGAAGCTGACAGAGGCTTCATCACAAGTCAAAAAGGGCAAGTTGGATGTGGATATCCACTTTCAGAGAAAAGATGAGATTGGCCAGCTTGCCGTCAATTTCAATGATATGATCAACAGGATTAGAGAACAGATTTCAACCATTGAAAGGGATCGGGATCGCTTAAAGGAACTGAACGAGCAAGAGAAACGCTTTTTTGACAATATGACGCATGAGCTGAAAACACCTTTGACTTCCATCCAAGGATATGCCGAGATCATAAAAGCAAAAGGGGAAGCGGATCGGGTATTTTTTGATAAAGGAATGAACCACATTGTTGAAGAAAGCCGGCGCCTGCACAATTTGGTGATCAAGCTTCTTGAAGTATCCCGGGAAGTGTCCAAGGATGATCAGTTTGCCAGAATCGACGCAGGGGACATTTTAAAAGATGTTTGCGAATCGATGAAGTTTCGGGCGGAACGGTATAAGAAAACGATCACCTGTGGCATTGAAGAAGATCTATACGTTCACGGTCAGGTGAATAGGCTGCGCCAGCTTTTTATCAATTTGCTGGACAATGCGATCAAATACAGCTTATCCCATTCGGAAATCATCATTAAAGCCGGGATCGTTGGAGAAAAAGTTCTTTTTACGTTCAAGAATCCGAGTGCTCCATTTGAACATAACCAACACTCTAAAATGTTTCAGCCCTTTTATTCGGTCAACCAAAAGATCACGGAAGAGGGAAGTGTAGGTTTGGGATTAAGCATTGTGAAAACAATTGTTGATGAACACGGAGGAACTATTGAGATGTTCTACAAGGAAAACGATACAACGATTCAGGTTGAATTAGCTTACGCAAAGGTTGAGAAATAATGAAGAACAAACCATTTATCATATGGGCAGGGGTGCTGTTGTTTCTCGTTATTATCGTGTCCAGTTATAATGTGGGAAAACGCTCGGAAACCATTATTATACCAAGCAAGGAAGAGAATGTTCAGAAGAACCGCCCCTTTCAAGTAAAAACAATATATCGCCTTCCAAGAGCAGATCAGTTGCTTGGATGGTCTTCATCGGACTCCGTCGTTGGGTTTTTCAAGGGAGATGAGACATCTGAACGTGCAAAACACCGTCTTCAGCGTCTATCCTCCCCTTATGAAAAAGCTGAAAATCTGCAAGGGATTGAAAGCAATACGTCCAACCTAAAGGTGTCTCCGGACGGAAAGAGTATCGCCGGGGTAACCGTGTCATCAAATAAGGCGTCAATGAATCTGATCTCGTTGGTAAACGGGAAAAAAACGGAAATCGCAAGTTTCGCCTCAAGCAGTGAGGTTTATGTCCAAGATGTTTCATGGTCAAATAACAGCAAATACGTTTGTTATCTAGTCATAGATGCCGGGCAAGATGGTCAGACTAGCCTTCATGTTTTCGATACAGATTCCAAAACGCACAAAACGTATTTATTGAAGGGTTTTGCCGAGAAAGATTCGCTTACGGGAGTTCACATCTCTGATAATGGACGCGGCTTGCTGCTTACCGTGTTACAGATGGGGAAGAAAGAAAGCATCATGATGGGAACCGTTAACGGCAATCGCATCGATATTCAGGACAAGCGTCAAAACAGCCTTGGCGAGCCTGTTTGGTTAAACAATGATCAATTTGTATTCCTCGGTACCGGGGAAACCCTGTACGAATACGATCGCCGAAACGGCGAGCTTTCTGCTCTGCTCGAAAAAGTAGCCGCGTTCACATTTTCAAATGACCGAAAGAAAATCGCTTACTTTTTGAATGATAAAGACAGTATTTATGCAGGTAAGCTTCAAGGAAAAAATATCCTGTATGAAGAACCGGTATACCACGGCACCATACCGTCAGAAATATATTGGAGTCCCGATGGCAACAGCCTGCTCGTGAATGCGCAAAACCAGTATTCTTCTACGGAAAGTGCTTCAGCGCGATTTTTTGATGATCAAGCTTATATCATCACATTTAAATAACCGATTGTTCTCTAAAAAACCTTATTTCAGTTCATACCGAAATAAGGTTTTTTTCTTACCTCGTGATGTTCTCCTGTTGATTACGATCACATCATGTCAAACAGAGTAATAAGTCCCTGTTTTCTATCCCCGAAAAATGATGTTTTCTTTCTTTTTGTGACATTTTGTTTACAAGTTGGTCGAACTTCTGCGATATCTTCCCCTTATATTAAAAGAGCATCCTTCTTAGCAAACTTTGTTTTTAATCAGCAAAACTAAAAAATTGTCATTTGTATGTGACGAGTTTACAAGAAACCTAGTGATCATATCTACAGTCAAGGAGTTGGAAAAAGTGTCGAATTCACCAAGAAAAGTTCATAAATTGAACAGGCTAGGAAAAATAGTGTTGGGTATGCTGACTGTCCTGGGTGTGACTTTGTTATGCATGTCTTGGAATGCACTTGCAGGTTCAAAGCAGAAGTCAATAAAAGGAAGTGCCGCCGCTTCAGAGCAGGTGGCGGAAAGGAGCAAACATACAGCAGAGAAAAAGGAAAGTAAACAAACACCGCCGGAAATCGGAAAGGTCGTCTATTTGACATTTGATGACGGGCCAAACCCGGCTGCTTCAGAAAAAATTCTAAGTTTGCTCAGTCAATATCATGCAAAAGCGACGTTTTTTATGTTAAAACCTAATATCGAACAAAATCCGGAAATCGTGAGGAAAATGGTGGAGAACGGCCACTCCGTTGGGTCACACGGAGTGACCCATCAAGTATCGAAAATCTATCAATCTCCTGAAAGCTTTGCGGCAGAAATGAACGATACGCTTAAAACGATCAAAGAAACAGCCAACGTCAACACACATTTGATCAGATCGCCATATGGATCAAAGCCTTATATTACGGGTCCATTTCAGGCAGTCATTAGGCGTGAGCATTTTAACATTTGGGATTGGACGGTTGATTCAGAGGACTGGAAGTCTGCAAATACAAATGGTCAATTCGTCAATAATGCGATTCAGCAAGTCAATAACCTGACCGGAGTTGAGCCGCTTGTCGTATTAATGCATGAAAAACCGACGACTGAAGCGCATTTGGAAAAATTATTGAAATACTTACAAGAAAACGGGTATGAAATGAAAGCCATTCACGATTCGATAAAGCCGGTTCATTTTAGATGGAATTCATAAATCAACAATAATCAGAGAACGATAACGGTTTCGACTGCGGAAGCAATATGAGCAGGCATCGACAAGGAAGGGATAGTGAAAATGAGAAAAAGAAAATTAAAAATGAAAAATATAATATTGCTGGTTCTAGTTCTATTGATATCTAGTGGCGGTTTGGTGTCTTACGGCATTTACCGTAACGTGGCAAAATCAATCAGTCATATGTACGAACCTCTTCATCGTGAATCCGAGAAGGAGAATGCAGCTGCTTCACACGATCCGATATCCATTCTTTTATTGGGGATAGACGAGCGCCCCGGTGATAAAGGCCGTCCGGATTCGATGATTGTGGTCACTGTTAATCCGAAGACAAAAAAAACGACAATGACAAGTATTCCGCGTGATACGAGGGTATTTATAAAATCTAAGAATACCTTTTCCAAAATGAATTCGGCGTACACCTATGGCGGAATTGAAGGGACTATTCAAACTGTGGAACAATTTTTGAACATTCCCATCAATTATTATATCAAAGTAAATATGGAAGGGTTTAAAGATATTGTAGATGCGGTTGGCGGAGTTACGGTGAATAATCATATTGATTTTACCCTTGAAGGGGTGCATCTAGCAAAAGGGAAACAACATCTTGATGGTCAGACCGCTCTTACATATGCCCGGATGAGAAAAGACGATCCCCGCGGTGATTTTGGACGTCAAGAGCGTCAGCGTGAGATTATCAACCAAATTATTCATGAAGGTGCACAATTAAAATCATTAGCAAACTATCAAGAGATTTTAACGGCATTAGAAAAAAACGTCAAAACGAACTTAACACTTGACAACATGATCGATATTCAAAGCTCTTATAAAGAAGCTGGTCAGGATATTAAACAAATAGAAATTGAAGGTGAAGATAAAAAAGTTGACGGCTTATGGTACCACCTGGTGACTGACGAAAAGAGAAAGGGGGTCTCAAAAAAGCTACGCCGACAATTGGATTTAAAGTCATAAACGGATAGAAATCAGTCCATGTCAAAGAATCCGCCAACTTGCCGATATGGAGAACGAAAGCGCACTTAGTGAAAACGAGGGTTCCTTATAAGCTTGGCACCTGTTCATTTAGAACGGGTGCTTTTATGCTTTAGTTTAGTTAAAATTAACCTTAACTTTATCAAAATCCCCTTCCATATTTCATATAACCGTAATATAGTTGTAATAGTTGTAATGTAACTTTTTTCGATTGACAAACGACAATAAATTGAACGGAGGGGTTTCCGGTGGAAGAAACCTTTCAGAAAATATATGATCAATACCATCAGGATTTATTTCAATTCTTATTTTATATGGTAAAAGACAAAAATCAGGCGGAAGACTTGGTGCAGGAAGTATATATCCGCGTTTTGAACTCATATGAGACATTTGAAGGCAGAAGCAGCGAAAAAACCTGGCTTCTTTCGATTGCCCGTCACGTCGCAATCGACTGGTTCAGAAAGCAGCAGACGATCCGCCAGCGGATTTTGGGGACGTTTGACTGGGATAAACAAGAGGTAAAAGACCGAAAGCCTCTGCCTGAAGACATCGTGATGCAGAGCGAAAATCTGAAAGAAATTTTTGCGGCGCTGGATAAATGTACGCTGGACCAGAGATCTGTCATTGTTTTGCGGTTCATTCAAGGCTATTCGATTTCAGAAACGGCGAAAGCCTTAAACTTTTCTGAAAGCAAGGTGAAAACGACTCAGCACCGCGGTCTGAAAGTGCTTCGTAAACAGATGGAGCTTTTGAAGGAGGATCAAAAGGATGAAGAAGTCAGAATGGAACGAAGAACGGCTAAAGGCGTTACTAAGCCAACTTCCAACGGTTAAGGATAACCGTTCGGCAAATCAGATCTATCAAAAGTTGGTTTTGGCACAGCCGAAACATAAATTGCCTAAAAAGCGGGCGGGCGCAGTTGCTGCGACGGTTTTAGTTCTCTTTCTTCTGATGCTGATGTCTCCTCAATTAATCGACCAAATCAGATCCCAAAACGGTTCTGACGCGAATATGCCCTCTGTGGTGCAGCCCCAAAGCGGCAAAAAGGAGATGGCCGATACCGCGGACACAGCAGTTTCAAGCACCTTTGTCGTCCCGCGCGAGCAAAAAGACAACTATATCACCTTTGCATTTGTTGATGATTCCAAGTCTGTCGTTGTGCCGATCAGCCTTCGTAAAAACGTCGCCATCAATGATATGGAAGATGCATTGGATGCCTACACTCGGCTGGATGTCGACCAGTTTACATCATTCAACACTTCCTATCTTGATCAGGTGACATTCAGCGAAGAGAAAAAGAGCAAAAAAGTGACGATCCAAGTCAATGAAAAGATCCCCGGGCTTTCTGAAGAGGATTTCAATCTGTTGAGGGAAACCATCAATCAAACCTTTAAATGGGGGTCCTATGACTCTGTATTGTTTTTGTCATCCAACGGAGGCGAGTCTGGCGCTGAATACGATTCTTTTGGAATGGAGGCAGACATTGCGATCACACATCAGGGGCAAAGAGGCTATTTTTTATATGAAAGTTCTGACGGCAAGCGATTTCTCGCACCGTCACAAGAATCGTATCAAAGTATAGAAGAAGCGGTCAAAATGATGCAAACAGCGGAAAGCGGCTCTCATTTAAAATCGATTATAACCGGAGATAAGCTCATTCAAGATGTTCAGGAAAAAGGAAAAGAGCTTGTCATCCAATTCTCATCCGCTGCAGACATTCAAAATCAAACCGATGACATCTTAATGGTGGAAGGTCTGCTCCTGACAGCAAAGGACTTTGGATTTAATCAAGTCAGATTTGAAAATGCGAAAATCGACAGGATCGGAAGCTATGACTTGTCAAAATCTGTACAGGTTCCATATGCGCCGAATCCGATGACGATAGAAAACTGAAAAGACCCCGTATGGGTCTTTTTTTGATGTATAAAAAGAATGGATTTGGAATTATACTAAGCTGTCGCCAAAAAGAGAAATTTTTACCGAAAGATGCATGTAATAGGAGGCCTAGACCACTTGAAACAGCTTAGACATCTACACTTCCTGTTAGCAGCAATATGGATATCAGGTTTTGCCTTAAACCCGCCGGCAGCCGAAGCAGCGGAATGGATCGAGCCGATAAAAGGCGAGATCACCGACCGATTTGGTACAAGAGGCGGCAAGCATAAAGGACTGGACATCGCTGCTCCTGAAGGAGAAAGCGTTTTGGCAGCGGCAGATGGAACGATCAGCAAATCGTACAGATCCGATTCTTACGGCCAAGTGATTTTTATCAAACATGATAATGGGTATGAAACCGTATATGCCCATTTAAGCAAACGTCTGAAAAAGAAGAATGACCGCGTTGCAAAAGGTGAAGAAATCGGCATCATCGGCAATACCGGCATATCGACCGGAACCCACCTCCACTTTGAAATGCACCATGGTTCATGGACGAAAAATAAGAAAAATGCGATTAATCCGCTGGCGGTTTACCATGAACAGGCGTTTCAGCAAAATGCTGTTCATGTTCAGCAAGGGGATGCTGAGAAAGGTTGGGCCGTCCCCGTGCAAAAAGGAGATACGTTGTGGCGGATCAGCAAAGAAAACGGGATATCTGTCGAGAAGCTAATGGAAATCAACGGCCTGGCCGATTCGCATCTCTACATTGGGCAGAAATTGCTTCTTCGCGAGCACGGCCGTCATGCTGGTCAAAGCACTTACATCGTCCAAAAGGGAGACACGCTTGGTCAGATTGCTGATAAAATGGGTGTAACCGTCAGGAGGATTCAGGAGTGGAACGATTTGAAAGGGGATGAGATCTATCCCCGGCAGCCGCTTAAAATTATGGAAAGCTCCTGAAAAGAACGACATAAAAAAAGCGGAACTCGGGAAAGACACTTTCCTGAGTTCCGCTCTCTGTTTACGGAAGGTCGATCACCTTAACAGAGACGATGCCTGCGATGTTTTTCAGCTCATCTAAAATCTCGTTTTCCAGATGACGGTCAAATGAAAGCATCATGATCGCTTCGCCGCCTTTTTCTTTTCGTCCGACCTGCATCGTTGCGATATTGACGTCGTGATCTCCGAGAATCGCACCTACATGACCGATCACCCCAGGTTTATCGTGATGGTGAATGTAGACGAGATGTCCGGCTGGAGAAAAGTCGATGCCAAAGCCGTTCAATGCGACAATGCGTCCGCCGAAATGAGGAATATATGTTGCTCTTAACGTAAATGTTGTGACATCGCCTGTCACTTTAACAGATATGCAATTTTCATATCCTGATTCATTGGAAGAAATCTTTTCGCTGAAGCTGATGCCGCGTTCTTTTGCAACGGTTCCGGCGTTGACTTCATTGACTGTAGCCGCTACGCGGGGCTTCAGGAATCCGGCCAAAAGGCTTTTCGTAATAAACGATGTTTCAAGCTTTGCGATGGAGCCTTCATAATCGATGGCCACATCTTGAACCGGTTCGTTCATGCACTGGGAAACGAGGCTTCCGATCGTATTGGCAAACTGATGATAAGGCTGGATTTTTTGGAAGGAATCCTTTGTCATGGCCGGAAGGTTGATCGCGGACATCACCGGATTTCCTTGTGCGTACTGGAGCACTTCTTCCGACACTTGTGCGGCTACATTCAGCTGCGCTTCTTTTGTGGAAGCTCCCAAATGCGGAGTCGCGATGACAAGCGGGTGATCGATCAGTTTTGAATCAACAGGAGGTTCGATTTCAAAGACGTCGAGAGCCGCCCCTGCGACATGTCCGCTTTCAAGCGCGTCAAGAAGGGCCGCTTCATCAATGATACCGCCCCGTGCACAGTTGACAAGACGCACGCCTTTTTTCGTCTTGGCGATGGTTTCCTTATTCAAAAGCCCCTTCGTTTCTTTCGTCAGCGGGGTGTGGACGGTAATGATATCCGCACAAGCCAGGACTTCCTCAAAGCTGTTCGCATTAACGCCGAGCTTGCTTGCTCTTTCCTGTGTCAAGAATGGATCAAATACATGAACCGTCATTCCGAATGCTTTGGCGCGGCTCGCAATCTCACTTCCGATGCGCCCCATTCCGACGATGCCCAGCGTTTTGCCGTAAAGCTCAGAACCGACATAGGCGGAACGGTTCCACTCCCGGGACTTAACAGAGATATTCGCCTGCGGAATATGCCTCATCAGCGCTGAAAACATAGCGAAAGTATGCTCAGCGGTTGAAATCGTGTTTCCGTTTGGCGCATTGACGACGATGACGCCGTGTTTTGTCGCCTCGTCAATATCGATGTTGTCTACGCCTACTCCTGCTCTGGCGACGATCTTCAATGAGGTCATCTTGCTAAACAGTTCTTCCGTTACTTTCGTGGCGCTTCTGACCAGCAGAGCGTCAAACGTATGCAGCTCTTCTTCCGCTTCAGTGACGTTTTTTTCAACAATTTCAATAAAATCTGCTTCCATTAATGGTTTAAGGCCGTCGCTTGACATTTTATCTGAGACCAATACTCGAAACATGTAAGATTTCCTCCTAAATAGACGTCATAAATATCTGATAATTTACCATATTCCATAAAAGGTGTCAATGAGTTTTCGGCAAAAGACGAAAATTAAAAATGAAAATACTGTGAATGTGCGGTTTTTGCACAAATAAGAGATAGCGCTTTCTTCATACGGCTCGCGTTGCGCCGAAAACTGCTGGTCCTATGAGCATCGATCTGTACATTTCTTCACAATTAATTTATAATAATATCAAAATTAAAAAATACAGATCAATCTTCGGGGCAGGGTGAAATTCCCTACCGGCGGTGATGAGTTTAAACGCTCTAAGCCCGCGAGCCTTTTTAAGGCAGGATTCGGTGCGATTCCGAAGCCGACAGTATAGTCTGGATGGGAGAAGATGGAGGTTCCGCGCGTTTTGAAATGAAATGCTTTCAAACGTTTATTCGACCTGTCTTAAAACCGCCCCGCTTTCGTTAAAAAGCGGGTTTTTTGTGTTTAGGCGGGGGAAGAACCATTCCTCTTTTCGTGAGATGTGATCGAAAAGGAGAGAGTGACAAAAAATGAAACACACCAGGGTGAGACGTCTCGTCTCCATCAGTATGCTGAGCAGCATTGCATTTATTTTAATGATGCTGAGCTTTCCGATTTTAGGCGCATTTCCATATTTAAAGATCGACTTCAGCGACATCCCTGCATTAATCGCTGTTATATTGTATGGTCCCGGGGCGGGAATTGCCGTTGAGGCGGTGAAAAATGTGCTGAATTACTTTATTGCGGGAAGTGCATCAGGTGTACCGATCGACCAGACGGCAAACTTTGTCGCCGGAGTCTTGTTTATCATGCCGGCCGCTTTGCTGCTGAAAAAAACAAATTCCGCCAAAGGATTTGTGACAGCTCTTTTTGCAGGGACAATTTTGATGGCACTTTCCATGAGCATCTTAAATTATGTCTTGTTTCTCCCTGCCTACACATGGTTCTTAAACGCTCCGGCTTTATCGGCAGGCGCGCTGAAGACAACGATACTGGCAGGCATTTTGCCTTTTAATATCATCAAGGGCCTTGCAGTGGCTTTAGTGTCCACCGCGATTTTCCTTCAGCTGAAGCCGTGGCTGAAAGAAAATGTGCGCATGGCCAAACAATTATAATTTAAAGAAGCCCGGCGCGGGAAACGCCGGGCTTTGCTTTAAAAATATCCGGCGGAAGGAGCGCCGGATATTTGTTTGCTCTATTCGTGTTTAAGCGGGTCGCCTTCAAACGGCTCATCCGCTACTTTAATTGAGTCAGTAGGGCAGCCTTCGAACGCGTCCATCATATCTTCTTCCAGGACATCAGGAACTTCGACGACACCTTGATTATCATCAAGCGTGACAAATGCGATTCCTTCATCATCATAGTCGTAAATATCAGGAGCCGCTGCACCGCAAGCACCGCATGCGATGCACGTATCTTTGTCTACAATTGTATATTTTGGCATGAATAAAAAACCTCCCAGATTGTTCTTCGGTGGAACAAATGGTTTAACCCTCTATCTATCCGATATGAAACCTATTCCCATTCCTTATTGTAATGGTGTTAATCTGACATTTCAACTCAAAAATACTGAGAATGCTTATCACATAAGGGTTCTACTGCTAACATACCCCTTTTAAATGAGTTTAAACATCGATTTCTCCGCAAAATCTGTTAAAATAAAAGAAGAAAAATCTCGAATGCTGTCCTAAAAGAATGCAGGTGATGCTATGTCGGTTCATTTTTTTGACGCCATTGTCCTCGACATCCTTTCGTCTATGAAAGGAGAGCGGTCGAAAAGCGCCGTGTTTCATTTATTAAAAGGGAAAAGATCGTCACAGACGATACAAGACGCCGGTTTGTTTGCCGTCTCAAAATATTTCGGATTTTGTCCATCCCTTTCGAGAGACCGGTTAAACGAAAGTGTTCAAAAATTGAACCGGGAATCGTTGATTGCCGACAAAACGGGAACTGACACTTATACTGTCACTGAGAGCGGCGCGGATGAACTCGCCAGCTGCTTCAGCATCAATCCATGGCCGCCGCACTTTCACGGGGCATATTATCATGCGGCCGCCAAAATCATGTGGGCGAGGATGTCTCTATTAATCCAGGTGCTGTCAAACAGGCTTCACGGTGTGCGCATTTATTTGCCGATCACAAAAGATTACCAGATTCAAAACTGGGTCAAGCGCTATTTGAAAAACCGCAATTCCGAGGAAACGGCCGCACGCCTTCACAAGGAACTGGAAGAAAGGCTTCAGGCATTGAACCATCACGAACAGGCTTCCGTTTTTGTGCATTCTTTGACATCGGCTCAAAAGGCCGGCTTTACTGTTAAACAGCTTGCGGAAAAGATGCATCGTGATGAATGGTACATATATGCGCTGTTTTGGGATGTGCTGCACTATTTTATTCAATCCGCCCAAAATGGTGAAAGTCCTGCTCTGCAATCGCTGATTCAAGACATCCCATTGAAAGATACGCTGACACAATCGACGAGAAAAACGCTGTTTCTCGTGAAAGAAGGCAAATCCATCGATCGGATTGCGGAAATCCGGAAGCTGAAAAAGGCGACGATCGAGGATCATATCGTGGAAATCGCTATTCATGACCCGGCTTTTTCCATTGAAAGCTATGTCTCAAAAGAGGAGCAGAAAATCATTGCCGATTATGCACAAACCAATCAAACGAATAAAATCAGACATATTAAAGAAGGTCTTGGGGGCCGATTCAGCTATTTTAAAATCCGTCTGGCTCTGTCGAAAACGGTGAGCCGCCATGGATAAGCTGCATCAGGCCCTTCGCCGCCATTTCGGCTACAGCTCGTTCAAAAAGGGACAGGAAACGATCATCAAAAGCGTTCTGCAAGGGCGGGATACGGTAGCGATGCTTCCCACTGGAGGAGGGAAATCGCTGTGCTACCAGCTCCCCGGGTTTTTGGCGGATGGAATGGTGCTGATCGTTTCCCCGCTGCTTTCATTAATGGAAGATCAGGTGCAGCAGCTGAAGATGCGCGGCGAAAAAAGGACGGCCGCTTATAACAGCGCCTTGACCTATCAGGAAAAAGACTACATCTTAAGACAGCTTCACCGCCTGAAATTCCTTTATATTTCACCTGAAGCACTCCAGTCCGAGCAGATGATGAGCCGGCTTGAAGCCATGAATATCAGCCTTTTTGTCGTAGATGAAGCCCACTGTATTTCGCAATGGGGACACGATTTCAGGCCCGACTACTCGAAGCTTGGCGACATTAAAACGCGGCTGGGCCACCCGGTCACTCTGGCGCTTACAGCGACGGCTACTGAGGAAACATTAAAGGATATCTCCAGGATGCTCAAGACGACAAAAGCCCAATTTATCATCCATTCTGTGGACAGGCCGAATATCGCCCTCCATATTGAAAAGTTGCACGATGCAGCCGAGAAGGCGGAAAGGCTTGTTGAACTGGTGCGTAAATTGGAAGGGCCGGGCCTTATCTATTGTCCCACGAGAAAATGGGCTGAGGAGCTCGCTGACAGGCTGGCTGAAGAGACAGGGCTCAGGATGGGACATTATCACGGCGGCATGGATCCGGTAGACAGAATGCTCATCCAGCAGCAATTCATCCGCAATCAGCTTGATGCCGTCTGCTGTACAAACGCCTTTGGAATGGGGGTTGACAAGCCGGATGTCAGATACGTGATCCATTTCAGCCTCCCGCAGACCGCGGAAGCTTTTATGCAGGAAATCGGACGTGCGGGCCGCGACGGGAAAGAGAGCATCAGCATCCTCTTGAAAGCCCCGGGAGATGAAGGCATTCAAGAACAGCTGATTGAAACCGAATCTCTCAGCCAAAGCGAGATCGGCTTTTTATATGAAAAGCTTGCCAACCGGCAGGATGAACGTAGTTTGAGAGAAATCCTCGAACAATCGGGATTGACAGAAACGCAAGCCCGCCATTTCGCACACCTTTACGTTAAGGTTCGCCATTTAGGCGATGACGGCCGTAAGCTGATCCACCGGGAAATGGACAGGCGCAAACAGCTGAAATTAGAAAAGATGGCGGGTTTCGCAGCGATCACCGAAAACGAAGAATGCTTCCGCGAAAACCTGCTGGCTTATTTTAATGAAAAACGAAAGCCGCAAAAAACGGGTGATTCAGCCTGTTGTACATATTGCGGATTGGACCTTGCAGCATATGAAATTAAAGGAGATCGTCCATTGATGAATACATTAACAGCCTGGAATGTGGAATTGGATAGGATATTCGCAGCCAGCCGTGATCGGTTATGCTGAAAAAACAGAGCGACATCATCAGGCGGCTTTCAGACGGGGAAATGTTGAAGCAGCTCTATTTTTCGCAAATTTTGATGCTGGTGTTGGCCATGCTTTTTGGCGTCTTTTTATTTGCCGATGCCGGCGATTTTTTCTCGCTTTGGCAATTGTTCGACCTAAACATCCTGACTTTTGGGATTCCATTAGCGTTTTTCGTGATCCTGGCGGATCTGGCAGTGATGAAATGGGTTCCCCGGCATATGTATGACGATGAAGGGATTAATGAGAAGCTTTTTCGAAACCGGTCATATCCGCATATTCTGATCCTGACGCTGTTTATCGCGTTTACCGAGGAAATATTGTTCAGGGGCGTCATCCAGACTCATTTCGGCATTTGGACTGCAAGCATCATTTTTGCGATATTGCATTTTCGCTATCTGAAAAAATGGCTGCTTTTTGTCATGGTTGTTTCGATCAGCTTTTTGCTCGGACTGAGCTTTCAACAGACAGATAACTTATTCGTACCTGTCACGGCGCATTTTTTGATTGATGTTGTATTTGCGTGCCAGATTCGTTTTCTACATGTAAGGAGGAGTTCACATGGCGGAGATGTCCAGGATAGAGAGGAAAAGGAAGAAACAGGAGCAGGAGAAAGCCCGGGCTGACTTCAGCTGGGAGCCTCCGGCGGAGCCGGAGATCTCTGATGAGCTCCCATCCAGGCAGTCCTATCGTGAAAAAAAGAAACACAGCCGGAAAAAGAATAAAAACAGAAATCCTTTATTTACATCGCTTGCTGTCATGTTTTTTTTCATCCCGATCATCGTTTTTCTTGTGTTCATGTATATGCTGAACCAAAACGGTTCCGATCCTGAGCCCGGCCAGTATGATGATGTGTTTTATGAGAAATCGGGGGAGACAGGGATGCTCAATGAAAAACAAGACAGCGGCCAGTCGGCTGATCAAAAAGCAGACGCCCAGTCCGCTGCAGCTGCCTCCCAAGAAGAAAAACCGAAGGAAAGTGAAAAAGCCGAAAAGCAAGAGAAGCCAAAGCAAAAAGCTGAACAAAAGCCGGCCGAAAAAAAGGCTGCGCCTGAACCTGAAGAAAAAGAAACAGCCAAAACTTCGGAAAAGCGGGCGGCAGCAGAGAAAAACACAGCTAGATCAGAGCCGGCGCAAAAATCCCCCGAACCAAAGCCGAAAAAGGTGATTCAGCATACGGTCGCTGAAAAAGAAAACCTCTTCAGAATTTCCATGAAATATTATAAGGATCGGTCAGGAGAAGCAATCATTCGCAACTACAACGGATTATCCGGCAACGATGTCTATGTGGGACAGGTGCTGGATATCCCTTTTTATTAACCATGGCATGATCCCCGCGGCATCTTCATATACATTGTACTAACAAATAGGACAAGGTGTGAGGATCTGTGGGAAGCGCGCTTGATCAACTGGATCGTTTTACCGACGAACCTACAATACAAATGCTCCGCGGTTTGATTAAAAGGAAGCGAAAGTATGAAAACTACCGAAAGCAGACAATCAGATGGCAGGCAGCCGCCCTGATTTGCGCCGCTTCGTTTTGTTTGTTTCTTGCTGCGAAAGGACTGGGGCAAAACGGTTTTTTATCCGAGGTGCTCAATGATTCGATTTACCTGTTTTGGATCATGTCGGCCGCTTTCGCCTACAGCACCGCTTATTATTTCAAAAAGAAGGAAGATAAAGCGGAGGGGGAATTCCATAAGCTGAGATGCGAGATTATTCAGAAAAGCACGGATTTATGGCCTCAGCCTGACATGTGGAAATCAAGGGAAACGGTATTTAAGATCATGAAACAAGAGTATGACATCAACCTTTATTTCGAAAGCAAATAAAAGAAAGAAGACGTTTTCTTAAGAAGAGAAACGTCTTTTTTTATCAGAGCGTCTTATAGAAAAAGCCAAAATGAATGGAGAATCGGTATGATCTGTATACTCATCTTAATGGTTGCGTTGATTTGCGGCATCGCGTTTATTTGGAAAATGTCGGCCATCGCCAAAGAAGAGAGGATCGTCTCTTGTCTGTTTCCGATCGGGGGACTTAAAAAGCCGCTGAACATCTTTTTTATTTCGGACATTCACAGACGAACCGTCAGCAGTGAAATCATTGAAAAAGTGAAAGAGCAGAAGGTTAAGCTCGTGTTCATCGGCGGCGACCTGGCGGAAGAGGGCGTTTCATTTCAGGCGATTGAAGACAATATCAAAAGGCTTTCAAGCCTTGGAAAAACGTATTTTGTGTGGGGAAACAATGATTATGAAGTCGATCAGGAGAGGCTGTCCGCTATTTTTGAGAAGTATGGTGTCACGGCCTTGCGCAATGAATCGGTTTTATACGATCATGACGGTGAAGTCATCAATATTTGCGGAGTCGACGATATCAGGCTTGAATTGGATGATTATCAGGAGGCGGTGCGCCGCATCCAAAAGGAGGCTCCGACCCTTTTATTATCACATAATCCGGCGATTCATCATCAAATACAGGAGACCGACGGAATTGACGCCGTATTCAGCGGACATACACACGGCGGGCAAATTCGCATCGGCAGGCTGGGCTTTTATGAAAAAGGGGGAACGGGAACCGTTCACAAAGCATATTATCTGATCAGCAACGGCTATGGGACGACTAAGCTTCCGTTAAGGCTCGGGGCGCGACCTGAAACCCATCTCATCAAGCTCGTACCAAAACATAAATAAGCATTTTTCAGTGAAAACGGACGAAAAGACGGCGTAGTGCTTGTCTTCCACCCAAACACAGTGTAAACTGGTATCAAAATTAAGAACCTATGACTCATCATCTCCATATAATAAGATATATGATGTGTGCAAGAAGAGGCAGGAGGGAACGTTATGCGGCTTGAGCGTCTAAATTACAATAAGATCAAGATTTTTCTGACACTTGATGATCTGACAGACCGGGGGCTGACGAAAGAAGACCTTTGGAAGGACTCATTTAAAGTTCAGCAGCTGTTTAAAGACATGATGAACGAAGCGAATACAGAGCTCGGGTTTGAAGCGAATGGCCCAATTGCTGTGGAAGTGTATTCTCTTCAGGCACAAGGAATGGTCATCATTGTCACCAAAAATCAAGAAACAGATGAAGATGATAATGAGTATGATGAGGATTATATCGAAATGCAGGTCAAGCTTGGCGAAAGTGTTGACATTATATATGAATTCCAAACGTTTGAGCATCTGATCGAGCTGTCTAAAAACCTCGACCGGATCGGAATCCAAGGCGGCACGGTGTATCACTATGAAAACAGATACTTCCTGAGCCTCGACGATTTCGACTCCCGTTCCGTCGACGGCGTGATCTCAATCCTTGCCGAATATGGAAGCCCGACAACTTTAACCATTTACAGGCTTCAGGAATACGGGAATAAAATCATGGAAAACAACGCCGTCCAGACCATTCAGACATACTTTAAATAGACCGCATTTACAAAAGTTTTTCTGCTGTGTTAAACAGCAGTTTTTTTCTGCCGAAAATAAGAATATAACAAATAAGATTTTTCTCGAATATTTTCACGAAAAATGGTTGATTGTTCTTTGCATCATTAGTGCGAGGGTGTATACTATTCTCTGAAAGGACAACATGCCAGAAAGACTTTAGGAGGTTAACTGAAAATGGTAGCCGATCAAAACACCGGTCATACTGAAGAAAATACACTCGACGTTTTGAAATCAACGCAAACGGTGATACATAAGGCGCTTGAAAAATTAGGGTATCCGGAAGAAGTGTATGAATTATTAAAAGAACCGATTCGTTTTTTAACGGTGAAAATTCCGGTTCGCATGGATGATGGGTCTGTTAAAATTTTTACGGGATACCGCGCTCAGCACAATGATGCAGTAGGGCCGACAAAAGGCGGCATCCGTTTCCATCCGGGAGTTACAGAAAATGAAGTTAAAGCGCTTTCTATATGGATGAGTCTGAAATGCGGCATCATCGACCTTCCATATGGAGGCGGAAAGGGCGGGATCATTTGTGATCCGCGGGATATGTCCTTTCCTGAACTGGAACGTCTAAGCAGAGGCTATGTTCGGGCGATCAGCCAAATTGTCGGACCGACAAAAGACGTACCGGCTCCCGATGTATTTACTAATTCTCAAATCATGGCATGGATGATGGACGAATATTCAAGAATCGATGAATTCAACTCTCCGGGTTTCATTACCGGAAAACCGCTCGTTTTAGGTGGTTCTCACGGCAGAGAATCTGCGACAGCAAAAGGGGTTACAATCTGCATTAAAGAAGCGGCGAAGAAAAAGGACATCGAAATAGAAGGGGCTGCTGTCGTCGTGCAGGGGTTCGGAAATGCGGGAAGCTACCTGGCGAAATTCATGTATGATGCAGGGGCGAAAGTCGTCGGAATTTCCGATGCATACGGCGGTCTGTACGATCCGGACGGACTTGACATCGATTATCTCCTTGACCGCCGTGACAGCTTTGGAACCGTCACAAAGCTGTTCAATGACACGATTACAAATCAGGAGCTGCTTGAACTGGAGTGCGACATTTTAGTGCCGGCAGCGATTGAAAATCAAATTACGGCGGAAAATGCGCACAACATCAAAGCGAAAATCGTTGTAGAAGCCGCCAATGGGCCGACAACGCTTGAAGCGACGAAAATCCTTTCCGACCGCGATATTTTGCTTGTGCCTGATGTGCTGGCAAGCGCGGGCGGTGTGACGGTTTCCTACTTTGAATGGGTGCAGAACAATCAGGGCTTCTACTGGACGGAAGAAGAAGTGGAAGAAAGATTGGAAAAAATGATGGTGAAGTCATTTAATAATATTTATGAAATGTCCCACAACCGCAGAATCGACATGCGGCTGGCCGCCTACATGGTGGGCGTCCGCAAGATGGCGGAAGCATCCAGGTTCAGAGGCTGGATTTAAGCATAGCATTTGCAACAAGTCAAAAAATCTCCTATCCTAAAATAGGAGATTTTTTGTTTTTCGGATATGACAGGAGATGAACGGAACATGAAAGAAGAAAAAGTGATCATTATCGGCGGCGGCCCCTGCGGGCTTTCTGCAGCCATCCACATGCAAGAGATCGGGGTGGACGCTCTCATCATTGAAAAGGGAAATGTTGTAAACAGTATTTATCAATATCCTACACACCAGACCTTTTTCAGTTCGAGCGAAAAGCTGGAGATTGGCGATGTGGCATTTATCACCGAGAATCACAAGCCGGTCAGAAACCAGGCGCTGTCTTATTACAGAGAAGTCGCGAAACGGAAAAAATTGAGAATTAACGCTTTTGAAAAGGTTCATTCCGTAACGAAAACCGAAAAGAACCAGTTTAAAGTAGAAACGTCCAAAGACACTTATTTGGCCTCTTTTTGCATCATTGCGACCGGGTACTACGACAATCCGAACTATATGAATGTACCGGGTGAGGATCTTCCGAAGGTTTTTCATTATTTCAAAGAAGCCCATCCATATTTTGATAAAGATGTAGCGGTCATCGGCGGGAAAAATTCGAGTGTTGACGCTGCGATGGAGCTTGTGAAAGCAGGCGCGAGGGTTACGGTTTTATACAGGGGAAAAGAGTATTCTTCAAGCATCAAACCGTGGATTCTTCCGGAATTTGTCTCCCTTGTCAAACACGGAAAAATCCGGATGGAGTTCCGTGCGGTCGTCAAAGAAATTACGGAGGACCGGCTGATTTTTACGGTTGACGGGCAGGAGGAGAGCATCAAAAACGATTTCGTATTCGCGATGACTGGCTATCATCCCGACCACAGCTTCCTGCAAAAAATGGGCGTTCAGATCGATGCTGAAACAGGCCGTCCGTTTTTCAATGAAGACACAATGGAAACGAATGAGGATGGCATTTTTATAGCGGGTGTGATCGCAGCGGGCAACAATGCCAATGAAATTTTCATTGAAAACGGCCGCTTTCACGGCGGTTTAATCGCCGCTGAAATCGCCAAACGGATCTAAATTTCCCGCTTCATGATGTGTAATGCGGAAAGAAGAGCACATTCTATACATAGATGTGCTCTTTTTTATCGGCACACAGATCATGACGAAAAGGGGCGGCACGAGATGAAAAACAAAGTAGCTCTCATCACAACAGGCGGAACGATCGCAAGCAGAAAAACCGAAAGCGGAAGACTTGCTGCGGGAGCTATCAGCGGGACGGAGCTGGCCAAAATCTGCAACCTTCCTGAAGATGTTGAGATTGATGTGTTCCCGGTATTTCAGCTTCCAAGCATGCATATCACCTTTCGGCATCTTTTGGAGCTTAAACACGCGGTCGAACAGGCTTTTCAGGACCCGACTTATAACGGAGCCGTTGTCACGCACGGGACAGACTCGCTTGAAGAATCGGCGTATTTTTTAGATTTAACAATCCAGGATGACCGGCCTGTCGTTGTCACAGGCTCGCAGCGCGCTCCCGAGCAGCAGGGAAGTGACGCCTATTCAAACATCAGGCACGCCGTCTATACGGCATGCAGCAAGGAGCTCATGGGAGCCGGCACGGTTGTTGTATTTAACGAAAGAATATTTAATGCGCGCTATGTCAAAAAAGTCCATGCCTCCAATCTGCAGGGCTTTGACGTTTTTGGCTTTGGCTATCTGGGGATCATTGACAATGATAAAGTGTATGTTTATCAAAAACCATTAAGACGGGACGTTCATCAACTGAAAAAGCCTCTCCCGGAAGTGGATATTATCAAATGCTATCTCGATGCAGACGGAAAATTTGTCCGCGCTGCTGTAAATGAAGGCGCTAGCGGCATCGTGCTGGAGGGGGTCGGAAGGGGACAGGTGACCCCGAAGATGATGGCGGATATTGAGGATGCGCTAAAAAGGGGTGTATATATCGTCATCACGACAAGCGCTGAGGAAGGCGAAGTTTATACCACTTATGACTATGCCGGCAGCTGCTATGATTTGGTAAAGAAAGGCGTCATATTAGGCAAAGATTACGACAGCAAAAAAGCGAGGATGAAATTGGCGGTTCTGCTTGCCAGCTATGAGAGCGGCATAAAGGAAAAGTTCTGCTACTAACGGAGCGTCTTTTTCAATTTCAAAACCTTCCGAATCATGATAGGATAGAATCAGATGAAAAGGAAAGAGGTTTCCTCATGTTCGGAATTATCTCCGCAGGCATAGCTCCCGGAATCGCATTGTTAATGTATTTTTACTTAAAGGAAAAATATGAATCAGAGCCCATTCATATGGTGATCCGCCTCTTTATACTGGGGGTTTTGCTCGTTTTTCCGACAATGTTTATACAGTATGTTTTGGAAAAAGAACACATTTCCGAGGGCAGCTTTCTGATTTCGTTTTTATCTTCCGGATTTTTAGAGGAATTTTTAAAGTGGTTTTTGCTGATGATCAGCATTTTTCAGCATGCCGACTTTGATGAACATTATGACGGAATCGTTTACGGGACAAGCCTTTCATTGGGGTTTGCCACGCTGGAAAATATTTTATACCTCATCGGAAACGGGGTGGAGCACGCATTCATGCGCGCTTTGCTCCCTGTCTCAAGCCATGCCTTATTCGGCGTGATCATGGGTTTTTATATCGGCAAAGCCCGTTTTTCAACCCGGAAAACGATGAGGAAATGGCTTTTGCTCTCGCTCCTGATCCCGGCCGTTTTGCACGGCCTTTATGACTATATTCTTCTTGCCTTGAACAACTGGATTTATTTTATACTGCCGTTTATGGCTTTTCTCTGGTGGTTCGGTTTGCGGAAAGCAAAAAAAGCCCGCTCAGTCAATGCCGGAGAACAGCCGCTGCAGTTCTAGCCGTTCGTCAACCGGTTCAGTGCTGATATTTGTTGACAGGTGTGCTGAGAAACGGCGGCTGATGGCTCAGGACGTCCTTCCTGAACAGCCGCGTCCTCACACCGCTGAAAGTCCGCGAAAGGACGACAAAAATTCGACAGCCGCCAATGAGGCGGCTTTTTTTATTGGCTGAAATCGCGTTCCTGCCATTTTTTTGCCGCGGATGAAACAGAAAGGAAAGCGTGTATAAAATCTGCCTCTCTACAAAAGATATGGATACAAAAATGCTGGAGGAGGCTTAAAACATGAAGTCGAAAGGTTCTTTTTGTTTAAGAGTCATGTTTTGTACCATTATGGCCATCAGTCTTTCACTTCCATTCAGTCAAAAAAGCTCCGCCTTTTCTGATCAGGTGATACAGCGGGGGGCAACGGGGGATGATGTGATTGAACTGCAGGCAAGACTTCAATATAACAGCTATTATAATGGCAAAATTGACGGAGTTTATGGATGGGCGACATACTGGGCCGTCCGCAATTTTCAACATCAGTTTGGATTAAATGAGACTGACGGTCTCGTCGGTCCGAAAACGAAACGATATTTGATCAATCATACGAAATATTACAAAGACTATGTTCACAGACAGCTAAGAAAAGGCAATCAATTCACACATTACGGCGGTATGCCGCTGAAGTATCAGACGAAGCCTTCGAAAGAGGTGCAGCGTCAGGCGAGACAGAAGGCGGAAGCCAGACAGCGCCAAAAGGGCGCTCCAAAGCAGGATACCGCGCAGCAACAGCAGCAGGCAGCTCCTCAACAGCCGAAAAAGCAGGCTAAGCCGAAGGATGCTGCACCTAAGAAACAAGATGCCGTGGCTGCCAACATGCCGGGCGGTTTTTCAAACAATGACATCAACCTCTTGGCCCAGGCGGTTTACGGAGAAGCGCGCGGGGAGCCGTATGACGGCCAGGTTGCGATTGCGGCTGTCATCTTAAACAGGCTTGAAAGCTCCACTTTTCCAAATACAGTTGCCGGCGTTATTTTTGAGCCGCTGGCATTTACCGCTGTGGCTGACGGGCAAATTTATATGACGCCGAATGAAACGGCGAAAAAAGCCGTGCTTGATGCCATCAACGGATGGGACCCTTCGGAAAACGCTTTGTACTATTTTAATCCCGATACGGCCACAAGCTCATGGATATGGGGAAGACCTCAAATCAAAAGAATCGGCAAACACATTTTCTGTGAATAAAAGCGAGGTGTTATCAATTGATCAGAGGAATATTAATCGCCGTTTTAGGAATCGCCATTGTCGGAACAAGCTATTGGGGCTATAAAGAACATCAGGAAAAAGATGCGGTGCTCCTGCACGCAGAAAACAATTATCAGCGGGCGTTCCACGATTTAACCTATCAGGTGGACCAGCTCCATGATAAAATCGGCAGCACGCTTGCCATGAACAGCAAAAAAACGCTGTCTCCCGCTTTGGCGGAAGTGTGGAAAACGACGTCTGAAGCGCACAACAATGTCAGCCAGCTGCCGCTGACGTTAATGCCTTTTAACAAAACGGAAGAGTTTTTGGCAAACGTCGGGGATTTCAGCTATAAAGCAGCGGTGCGGGACCTTGATAAAGAGCCGCTGAGCAAAAAGGAGTACGCCTCTTTAAACAAGCTTTATGAAAATGCAAAGGATATACAAAATGAGCTGCGCAATGTCCAGCATTTGGTCATTGACAATAATTTAAGATGGATGGACGTCGAGCTTGCGCTGGCATCAGGGCAAAAGCAGAGCGACAACACGATTATCAACGGCTTTAAAACGGTGGAAAAAAGCGCAAGCGCCATTTCGGAAAGCGATTTTGGCGCGGGCACAAAGACGAGCATGAAAAAAGAGCAGCAGGGATACGGTCATTTAGAGGGTGAAAAAATAACCGAAAAAGAAGCGCGCAAAATTGCCCAAAAGTTCGCCCCGGATAAAAACCATAATATCAAAGTGGCAAAAAGCGGGAAGAAAACGAACAGGGATGTCTACAGCATCAGCATGAAAGACCCTGACCAAAAAGCTGATATTTATATGGATATTACAGAAAAAGGCGGATATCCGGTTTATCTCATCCAAAATAAACAGATCAAAGACGAAAAAATCAGTTTGAATGATGCATCAAACCGGGCGCTTCAGTTTTTGAAAAAGAACGGCTATAACGTCGGCGAACTGGAAATGGATGAAAGCTCGCAATATGACGGTGTCGGCGTCTTTTCATTCGTCCCGGTCCAGGATGATGTATGGCTTTATCCGGACAGCATCCGGATCAAAGTCGCTCTTGATGACGGTGAAATCGTCGGCTTTAACGCCAAGGATTTTCTCACGGCTCATAAAAAAAGAGATCTGCCGAAGCCTAAATTGACGCCGGAAAAAGCGAAAGCGAACCTCAACCCGAATGTGAAGGTTCAGGAAACGCGCCTCGCACTGATTACAAACGACCTTTCTCAGGAAGTGTTATGCTATGAAATACTCGGTACGATCGAAAATGACACCTTCCGAATGTTCATCAACGCCGATGACGGCAGCGAAGAGAAAATCGAAAAAATGAAAAGTGCGGAACCGATCTACAAGGATCTTTAAACAAAAAGGAAAAGGCGCTCATCTGCCTTTTCCTTTTTGGCATGTGGAATAATTAAACCCGAACATTTCCATACTGATGGTATGGAAAGCGGCTTCATCTGCCGTTTCCTGAAAAATGGCGCGATCCGGTGTTTTCCGGACGTCTCCACGGAGGAATCATTATGAAGACAATTGAGCGTATACTGCTGAAAATTCTCATCGTGCAAGGCCTGATTTTATTATGTGTCCAGCTTCTTTTTCATTTTTCAAAAGCCGAGCCTTATCTGTCAAAAGTCGTGCAGTATGAAGGTGTCAACAAAATGAAAATCGGCGAATGGATCGAGACATTTAAACCGTAAATCACATGAAAATCTCCCCTTTTTCACCTAGAACATGATACAATCCTATAAGGAGTACCAGAGAGCAAGGAGAGGAATTATGGAAAAGAAATTATGTATCGCAATCGACGGCCCGGCCGCTGCCGGAAAAAGCACAGTGGCGAAAATCGTGGCTAAAAAAAAGGGCTATGTTTATATTGATACGGGCGCTATGTACCGGGCCATCACGTATTTAGCGCTCGAAAAGGGCGTCGATCTGACAGATGAAGCCTCGCTGACGGCTTTATTGAAAGGCGCCGTCATCGATCTCTCGGTTACAAAAGAAGGGGAGCAGAAGGTATATATCGCAGGCGAGGATGTAACGGAAGCCATCCGAACGGACGATGTAAGCAATCAAGTGTCGATCGTCGCCAAACACGGGGGCATTCGCGAAGAGATGACAAAAAGGCAGAAGCAGCTTGCCGAAAAAGGCGGAGTCGTAATGGACGGCCGTGACATCGGCACACATGTGCTTCCGGATGCGGAAGTGAAAATCTTTCTCTTGGCGTCCGTTGAAGAGCGGGCGAAACGCCGCTTTGAAGAAAACGTCAAAAAAGGGTACAATGTAAACTATGAAACGCTTGCAGAAGAAATCAGACGCCGCGACAAGCTGGATTCCGAGCGTGAGATTTCCCCTTTAAGAAAAGCGGAAGACGCGCTTGAAATCGATACGACATCATTGTCCATTGATGAGGTGGCTGAAAAAATTTTGCAAATTGTAGACAAAAAGGCTCAAAAATAAAAATTCCGGGCAAATTACTTATTGTCTACATGTTTTGACTTGACAAACACAGGCTTTTATTAGAAGTTAGTAATAATAAATCATTTTATAGAACATTCAAATATCCATTTTTGAATGGTTCTTGAATACATATTCGGCTGTCCGGACTGGGTGTTGCATCCGGTTCGGAATAACCGTTTTCACAAAAGCTGTGTAGGTTTGGACCAAGGAGGTTATTGAAATGACAGAGGAAATGAATCAAATTGATGTTCAGGTGCCAGAGGTTGGAGATGTGGTGAAAGGTATTGTAACGAAAGTTGAGGACAAGCATGTTGATGTTGACATCCCCAACTGCAAGCAAACCGGTATTATCCCAATCAGTGAATTATCAAGTCTCCATGTTGAAAAAGCGTCAGATGTCGTGAATATCGACGATGAGCTTGAATTAAAAGTAACAAAAGTGGAAGACGATGCATTGATTTTATCAAAACGTGCTGTTGATGCAGACCGCGCTTGGGAAGACCTAGAGAAAAAATTTGAGTCAAAAGAAGTGTTTGAAGCCGAAGTCAAAGACGTCGTCAAAGGCGGTCTTGTGGTCGATATAGGCGTGCGCGGATTTATCCCTGCGTCACTTGTCGAAGCACACTTTGTTGAAGATTTTGCAGATTATAAAGGAAAGACGCTTACATTAATCGTCGTTGAGCTTGACAGAGATAAAAACCGCGTGATTTTATCCCACCGCGCGGTTGTTGAAAAAGAGCAGTCCGAAAGAAAGCACGAATTCCTGCAGACATTGGAAGCCGGACAGGTTATTGAGGGCAAGGTGCAGCGTTTGACCGATTTCGGAGCATTCGTTGATATCGGCGGCATTGACGGCCTCGTCCACATTTCCCAGCTTTCCCATTCACACGTTGAGAAACCGTCAGACGTTGTTGAAGAAGGCCAGGAAGTCAAAGTCAAGGTCCTCTCAGTTGACCGCGACAATGAAAGAATTTCATTATCGATCAAAGAGACGCTTCCTGGACCATGGGCGAACATCGGCGAAAAAGTGAAGCCTGGAGACGTCCTTGACGGTAAAGTGCAGCGTTTGGTAAGCTTTGGTGCTTTTGTCGAAGTGCTTCCTGGGGTTGAAGGACTTGTTCACATCTCCCAAATCTCAAATAAACACATCGGAACACCTCACGAAGTGCTTGAAGAAGGCCAGGACGTGAAGGTTAAAGTTCTCGATGTCAATGAAGCCGAAGAACGGATTTCTTTAAGCATGAAAGAGCTTGAAGAAAACAATGAAAAAGCTGAACAGGAAGATTACCGCCAATATCAGGCGAAGGAAGAATCGACAGGATTCCAGCTTGGTGAAATGATTGGAGATAAACTGAATAAATTAAAGTAATTTGGTGATAATGGTGACGCGAGCCGAGAGAAAAAAGGAACACATTGAACACGCCTTGTCCACCGGACAAAAACGCGAGACAGGGTTTGATGATATTACATTTGTTCACGTCAGCCTTCCGGAAACGGCATTGTCACAAGTTGATACTTCAACAAAAATAGGCGAACTGTTCTTAAGTTCGCCTATTTTTATCAATGCAATGACCGGCGGAGGGGGACGAGCAACGCTTGAGATTAACAAAGCGCTGGCGAGAGCGGCCAAAGCCGTGAACATACCCGTTGCCGTAGGATCGCAAATGTCCGCTTTAAAAGACCCTGATGAACGGCCCTCTTATGAAATTGTCCGTAAAGAAAACCGGAATGGGCTTGTGTTCGCCAATTTAGGAAGCGAAGCGACGGTTGATGAGGCAAAAAGAGCCGTTGATATGATTGAAGCAGACATGCTCCAAATTCATCTCAATGTCATTCAGGAAATGGTCATGCCTGAAGGGGACCGCGATTTCACCGGCAGACTGCGCCAGATCGAGGACATTTGCCGCAAAGTCTCTGTGCCCGTTTCTGTGAAAGAAGTGGGCTTTGGCATGAGCAGGGACACCGCTGCCAAACTGTTTGAAGCAGGGGTGCAAGCGGTGGATGTCGGCGGTTTTGGCGGAACGAATTTTTCAAAAATCGAGAATCTGCGCAGGGACAAAGCGGTCAGGTTTTTCAATCAATGGGGCATATCGACAGCTGCAAGTGTAGCCGAGGTCTGCTCTGCCTTCAGGAATCGTCCGGTTATCGCCTCAGGGGGGATTCAGGATGCTCTTGATCTGGCAAAGTCGATTGCTTTAGGAGCGTCTGCTGCAGGCATGGCCGGCTATTTTCTTAAGGTGCTGACAGAATCAGGCGAAGACGCTTTAGTCGAGGAAATCACAAGCCTGATCGAAGATTTGAAAAGGATCATGACCGTTTTGGGCTGTCAGACCATTGAAGAACTCAAAAAAGCTCCTCTCGTCATAAAAGGGGAGACATATCATTGGTTGAAAGCAAGAGGTATTGATCCTTCCGCTTACAGTTTGCGTTAAAAAAACCGGCTTGGTTAACCAAGCCGGTTTTTTTATGGGTTTCTCCTGCGTGCTTCTTCAGCGCTTTCGAGAGAGGTCGCTCCGTTATGCCTGATGGACTGATCCCGGTCAGACTCGGTGCGCCTGTCTTTTCTCAATTTCTTTTCCTGCCTGTCTTTTCCCATTCCTGCTCCCCTCCTTTACACAGGTTTAAAATTCGGTCAGCCGCTCCATACTGAAATATGGAGGATGGAAAAATGGAACAATTTTATTACTTTTGGTCAATGTGGTTTTTGTGGGTTTTGACAACGTTTATCCTGAAGAAAAACAGGAGCCGTTTATTTGCTTCGGCATTTATTTTGCTCAACATTATTTTAAGTATGTATCAGCTGCACTTCTCCTTGTCTTTTAATGCGGCGTATCTGCTTTTTTTTACAGGCGCTTTGATCATGGGCGGCTATCAGTCAATTCACAAAAGCATCAAGCGCCTGTTTCTCCATCTTGCAATGGTGTTTGCCTACGGCTTTTTGTTTCTTTTTGCATTATATGATCCGGTTTGGTTTATCCTAAAGCCTGAATGGCTGATCATCGTATTGTTTATGATCATGACGGCGGCTTTTGAAAAAAGCTTCGCCAGCCGCCTGGCGCTGTTTGTACTTGGCATGTGCCAGGGGGAGCTTTTGTACTCGCTTATCATCAGAAAGCTTTACGGGGACATCGTTGTCGGCGGATATACCTGGCTGTCCATGTGCTCAGCCGGCATCGTTCTCGTGTATGGGATTTCCCAATATGAGCGGCTTGTCCAACAGATTCATCAAAAATGGAAGCGATTGAATAAAGGAGCAACAAAAATGTCATGACTCATTATACTTATCCGATTATCTTGGGAATAACAGCAGGTATTGGCGTCAGAGTGTATATGCTGAGGACCGATTATCGCCAGTATCCCACCTATCTTCACGGGAAAACGATCCATATCGCACTGGCGATGATCGCTGCAAGCATCGGAGCGATCATCATACCGTCCATATTAAAGTCCGATTATACAGCGATCACCTTTTTAACGCTGGCTGCCACCCAATTCAGGGATGTCCGCAATATGGAAAGGGAAACTTTGACACAGCTTGACGGCTATGAGCTCGTTTCAAGAGGGAGCACATACATCGAAGGGATTGCGATAGCCTTTGAAAGCCGGAACTATATCGTCATTTTCACATCGCTTTTAACGACTTTGGCCTATATCCTTTTTTCTTCCGTATGGGCAGGGCTTGCGGTTGTCGTGATCTGTTTTATCGCCGGGAGAATTTTAATGTCCGGCAGTTTTATTAAGCACATTGCCGATATAGAGTATCAAAAGCCGCATTTTGAGGGCGCAGGCTTGTATGTCGACGATATTTACATCATGAACATCGGTATTCCCGAAAAGCAAAAGTTGATCCTTGAACATGGCATGGGCTTCATATTGAAGCCGAAAAATTTTAATTCAGCGGTGACGCTCGCCAATCTCGGCCAAAGGCAGGCGATATTATTCGATGTCTCAAATGTACTCGGCGTCTACCGGGATTCAGGGGAACCGTCGCTCACCCCTTTAGCGAAAAGGGATTTAAATGACGGTCGAGTCGCAGTATTTGTCCTTCCGACCATCAGGGATAAGGATATGGCCATCAAAGTGATCGGAGATGTCCCAACGCTTGAAAATGCCATTCGGGTGCCGATGGAATTTATAAAAGAAAAGCACGGTAAGGTGATAAAATGAGCGAGTCGATCGAAAAATTTATTTTGGCAGTCGTCACAACAAGGCGAGATCGGGTGATTGGAGGCACAGCCGTGTTTTTTTGCGACAACAAGGAGGAAATGGATACCTATGCCAAAAACCTTGAGGCCATTCTCGACGGAATCGCCCATGGGATAGGGGATGATCTGTATTTGATTGTGAAACATTTTTGATTAGAGTTGTGATCTCTTTAGAAATTGATATAATATATGAGTTAAGCCCTTCTGCATGAACAAAGAAGGGTTTCTTTCTTCACGATGATTATTTGACAATGCTCCTGAAGAGAATTGAAAGGAAGGGTACTATGGGAAAACCTGTCGTAGCCATAGTTGGAAGACCCAATGTTGGGAAGTCCACGATCTTTAACCGGATCGCGGGCGAAAGAATTTCGATTGTGGAAGATACACCCGGTGTGACACGGGATCGGATATACAGCTCTGCCGAATGGCTGAACCATGATTTTAATCTGATTGACACCGGTGGAATTGAAATCGGTGATGAGCCGTTTCTCGCGCAAATTCGCCATCAGGCGGAAATCGCTATGGAAGAGGCGGATGTGATTATATTCATGACGAATGGACGCGAAGGGATCACAGCTGCTGATGAAGAAGTCGCGAAAATTTTATACCGGACGAAAAAGCCGGTTGTCCTGGCGGTCAATAAACTTGATAATCCGGAAATGAGGGCCAATATTTACGATTTTTATTCGCTCGGCTTTGGGGAGCCGTATCCGATCTCAGGTACGCATGGCCTTGGCCTCGGGGATCTGCTTGATGCCGTCAGCGAACATTTTAAAAACATTCCGGAAACGAGATATGAAGATGAAGTGGTGCAATTTTGCCTGATCGGACGTCCGAACGTCGGAAAATCGTCCCTCGTCAACGCTATGCTCGGCGAAGAGCGCGTGATCGTCAGCGATATTGCCGGAACGACAAGAGATGCGATTGACACGAGGTTTACATACAATCAGCGCGATTTTGTCATCGTTGACACGGCCGGGATGAGAAAGAAAGGCAAGGTCTATGAGTCAACTGAAAAATACAGTGTGCTCAGAGCTTTAAAAGCGATTGACCGCTCAGAGGTCGTCGTCGTCGTTTTAAACGGTGAGGAAGGCATCATTGAACAGGATAAGAAGATTGCCGGTTATGCGCATGAAGCGGGAAAAGCCGTCGTCATCGTCGTGAACAAATGGGATGCGGTCGAAAAAGATGAGCGGACAATGAAGGAATTTGAGCAAAATATTAGAGATCACTTTCTGTTTCTAGATTACGCGCCTGTACTGTTCATGTCCGCCCTAACCAAAAAGCGGATTCATACGCTGATGCCGGCCGTCATGACGGCAAGTGAAAACCATTCGATGAGGGTGCAGACGAACATCCTGAATGATATCATTATGGATGCGGTCGCCATGAATCCGACGCCGACCCACAACGGAAACCGCTTGAAAATCTATTATGCGACCCAAGTGGCTGTTAAGCCGCCGACTTTTGTCGTGTTTGTCAATGATCCGGAGCTGATGCACTTTTCTTATGAGCGCTTTTTGGAAAACCGGATACGCGATGCGTTTGGATTTGAAGGAACACCGATCAAGATTTTCGCAAGAGCAAGAAAATAAAGAGGTGTAGTGGAATGACTAAAGTATCGATTTTAGGAGCCGGAAGCTGGGGAACAGCATTGGCCCTTGTGCTGGCGGACAATCGCCACGATGTTTGCGTATGGGGACACCGCGAAGAGCTGATTAAGCAAATCAATGAAAAACATGAAAACGAAGATTATCTGCCGGGAGTCAAACTCCCTGATGCCGTCTGCGGTACTACGGATCTGCAGGCTGCATTGGCCGATGTGCAAACGATCATTGTCGCCGTTCCGACGAAGGCGATCCGGGAGGTTCTCAGAGAGGCTGTCTCCTTTATTAAGAAAAAAACGATTTTCGTCCATGTTTCAAAGGGAATCGAACCTGACACACTGCTCAGAATTTCAGAGATGATGGAAGACGAAATTCCTGCCGAATTACGGGAAGACATCGTCGTCCTTTCCGGTCCAAGCCATGCCGAAGAAGTCGGTTTAAGACACCCGACAACAGTCACGGTTTCCTCGAAAAACATCGAAGTCGCACAGACCATTCAGGATTTGTTTATGAATCAGAATTTTCGCGTCTATACCAACCCGGACATTATCGGAGTAGAGGTCGGCGGTGCGCTGAAAAACGTGATTGCGCTTGCCGCTGGAATTGCCGACGGCTTGGGATACGGCGATAATGCAAAAGCCGCTTTAATCACAAGAGGCTTGGCGGAAATCGCACGCCTGGGCACGAAAATGGGCGGAAATCCGCTGACATTCTCAGGCCTTGCCGGAATCGGCGATCTGATCGTTACCTGTACAAGCGTTCATTCACGAAATTGGCGGGCCGGTAATATGCTGGGTAAAGGCTTCAAACTTGAAGAAGTTCTGAAAGAAATGGGGATGGTCGTTGAGGGGGTACGCACGACTAAAGCGGCATATCAGCTTTCACAAAAATATGACGTCAAAATGCCGATCACTGAAGCGCTGCATAAAGTTTTATTTGATGGCAAAAAAGTTGATATTGCCGTTGAATCATTGATGGCAAGAGTGAAAACACACGAGATGGAAGATCTTGTGAACACGTTCGAAAATCAAATCAAATGACCAGCCCGAAATGGCGTTAACGCTCTCCTCCAGGTTCGTTTTTAAAAAACTGAAACATTTGGAGACTTAGGCAAGAGAGGATACATTTGTCCGAACACTTGCATAAAATAGAATCGAAGTCTGGAAGAGCTGTATCTAATCATTGGGTTATATAGTCACCATTCACAAGCCTGAAGCAAAGTCCCCCTCTTTGCTTCAGGTTTTTTTACTGCCTATGCCCGCTTCTTAAAAATTGGAAAAGCTGTTGAACTTCTGGTTTTTCTTATATAAAATGAAATATAACGCTTACAACACAAGAGAATGATAGAAGGAGGGCTTTTAGCGTGAATCCCGGTCTGTTAAAAATGTGGTTTGCCTTAGGAGCGATGGGCCTGATGTTCTTAGCGGTGATTGCCATATACATAAGCAGGTACAAATTCAAAAATCCTTTTCTCAAAATCGTCACGTCGTTTCTGGCTTATACATGCATGCTGATCTCGGGCGTGATCGTTTTTTTCGTCGTCTTCAGCGGTCCCGTTAATGAATAATGTTCAAAAGGAAGATGCATATGAAAACAATCAGCGTACTGTTCACACTTTTGCTCACAGCCATTCTTTTAAGCGGATGTTTATACCCTGAACAAAAAAGAGCGAAAAACAACGTCCCCTATCAACATCAGCTCAATGAAGTGCAGGCCGCGGTCGACGAATTCAGGAAAGCGACAGGCGGGCTCCTTCCGATTAAAACAAAAGATATGTCCATCCCAATCTATCAAAAATATCCTATCGATTTTAACAGGCTGTCTCCGCGGTATTTGGAGGAGCCTCCCGGCACTTCCTATGAAAACGGCGGAGAGTATGTATATGTTCTCGTAGATGTTGAAAAAAATCCGACGGTCAAGCTTATTGACGTGAAAATGTCGGAAGCGGTCAAGGAATTGAAGCTTCGGATCGAAATGTACAAAGATCAGCATCGGTATCCCCCGTATGAAAAAGTCGTAGCGAAAAATTTATTTACACTCGATTATCAGAAGCTGGGGCTGAAAGAACCCCCTTCTGTCACAAGTCCGGTAACAGGCGATTCACTGCCGCTTCTTGTCGATCAAAAAGGCGACATACAAGTAGATTACCGGATGGATTTGGCCAAACTGCTGAAAAAATCAAAAAAGGCTTTAAAACCGGGTGATGAAATCCAGGATGTCATGTGGAAAGAAACGCCTTTCGTGCCGGCGTTTTCTGTGAAATACAGCGTCAATGATAAGCAGGAACCGGTTTTTTTAGAACAACCTAAACGGTAAGCGCAAGAATTAGTCATGAACCTTTCTCCGCAGCATACAATAAGGAGAAAGGTTTTTTCATGCATGCCGAAAAAATTTCCCTGAGCTGTCATATTGAAATAGGACAACGTCATACACTGTAATGTCCTGTTTTTGATTGATGAAGAAGTAAAAAATTGAAAAGGATTGGAAGTCCGGGAGGGGATCACTTGGAAAAGGTCGATATTTTCAAGGATATCGCTGAACGAACAGGAGGCGATATATACTTAGGTGTCGTAGGAGCCGTACGCACAGGAAAATCTACGTTCATTAAAAAATTTATGGAGCTAGTGGTGCTCCCGAATATCAACAATGAAGCAGACCGGGCGCGCGCACAAGATGAGCTCCCTCAAAGCGCCGCTGGCAAAACCATCATGACAACCGAACCGAAATTTGTTCCGAATCAGGCGATGTCAGTTCATGTCAGTGACGGACTCGATGTGAATATAAGACTTGTAGACTGTGTCGGCTATACTGTCCCTGGAGCGAAGGGCTATGAAGATGAAAACGGCCCAAGGATGATCAACACGCCTTGGTATGAGGAGCCGATTCCGTTTCATGAAGCGGCGGAAATCGGCACGAGAAAGGTTATCCAGGAGCATTCTACAATCGGCGTCGTCATTACGACCGATGGTACGATCGGCGAAATTGCCAGACAGGATTACATTGAGGCGGAAGAGCGGGTGATCGATGAGCTGAAAGAGGTTGGCAAACCGTTCATCATGGTGATCAATTCCGTCCGTCCATATCATCCTGAAACAGAGGCGCTTCGAAATGAACTGATGGAAAAATATGATATTCCGGTGCTGGCGATGAGTGTGGAAAGCATGCGAGAAGCCGATGTCTTAAGCGTTCTCAGAGAGGCGCTTTACGAGTTCCCGGTTCTTGAAGTAAACGTCAATCTTCCGAGCTGGGTCATGGTGCTGAAGGAAAATCACTGGCTGCGGGAAAACTATCAGGATTCAGTAAAAGAGACCGTCAAAGATATTAAAAGATTACGAGATGTTGACCGCGTCGTAGGGCACTTCAGCGAATTTGATTTCATCGAGCGCGCAAGCCTCGCCGGAATTGAAATGGGGCAGGGGATCGCAGAAATCGATTTGTACGCTCCTGATGATCTGTACGATGAAATCTTAAGGGAAGTCGTCGGCGTTGAAATCAGGGGAAAAGACCATCTTCTCCAGCTGATGCAGGACTTTGCCCATGCCAAGACGGAATATGACCAGGTGTCAGACGCTTTGAAAATGGTGAAACAGACCGGCTACGGAATCGCTGCACCGGCATTAACCGACATGAGCCTTGATGAACCGGAAATCATCAGGCAGGGATCGAGATTCGGCGTTCGCCTGAAAGCGGTAGCGCCATCGATTCACATGATCAAAGTCGATGTAGAAAGCGAATTCGCCCCGATCATCGGGACGGAAAAACAAAGCGAAGAGCTTGTCCGGTATTTGATGCAGGACTTTGAAGACGATCCGCTGTCTATCTGGAATTCCGACATTTTCGGCAGAAGCCTCAGCTCAATCGTCAGGGAAGGCATACAGGCAAAGCTGTCTCTCATGCCGGAGAATGCAAGATACAAGCTGAAGGAGACGCTGGAGCGCATCATTAACGAAGGCTCAGGCGGCTTGATTGCGATCATCTTATAAAAGGGAAGACCTCTTTATATACGGGAGGTCTTTTTTTATTGTGTTTATGTACAAATGTCGGCGCAGCGGGCTGGAAATATAGGAGAGAATCTGATGAAAAAAGGAAAAACAGGAATATTCGTTCGCCGTATTTTGCCTTAAACCTTGACGAATAAGGGATCATAGCTTTAAAATGCTTGATATGGCTTTTCATATGTGTTAATCTACATACAGAAAATCTTCACTTTGTTGGACAATCGTTCCTCTAAAAGTGAAATTTTCACCTGAAAGCTGTGAAATGCCTTTTCTATATTGAGTTGAAATTTCTGTTCAAACAGGTATAGAAACAGGTTGAACTGTGAAGAAATGATGATAATCTATTGATTGATATCTTTTGGGAGGAGGTGAAATGCATGAACAAGACAGAACTAATCAATGCGGTTGCAGAAGCAAGCGAATTATCTAAAAAAGACGCTACCAAAGCAGTTGATTCTGTTTTTGATACAATTTTAGATGCACTTAAAAACGGTGAAAAAATTCAATTGATCGGTTTCGGTAACTTCGAGGTTCGTGAGCGCTCTGCTCGTAAAGGACGCAACCCTCAAACAGGTGAAGAAATCGAAATCCCTGCAAGCAAAGTGCCTGCTTTCAAACCAGGTAAAGCGCTTAAAGATGCTGTAGCAGGCAAATAATCGTATGTATATGCCGTTTTTTACGCGTTATACATACCGTATTGTTTCTTCACAGGAAAGCCCCTTTTAAAAGGGGCTTTTCATATTTTTCAGATGAGATTCTTTTTTCCCGGTTCAATACCTTTCATTTTGCTTTTATAAGCTGAATTGTGCTAGAATCTGAATTAAATGTATGCGTTTCTGGAGGATAATACAATGAGAGAAATCAACAAAGAACAAATTGAACAAGCCGTCCGTCAGATTTTGGAAGCGATCGGTGAAGACCCGAACCGCGAAGGCCTTCTTGATACACCAAAACGGGTCGCGAAGATGTATGCCGAAGTATTTGCGGGTCTAAACGAAGATCCGAAAGAGCATTTTAAAACGATTTTTGGCGAAGACCACGAAGAGCTTGTTCTTGTTAAAGATATTCCCTTTTATTCCATGTGTGAACATCATTTGGTTCCTTTTTACGGGAAAGCGCATGTCGCTTATATTCCCAAGGGGGGAAAAGTCACCGGTCTCAGCAAACTGGCGAGAGCAGTTGAAGCGGTGGCGAAGCGTCCGCAGCTGCAGGAACGGATTACGTCGACAATTGCAGACAGCATCGTGGACACGCTGACGCCTCATGGCGTGATGGTCGTCGTTGAAGCTGAGCATATGTGCATGACGATGCGGGGCGTGAAAAAGCCCGGGGCCAAAACCGTCACCTCTGCTGTAAGAGGAACATTCAGACAAGATGTAGCCGCTCGCTCCGAAGTATTGGAGCTCATTAAACATCACGATTAAAAATGAGAAGGTGCGATGAACATGAGCAATATTCAATCGAATGACTATGTGGTGATCAAGGCCGTTGAAGACGGCGTAAACGTGATCGGCCTCACGAGAGGAACAGACACGAGATTTCATCATTCTGAAAAGCTCGACAAAGGCGAAGTGATGATCTGCCAGTTTACAGAGCATACCTCCGCCATAAAGGTGCGCGGCGAGGCTTTGATTCAAACAGCTTACGGCGAAATGAAAAGCGAAGCGAAAAAATAGCGCACATCTTTCAGCCTATTCAGGCGCCGTAAAAGATTATTTTTTATCATAGTATGATATACTAAAACTTTCTCCGCTGCATATAATCAATCATGAGAAAAACTGCGAATTTTGGGACAAGGGTGATATCTTTGCAAGACATCTACGGACAATTATCTCATTTGAAATTCAAGCTGAATCAAAAGCTCTCACATCCTTATCTGGCCAAGCATTTGACTGCGCCAAAAGTGGATGAGGATAAGCTGTTTCTTTTTTATGCCCTGTTTGATGAAACGGAATTAAAAGAAGCTGACAAAGAAAATTACATTTTAACGGCGATGCTTGTTCAAACAGCCCTTGACACCCATGATGAAGTCACGACCGCAGCTTCAATCAAGCAAGATGACTATAAAAACCGGCAGCTGACGGTTTTGGCCGGGGACTATTTCAGCGGCATGTACTATTCCCTGTTATCGGGAATGAAGGATATCTATATGATTCGGACGCTGGCTGCCGCTATTAAAGAAATCAATGAACACAAAATTAGGCTTTATGATCATTCCGCAAAAGACTTAAACAGCCTGACAAAAAGCGTCAGCATCGTAGAAGCTGCCCTTTTTCATCATCTCGCCGACCACTTTTATCTGCCTCACTGGAAAACAGCTGCCAACGACTTTCTTGTGTTTAAAAGGTTTGCGGCCGAAGAAAAAGCTTCGGACTCCCGTTTGCTTGAGACGATTTTAAAGGAAGAGTTTCCGGAAGAGGCTTCATGCGGGCAATTGGCAGACGCGGCTTATGCAAAAGCCAAGCTGCAGATTGACCAATCCCTTGCAAAGAAGCCGGCCTTTCAGAAATGGCTTTTGGACCGCCTGCAAGCGATCAGGCCTGAAAAACGAACTTATCATCAGAAAGTGGAAGAAGGGTAACCATCATGGAGCAGTCAAAAGAACAGCGCGTACATGGCGTGTTTGAAAAAATTTATAAAAATTACGATCAGATGAATTCCGTTATCAGCTTCAGGCAGCATAAAAAATGGCGCGACAAAACGATGCGGATCATGAATGTTCCAAAAGGAGCCAAAGCGCTTGATGTATGCTGCGGAACGGCGGACTGGACGATCGCGCTGGCGGATGCTGCCGGAGAAAATGGCGAGATCAAAGGCCTTGATTTCAGCAAAAATATGCTGAGCATCGCCGAGCAAAAAACAAAGAACTACAGCCAGATCGAACTGATCCACGGTAATGCGATGGAGCTTCCATTTCCGGACAATACGTTCGACTATGTCACCATCGGCTTCGGCCTTCGCAATGTACCTGACTATTTAACTGTCCTAAAAGAGATGGCCCGGGTCACGAAACCGGGCGGTCGGGTCATATGCCTTGAAACGTCCCAGCCGGAAATGTTCGGATTCAAACAGCTTTACTTTCTGTATTTCCGCTTTATTATGCCTGTGTTTGGAAAGCTCTTTGCCAAAAGCTATAAAGAGTATTCCTGGCTTCAAGAGTCCGCCAGGGAATTTCCGGGTATGAAAGAGCTTGCCGCTTTATTTGAAAAGGCCGGATTAGAAAATGTTCAATATCATCCCTTTACAGGCGGTGTAGCTGCTACACATGTCGGCTGGAAGCGATGATGACTACTGAAACTCTCGGGTGAATCGAAATGAAATTGACAACGTTATATTCTTTTTTGAATGACGATATTGATTTAATAGAAAAAGAGCTGGAAAGAACCGTGCACTCCGACTATCCTTTGCTGAGTGAAGCGAGCCTTCATTTGCTGCAGGCCGGGGGCAAACGGATCCGTCCTGTGTTCGTTCTGCTTTCCGGCATGTTTGGTGAATACGACATTAGCAAAATTAAAAATGTCGCCGTTTCATTGGAATTGATACATATGGCTTCGCTCGTCCACGACGATGTCATCGATGATGCGGAGCTGAGAAGGGGACAGCCGACAATCAAAGCGAAGTGGGATAACCGGATTGCGATGTATACCGGCGATTATCTGTTCGCCCGTTCGCTGGAATCCATGACAAAAATAAACGAGCCGAAAGCCCACGAAATTTTATCCAAGGCGATCGTTGAAGTCTGTCTTGGAGAAATTGAACAAATTAAAGATAAATATAACATGGAGCAGAACCTCAGAACCTATTTAAGGCGGATCAAACGCAAGACGGCGCTTTTGATCGCGTCGAGCTGCCAGCTTGGAGCCATCGCCGCCGGCGCCGGAGAAAAGATTCATCAAACCCTTTACTGGTTTGGTTACTATGTTGGAATGTCTTACCAGATCATTGATGACATTCTCGACTTTACATCCAGCGCAGAAGAGCTTGGCAAGCCCGTAGGCAGCGATTTGCTTCAGGGGAATGTTACGCTTCCTGTTCTGTACGCGCTCAAATCGCCTGAACTGAAAGCCCGCCTAAAGCTGGTCAACAGTGAAACGACACCTGAACAAATCAAACCGCTGATCGAAGATCTGAAACAAACCGATGCTATTGAACAATCGTTCAAAGTCAGTGAAATGTATTTAAATAAGGCGTTCCGCCTGCTTGAAACGCTTCCGAAAAGCCGCGCCAGGAAAGCGTTGGGACAAATTGCGAAATATATTGGCAAACGAAAATTCTAGGCGGCGGCAATTGAGTCAAAAGTATGAATATTCTCCACCCTTTATTGATTAATTGATTGAAAAATGTTATATTTCCGATGTAGTGTTGAAAGCCTATACATAACAGTGGGGTGGAGAATCGAATATGGAAAAAACCTTTGTAATGGTAAAACCTGATGGCGTTCAGCGTCAGCTGATCGGCGAGATTTTGTCAAGATTCGAACGTAAGGGCTTACATTTAGTCGGAGCCAAGCTGATGAAGGTCTCAGAGGAGACGGCAGGCGAGCATTATAAAGAGCATAAAGAGAAGCCTTTTTTCGGAGAGCTTGTTGACTTTATCACATCCGGTCCCGTATTTGCCATGGTATGGGAAGGTGAAGACGCGATTGCGATCGCCAGGCAGCTGATCGGGAAAACGAATCCTAAGGAAGCGCTTCCGGGTACAATTCGCGGGGATTTCGGCATGATTGTCGGGAAAAATATCATTCACGGTTCAGATTCTCCTGAAAGCGCACTTCGCGAAATCAATTTGTTTTTTAAACAGGATGAACTTGTTGAACACGAAAAATTAATGAACCAATGGATCTACTAAAATCAGCTGAAAAGCTGATTTTTTATATGGAACTTAACGTCTGCTTTCCCTTTTTCGAAGAAGCGGGCGTTTTTTCATTTTAAACGTACAAATTCTCAGGAAAACAGGCTATAATTGTAGTCATATCAGCATGATGGATTAGGAGAGAAAACATGGACAATTACAGCTTCTTCGTTGATAAATGGAAAAAAATGACGGGTGTTGACTTGGCATTATATAAAGAGGCGCAAATGAAAAGAAGGCTGACATCCCTTTATGAAAAGAAGGGATTTGGCGATTTTCGGGAGTTTGCTCTCGCCCTTGAAAAGAATGACCGTCTTCTGCAGGAGACGTTAGACAGGATGACGATTAATGTTTCTGAATTTTACAGAAACTATAAAAGATGGGATGTGCTCGAGAGAACGATTCTTCCGCTGTTAAAGCCTTCCAAAACACTGAAGGTTTGGAGTGCGGCGTGCTCAACGGGAGAAGAGCCTTATACATTATCGATGATTTTAAGCAGGCAGAAGGATCTGTCAGACTATCAAATCATCGCCACTGATATTGATGACAAGGTGCTTGCCAAAGCAAAAGAAGGAATTTATCAGGAGAGATCCCTGCAGGAAGTGCCGAAAGAAATGAAGGAACGGTTTTTCACACAAAATGGAAGCCGTTTTACCGTTAAAGATGACATTCGAAAAAACATCCGCTTTCAAAAACACAATTTATTGGCTGATCCTTACGAAAAAGACTTTGATATTATCGTATGCCGAAACGTATTAATCTATTTTACGGAGGATGCGAAAGAGACGATCTATCATAAATTCGGCAAAAGTCTGAAGAAAAACGGCGTTTTGTTTGTGGGAAGCACCGAACAGATCTTCAATCCGGAAAAATACGGTTTCCGGTCAACAGATACGTTTTTCTATCAAAAAAGTTAGCTGACTTTTTATAAGAGGTTATGTTATAGTTTTACTTAAAAGCGTTAATGTGATGAAGGGAGAACGAAAGCATGAGGTATTTAACAGCCGGGGAATCTCACGGCCCGCAGCTTACGACAATTATTGAAGGGGTTCCAGCAGGACTTCAAATCACGAAAGAAGACATCAGCTATGAGCTGCAGAGACGTCAAAAAGGCTACGGTCGCGGACGGCGGATGCAAATTGAAAAAGATGAGGCGCAAATTACAAGCGGCGTAAGGCACGGGCGTTCTCTCGGATCGCCGATCGCCCTTGTCGTTGAAAACAATGACTGGAAGCATTGGACGAAAATCATGGGCTCCGAACCGATTACAGCCGAAGAGGAAAGCGAAATGAAGCGCCAGATTTCAAGGCCGAGACCTGGTCATGCCGATTTAAACGGCGCGATCAAATACGGCCACAGGGATATGCGAAATGTGCTTGAGCGTTCTTCCGCAAGGGAGACAACCGTTCGGGTTGCGGCGGGTGCTGTCGCTAAAAAGATTCTCTCACAGCTCGGCATAAAAGTGGCCGGCCATGTGCTTGAAATCGGCGGCGTCAAGGCCGAACAAACAAATTACGCTTCAATCGAAGAGCTGCAAAAAGTGACGGAAGAATCTCCTGTCAGATGCTATGACGAGGAAGCGGGCAAAAAAATGATGGCAGCGATCGACGAGGCGAAAGCAAATGGAGATTCCATCGGCGGAATCGTCGAAGTGATCGTCGAAGGAGTTCCGGTCGGAGTCGGCAGCTATGTTCATTATGACAGGAAACTCGACAGCAAGCTCGCGGCTGCTGTTTTAAGCATCAATGCATTTAAAGGCGTTGAATTTGGCATCGGTTTTGAAGCGGCAAGGAAAAACGGCAGTGAAGTCCATGACGAAATTATTTGGGATGAACAAAAAGGCTATACGCGGGCCACGAACCGTCTGGGCGGACTTGAAGGCGGAATGACAACAGGCATGCCGATTGTCGTCAGAGGCGTTATGAAGCCGATTCCGACATTATATAAACCGCTGAAAAGCGTTGACATCGAGACGAAAGAGCCGTTCACAGCCAGCATTGAACGTTCCGATTCCTGTGCTGTCCCTGCGGCAAGCGTTGTGGCAGAAGCTGTAGTGGCATGGGAGATCGCCAATGCGGTCGTCGAACAGTTTGGCGTCGATCAAATGGATCGCATCGCTGAAAACGTCGAGAAAATGAGAAGACTTGCGAGGGAGTTTTAATGAAATCACTTCAAATCGAAACCGCATCTCTGTCTTACCCGGTTTTTATCGGAGGGGGAATCAGAAAAAACGCGGCTGAGCTTTTGTCATCTTTAAACCTTCCCATGACAAAACTGCTTTTGATTACCGATGAAGAAGTTGACAAACGCTACGGAACAGAGCTGTTCAATCTACTCCAAAGCAGATGGCAAGTGAAAAAGGTAGCCGTCCCCAGCGGCGAGCAGGCCAAATCGATCGATATGTTCATGATGCTGCAAACGGAAGCTATTCAGTTTCAGCTTGACCGTTCATCATGCATTTTGGCGCTGGGCGGAGGTGTCGTCGGTGATCTTGCGGGATTTGTGGCTTCGACTTTTATGAGAGGCATCGATTATGTTCAATTCCCGACGACTCTGCTTTCACATGACAGCGCGGTCGGCGGCAAAGTCGCCATCAACCATCCGCTCGGCAAAAACTTAATCGGCGCTTTCCATCAGCCGAAAGCGGTGATTTACGATACGGAATGCCTGGCAACTCTCCCTGAAAAAGAAATGAGGTCGGGGATGGCCGAAGTCATCAAGCACGCTTTTATTCACGACGAATCGTTCTTGCAAGACCTTCTGAAAATAGACTCGATTGAAGAAGTGACAAATGAACAGCTGAATGAAATGGTTTATAAAGGCATTTCGATAAAAGCGGCGATCGTCTCAAAAGATGAGCGTGAAGCCGGAATCAGAGCCTTTTTAAACTTTGGGCATACGCTCGGCCATGCTGTTGAAGCCGAATATGGATATGGAGAGATCACGCATGGAGACGCCGTTGCCTTAGGCATGCAATTCGCCTTGTTTGTCAGTGAAAAGGTCCTGAATGCTCCGATTGATGTCAAAGGCATGTCAAACTGGCTGCAAAAGCTCGGCTACCCGGGAAGCGTGAAAAAAGAGATATCAACAGAAGCGCTGGTCAACCGAATGATGAATGACAAAAAAACGCGCGGTGGAATCATTCAATTTGTCCTGCTTGATGAGATCGGCAGTGTACATCTCAGCTCCTTTGAAGCTCGGGAAATCGAACGATGGCTGAATCTGTGGAGATTGGAGGGAGACGAATGATGATGCGCGGGATTCGGGGAGCGACAACTGTTGAACAAGATACAGACAAAGAGATCACGGCGAAAACGAAGCAGCTGATCGAAAAAATGATTGTTGAAAATAAAATCGAACCTGAGCAAGTGGTGCAGATTTTGATCTCGGCTACTTCCGACATTCACGCCGCTTTTCCTGCCAAAGTCGTCAGAACGTTTGACGGTTGGCAGCACGTCCCCGTCATGTGCATGCAGGAAATGGATGTTGAGCATGGTCTTAAACAATGCATCAGGGTGATGATGACGGTTCAGACCGAAAAGCGCCAGGATGAAGTCCGGCACGTCTATTTGGAAAAAGCGGTGACACTCAGACCAGATTTATCATTGACAAAAAAGACTGAATTGTAATACGATTGTAGAAACCTTGGAAATACACAGGAGTGTGTATATAGGTTTGACAATGAAAGCTGAGTATGAGACTAGGGTAGTTAGAGAATGAGTTGAGATGAGCTGAGACAAAACGTTTATCAAATTCTACCCAAAAGACGCTGTTCTTTTGGGTTTGTTTATTATTCCCCACATTTCAATCAATTTGTCTGCCTCAGAGGCTTCTTCTCATTCTCCTCCGCCTGAAAAAGGAGTGAGAAACCATTGACATATCAAAGCGATTTTTCCTCGTTTATGGAGGACACTTCACATTTTAGAACGATTCCCATTATAGAAAGCTTTTCCGTCGATACGCTGACACCTGTTCAAATGGTTGAAAAGCTTGAAAATGACATCGTGTATTTGCTGGAAAGCAAAGACGACACATCGGCATGGTCAAGATATTCGTTTATCGGACTCCGCCCTTTTTTGACGATTAAAGAAGAATTCGGTCGGTTTCATGCTTGCGGAGAGGACATGGAGAAGCTATACACCGCTTCACAGCTAAAGGAAGTTCTTCAATGGATGTCGGAAACATGCTTAATTAAGGCGCCTGATCTTGATATACCGTTTACCGGCGGCGCCGTAGGTTATTTAAGCTATGATCTGATGCCGCTTGTTGAGCCGGCCATCAAAAGGCATGAAAAGGAAACAGAGATGGCAAAATGTCTGCTGTTTGTCTGCAGCACCATGATCGCTTATGATCATGAGCAGAAAAAACTGCACTTTATTCAATATGTAAGGCTTAACGGCAGTGAAACAGAGAACGAAAAATCGCTGCTGTTTCAACAGGCTAAAAATGAGCTGAAAAAACTTACAAAAAGGCTGGCAGACCGAAAAACGGCGAAAGAGCTTTTTCTCCCGCAAGGACGGTATGACACTCCAAGCTTTGAACATGTTCAATCAACATATGAAAAACCGCAGTTTTTAGCCGATGTCGAACGATTAAAAGAGTACATTAGAGCGGGGGACATCTTTCAAGGAGTGCTTTCCCAAAGGTTTGATATCCCGGTCAAGGTCAGTTCCTTCGAGCTGTACAGAGTGCTGAGAATGATCAATCCGTCGCCATACATGTACTATATCAAGCTGCCTGACCGCGAGCTTGTCGGAAGCTCCCCGGAACGGCTGATCCACGTCCAAAACGGCCATCTTGAAATCCATCCGATCGCCGGAACGAGAAAAAGAGGAGCAGACCATGCCGAAGACGAGCGCCTGAAAAAAGAGCTTTTGGCAGATGAAAAAGAAAAAGCCGAGCACTATATGCTCGTCGATTTGGCGAGAAACGACATCGGCAGAGTCGCCGAATACGGATCGGTTCAGGTGCCCGAGTTTACAAAAATCGTTTCCTTCTCCCATGTCATGCACATTATATCGATCGTAACCGGTTCGCTGAAAGCAGATGTCCATCCGGTTGACGCTTTAATGAGCGCTTTTCCCGCCGGCACGCTGACAGGGGCGCCGAAAATCAGGGCGATGCAGCTTTTAAATGAGCTGGAGCCCGCCCCGAGGGAAACGTATGGAGGATGCATCGCTTATATCGGCTTTGACGGCAATATTGACTCTTGCATTACGATCCGCACGATGAGCGTCAAAGACGGTGTGGCCTCCATCCAGGCCGGTGCGGGGATTGTGGCTGATTCAGTCCCCGAAAATGAATGGGAAGAAACGTGTAATAAGGCCGGTGCTTTGCTGAAAACGATCCAAATAGCTGAGGATATGTTTCTGGAAAAGGAGGAGGACGGCAATGAACGAACTGCTGAAATCATGCGTTAATGGCCGCACACTGAATGAAGAAGAAGCGAACAACATCATGCATCTGATGATGAACGGTGAACTGACTGAAGCTGAAATTGGAGGGCTGCTATCCGTTCTCGCCTACCGGGGGGAGACCGTCGAAGAAGTCACCGGTTTTGTCAGAGCGATGCGGGAGAAAGCTTTTACAATCGCCGGTCCTGAACGTGTTGTCGATACGTGCGGGACGGGTGGAGACGGCAATTCGACTTTCAACATTTCCACTGCTGCAGCCATTATTGCGTCAGCCGCCGGGGCTAAAATTGCCAAACACGGAAATCGATCGGTTTCTTCGAAAAGCGGGAGTGCGGACGTGCTGGAATACCTCGGCGTTTCCATACAGACGACGCCTGAGGAAACAAAACGCAGTATTGAACGGCGCAATATGGGGTTCTTATATGCGCCAAGCTATCATTCTTCCATGAAGCATGTCACCGTGCCGAGAAAGGCTCTCGGATTTAGAACGGTGTTTAATCTGCTTGGACCGCTCAGCAACCCGATGAAGGCGAAACGCCAGGTCATCGGCGTCTACTCCTTTGAGAAAGCGAAGCTGATGGCCGGAGCTTTAGAATCCTTTGAACCGGATCATGTCCTGTTGGTTTCCAGCAGGGACGGCCTTGATGAGCTGTCCATCACATCGCCGACAGATGTGATAGAACTGAAAGACGGCAAAAGATATGAATATACCGTCGACCCGAACGATGTGGGGCTGCCGGCGGGGAAGTTTAGCGATATCCAGGTAGAGACGCCTGAAGAGAGCGGCCGCCTCATCATCGATATCCTGAAAAACCGGAGTGCTGAATCGGCGCTTCACATCGCTGCGTTCAACGCCGGAGCCGCTTTGTATGTCGCCGGTCAGGCGGGCGGTTTGAAAGAAGGGGTTGAAATGGCGCTTGAAACCATCGCAAGCGGTGAAGCGCTCAGCCAGCTGGAGCGATTAAAACAGAAAGAGGAAGAGATGTATGCTTAATCAAATTATTGAAAGAAAACGGGAAGATCTGTTGAATATCATGCTGCCGGAGGATCTGAATCTGCCGAAGCGGTCATTTAAAAAGGCTCTCCTGTCTCCAAACCGATTTGTCGCGTTAATCGCCGAAGTCAAAAAAGCGTCTCCTTCAAAAGGAGTCATCCAAGCGGATTTTCAGCCGGAAGCGATTGCGAAACAATACGAACAGGCGGGCGCCGATTGTTTGTCTGTGCTGACGGACGCTCCATTTTTTCAAGGAAGAAACGATTATTTGTCAGCGGTGAAGCGCACGGTTTCCCTGCCTGTTTTGCGAAAGGACTTTATCATCGATTCGATTCAGGTTGAAGAAGCGAGCCGCATCGGAGCTGATGCGATCCTGCTGATCGGCGAGGCGCTTGAGCCCGGAAAACTATTCGAACTTCATGAAGAAGCTGTTGAAAAAGGAATGGATGTGCTCGTTGAAGTTCATGGGGAAGGGACGCTTGAAGGGATCTTAAACGTCTTTACGCCTGAGATCATCGGTGTGAACAACCGAAATCTAAAAACCTTTGAAACTTCCGTCAGCCAGACGGAACAGGTCGCGAAACTGGTTCCGGACGGCACCGTTCTTGTCAGCGAAAGCGGCATCGGCAAAAAGGAGGATCTCACATTTGTAAAAGCCTGTGGGGCGCAAGCCGTACTTGTCGGGGAATCCTTGATGAGAGAGGCGTCACAGCTGAAAGCGGTCCATGCTTTATTCGGAGAAGCCGGCGATGAATAGACCAAGCTTAAAATATTGCGGGATTCATTCTTTGGAAGATTTGCGGCTGACGGTCCGATCGAAGGCGGACTACCTTGGATTTATTTTTGCGGACAGCAAACGGGCGGCAGATCCCGCCGTTGTGAAAAGCTGGCGCAGTCAGGTTGATACGGGAGAAAAAAAGCTTGTCGGCGTGTTTGTCAATGAGGATTGCCGCCGCATCGCCGAAATTGTAAAAGACGTTCGGTTGGACGTCATTCAGCTTCACGGGGATGAAACGGTGGAGGATATCAAGCATCTCAGAAGTATAACAGATTGCGAGATTTGGAAGGCGCTTCACCACGGTAGCGAAACGATCGCGAAAATGAAAGCCGCCGCACCCTATGCAGACGGGTTTGTCATTGACTCTTCCGTAAAGGGCATGAGGGGAGGAACAGGCATTTCATTTTCATGGGAAAGCGTCCCGGAATATAAAGAAACGGCTGCCGGGGCAGGTAAGCGCCTGTTGATTGCCGGAGGCGTCAATCCCGAAAGCGTAGCAGATCTTCTGCGCTGGGAGCCGCCGGGCATCGATCTGGCAAGCGGAATTGAAGAGAACGGGCATAAAAGCGGAAAGCTGATCAACCTTTTAGAAGAAAGGATGTACAATCATGTATTCATATCCGAATGAACAAGGCAGATTTGGTGATTTTGGCGGGAAGTTTGTTCCGGAAACACTCATGCAGCCTTTGGAAGAAATCGAAAAAGCGTTTCGTCAATTAAAAGATGATCCTTCATTTCAAGAGGAATACAAAAAACTGTTATTTGAATATTCGGGACGCCCGACCGCTCTGACCTTTGCAGACCAGCTGACAAAGCGCTTGGGCGGAGCGAAAATTTATTTGAAGCGCGAGGATTTGAACCATACCGGCGCCCATAAAATCAACAACGCGCTCGGCCAGGCGCTGCTCGCTAAGAAAATGGGAAAAACGAAGCTGATCGCTGAAACAGGTGCCGGACAGCACGGAGTCGCCGCGGCAACCGTGGCCGCAAAGTTCGGCATGTCGTGCATCGTGTTTATGGGTGAGGAAGATGTTGCAAGACAGTCGCTCAATGTTTTCCGCATGAAGCTTTTGGGGGCGGAAGTCGTCCCGGTCTCAAGCGGAAATGGAACGTTGAAAGACGCGACAAACGAAGCGATCAGATACTGGGTCCAGCATTGCCAGGATCATTTTTATATGATCGGGTCAGTTGTCGGGCCGCATCCATACCCTTATATTGTAAGAGAATTTCAGCGGATGATCGGTGATGAAGCGAAGGCGCAGTTTTATGAAACGGAGGGGAAACTTCCCGATAAAGTGGTCGCCTGTGTCGGCGGCGGAAGCAATGCAATCGGGATGTTCACTTCATTTATTGAAGAGCCTGTCGAGCTGATCGGTGTTGAAGCTGCGGGCAAAGGCGTCAACACGCCCCTTCATGCCGCCACGATTACAAAAGGTACCAAAGGTGTGATACACGGCTCTTTGACCTATCTGCTTCAAGATGAATACGGTCAGATCATTGAACCGTATTCCATCTCGGCCGGACTCGACTATCCGGGCGTCGGTCCTGAGCACGCCCATCTTCATCATACAGGCCGCGTCCGCTATGAATCGGTAACAGACGGCGAGGCTGTCTCGGCATTAAAAAAACTTGCGGAGACAGAGGGCATTTTGCCGGCGATCGAGTCGGCCCATGCGCTGGCTAAAGCATTTGAAATGGCACAAGAAATGCCGGGAGAAAAAAGTATTCTGGTTTGCCTGTCAGGCAGGGGAGACAAAGACGTCCACACCTTGATGAAGGTGTTGGAAGAAGAGGTGAATAAAGATGTTCAATCTGAAAAATCAGTCGTCAGATAAACTATTCGTTCCGTTTATTACAGCCGGAGATCCGCTGCCGGAGGTTTCGATCGAACTGGCAAAATCCCTTCAGGAAGCGGGCGCATCGGCTCTTGAACTCGGTGTTCCATATTCTGATCCGCTTGCCGACGGACCCGTTATTCAGCGCGCTTCCAAACGCGCGCTTGACAACGATATGAACATTGTAAAAGCGATCAAGCTCGGCGGTGAAATGAAAAAAAACGGCGTCCATATCCCGATTATTCTCTTTACGTATTACAATCCTGTGTTACAATTAGATACAGATCACTTTTTCGCTTTACTGCGACAAAATCAAATTGACGGACTTTTAGTTCCGGATCTGCCTTTTGAAGAAAGCGTATATTTGCAGCAGGAGTGTAAGAAGCAAGGTATCACATATATTTCGCTTGTCGCGCCGACAAGCGAAAACCGCATTCAAAAAATCGCAGAGCAGGCCGAAGGGTTTGTCTATTGCGTGTCTTCGCTCGGTGTCACAGGTGTGCGCAACGAATTTGACGATTCTGTTTCTTCATTTATCAGATCTGTAAAAGAAAAAAGCTCCGTCCCTGTTGCCGTCGGTTTTGGGATTTCCAGCTTTAAACAAGTGGAGATGATGAACGAACTGTCAGACGGTGTTGTTGTAGGAAGCGCTCTTGTCAGAAAAATCGAGGAGCTGAAAGAAGATCTCACAGATCTCGAGACAAGAGAGCAAGCCCTAAAAACGTTTGAGGAATACGCTAAAACATTCAGCGTATCGCACATGGTAAAATGAGGTGACAGCATCTTGCAAATCAAAGAACAATTAAAGCAGTTAAAGCCTTACCAGCCAGGCAAACCGATTGAAGCGGTCAAAAAAGAATTCAATCTGGAAAAAGTCGTCAAGCTTGCTTCAAACGAAAATCCGTACGGCTGTTCAGAAGCGGCCAAAGAAGCGATTCAGACTGAAATCCAGCAAATGGCGCTTTATCCAGACGGCTATAGCGCCGCACTGAGAACAAAGCTTGCGGGGCACCTTGGCGTAAACGAAACGAACATCATCTTAGGAAACGGGACAGATGAGGTCATTCAGATCATCTCCCGTTCTTTGCTGGGGCCGGGTCTAAACACCGTCATGGCGAACCCGACATTCTCACAATACAAACATAATGCAGTCATCGAAGGTGCAGAGATCCGGGAAATCGATCTGCTTGAGGACGGATGTCATGATCTCGATTCCATGCTTGAGGCGATCGATGAACAAACGAAGGTCGTCTGGGTTTGCAGCCCGAATAACCCGACCGGCACTTATGAATCAGAGCAAAAGCTGCTCCGCTTTTTGGAAAAAGTGCCGGAGCACGTGCTCATTGTTGTCGATGAAGCGTATTATGAATATGTAACAGCAGAGGATTATCCGGAGACCATTCCGCTTTTAAAACGCTACCCGAATCTGATGATTCTCAGAACGTTTTCCAAAGCATACGGTTTGGCTGCTTTAAGGGTCGGATACGGCATCGCTTCAGAACAGCTGGTTCAGGCGATTGAACCGGCGAGACAGCCGTTTAATACAAATCGGCTTGGTCAGGCTGCCGCGCTGGCCGCCCTTGGCGACCAGGCGTTTATCAAAGATTGTGTTAGGAAAAACAATGAAGGGCTTAAGCAGTACTACGATTTCTGCTCTGAGCATGGGCTGAAGTATTTTCCTTCACAAACGAACTTTGTGCTGATCGACTTTAAGCGGAATGGCGACGATCTCTTCCGCGAACTGCTTACAAAGGGCTATATCGTCAGATCCGGAAATGCGCTCGGCTTCCCGACTTATATCAGAATTTCCGTCGGCACGAAACAACAAAACGAAGCGTTTTTAAAAACTTTAGCCGGTATGTTGTAAGAGGTGATGTTTCAGTCACCTCTTTAGTCTATTGAACCAGGTGATAATCATGACTCAATCAAATGAAACGATATTTTTGGCCGGCTTGGGCTTAATCGGCGGTTCCATTGCCCTAGCTATTAAAAAGGAGCATCCGGAAAGAAGGATCATCGGATTTGATGTTTCCGGAGAGCAGGCAAGAGCCGCACAGAAGCTTGGTGTCATTGACGCCCCGGCCGCTTCTTTTTTAGAAGGAATCAAAGAAGCATCGACGGTTATTCTAGCCGCACCCGTCGAACAGACGCTCTACATGCTCGATGAGCTGGCCGCATCCGGCATGAAGAAAAGGATGCTGATTACCGATGTCGGCAGTACAAAGCAGAAGGTGGTCAGCCATGCTGAAAAAGTTTTGCCTAACGAGTATCAGTTTATCGGCGGCCATCCGATGGCCGGCTCCCACAAATCAGGAGTAGCCGCTGCCAAAGAACTGCTGTTTGAAAATGCGTTCTATATTCTGACGCCTTCCCGCTCCGCCGACAAAGAAGCCGTCGCCTCGTTAAAAGAGCTTTTAAAAGGGACGAATGCAAAGTTTGTGGAAATGACTCCGGAAGAGCATGATGCCGTCACAAGCGTCATCAGCCATTTCCCTCACATCGTGGCGGCCAGCCTCGTCCACCAGACGGTCAAATTCGAAGACCAGTATCCGCTCGTCAAACGTTTTGCCGCAGGCGGTTTCCGCGATATTACGCGGATTGCTTCAAGCAGTCCGGCGATGTGGCGGGACATTCTTCTGCACAATAAAGACAAAATTATCGAGCGGTTTGACGAATGGAAGCAGGAGCTGGACAGAATTCAGTCTTTTGTTGAAAATGAAGATGCAGACGGGCTGTTTGAATTTTTCCGGCAGGCAAAGGAATACCGTGATGAACTGCCTTTGCGGCAAAAAGGCGCGATCCCTTCCTTTTACGATCTTTATGTCGATGTCCCTGACCATCCGGGGGTCATTTCGGAAATAACGGCGATTCTCGCCGAGGAACAAATCAGCATCACGAACATCCGGATTATCGAGACAAGGGAAGAGATAAACGGTGTTCTCCGGATCAGTTTTCAATCTGACGAAGATCGCAAACGAGCTGAAAAATGCATTCAAACGCGCGCAAAATATGAAACATTTTACGCTGATTGAGGTGGAACAAATGAAAAGAGGAAAAGTCAGTTCACTTAATGGAGAACTTCATATTCCGGGGGATAAGTCGATCTCCCATCGTTCTGTTATGTTTGGCGCCATTGCAGAAGGAAAAACCGTCATCAAAAACTTTTTGCCGGGAGCAGACTGTTTGAGCACGATCGAGTGCTTCAAAAAAATGGGCGTTGGCATCGAACAGAACGAAAGCGACGTCACGGTTTACGGCAAAGGGCTTGATCAGCTCTCTGAGCCGAAAGAGCTTCTTGACGTCGGAAATTCCGGAACGACGATCAGACTGATGCTGGGCATTTTGGCCGGCCGCCCGTTTCACAGTACAGTGGCTGGGGATGAAAGCATCGCCAAAAGGCCGATGAAGCGTGTAACAGAACCGCTTCAGCAAATGGGTGCAAAAATCGACGGCCGCGCCGGGGGAGAATACACACCGCTTTCTGTCCGGGGCGGCAATCTGACAGCGATCGATTTTCAGTCACCTGTTGCCAGCGCGCAAATCAAGTCGGCCGTCCTCCTCGCCGGACTTCAGGCCGACGGCACCACGACGGTGACAGAACCTCACAAATCAAGAGATCACACAGAGCGGATGCTCTCGATGTTCGGCGTTACGCTCGAGGAAAGCGACACCTCTGTTTCGATTACAGGGGGACAGACGTTAAAGGCAGCCGATGTATTCGTCCCTGGAGATATTTCATCAGCGGCATTTTTCCTTGCAGCAGGTTCGCTTGTGCCAAACAGTGAAATCGTTCTGAAAAATGTCGGGTTAAACCCGACAAGAACGGGAATCATCGATGTCCTTGAAAAGATGGGTGCGGATCTCGAAATCGAGCCGAATGATGCCGCAAGCGGCGAACCATACGGCGACTTGAAAATCAAGACGGCGCCCCTGACAGCCACGGAAATTTCCGGTGATTTGATTCCGCGGCTGATCGATGAAATTCCGATCATCGCCCTGCTTGCTACACAGGCTGAAGGGATGACGATCATTAAAGACGCCGCCGAACTGAAGGTGAAGGAAACCAACCGAATCGATACCGTCGCATCCGAGCTGAAAAAACTTGGCGCGCGTATCGAGCCGACCGAAGACGGCATGAAGATCTACGGAAAGACGCAGCTGAAAGGCGGAGCGGAAGTTTCCAGCCATGGCGACCACCGCATCGGCATGATGCTTGGAATTGCCGCTTTGATCTGTGAACATCCAATTGACATCTTACATCCGGAAGCTGTGAGCGTATCGTATCCGACATTTTTTGAACATATCGAAAAGCTTGCAAAAAAAGCCTGAAGCCTCCGTGCTCCAGGCTTTTTTACGCATAAAACGGGGCATGACAGCATAGCTTGTCTTAAAGCGAAATCTATCCGCTTCCCCTTTTCTTACAAAAACCCGGGCAACAAATTTGCCGACAACGCCTTCAGTGAATTATGATAAAAATAATCTTACAAAGTATTGCCTAAAAGAGAGCAGGCGATGATTTGACGAAAGAAAGGGACGTTTAGATTTGAATACTTCGATTCAAGAAGCCATAAAATTAGTTGAAGCAGGCCATACGGAAAGCGGATTGAAAAAGCTTGCTGATATCGAGTCCAGTCTTCATGATGAAGACAAATTAATAGCAGCCCAGCTGTACTATGAATGGGGAATTGTTGATAAAGCAATTGCCATTGTGAATGATTTGCATGAACTTTATCCGGAAGAAACAGAACTGACTTGTTTTTATGCTGAGCTCCTCATTGAAACCGATCAGGAAGAAAAAGCGCTCGCGGTCCTGGAAACGATTCCGGAAACAGATCAGGCATACCCGGAAAGCCTGCTCTTGATGGCCGATCTCTATCAGATGCAAGGACTGTTTGAAGTCAGCGAGCAGAAGCTCTTGAAGGCGAAATCGATTTTGACAGATGAACCGGTGATCGATTTTGCTTTGGGAGAGTTGTATTTTACTCAAGGGGCTTACGGAAAAGCGGTGCGGCAATACAAAAAAGCAGCCCGTGAAAAAGCTGTCATCGGGGGTGTCAATGTTTATCAGAGGCTGGCTGAATCATTGAGCTCGTCAGGGGAGTTTGAAGAAGCGCTGGAATGGTATGAAAAAGCCGCTCAGGAAAATCCGGAGCCCAATACGCTGTTCGGATTCGGTTTTACCGCTTGGAAAGCGGGGTATTCTAAAACTGCGATCAAGCAGTTGACAGAGCTCAAGGAAATGGATCCGTCCTATTCTTCGCTTTATAAACCTTTGGCGAACAGCTACGAAGCCGAGGGGCTTTATGAGGAGGCCTTTGAAACGGCAAAAGAAGGTATCCGCGTAGATGAATTCAATAAAGAGCTTTACCTTTCTGCAGCAAAAGCAGCCCTTAAAACGAAAAGGCATTCAGAAGCGGCAGATCTCCTTCGTGAAGCGCTGGCGCTTGATCCAGGTTATATTGAAGCTGTCCAAACCCTGCTCGCTCTTTACCTCGAAGAAGAAGACTATGAGGGGATCATTGACCTTGTTCACGAAGTCCGCAAATACGGCGAGGATGACCCTAAATTCAGCTGGTTTCTGGCTTCGGCTTACAGGGGGGAGGAAGAGTATGGGAAGGCTTCGCAGGAATATGAGAGCGCATTTGAGCACTATCGGGATGACGGAGATTTCCTTTACGAGTATTCGCGCTTTTTGCTTGAAGAAGGAAGGCGGAAAGAAGCGCTGCCGCTGTTGAAAAAGCTGGCAGAGCTTAACCCCGCAGACACGGAAACCCAGGAGATGATTTTCAGAATCGAAGACGAAAATTCCTTTGAATAAGAAGGATATGACCGGTTTGTGTGGAATTATTAATGTAATACACAAGATGCGATAGAGGAGGGAATAACATGCAGACCCCTGTTTCTGTCAATGAAAAAAAAGATTTTATCCGCTGGTTTTTAAACCACTATCAGCTAAAGCGTAGAGAGTGTGTATGGATTCTGAATTATTTAATGAGCCATGACTCGCTGATGGAAAAAGTGCATTTTGTCGAGCAGGCCGAATTTTGCCCAAGGGGCATTATCATGTCCACCCACTGTGTCGAAGAAGTGCCTTTTCGTTTTTATAAAGAAAACGTCATGACGACCGATGCAGAGAAATCGTTTCATGATATCAGGCTGAATAAGCAGCAGGATCTCTTCATCCAGCTGAATTTCCGTTCAGCTTATAATTCACCGGAATACGCGGCTGTTTTGGAAGCTAATCCGCATATTCCGAAAGACCTGTACGAAAATGAAAAAGATAAGATTGTCGCTGAACAGATTTTGGAGCACTCCATTTCTACATTTCAGAGACAAAAGCTGCTGCGGGAAATAGATGAAGCACTAGACCGCCAAGATAAAGAAAGCTTCGAAAAACTTGCGAAACAACTGAATCAGCTGCGATAAATCGCCAATAACAAGCCTTGCCGAAACGCAAGGCTTGTTCAACTGGCGGAGTAAGCGCTGTCATAAGGAGGAGTCGGAAGCGTGAAATGGAATGCGCATGATGCGGATGTTTATCTGAATGCAAAAGAATATATCGATACAGCCGTGATCCCGCTGATTTCGGTTCAGTTGGGGGATCAATTCAAATCGGCCGTATCAAAAGGGGAATTTACGTCTATACTGGCAGAAGAGCTGGAGAGGCAGCTGAAGGGCCGCGTCTACCTGTTTCCGCCCTATACATATTTGCACGCTGATGAGAAAAGCGCCGAGGATCTTGCTGATCTGGAGGAAATGGCAGCTCGGCATTTCCGGCACATCGTGTTTTTGACGACGGACGAGCGCTGGAAGCAAGTGCTTGGAAATGAGCAGAAACTGCTTTGGATTCCGGCGATTCCTCTCGAACATATGAAAGATTCATTAAAGCAAAAGCTTTTGGAAGACCAAATTGAGCAAATATTGAACATTTTGTTACAAAATTGGAACTCTTAATAAAAACACTTACATTTCCTTTGGATAATGATTTTGGCAATGTTGACCTTCCTAAAATATTGATATATTATGAGGGTGTCCTAGTTCATGAATTTTTTTCTATTTCAGTTATATTGTAGCTGGGGACTTGAGGGGGGATATGAAGATGAGCGAAAAAAGACATCGGGTATCCAGACGTCAATTTTTGAACTACACGCTGACCGGAGTCGGCGGTTTTATGGCGGCCGGAATGCTCATGCCTATGGTTCGCTTCGCGCTCGATCCGGTTTTAAGACCGACTGAGGAACAGGACATGGTTCAGGTTGTCAGCGTTGATGAACTGACAAATGAACCGCAGCGCTTCGACTTTAAAATCAAGCAAGTCGACGCCTGGTACGAGTCTGAAGAATCGAGGTCTGCGTGGGTTTTCAAAAATGGGGAAGAAATTGTAGCTTTATCACCGGTTTGTAAACATTTGGGGTGCACGGTCAACTGGAACAGCGATCCTAAAAATCCGAACAAGTTCTTTTGTCCGTGCCATTACGGGCTTTATGAAAAGGATGGTACCAACGTACCCGGAACTCCGCCTCTGGCTCCGCTAGACCGCTATGAGCAAGAGGTTAAAGACGGCTTTCTTTACTTAGGAAAAGCCAAGCCGAGGAAGGAAGGGTGATCATGCTAAACAAAATTTATGACTGGGTTGATGAAAGACTGGATATCACGCCGCTTTGGCGGGATATTGCCGATCATGAAGTTCCTGAACATGTCAATCCCGCTCACCATTTTTCCGCCTTTGTATACTGCTTCGGGGGACTGACGTTTTTCGTAACGGTGATTCAGGTTCTTTCCGGCATGTTTTTGACGATGTACTATGTTCCCGACATTAAAAACGCCTGGGAATCGGTTTATTACCTGCAAAATGAAGTGGCATTCGGGCAGATCGTAAGAGGGATGCATCATTGGGGGGCAAGCTTGGTCATCGTGATGATGTTTCTTCATACGCTGAGGGTTTTCTTCCAGGGGGCTTATAAAAAGCCGAGGGAGCTGAACTGGATCGTCGGCGTGCTGATCTTCTTTGTCATGCTCGGGTTAGGATTTACAGGCTACCTTCTGCCTTGGGATATGAAAGCTCTGTTTGCGACGAAAGTCGGTTTGCAGATTGCTGAAGCGACACCGCTGATCGGGTCGCAAATCAAAACACTGCTTGCCGGTCATCCTGATATTGTCGGCGCTCAGACGTTGGCGCGCTTTTTCGCCATACACGTCTTTTTCCTGCCAGCCGCTCTGTTCGCCCTTATGGCAGCACACTTTATCATGATTCGGAAGCAAGGCATTTCAGGGCCGCTTTAAGCAAATGACTCAAAAGAAGGAGGGGATGGCATGAAAAGGGGAAAAGGAATGAAATTTGTCGGAGATTCGAGGATTCCGGCGGAAAGAAAACCGAATATTCCAAAAGATTATTCCGAGTTTCCGGGAAAAACGGAAGCGTTCTGGCCGAACTTTCTGCTTAAAGAATGGCTTGTCGGCGCGGTTTTTCTCATCGGTTTTCTTGTGCTGACAGTCGTTCACGAACCTCCGCTCGAGCGGATGGCGGATCCGACGGATACCGGCTACATACCTTTGCCAGACTGGTATTTTCTATTTCTGTACCAATTGCTCAAGTATGAATATGCTGCCGGACCGTATACGGTGGTCGGCGCCATTGTCATTCCGGCGATTGCATTCGGGGCGCTCCTGTTGGCCCCGTTTCTCGACAGGGGCCCAGAGAGAAGGCCTTATAAACGCCCGGTTGCCGTAGGGCTAATGCTTTTAGCGCTGGCGGCGACGGTTTTCTTAACATGGCAGTCGGTTGCCACCCACGATTGGGCCGCCGCTGAAGAGCAGGGGAAAATCAAAGAGGAAGCCGATATTGATACGAGTGCAGCAGGCTACAAGCTTTACCAGGAGCAGGGCTGTATCTCATGCCACGGAGATAATATGCAGGGAGGGGCCGCCGGACCGTCTCTCGTCGATAACGGATTGTCTCCTGAAGAAATTGCAAAAATCGCCAAAGAAGGAAAGGGACAAATGCCAGCCGGCGTCTTTAAAGGATCAGATAAAGAACTGAAAGAACTGTCTAAGTTCATCTCTGAAACAACAGCCAAGTAAAAAGTGTTGTCAAGATGATAAAGGCAGGCTATACTCTTGATAGAGCTGAAGCTGACGCTTGGTCAGCCTCTCAAGGCTGTCGACGATGTCGATGGCCTCTTTCATGTTTGGACATCTGAATGTATAGGGCCGTTTGCGAGCCAAAAAAGGTTCTGTCGCGTCCGATATTTTCCAGACATATCCCTGAGGAAGTGACCCGTGCCGTATTTTTTGATTTAAAGAGACTGTGAGTTGATTCGTTTGAAATTGATATCTTACATACTTGGGCAAAAGCCGATGACGATCATGCTTTTGATCATTAATTTTTTGGGAACGGTGTACGGCTATTATTGGTATCTTCCCCAGCTGACGAATACACCTGCAAAATTTTTGATCTTTGTCCCTGACAGCCCGACAGCCACCCTGTTTTTTTTATTTGTCCTAATCGGCCTTTTATTGAAGAGCAACGCTTCTCTCTTTGAAGCGCTTGCGCTTGTGACGCTCGTCAAATACGGCCTCTGGGCCGTTGTCATGAATATCCTCGTGCTTGTGACGACCGGAAGCCTGCATTGGACGGGATATATGCTGATTGCATCCCATTTTGCCATGGCAGTGCAAGGTGTTCTGTATGCACCATATTACCGGTTCAAAGGATGGCATTTGGCGCTTGCGGCAGTTTGGACGCTGCACAATGACATCATTGATTATGTGTTTGGAATGATGCCCAATTATTCGATGCTTGATCAATACATGCCGCAAATCGGCTATTTTACATTTTGGCTCAGCATTGCTTCGATCGGCTTGGCCTATTACCTTGTCCTGTCCAAAAAAGCATTCAAACTGTAAAGGTTTGCTCAACAATCTTGGTCTAACCTTGTCCCTCTCTTCATACGATTTAATAGAAGGAGTGGGAGGGACCGTGAATGATACGAAAGGTGATCCTTTGCATGCTGCTTGCGCTTGTTGTTCCTGCGAACGGTTTAAAAGCGGAAGATTCATCCGCTTTAGAGGAGCTGACCGAACTGTCTGATACGGTATTCCAATTAACAAGACAGGCTCAGTATGAGGAGGCAGTTCAGATTCTTCAATATTTTGAAAAGCGGCTGAAAACCGCAAAGAGAGACGGGGCTGAAGATGTGATGACAGGTTCCGAGATCCGCCAGGTTAACCTGGCATACCACGATCTGCTGAAAAGCCTGGAAAACGAAGGAACGGCGAAAAATGACAAGTTCAAAACCGCCGCCCAGTTTAGAATGCTGATGGATGCCATCGAATCCGATCATGATCCGCTTTGGGGTTCATTAAAAAAACCGATCATGGATTCATTCAGGGCGCTAAAAGCCGGTATTCAGAAAGAAGACAGCCTGACGTTTCGGGAAAAGTGGAATCATTTTTTATCATTGTATGAAACGATTTATCCGAGCTTAACGATTGATATCTCGCCGAAGCAGTTAAAGAATGTATCCAACCATATCGAAGTTGTCGATCACGGCGATTTTCAGCAGATGACGGAAAGCAGCAAGCTTGAGCGTTTGACGATGCTGGAAAAAGACTTGGAAGATGTCTTTAATCAGGTGGAGGAAGATGACGCAGACCCTTCCTTGTTGTGGGTCATTTTGACAACCGGAAGCATCATTTTATCCACCCTGACATATGTGGGGTTCAGAAAGTATAAAGCAGAAGGGGACAAGCGCAAAAAAAGAGAAAAAGATTGGCCGAAATAAGAAGCTCCTATCATCTGAGAGCTTCTTTTTTGCTTTTTGATGGTCAGGTGATGGGGTTTTTGTTTTCATCCAATGTAAAACCTTCCCCGAGTACATCATGAACATCGCTTACAGCGACAAATGCATGCGGATCTATGGAAGTAATCACATTTTTCAACAGGAACACTTCGTTTTTCGGGACGACGCAGTATAATACATCCCGCTCTGTTTTCGTATAAGAACCTTGGCCTTTTAAGACGGTGACACCTCTTTCCATTTCTTCGATGATTTTTTGCTGAATCTGATCGTTCTTTTCAGAAATGATGGTGGCACCTTTTGCCGCGTATCCGCCTTCCTGCATAAAATCAATCACTTTGGAAGCGACAAATACGGCGACAAGCGTGTACATGGCTTCCTTATAGGAAAGGTAAAAAATCAGCGACAGCGTGATGACACAGGCATCAAAAACAAACATCGCTTTTCCCATCGGGACTTGAAAATACTTGTTGATGAGCCGTACGATAATATCGACGCCGCCTGTCGTTCCCCCGTATTTAAAAATAATCCCCAACCCTGTTCCGATAAAAACTCCGGCAAAAAGTGCGGCCAGCGCAAGGTCATGCTGAAGGGGCATATGGATCTGATAACGCTGGAAAATCCACAAAAACACGGACAAGCCGACTGTCCCGAGAATGGTGTAGGAAAAAACCGTTCGCCCAAGAAGCTTCCAGCCGATAATAAAAACCGGAATGTTTAATACCAGGTTGGAAATGGAAGGATCAATATGAAACAAAAAGTAAAGCAGCAGAGTGATTCCGGTAAAACCGCCCTCCGAAAGGTTGTTCTGCATGTTAAAATGCACGAGTCCAAAAGAAAACACTGCGGCACCTGCCAATATAAACAAGACGTTTTTCATTCTGATATTTCCGAGCATAAAAAAACCCCTTTCCTTCCATAAGCTGGCGTTAATATTATAGTTTATCCCACTTAAAACAGCAAACCCGTTTTAAACATTTGTCAAACTTGTTTGAATTCGCTAACATGTAAGAGATGACAGGAGGTTTTACCGAATGGCGAAGGAAAAAACGATGAAAGAGATACAGCGTGAGGTTGATGAATATATCGGCCAATTTAAAGAGGGCTACTTCAGTCCGCTTGCGATGATGGCCAGGCTGACAGAAGAACTCGGAGAACTGGCGAGGGAAGTCAACCATCATTACGGAGAAAAGCCAAAGAAAAAAACAGAAGCTGAAAAGAAAATTGACGAAGAAATAGGAGACGTTCTGTTTGTTTTGGTTTGTCTGGCCAATTCGCTTCATATATCATTGGATGAAGCGCATGATATGGTCATGGAGAAATTCAACACCCGTGACAAAGACCGCTGGACAAGAAAAGAAGAAGGAAAGTAGAGGAGATTCATATGTCAAAGGAAACAATCAAAATCGTCATAGCAGGACCGCGAGGAAGAATGGGAAGCGAAGCGGTTAAGCTTGTAGAAGACACCCCTCATTTTGAGCTGCGAGGTGCAATAGACCGTACATACAATCGGGAGAAGCTGGCAGATGTGATGCCTTGCCGGTCAGAGGCCGTCATATATACAGACATATACGAATGTTTTTCAGAAACAGCTCCGGATGTGCTGATCGATTTAACAACGCCGGAAATCGGCAAGGTCCATACCAAAATCGCCTTGGAGCACGGCGTCCGTCCTGTCGTGGGAACGACCGGATTTTCTGAAAGCGACCTGAATGAGCTGATGGAGCTGACGGATGAGAAAGGGATCGGTGCGATCATTGCGCCCAACTTTGCGCTCGGGGCCGTCCTGATGATGAAGTTTTCACAGATGGCCGCCAGCTATTTTTCCGATGTTGAAATCATCGAGCAGCACCATGATCAAAAGCTCGATGCGCCAAGCGGAACAGCTTTGAAAACAGCGGAAATGATTTCGGCAGTCCGCGAAGCGAAACAGCAGGGCCATCCTGATGAACAAGAAATTTTGCCGGGCGCAAGAGGTGCAGAGCAAAACGGAATCCGCCTCCACAGCGTCCGTTTGCCGGGACTGATCGCCCACCAGGAAGTGCTGTTCGGCGGAGACGGCCAAACTCTTAAAATCCGCCATGATTCATATAACCGCGCATCCTTTATGTCCGGGGTGAAATTGGCTGTTGAACAAGTCATGAAAATCGATCAGCTTGTCTACGGCCTGGAAAATATTATAGAGTAACAAAAAGGGGGAAATCGCTTTGAAAATCGCTTTAATTGCCCATGACCGCAAAAAACAGGATATGATTCAACTGACAACCGCTTACAAACACATCCTAAAAAAACATGAACTGTTTGCAACGGGAACAACCGGTTTGAAAATCACGGAAGCGACAGGACTGCCCATCGAGAGATTTCAATCAGGACCGCTTGGCGGAGATCAGCAGATTGGCGCGATGATCGCAAAGAATGACATCGATCTCGTTATTTTTTTGCGGGACCCGCTGACTGCCCAGCCGCATGAACCTGATGTGTCGGCATTAATCCGTTTATCCGATGTATATGCGATCCCGCTTGCAACCAATATGGGAACGGCGGAAATTTTGATCCGGTCTGTTGAAGAAGGTGCGCTTGATTTTCGAAAGCTTGTTCATGGCGTGGATCAGGATGCTTGATATACTGGCTTTTGGCGCACATAGCGACGATGTGGAAATCGGCATGGGAGGAACCATTGCCAAATATACTAAAAAAGGTTATCGAATCGGCATCTGCGATTTAACCCGGGCTGAATTGTCTTCAAACGGTACTGTCGATACGAGAAAAAGCGAAGCGGCACTGGCGGCTGACATTTTGGGCGCCAGTCCGCGGATTTCCCTCGCACTTCCTGACAGAGGGCTGTTCCTCAGCCAGGAAGCAATCAGGGAAGCAGTCTCCGTCATTCGGAAGTATAAGCCCAAGATCGTCTTTGTTCCTTATCAAAAAGACCGGCATCCTGACCATGGGCATGCGGCAGACATCGTCGAAGAAGCGGTTTTTTCCGCCGGAATACATAAATATGAAGATCAAAACAAACAGCCGGCGCACAAAGTGCAGAATATTTACTACTATATGATCAACGGTTTTCATAAACCTGAATTTGTCATCGATATTTCCGAGACGATCAATGTGAAAATCGAAAGCCTCAAGGCGTACAAGAGCCAGTTCAGCCGATTGCAGCAATCAGTGGAAACACCGTTGACAAACGGCTATATTGAAACGGTTGAGGCCAGGGAGAAGCTGTTGGGCAAAGAAGCCGGCGTCCAATATGCGGAAGGATTCTTTTCCAAGGGAACGCTTTTGTTAAACAATGATTTATTTGGGGGCTGATGATGAAAAAACTAAAAATCGGAATCACGTGTTATCCGAGCGTCGGCGGATCAGGCATCATCGCGACAGAACTCGGCAAGCTGCTGGCGGAAAAAGGACATGAAATCCATTTTATTACATCAAGCATTCCGCACAGGCTCAATAAAGTGTATTCCAATATCTATTTTCATGAAGTCGAAGTCAATCAATATGCCGTGTTTAAGTACCCGCCGTATGATTTGGCTTTGGCCAGCAAAATGGCGGAAGTGGCAAAACGTGAACAGCTTGATGTTCTGCATGCCCATTACGCGGTGCCTCACGCGATTTCCGCTTTCCTGGCAAAACAAATGCTTGACGGAAATATCAAAACGGTTACGACTTTGCACGGCACAGATATTACCGTTCTCGGATACGACCCGTCTTTAAAGGATCTGATCAAATTTGCGATCGAATCCTCCGACCGCGTAACGGCGGTCTCATCGGCTCTCGCGGCCCAGACGTATGATTTAATCAAGCCGGACAAAAAAATCGAAACCATCTACAACTTTGTCGATGAACGCGTTTATGTCAAACAGGACCGTCATTCTTTAAAAGAGCAGTACGGGATTTCCCCTGAGGAAAAAGTGGTCATCCATGTTTCGAATTTCAGACAGGTCAAGCGCGTTCAGGATGTCATCCATGTGTTCAGCCGTATTGTCAAACACTTGCAAGCGAAGCTGCTTCTTGTCGGTGATGGACCTGAAATGACGGTCATCTGTCAGCTCGTCCGGCAGCTCGGTTTAAAAGACGATGTCCTTTTTCTCGGGAAACAGGACAGTCTTGAAGAGCTTTACGCGATCAGCGATTTAAAGCTGCTTCTCTCTGAAAAGGAAAGTTTCGGTCTTGTCCTGCTCGAAGCGATGGCTTGCGGTGTTCCTTGTATCGGCACAAATATCGGAGGCATCCCGGAAGTAATTAAAGACGGAACCTCCGGTTATTTGGTGAATGTCGGAGATGTTGATGATGCGGCTGAAAAGGCGGTTCGACTTTTAACAGATGACGGTCTGCATCATCGTTTTGCACAAGCAGCGCTGAAAAACATTAAGGAGCGTTTTTCTTCCGGCAGCATCATCAGCCAGTATGAGGATATTTATCAACAATTGATAGAGGAGGAGTCGGATAATGGAGGATCTCTTTCGAAAAGCTCTTCCTCTCCTTCATGAGCTGGAAAAGCACGGCTGGCAGGCATATTTTGTCGGCGGAGCGGTGAGGGACACGCATATGAACCGGTCCGTCGGCGATGTGGATATCGCAACAGACGCACCTCCGGAAGAAATTGAAAACATTTTTCCGAAAACGATTGATGTCGGCAAAGAACACGGGACGATCATTGTGCTGATGGATGGTGAGTCTTATGAAGTGACAACATTTCGCGCTGAGCTTGAATATGAGGATTTCAGAAGGCCGAGCGGCGTTAAGTTCATCAAATCGCTGAAGGAAGATTTGAAGCGGCGCGATTTGACGATCAATGCGATGGCCATGGATGCTGAAGGACGGCTGATCGATTATTTCGGCGGCCTTCACGATATCAAGGAAAAGCTGATTCAAACCGTTGGCGACCCGGCGGAGCGCTTTCATGAAGATGCGCTCCGCATGCTGCGGGCGCTTCGTTTTATGAGCCAGCTTGAATTTAGGCTTTCGCCGAACACAAAACAGGCGATTTTTGAAAACAGCGGGCTTTTGGCGCATATTTCCACAGAACGGAAAACGGCTGAATTTGAAAAGCTTTTAAAAGGAAAAGCGGCTGGACAGGCGCTAAAAGCGGCAGCTGAAACAGGCCTTTTCAGAGAACTCCCGGGACTGGACGGTAAAAAAGAAGACATCCAGGCTGCCGGCCGTTTTCCTTTTTTCAAACTTGAAAGAAGAGCGGACATCTGGGCGGCCTTCGTGATTCTAATGTCAATCGATCCTGCCGATGCACACGGCTTTTTAAAAGAGTGGAAGCTGCCCGGCAAAGTCATCAAACAAGCGGTGCAGACCGCGGCCCGGATCGGGCAGAAGTGGGATGTGGCCTCCATGTATGAAGCGGGGGAAGAGACGCTGATTTCCGCCTTGACGATTCAAATGCTGAATGAGTGCCGTGAAGTCGATCAGCGCCGTTTAGCTGAAGTGAGGCAGGCGTACGAGGCGCTTCCGATCAAAAGTCTGAAAGATTTGGCCGTAACCGGCGGGGATCTCGTCAACTTCAGGAAAAAAGCGCCTGGAAAATGGGTATCTGAAGATTTAAAACGAATTGAGCAGGCCGTACTGCACGGGAAACTTGCCAATCGAAAAAAAGCCATAGAGGAGTGGCTAAAAGGATGCAATCAAACTTAAGGAAAAAACTGATTCAATTGTTTACAGAAGCTGACGGTGAATTTATTTCGGGCCAGAAAATCAGCGAGGAGCTCGGCTGTTCCAGAACGGCGGTCTGGAAGCATATCGAGGACTTAAGAAAATCGGGTTACGAGCTGGAAGCCGTCCGAAAGCTCGGCTACAAAATGAAAAAAAAGCCTGATAAAATCAGCGAAAACGAAATCAGACTCGGCTTAAAAACGGAAAAAATGGGACAAACCATTTATTTTCAAGACGTCGTGGCTTCAACTCAAAAAATCGCACATGAACTGGCGAACAACGGTGCCGCGGAAGGAACGATCGTCGTCGCCGACAAGCAGACCGAAGGAAGGGGAAGAATGGCGAGAGGCTGGCATTCTCCTAAAGGGAACGGCGTTTGGATGAGCATCATCCTCAGGCCGGAAATCCCTGTGCAAAAAACGCCGCAGCTGACCCTTTTGGCCGCAGTCGCCCTTGTTCAGGCGATCGAAGAAGCAACCGGCATCAGCGCGGAAATCAAATGGCCGAACGATATTTTAATCGGCGGCAAAAAAGCGGTCGGAATTCTGACTGAGCTTCAGGCCGAGGCCGACCAGGTTCATTCCGTCATTGTCGGAACGGGGATCAATGTCAATCAGCTGAGAGGCGATTTCCCGGAAGAATTGCAGGAGACGGCCACAAGCCTCCGGCTTTCAGGCGGCAAAAAGGTCGACAGGGCGGCCTTGATTCAGACGATTCTTTTAACATTTGAAAAACGGTACAGAGACTATCTTACCCACGGTTTTCAGCCGATCAAGCTGTTGTGGGAAAGCTACGCTCTATCATTGCACCGCGAATTGACGGCGAGGACGCTGAATGGAACGTTTCACGGCAAAGCGCTCGGCATAGACGATGAGGGAGTTCTGCTTCTGGAAACAAGTGAAGGCATACAAAAAATATACTCCGCCGATATCGAAATCAGTCCTTCTTAGTTGGAAGAAACGGCTGGTTTTTGGTATACTTCGGTTGGGCAGTATCCTTGGGGAACTGCACCTTTTAGGAAATATTGCGGAATAAAAAAGTCTGCCTTGATCCAAAAAAGGACTGGGACAGAGGGATGATTCTTGCCGATCGCGGAGTCAAAAAATCCTTCTTTTAGCGGAAGGTTTTTTTACTGTCCGAAAAAACGGCAGCTCATCTCCTCTGAATGAAGAGGAGGAGAAACATGAAGACAAAACTTGATTTTTTAAAAATGAAACAGCACGGGGAGCCAATCGTCATGCTGACGGCTTATGACTGTCCGGCGGCGAAACTTGCCGAACAAGCCGGAGTGGACATGATCCTTGTCGGCGATTCTCTTGGAATGGTCGTTCTCGGTCTTGATTCGACTGTCTATGTCACTGTCGAGGACATGATTCATCACACAAAGGCCGTCAAACGCGGGGCAAAGGATACATTCATCGTCACGGATATGCCTTTTATGTCCTACCACTGCTCACAGGAAAGTGCACTGAAAAACGCGATGAAAATCGTGCAGGAAAGCGGTGCCGATGCCTTGAAGCTTGAAGGCGGTGACGGTGTGTTTGACACGATTGCGGCTTTGACTAGGGGCGGAATCCCGGTGGTCGGCCATTTGGGCCTGACACCTCAATCCGTCGGCGTTCTCGGAGGCTATAAAGTCCAGGGGAAAGACGAAGAAAGCGCTCGGAAACTAATAGATGACAGCCGGCGCTGTGAAGAAGCAGGAGCGATTGCACTCGTTCTTGAGTGCGTCCCGGCGGCGCTTGCCGAACGGATCGCAAAAGAGCTCACCATTCCGGTCATCGGCATTGGAGCCGGCGCAGGTACGGACGGACAGGTTCTCGTCTACCATGATGTGCTCGGACACGGAGTCAGCCGGACGCCTAAATTTGTAAAACAGTATGCGCAAATCGATCAGCCGATTGAAGCAGCGCTTACCGGTTATGTTAAAGATGTGAGAAACCGCTTTTTTCCCGAAGACGCGCATTCCTTCCGCATCGACCATGAAGTGCTGGAAGGATTATACGGAGGCAAATCATCATGATTGAAATCCACCGCGCAAAAGATATACAAAACTTGACAACATCATACCGGAAAGAAGGAAAAACAATCGGCTTTGTGCCGACAATGGGATTTCTTCATGAAGGCCACATGTCGCTTGTGAAAGAAGCGCGAAAACACAATGACATCGTGGTCATGAGCATTTTCGTCAATCCTCTGCAATTCGGCCCGGGTGAAGATTTTGAAGCTTATCCAAGAGATATTGAAAGAGACAGGAAGCTGGCCAAAGCAGGCGGAGTGGATATATTGTTCACGCCAAGCGCGGCGGATATCTACCCACAGGAATCAACCGTCATCGTCAATGTGAAAAAAAGAACGGATGTCCTTTGCGGACGGTCAAGGGAAGGGCATTTCGACGGTGTTGCAACCGTCTTGACGAAGCTGTTCAACCTCACGGCTCCGACAAGGGTTTATTTTGGAATGAAGGATGCTCAACAGGTGGCAGTTGTTGACGGATTGATCACTGATTTCTTTATGGATATTGAGCTCGTTCCGGTTGAAACGATGCGTGAGGAAGACGGGCTTGCCAAAAGCTCCCGCAATGTCAATCTGAATGCGGATGAACGAAAGGAAGCGCCCGCTCTTTATGAAGCGCTCAAGCGCGGAGCCCGGCTGATTCGGGAAGGGGAACGGGACCCGGAGGCCGTTAAGAAAGAGGTCCGCCTTCATATAGAAAAAACAAGCGGTGTCATCGATTATGCAGATGTTTATTCCTATCCCGATCTGGAAAAACGGGAAACACTGGCTGGAAAAATCATCATAGCGGTTGCCGTTCAATTTTCAAAGGCCCGCTTAATTGATAATATCATCGTCGATATCCCGTTGGATCGAAAGGAGGATTGATCATGTACCGAACGTTAATGAGCGGCAAGCTGCACAGAGCGCGAGTAACGGAAGCCAATTTAAATTATGTCGGCAGCATAACGATCGATGAAGATTTATTGGATGCTGTCGGAATGATGGCAAATGAAAAAGTGCAAATTGTAAATAATAATAACGGAGCCCGGCTGGAAACATATATTATTCCCGGTGAAAGGGGAAGCGGCGTCATTTGCTTAAATGGCGCGGCAGCTCGTCTCGTACAGGTCGGAGATGTCGTCATTATTGTCTCCTATGCAATGATGTCTGAAGAAGAGGCAAAGACCCACAAGCCGAAAGTAGCCGTTTTGAACGAAAAGAACGAAATCGAGCAAATCCTGGGTCAAGAGCCGGCCCGCACCATTCTGTAGCCCCCTTTGCCTTAGGGGGCTTTCATGTGGATAGATCATCGGTCAGTCCGCCTTTTTTTACTGAGCGGCTCCCGCATCTTTCCAAAACGTGTTACACTTTTGTCGAACGCAACAAAATTGAGGTGTCCATTTAATGTACAATCAACGATATGTAGTAATTGATGTGGAAACGACAGGGAACTCGCCCAAAAAAGGCGATAAAATAATTCAAATTGCAGCGGTTGTCATTGAAAATGGACAGATTACCGAACGTTTCTCCAAATATGTGAATCCGGATCAGCCGATCCCGGCTTTTATTGAACAGCTGACGGGAATCACAAACGAGATGGTTGAACGCGAAGAACCGTTTTCGGCCATTGCCGAAGAGATATATGAACTCCTTAGCGGCAGCTGTTTTATCGCCCACAACATTCACTTCGACCTCGGCTTTGTGAAACATGAGCTAATGCGGGCAGGCTTTGATGAACTTGAATGCGATGTACTTGATACGGTAGAACTGGCAAGAATCGTATTTCCCCGTTTTGACGGGTATAAACTGACAGAGCTGAGTGAAGAGCTGAACCTGCAGCATGAAAATCCTCACAGGGCTGACAGTGACGCGGAAGTGACCGCTTTGATCTTCCTGCATATGCTTGAGAAGCTGAAGCGGCTCCCTCTGCCTGTTCTAAAAGCGATCAGGCGGTTATCCTGGCACTTGATCAGCGACGCGCAGGAGCTTTTGGACCGTTTGATTCATGAGAAGGATAGCCGAGCAGAACTTGAAGCAGGCTATATAAAGACCGGTTCATTTGTGATTAAAGAGCCTGTGCAAACAATGGAAGAGCGCGGGGAAGAACGCGAACCCTTCAATGCTGATCCGCTGATTTGGGAAGAGGACGGCGGCCTTCGCTCATTGCTTGAGCATTTTGAAAATAGAAGAGGGCAAACCAAAATGATGAAAGAGGTTTGGACCGCTTTTGATCATCATGAGCATGTCCTGATTGAAGCTGCTGCGGGAATCGGCAAAACGATCGGATATCTCGTACCTGCAGCCCTGCGCGCCAGACAGACCGGAAAACCGGTCGTCATCAGCACCTTTACAACATTGTTGCAGCAGCAAATTTTAACCCGGGATATCCCGCTTTTGGAGCAGGTCTTTCCGTTTCCGATCAAGGCGGCGGTTTTGAAAGGGCGCTCCCATTATATATCGATTCACAAATTCGAGCATATTTTGCAGGAGGAAGATGATAATTACGATGCCGTTCTCGCCAAGGCGCAAATCCTTGTTTGGCTTACCGATACTGAAACGGGAGACTTGTCTGAACTCAATCTGCCCTCCGGAGGCAAACTGCTTTGGGACAGAATCTCATATGATGATCGATCATTTGCGCGCAACGCTCCGTTAAGGGAATACTGTTTTTATGAACGGGCCAAAGCGAAGGCTAAACAAGCCGATCTCATTATTACCAACCATGCCCTCCTGTTGACTGACGAAGCGAATAAACGCACCATGCACGCGGATACGGTGATCATTGATGAAGCCCACCACTTTGAACGGGTAGCGGGTGAACAGTTTGGCGCGAGGGCCGACTATGTTTCATTGCACAAAAAACTGATGCAGCTCGGCACCTTGAAGCAGAAAGGGCTGTTAAAAAAAGCCGAGCGGCTGTTTCGGTCCGCCGGCTTCACTTCAGAGTCCTTCTTTCAAATGGATGAATGGCTCAGTCAGCTTCTCGAAGAAAGCGATATGTTCTTTACTTCAGTCCATTCTTTTGTTAAACGCAGGAAACCAAAAAACGATCTGAATCGTCTTCTTTATAAGGTCGGAAAAGAACAGGGCAGGGCGTGGAACAGGCTTGAGGAAGGAGCCAGAAGGCTGTGTGCCATGCTGTTTGATATGCACGGGCTGTTTGTCGAGCAAATGGAAAAGCTTTCTGAGCAAAAGTCTTCTTTTACGAGCCGTCAGGCGTTTCTTTTGGAAGAATACCAATCGTGCATGGTCTATCTCGAGGAATACGGAAAAAAGCTCGGCCGTTTGTTTTTTGATCCTGCAGAAGATGAAGTCGTCTGGATTGAAATCGATGCAAAAGGGGCCAAAAATGCCGCATCGGTTTATGCACAGCCGCTTGATGCTGGCGAATTGCTCGCCGATCGTTTTTTCACCGAGAAAAAGAGCGTTGTTCTGACTTCGGCGACCCTCGTTGTGGAAAACTCATTCAGCTATATGATTAAAAAGCTTGGTTTAAACGATTTCTATCCGAGGACATTGCAAATCGAGTCGCCTTTTTCTTATGATAAGCGTATGAAAATCTTGATTCCAACCGACATCAGTCCGATCAATGATCATCCTGAAAGCTATATTCATGACGTTTCCCGGTCCATTAAATCGCTGGCCAGACAGCAGAACGCGAAAACGCTCGTTTTGTTTACGTCTCATGACATGCTGCGCTCGGTATATCAGGAATTGAAAAATGATGATGACTTTCCTTGTCAATTGCTGGCTCAGGGCATTTCAGGCGGAAGTCCTGTCAAGATCATGAAACTGTTCAAATCATATCAGCATGCCGTTCTTCTCGGCACCAATCATTTTTGGGAAGGTGTTGACTTTCCCGGTGATGAACTGACAACGCTGATCATCGCCAGGCTCCCTTTCAGACCGCCTGACCATCCGGTGGAATCGGCGAAGTGTGAAAGGGCGAAGCGAATGGGGGAAAGCCCGTTTCAAGCTGTTTCTTTGCCCGAAGCGGTTTTAACCTTCAGGCAGGGAATCGGAAGGCTCCTCCGTACTGAGGAAGACAGCGGTACAGTCGTCATCCTTGACCGCAGAATCCGGACATCATCATACGGCAGAGTATTTTTGCAGGCGCTGCCTCCCGCTTCAATCGAAGAGCCGACGCTTCTTGAGCTGGAAGACTATGTCTTCAGGACTTAAATGTAAAAAGCCGCATCAAAGCGGCTCCTCTTGAAAAAATGGTGTGGATTAAGGTTTATTTTTTGGCTGTCTATCTAAAACGGGATTCCCGTTGTAACAACTAGTATGGCTTATGCCAGACAGAGTATGAATGACAATAATTGTTTCGTCTCGGAGGTATTTGAATATGGACAATAAAATTGAAATTCTTTCAACCGTCAGTGTGCAGCACTCAGAAGATCTTTACAAAATCGTCGATCTGTTAAACCGGACGCTCAAACGGGATGATTTAATGTTTGGACTCGCCCTTGACGAAGAGGATCAAAAACAGGCCATTTTTACAATTTATCGTACATAGGAGGAAAAATGGGCAAAAAAACATTAATTTTCATACTGATATTTGGTATTATCTTTGTAACGGCCATTCTTACGGGGGCGAATGTCTACCAGACAGCAATGAGCCAAAAGGAAAGCGGCCATGAAGAAGCTGCTGAAACGGCGAAAAAGGAAGCCGGCTTAAAAGAAGTTGACAATGTAGAAACATTTGTCGGCAAAGAAAAGCAGTACATCGTCATAGGCAAAAATAAAAAAGGCGAAAAAATGTACGTTTGGGTACCGGCTGACAAAAAGCAGAAAACGATAGTTAAAAACGCATCGGATGGCATCACAAGCCGCCAGGCCGCAAAAGCGGTCCAGGATAAAGGTCTGATGTCATCGCTTCAAGAGGTGCACTTGGCAAGGGAAGGCAATGTGCTATTGTGGGAAGTTACATACTTAAATCAAGATGGGCAGTACAGTTTAAGTTATGTGGACTTTATAAACGGAAAAATTCACAAAAATATTACGCCATAAGATGAAACAGGGGGAAATCAAGTTGAATCTAGCTAAAAGAGTATCAGCGTTAACACCGTCTGCAACATTGGCAATCACTGCAAAAGCGAAAGAATTAAAAGCGGCAGGACACGATGTGATCGGCCTTGGCGCCGGAGAGCCGGACTTTAATACACCGCAGCACATCATTGACGCGGCTGTCCGTTCCATGAATGAAGGGCACACAAAATATACGCCGTCCGGCGGTCTTCTCGCGCTTAAAGAAAGCATCAGCGAAAAATTCAAGCGCGATCAGGGAATCGAATACAGCCTGTCTGAAATCATTGTCTGCACAGGTGCAAAACATGCTCTTTACACACTTTTTCAAGTGCTGCTGGATGAGGAAGATGAAGTGATCATTCCGACGCCGTATTGGGTAAGCTACCCTGAACAGGTGAAGCTTGCAGGCGGCAAGCCTGTATTTGTGGAAGGGCTTGAAGAAAACAGCTTCAAAATTTCTCCGGAGCAGCTCGAAGAGGCCGTAACGGAAAAAACAAAAGCGGTGATCATCAATTCTCCAAGCAACCCGACGGGCATGATGTATACCGAAGACGAGCTGAAAGCCCTCGGTGAAGTGTGTCTCCGCCGCAATATTTTAATCGTCTCCGATGAAATATATGAAAAACTGATATACGGCGGGAAAAAACATGTGTCGATCGCACAGCTTTCTCCCGAGCTTAAAAATCAAACGATCATCATCAACGGCGTTTCAAAATCGCACAGTATGACAGGATGGAGAATCGGCTATGCCGCAGGAAACGAAACCGTCATTAAGGCGATGACAAACCTTGCCAGCCACAGCACTTCAAATCCGACATCAGTCGCCCAATACGGAGCCATTGCCGCATATAATGGTCCGTCAGAGCCTGTGGAAGAAATGAGAAAAGCATTTGAAGAACGGCTCAACAAAGTATATGAACTGCTGATCGACATTCCTGGATTGAATTGCCTTAAGCCTGAAGGGGCTTTCTACTTGTTCCCGAATGCGAAACAGGCAGCTGAAGCCTGCGGTTTTGCGAGCGTCGATACGTTTGCAGAAGCGCTTCTTGAAGAGGAGAAAGTCGCGATTGTTCCCGGATCAGGGTTTGGCGCACCGGATAATATCCGTTTGTCATATGCCACATCCCTGTCACTTTTGGAAGAAGCGGTAAAGCGAATCCGCCGCTTTGTCGTCAATCACAGCCGCTAAGGCAATAAAAGCGTCCGTCTGCCCGGACGCTTTTTTGCGGCACCGACTCCGGGTCTGAACTGCATTGACCTGATCCGTTCAAAAAAGGTATAATATACGTTATGGATGTCAGAGAGAAAAGGGAGAGACCCTTTTTCTCGTGTTTTGGAGGGAAACGATAGTGAAAACAACAATCAACCAAGTGTACAAACATGTTGGTGAAGAAGTGACAATCGGCGCTTGGATCGCGAACAAACGTTCAAGCGGTAAAATTGCGTTTTTACAGCTTAGAGACGGAACAGGCTTTATCCAAGGCGTCGTCGTTAAGGCTGAAGTGGCTGAAGAGGTGTTTCAAACCGCTAAAACGGTCACACAGGAAACCTCTTTATATGTGAAGGGCATTGTCAAAGAAGACGAGCGTTCACCTCTCGGATTCGAGCTTGCCGTGACTTCGCTTGAAATCATTCATGAAGCGAAGGACTACCCGATCACACCTAAAGAACACGGAACTGAGTTTTTGATGGATCACAGACATCTGTGGCTCAGATCAAAACGGCAGCATGCGACCATGAAAATCCGCAACGAAATCATTCGCGCTACATATGAGTTTTTCAATAAGGAAGGCTTTGTCAAAGTCGATCCGCCGATTCTGACCGGAAGCGCTCCTGAAGGAACGACAGAGCTTTTTGCGACGAAGTATTTTGATGAAGACGCTTATCTGTCCCAAAGCGGCCAGCTTTATATGGAAGCCGCTGCAATGGCTTTAGGAAAAGTCTTCTCATTCGGACCGACGTTCAGAGCGGAAAAATCCAAAACGAAGCGCCATCTGATCGAATTTTGGATGATCGAGCCTGAAATGGCTTTTGTCGAGTTCAATGAAAACCTCGAAGTTCAGGAAAGTTACGTCTCTTTTATCGTTCAAAGCGTGCTTGAAAACTGCAAAATCGAGCTGAATACGCTCGGAAGGGACACGTCCAAACTTGAACAGATCAAAGTGCCGTTTCCGCGAATCACCTATGATGAAGCGGTTCAGTTCCTGAAGGAAAAAGGGTTTGATGATATTGAATGGGGAGATGACTTTGGGGCGCCTCATGAGACGGCGATTGCCGAAAGCTATGACAAGCCTGTGTTCATCACACATTATCCGACATCATTAAAACCGTTTTATATGCAGCCTGCGCCTGACAGAGAGGATGTTGTGTTATGCGCCGATTTGATCGCACCGGAAGGCTATGGTGAAATCATCGGCGGGTCAGAACGCATCCATGATCTTGAGCTTCTTGAAGCGCGGCTGAAAGAACACGGTTTAGAATCTGACGCTTATCAATGGTATGCGGAATTGCGAAAATATGGTTCTGTTCCGCACTCAGGCTTCGGCCTCGGATTGGAGCGGACGGTGGCCTGGATCAGCGGCGCGCCGCACGTACGCGAAACGATTCCGTTCCCAAGACTCTTAAATCGCTTATATCCTTAAAAAAAAGTCTCCTGCTTTTACAGGAGACTTTTTCACAGTCATCCATGATATACTGGAAGGTAAGAGGTGTATCAAATGAAAAAACAGCAATTTATCAAGATGCAGGAAATGGGATCTGTCAGCATTCCTCATCTGCTCTTCAGCAATTACCGTGAGCTTGGTCTGAATGAAACAGAGTTTATGCTGCTGTTAAACATCAAAATGCATGTGGAAAGAGGCTCTTTGTTTCCAACTCCCGAAGAGTTGAGCAAAACGATGACGATCGCCACCGAACAATGCATGAATATGCTGAGGATGTTTATCCAAAAAGGCTTTATCTATATAGAAGAATGCGAAGACCAGAATGGCATCAAGTATGAAAAATATTCGCTTGAGCCTCTTTGGGGCAAGCTGTTTGATTATCTCGAAATGGAGGAGAAGGAAAAACAGCACGAACAGAATAGAGGGGAAGAAAAAAGCCTCTACACGATTTTTGAAGAAGAGTTTGCAAGACCTTTGTCTCCGTTGGAATGCGAGACGCTCAGCATCTGGCTTGACCAGGATCACCACGATGTGCAGATGATTAAGCAGGCGCTGAAAGAGGCCGTCATGTTGGGGAAATTGAATTTCCGCTATATCGACCGCATTCTTTTCGAATGGAAGAAAAACGGAATCACAACAGTTGAACAAGCCGCAAGCTACAGCCAAAAATTCAGGCGGAAGGCGCCACGGCAAAGCGATCAAAAGGAGTATACAAGACAGGTTCCTTTTTACAATTGGCTTGAACATTAAAGTGAAAAGGTGAAGAGATGTTAACGAAAAAACAAATCGAGTATTGTTTAGAAACCATAGGTGACATGTTTCCGCATGCTGAATGCGAACTGGTCCACGACAATCCATTTGAACTTGTCATCGCCGTCGCTTTATCGGCACAATGCACAGATGCCCTGGTCAATAAGGTGACAAAAACGCTTTTTAAAAAATATAAAAAGCCTGAAGATTATCTAGCCGTCCCGCTTGAAGAGCTTCAGCAGGATATCAGATCGATCGGCTTGTACCGCAATAAAGCGAAAAATATCCAAAAGCTCTGCAAAATGCTGCTTGAAGAATACGGAGGAGACGTTCCGCGCGACAGGGACGAGCTGGTAAAGCTGCCGGGCGTCGGGAGAAAAACCGCCAATGTCGTCGTTTCCGTTGCCTTCGGCGTTCCGGCGATCGCCGTGGACACACATGTCGAGCGCGTGTCAAAAAGGCTCGGCTTTTGCCGCTGGAAAGATTCAGTCACAGAAGTGGAAAAAACGTTGATGAAAAAAATACCTGAGTCCGAATGGTCGGTCACCCATCATCGGCTCATTTTTTTCGGACGTTACCACTGCAAGGCGCAAAGGCCGCAATGTGAAACATGTCCGCTGTTTTCTTTGTGCAGGGAAGGGCAGAAACGGTATAAAAAAGGGCTGGTGAAGCTGCCGTGACAAGTGTATCGCTGTTAGATGCCTATGAAAAAACGTTGAGAGAACGCGCCCGAAAACCTGTAAACGGTGACCGGTTTGCGGTGCTTTCAGCAAATCCGCTCCACTTTGATTTCTCGCCGGAAGAAGGGGCGCACAAACCATGGAAAGATCAGCAGGAATGGGTGCCGCTCCTTTTTGACATTTGGGAGAATACGAAAGAAAGGCTTCTCCCCGTATTTCAAACGAGGAAGTCGAGATGCAGCCAGGATGAGATGCTTGGCGGGATATGCTGTTTGATCGCATGCTTCCATTGGACGATGGGGGAGCCTGTGACTACGCTGAACTGGGAGTCACTCATTGAAAAACATTTTCCCGTCAAGCCGATCAATTGGACGGAGCGGCTCGAATTTATCCTGCTCAAGCCGACTCAATATCATTGTTTTATTCAGCTTGACGAACTGTTTACGGAAATGAAAAAACAGTTTTATAAATATGCGGCGATGAATAAATAAAGACCACTCACACGTTGTGAGTGGTCTTTATGTTTAAGTGCCGGATTGAGTTTCCGTCTGGCTTCCGGGATCGTTGGTTTGATCTTTGTCATTGCCCGTTCCATTGTCAGGAGAATCATCCTGGTCTTCATCATCTTTTCTGCCATTATTGTCGGAATTGCCTGGGTTTTGGTTGCCATTGTTCGTATCGCCGGGATTCTGCTTTTTGTCATCCGGCTGATTGCTGTTTCCGTTATTTTGTTTGTCCTTGTCTTGATCATTCTTCTGTTTATCATCGTCCTGCTGTTTCTGTTCATCTTCTTTTGATTCATCATCGCTGGCAGCGTTGACTTGAAGCGTCACAGAAGCAGGATCGCTTTCATTATCCTCGGTGACGGCTGTGACCTGGAACCTGTAGACAGATCCTTCTTTCGCGTTCGGAATCACGGCTTCTTTAGCACTGCTGTTTTGAATCTCGCTGTATCCGCCGCCGTCGACAGACTGTTTGACTTTAAATGTGACGTCATCATCGTCTTCACCTGAGTAAGACCATGACAGCTTGATGCTTTTTGATGATTCATCATATTCCGCGCTCAAGCCGGTCGGCTTGGAAGCTTCTTCTTTTTCCTCATATTTTTTCGAAACAGTCGTCGGCTGTGTGCCTTTCACGAATAATTCGGTGACCTTTTTGTCGCTCGGCGTATTGCTGCTGGCCAAGACCGCCGGATTTGATCCTTTTAAGACGGTCGCCTTGACAACGCTGTCCGGCTTCTTAAATGAGCCGCTGCCGTCGTCGACTTCGGTAATCAGCTTTTTAAACAAGAGCTTGGCGATTTGCTGTTCGCTCGTATTAAGCGAATTGTAGCCTTTTTTTCCGGTCCAGACGGCTGCCGTATATTGCGGTGTGTAGCCGACAAACCACGAATCTTTTGCACCGTTCGGGTTTAAGCCGTATTTGTTGACGATATCCTCAGGGAAGTTCGTTGTCCCGGTTTTCCCGGCCACTGTAACGCCAGGGACTTGGGCGGCGGTTCCGGTTCCCGTTTGAACGGCCGTTTTCAGCATATCCGTCATCATGTAGGCGGTGTAATCGCTCATGGCTGCTTTTGATTCAGGCGTTAGGTCAAGCTTTGTACCGTCGCTGAATTCCACGGCTGTGACGGTGTGCGGCGCATTGTAATAGCCGTTGTTGCCGAAGGCGCTGTACGCTCCTGCCATTTCCATAGAAGACACACCATCTTTAAAGCCGCCGATCGCATATGATTCAACTAATTCATCTGAATCAATCGAAAGGCCGAGGTTGCTGGCAAATTTGACGATGTTTTCTTTGCCGGCTGCCTGGAACGCTTTTAAAGCCGGGATGTTTCTTGAATCGGCAAGCGCCGCTCTCATCGACATCCAGCCTTTGTGGCGGTTGTCATAGTTGTGGATCGGTGTCCCTGTTGAATACGTATATTCTTCATCTTTAATCTGCTCATAAGTCGACCATTTTTTGTTTTCAATGACAGGCCCGTAGTCAAGGATCGGTTTGATCGTTGAGCCCGGCTGGGTTTTTCCTTGGGTTGCGTAGTTGTAGTTGCCGGCCTTTCGATTTCGACCGCCTCCGACCGCACGGATTTCTCCGGTTTTCGTATCAAGCAGGGTGATACTGGCCTGCATTTTATCAGTGTACGGGATTAAATCGCCGTCCATGAGCTCATTTACATAGTCCTGTGCTTCTGTATCAAGCGTTGTGTAAATTTTTAATCCGTCTTTACCAGGATTTACGTTGGCTTTCTCTTCAACTTCTTCCACGACTTGTTCAACGAACATGCTGTATTTGTTTGAAGTCGATTTTGCATACTCCTCAGAAGAAACAAGGCCTTTTTTCACCGATACTTTTTTCGCCTTGTTGTAGTCTGCGTCGGAAATGAAGCCATGCTTGTTCATCAGGCTTAAAACGACATTCCGTCTTTTTTCGGCCTGTTCCGGATGTTTGATCGGGTTGTAGTTATTCGGGCTCTGCGGCATTCCCGCGAGTGTTGCAGCCTGTTCCACTGTCAAGTCGTTTAAGTCTTTCACCCCGTAAAACTGCTCAGCCGCTTTGCCGACACCATAGGCTTGCGGCGAGAAATAAATCCGGTTTAAATACATTTCAAGGATTTCGTCTTTTGAATATTTTCTTTCAAGCTGGAATGAAAGCCATACTTCCTGAACTTTCCGTTTGACCGTTTTTTCATGTGAAAGAAGGGAGTTTTTCACGACCTGCTGTGTGATCGTACTTCCGCCCTCTGAGCCGAAGCCGCCTTCAAGGTTTGCGACAAGCGCTCCCCCGATGCGGATCGGGTCGATTCCGTGGTGGTCGTAAAAACGGGCGTCTTCAGTGGCGAGAAAAGCGTTTTTCACAGTGTCGGGTATATCTTTGATCGACACGTATGTCCGTTTTTCCGCACCGATTTCTGCTATTTCTTTACCGTTTTTATCATAAATGATGGATGAGTAAGGCGTTTTCAGCTTTGACTCATCAAGCGACGGTGCGTCTGCAATCATGACTGCAAACGTCACGCCTCCGGCGATCAGGCCGATGACGCCAATGATCAAAATAGATAAAAGGATTTTCTTAAAAAGTCCTGCTTTCTTCTTTTTCTTGGGTTTCGTATGAGTATTAGACCTGCTTTTGCCCTGTTGGGCTTTTCGCCGTTCCTGGCGGCTGTTAAATTGATCTGACATAACATCTCAACCTTTCGTAGTTAAAACCTTTCCGCTCACATGACTTTAAAATCATAATTTATGATGGCGAAAAATACAACTGGTCAATAACTTTAATATAATCAATTCTTGGCGAGTATCCAAGTGAAATGGGATGAGCAGCTTCCTGCAGTTCATCTTTTCGAATCGATTTTCTGCCGTTTTTCTGCTTTCTGTCCCAGAAATAAAATAATTTTTCTGCTTCCAAAAAATAAATTTCTTCAAATGCGGATATAATAACAAAGCAAATACCGTCCTGGGCCACCACCTGCTTCATATGCTCGATCTGGTGATCGTGAAAATTTTGCAGGGGGAACGATGTCCGGCTCTTTGTTTCTTTCGCTTCAAAATCGATGTAGCGCCCTTTATAAATCCCGTTATAATCAGTCGTTGACGACTGTTTAAAGTAGGCTTCTTTGATCACTGCCGCGCTTCGTTTCGGGTAGTCGACCTGGACAATTTGGACAGGTGTCGGTTTTTTATGAATCACCGCAATCGAATGATTGAGATAATACATATTCGTTTCATTCAGGTCGTCTTCGAGGGTCATCCCGCGATTGCTGTATGACGGCTTCTTTTTTAAGGATGAGGCAGCATTTTTCGGCTGATAGGCTTTGCCGTTCGGATAGCGAATCACTTTCTTCATCCTCCTTTTAAAAAAATCTGGACATAAACGGAAGTGGTGGTCTTGCGAAACAGATTCTCCGGGGGAGAGCTGACGCGTCATATACTAGAGCTGACCGGAAAGCTGAATAAAGATAATATTTCGCGGACATATGCCTATAAAAGCTACTTTGACCGCCATCCGGAGATCAAGTGGTCGCTTTTGGCGTCATTTGTTTCCCGTAATGCAGGCTGGTCGATGACCGATTTAAAAGGACGCCTGTTTCAGCTCGGCCTTTCGGCTTTTCAGCAGAAATGGCTGTTCATCACATATGAACGGGCGAACTGGCTGATTTTTTCTGACGCTTATCCGCAGCTTCTTTTATATCAGTGGTCCAAAGATATCGGACAGCCGCTGTTTGATTTGCTTCCCGGATTGGGCGTGTCTTTGTTCATGAAAACGGAGTGGGAGCGCTTTTGGCGCGAGCGCGATCAAAAAAGGCTCATGTACGCTCTCATCATCAATGAACAAAACACTATCCAAACTCCTATTATACAAAATCCTCTGTTCAAAAAGAATGTTTTTCACACGATTCCTTTTCAGGTTTATGAATGGTTTCACTTCAACACGGTCATCTTTCCGACGGTTGAAGGCGTTTTTTACGGAGTGTCTGTCAAGCGGTTTACAAGCTTAAAAGAACGGATCAAGCTCGGCAAGCAATTAAGCCGGCTTTTGTTCAGCCCTGAGCTTTTCCCGTCTTTCTTCCACTTTACATCCTATGTTCCGCATACCGGCTCGCGCTTTGATATGGAGCGCTGGGCCGGTGTGAAATCCAGATCTTCGCCGTTTTTGCGAACCTGTTATCCAGTCATCACCCATTCATTAGACGGATCAAAAAGCGATTGGTTTCGCGGGGAAGATAAGGAGGGGATGTTTCGCGATGAAAAGCTGCCGAAAACGATTGAACTAACGGAATGGTATTTTCAAAAGAGGAGGCAGCTCGAGGCTGTTTTTTCTCTGGAACGCTTGCTGAAAAAAAAATAGCAAAAGAAAAAAGCAAGGAAAATCCTTGCTTTTTAAGTGGACGGCCGGTTTGGTCCGCCTAATTTCTTATCCAATGTATCCGTCTGTTTCACGTCAGGTTTGGTTTTCGCAGGTGATTTCTTTTTGTTGTTTTCCACAGCGGGCACCTCCTTACCTCTATAGATTTCTCAGGAAAAGCGCCGTTCATACCATTTTTCGCAGAACCCGCTTTGTCGAATTCGCGGGCGTTCTTTTGGGAAATTGATTTTCTTTGCCATTTTCCTTCTAGTTTTGTCAGCTGTGAAGGAAAGGCCGGAGGAAAGGAAGAAAAGATAGATGGCTATTAAAAAGGAGGGAAGCAAATGAGCGGATTTGTAAGCAAAGATTCGGTCCTTCAAATGCTTTTGGATACCGAAACAGAACTGGAATCTGCGGAAACAGCGCTGACAGACGCCGTCACCAGGGAGAAAGACGAAAAAAGCAAAGCTTGGAACGAACGCCTTGATCTCATTGAAAAGGAACTGACGGAGCTTTCATCCTGCCTAAACAGCACGCTGATGGGTGTCAAGCCTCATGAGGAGTCCGCTTAGCCTCTTTCATTGTGCCGAACCTTTTCCTTTGATACGATAGCATTTGAGGTGAGCATGTTGGAAAAACAATCTCTTCTTGAGAAAACACGGGAACTGATCGCCCTGGCAAAAGAAGCGGAAGCCCGCTATCAAAAGGGCAGAGAGGAAGGCGCGGAGCACGACTTTTTCAGCGTCGTCAAACCGTCTGTGGAGCGGTCTGAACAAGCAGTGAAGAGCTGGCTGCAAGAAAGTTTATCATATATTAAGGCATATCGCCCGAAGTACTTGTATGAAGAACAGCTGCGAGCGGTTGAGGAAAACCTGAATGAGATCGTGCTGCAGTCATATTTCGGCAAAATTCATAAAAAACGCTTTAAAGATCTTGCCGAATCAGTGCTTTATACATTGAAACATCTTGAAGACGACATTGAAAAAGACGACCGGGGATAAATTCCCGGTCGTCTTTTTCCATCGCCGGTTCAGCCGGCGTCTGAATGTATGTCATAGGCAGGGTGCTGTGCTCCATTGGCTTCAAGAACTTTCATACTCGTGCGAAATTCGTTTAATGTCAGATGCCCCTGGATATACAAAAACTTGGCAAAATCCATCAGCTTATTCATACAGTCTGTCTCGTACTGCTTCATCTCGGCAAAACAATTTCTTAAGTATGATACGTTCATGTGGTGCATCCCCTCTCGTTTCGTATTAATAATATAGTACCATAACAATTCGACTTTTTTCTGTTTTTCAAAAATTAAAACTTTCGACACTTTTTGACAGAATTGTGACAGCCCATTGGAACGGGAATTGCCCCCATGTCATACACTGATAAAAAAAGGGCTCTAAAGGGAGAGATGAAAGATGGAAGAGAGGAGAGACGCCAGATACCCCTTTTCCGGTCAACAGCCGTATTATCCCGTTCATCCGCAGCTTGACACGAACCAGTACCTCCAGCAATACCAAGAACCGTTCCAATATTCTGCGCCAGTCCAGCGTCCGCCGGCTTATGAACAGCCATATGTTGATCCGTACTCAAGCTATCAGCAGCCCGTTCATCAGCAGATCCAGCCATTTCATATCACTCCTTACCCGAACCCATATCCGTCGCCGCGGCCAAATCTCCATCAGCCTTCCCAGTTTCAGGGCTTTCTGTCGCAATTTAAGAAAAAGAACGGACAGCTTGATTTTAGCAAAATGATGGATACGGCCGGTTTAATGATGAACACGGTCAACCAGATGGGGACGCTTGCCAAAAGCTTTATGGGATTCTTTAAATAAAAAAAGCATGGATGAAAATCATTCATGCTTTTTTACGTCTGGGAATGTCACGGTGAGAACATTGCCTTTCCACGAGGTTTTCATCGTTTCTTCACGCACCGGATAAGGAAGCAGGATGGTTCTTGACAAGCTTGTGCATGATGACGAGTCACCGTTTTTGGCTTCTTCTTTTAATGCGATATGCAGATATCTCGATTTCGCTTCGATCATGATGTCACCGTTTTGAAAGGATTCCGGGACAGCAATGTCGACACAAAGCGCTCCGTTTTCTTCTCTGATCTCCATTGAAATGCGTGCGGACTCCAGCTGATCAGATATGAGTTTTTGGAATGAATTTAAGATTTCGTGAAAAGGAGAGGCGTAAAATAACTGTTCAATGGCCTCTTGAAAATCGTCCTTTTTGCTGAGGGAATGATTTTCATTTTCCTTAGAATCCATGTCTGACCACCTCCTCAAATTTTATTTTCAGCTTATGCAGGAGCTGTTCATATGGTTATTAATTGATGGGATTTTGAAAGTGTGGTTAAATAGTGGGGAATCCAAAGAATGATATTCAATCGCCCCTCTTTTTCCAGGCGAAAACAGAGGCATATTGATTGAAAGGAGCCCAATTGTATTGCTGAAAAAATTATTCGGTATCGGTCAAAAACAGGATGAAGTGAAAGAAGAAACCGTATTTTCCCCAGTAGATGGACGAGTGCTGGCGCTTTCGGAAGTGCCTGATCCCGTTTTTTCTCAAAAAATGATGGGCGACGGAATCGCCGTTGAGCCTTCCAGCGGAGAGATCGTGTCACCGGTTGACGGAGTAGTGATCCAGCTGTTTCATACAAAGCATGCCATCGGTATCCGCTCATTGTCAGGGGTGGAGATTTTGATCCACATTGGGCTGGAAACCGTGAATATGGAAGGTGAAGGCTTTACCGCCCATGTCAAAGAAGGCGACAAAGTGAGTGTCGGAGATCCTTTAATGACTTGTGACCTGGAGCTGATCAAAGAGAAGGCGAGCAGCACGATTACGCCGATCGTCATCATGAACGGCGATGTGCTGGAGCGCGTGACAAAGCATGAAGAACAAGAAGCGAAAAAAAGTGAGACGAAGCTGATGGAGCTTAAAGTCAAGTAAAGATGAAAGGCAGAGAGCGATTCTCTGCTTTTTATTTTTCTTGCCATCACCTCTTCCAGAACGAACTGACATTCGCTAAAATATAAGAGAAGAGGTGACAATGTTGTTTCAAAAACGAAATTTGACCGATATCATCCAGTTTCTGAAAGAAGACGAAGCTTTCAAGAGACAAATTGTTCATTGGCATACAATCGAGAAAAAGGAAGCGGACTACCGCGACTTTCCGGAACAACTGCATGAAAAAATCGTTCATGCTTTACATAAAAGAGGAATTGAAAAGCTTTATTCCCATCAGGCTGACGCGTTTTACCAGAGTCAAAACGGAAAAAACGTCACGCTTGTGACGCCGACAGCATCTGGAAAAACGCTCTGCTACAATCTTCCCGTCATTCAGAGGATCACGGAAGACCCCGATGCCCGGGCTCTGTACCTGTTTCCAACCAAGGCTTTGTCACAGGATCAAAAAAGCGAGCTGAATGAACTGATTGATGAAATCGATGCATCCATCAACTGCTATACGTATGACGGAGATACGTCGCCTGCGATCAGGCAGAAGGTGAGAAAAGCCGGACATATCGTCATCACCAATCCCGACATGCTGCATTCGGCGATTTTGCCCCATCATACGAAATGGGTGTCATTGTTTGAAAACCTGAAATATATCGTGATTGATGAGCTTCATGTCTACCGGGGCGTTTTCGGAAGCCATGTTGCCAACGTCATCAGGAGGCTTTTACGGATCTGCGCGTTTTACGGGAGCAAACCGCAGTTTATCTGCACGTCCGCGACGATCGCCAACCCTTTGGAGCTCGCCGAGACGCTGACAGGACAGCCGATGCATCTCATTGCCAAAAATGGCGCTCCTGCGGGAAGAAAGCACTTTTTATTTTATAATCCGCCGATTGTCAACCGCTCGCTGAACATTAGAAAAAGCGCCACACTTGAAGTCAGAAAGCTTGCCTCCGAATTTTTGCAAAACGGGATTCAAACGATTGTTTTCGCAAGGAGCAGAGTCAGGGTGGAAATTATTTTGACATATTTGCAGGATGTCATGAAGCCGATTGTCGGCGCCCACTCCATCCAGGGATACAGAGGGGGATATCTGCCGCACGAACGAAGGACCATTGAAAAAGGGCTGCGCAGCGGGGATATCAAAGGTGTCGTCAGTACGAACGCCCTTGAACTCGGCGTTGATATCGGCCAGCTGCAAACCTGTATTATGACGGGATATCCGGGGACGATTGCAAGCGCCTGGCAGCAGGCCGGCAGGGCCGGAAGAAGGCACAATGAAGCGCTGATCGTCATGGTGGCAAGCTCGGCGCCGCTTGATCAATACATTGTGCAAAACCCGGACTATTTCTTCAAACAAAATCCGGAGACGGCCGTCATTAACCCGGACAATCTTGTGATCCTTGTCGATCATCTCAAATGCGCCGCGTTTGAACTTCCTTTCAAGCGAAACGAGACTTTTGGCGAGACGGAAGTAGAAGATATTTTAGAATATTTGGCTGAAGAAAGGGTGCTGTACTTAAACGGCGACACATACCATTGGATGAATGACGCCTTTCCGGCCCACGGCATCAGCCTGAGATCGGCATCACAGGAGAATGTTGTCATTATTGACCAGTCCAGACGTGAAAAGGCGCGAGTGATTGGTGAAATGGACAGGTTCAGTGCGATGACATTGCTGCACGATGAAGCTATTTATTTGCATCAAGGGGTTCAATACCAGGTGGAAAAGCTCGATTGGGAGGAGAAAAAAGCGTTCGTCCGCGAGGTGAAAGCCGACTATTATACGGATGCCAATCTCGCCGTCATGCTGAAAGTGCTGGAAATAGATAAAATAAAGGAAACAGATATGGCAGCGTTCGGTTTTGGCGATGTCACCGTGCAAGCGAAGGCGACTATTTTCAAAAAAATAAAATTTGAGACACATGAAAATATCGGCTCCGGTCCGATTCACCTCCCTGAAGAGGAGCTCCACACAAATGCTGCCTGGGTGCAGGTGAATGACGAAGAGCGCCGGAATTGGAACGAGATCAAATTGGAAGAGGCTTTGCTCGGGGCTGCGAATGTCCTCGGATATGTCGCCGCCCTCAAGGTCATGTGCGATCCGTCTGACTTGCATGTTTTTCCGCAAATTAAAGCCGTCCATAATGAAAAGCCGACGATTTTTTTATATGACCGTTATCCCGGAGGCGTCGGATTATCTGAGAAGGTTTACGAACAAATGCCGAACATCATCAGAGAAGCGCATCAGCTGATTGCCAAATGCCCGTGCCGGTCAGGCTGTCCGTCATGCATCGGTGTCCACGGTGAAACCAATCAGACCAAAGACAATGCGCTGCGCCTTTTAGAAAGCTGGAAAGGTTGAGGTTGAACATGTCTTTAAAAAGAAAGCTTAACCGTTTTAAGCATCACCTGGGAAATACGCAAAAAAAAGAAGAAAAGCAAGCTGACAAGAATGCGCATCCCGCCCCTTCGTTTTCTAAAGAATGGACTGCTCTCGGCGCAAGGCCGTACGTGTTTGAAGACGGCTATTGCCTGATCCGTGAAGTCGAATATCCGCTGACACATGTTCACGGAAAGTACTCGTTTGCCGAGCTTCATGAAACGGTCAATCAATGGAATCAGAGCGGTGTATCCCACGACCTTTCAAGCAAAGGATACATCCCGAGCCAGCTTTTTTTCTTTGACACGGAAACAACCGGGCTCGGAGGGGGAGCGGGCAACACGATCTTCCTCCTCGGACATGCCAGGGTCTATGATGACAAAGTCGTCGTCAAACAGCATCTATTGCCCAAGCCGGGAAACGAAGCGGCGCTTTACCACAGTTTTTTGAGCGAGGTCGATATCAAATCGCTAGTCACTTATAATGGACGAGCTTTTGACTGGCCCCAGGTCAAAACGAGGCACACGCTGATCCGCGACAGGGTTCCCGAGCTCCCGGATTTCGGCCACTTTGACCTGCTTCACGGGGCGCGGCGGCTCTGGAAGCACAAATTCGACCGCGTGTCTTTAAGCACCGTGGAAAAAGAAGAGCTCGGCGTTCAGCGGACGGAGGATACACCGGGGTATCTCGCGCCGATGATCTATTTTCAATTTTTAAAGGAAGAACGGCCGAAGATCATTGAAGGCGTTTTGCATCACAATGAGCTTGACGTCCTGTCTTTAATTACGCTTTATATCCATATCTCGAAGAAAATTCTTTCCCCTGATCAGACACCGGAAGCAAATGAAAAATACGCGCTGGCTAAATGGCTCATGGCCAACCGGGAAACCGAGCTTGCGACAGAGCAGCTAAAGGAGCTTGAACTCGAGCGTTTTGAACAGTCTGAACGGGCCTCGTTTGATTTATCGATGCAATATAAAAAACAAGGCAAGCTTGAAAAAGCCGCCGGACTATGGGTGAAGCTGCAAAATGGCGCGGACGGGAAGACCGTCTTCCGGGCCGGCATTGAGCTCGCCAAATATTTTGAACATCAAGTTCGCGATATACCGGCGGCTTTAAGAACGACACAGCACCTTCTTGAGCGGTGCAGCCCGGAAAAGGTTGAGCTGACGGAAAGAGAAAGAGAAGCCCTTGACCTCCGCCGTCAGCGATTGAAGAGGAAATACGGGCAAAATATTCCCCGGGCAAGCGCAGGAAGCGACGATCTTCGCCTGTAAACATTGGAAACATGTTTTGGATTGTAGAAACGGAGCGATTCTTGTAAAATGACGTTAGAAATGTTTGAAGGGAGCGCTGATATGTATAAGGGGTTGTTTTATTTGTTTTTTGTCGTTGTCTTGTTTATCGTTTTTGTTTTGACCAATTTCAAGGAAAGCTTTATCGCTTACTTTTAAAATAGGTTTTTATATTAGTACATGTTTACCCCTTGCTTCATAGTTTAGTAGTGTATATAGAAGCTTTAGGAAAGGGGATTTGTTCATGCACTGTAAACCAAACATGATGTCGCCGATTGTTCATCCTACACAATGCTGTTATAATCATACGCAAAGCAATACGATCGTTCCGCACATTCATCCGCAGCATACAACCAATATTAATCATCAGCATTTTCAGCACGTCCATTACTATCCGCAAACACAATCATCTGTCAATGAGGCCTCCCACCAGCATTTTGTCAGCCCGGGACAGGGACCTGTACCAGGACCGGGAATGGGCCCAGGAATGGGAATGGGTCCAGGAATGGGAATGGGCCCTTACTAAAACATGACGGACGTTTTGCGAGGATGAATCAAGATCGGAAACAGAATATTTCAAAAGATGGGGCGGATTCCGGCCCCATTTTTTAGCAGGTGATCAAATGAAAGTGTTGGCTGTCACAGGGTACAAGCCGTTTGAAATCGGAGTATTTAAACAAGATGATCAAGCCCTTTTTTACATAAAAAAAGCCATTGAAAACCGGATGCTCGCTTTGCTTGATGAAGGGCTCGAATGGATTCTCATCTCAGGTCAGCTTGGAGCGGAAATCTGGACGGCACAGGTCGCTTTTTCCCTTCAGGAAGAGTATCCGGAGCTGAAGGTGGCGGTGATCACTCCGTTTTTGGAACAGGAAAAGAACTGGAATGAGAAAAACAAGGAGCTTTATGAAGACGTATTAGCTCAAAGCGACTACACGGAAAGCCTGACGCACAGGCCGTATGAAAGCCCTGTTCAATTTAGGCAGAAAAACCGTTTTTTTATTGAAAAATCTGACGGCTTGCTGATTCTTTATGATGAAGAAGTGGAAGGGTCTCCGGTTTACATGCTGAACGAGGCCAAAAAAGCCCAGGAAAAACGCGATTATCCGATCTACACGATTACGATGGATGATTTGCGAGTGACCGTTGAAGAACACAGCTTTTCAGAAGAATAAACAGACGGAGAGAAAATTTGACATCACACACGTTTTCTGAAAAAATATAAGATGATGATTCACGATATGAGGTGAAAAAGATGCTTGCTGATAAAGTGAAGCTTTCTGCTAAAGAAATTTTAGAAAAAGAATTTAAAACAGGCGTCAGAGGCTACAAACAGGAAGATGTTGATAAATTTCTGGACATGGTGATTAAAGACTATGAAGCCTTCCACCAGGAAATCGAGGAATTGCAGCAGGAGAACCTGAATTTGAAAAAGCAGCTGGAAGAAGCCAGCAAGAGACAGCCTGCACAATCCAATACGACCAATTTTGATATCTTGAAACGGCTGTCCAACTTGGAAAAACATGTATTTGGAAGTAAATTATACGATGAATGAAAAAACCTTGTCCTTTGATGGGAAGTAGGGTATAATAGTGGATGTCTTAACGTTCGGGTAATCGCTGCAGATCTTTGAATCTGTAGAGGAAAGTCCATGCTCGCACGGTGCTGAGATGCCCGTAGTGTTCGTGCCTAGCGAAACCATAAGCTAGGGCAGCCTGTATCAGGCTGACGGCAGGAAAAAAGCCTACGTCTTTTCAGATATGGCTGAGTATCCTTGAAAGTGCCACAGTGACGAAGTCTCACTAGAAATGGTGAGAGTGGAACGCGGTAAACCCCTCGAGCGAGAAACCCAAATTTTGGTAGGGGAACCTTCTGGAAGGAATTGAACGGAAAGAAGGACAGAGATGACTCTGTAGATAGATGATTACCACCTGAGTACGAGGCTGAAAAAGCCGACCGCAGTACGATGGAACAAAACATGGCTTACAGAACGTTACACACCATTAATGATCATGAACATGTATAAGCTCTCCGCCAAAAGGAGAGCTTTTATCATGTAAAAAATACATAAAAACAGGTGATATGATGAGAACCTTTACATTAATCGCAACCGCGCCGATGGGCATCGAAGCCATCGTCGCCAAAGAAGTGCGGGAACTCGGATACGACTGTACCGTTGACAATGGAAAAGTGGTTTTTAAAGGCGATGCTCTTGCCATCTGCAGAGCCAACCTGTGGCTGAGAACGGCGGACAGGGTCAAGGTCCAGGTTGCCGAATTTACGGCGAAAACATTTGATGAGTTGTTTGAAAAAACGAAAGCACTTGACTGGAGCGCCTTTATTCCTGAGAATGCGACCTTTCCCGTGACAGGCAAATCGGTCAAATCGGTTCTCGCCAGTGTGCCCGACTGCCAGCGGATCGTGAAAAAAGCGATTGCCGAAAAGCTGAAAGCACAATTCGGAAAGCAAAGCGAATGGCTTGAGGAAACGGGTCCTGAATACAAAATAGAGATCTCGCTTTTGAAGGATAAAGCGGTGATTACGCTTGATTCATCAGGAGTTGGCTTGCATAAAAGGGGCTATCGTACAGGCCAGGGGGAGGCTCCGCTGAAAGAAACCCTCGCCGCAGCGCTCATCCTGCTGACAAATTGGACCCCGGACAGGCCGTTTGTTGATCCGTTTTGCGGTTCGGGAACGATTCCGATCGAAGCGGCTTTGATCGGACAAAACATCGCACCGGGATTCAACAGGGATTTCGCCTCTGAAAAATGGGAATGGATCGGAAAAGAGGCTTGGGATCAAGCGAGACTGGAAGTCGAAGAAAAGGCGAATTACGATCAGCCGCTCGCCATTTTTGGGCACGACATCGACCACCGCATGATCGAGATCGCCAAAGCGAATGCCGAAGAAGCCGGTCTTTCTGATCTCATTCATTTTAAACAAATGCAGGTAAAGGATTTTACGACACAAGCGGAATATGGTGTCATTGTCGGAAATCCGCCGTACGGCGAGCGTCTCGGCGAAAAGCAGGCGGTTGAAAACATGTACAGGGACATGGGGAAAGCATTTGCCGGGCTTGATACATGGTCTGTTTATATGCTGACTTCAAATGAACGGTTTGAGGAATGCTACGGAAAAAAAGCGACAAAAAAACGAAAGCTTTTTAACGGCTTTATTAAAACGGATTATTATCAGTATTGGGGCAAAAGGCCGCCAAGGCCAAAAAAAGCTGAATAAATCGGACTGCCGGGTAAAGGCCGTCTTTTTTTGGAGAAAATCCCCGCTCTTTTAAAGAAGCGGGGTTTCTGATTAGATAAGGAAGGTATGGTTAAATCAATGATTCACTAGACGATCCATGAATCATTTTTCTTTTTGTATGAATGATCATATTTTTTGCGAGGCTCGCGGTAATAGCAGTCTTTTTTACACGGCTCATAATCGTAATAATCTTTTTTGCAATGGTCATATCCGTAGTCTTTTTTGCACGGCTCATAGCAGTGGCAGTCTTTCTTGTAGGAGTCGTGATGCTTTTTGTGCGGCTCATAATAGTAGCAGTCTTTCTTATAGGAGTCATCATATTTTTTGCACGGCTCATAATAGTAGTAGTCTTTCTTGTAATCGTCGTCATGCTTTTTGTGCGGCTCATAATAGTAGCAGTCTTTCTTGTAGGAATCATGGTGTTTTTTGCACGGCTCGTGATGGTAGCAGTCTTTCTTAGAGAAGTCATCATGCTTTTTGCACGGCTCGTGATAATAGAAATCTTTCTTGCAATAGTCATCATGCTTTTGATAAGGATCATAATCCCAATAATCTTTTTTTGCCGGTACGTAGTAATACATAAACTCTCCACCTTTTGTCTATAATTTTTAAATTCCCTACAGAATATGATGAAAAAATGGAATAGACTGGGTTGTTGCTTTGGATCAAAAGCACATTGTCTAGCAAAAGCTCTCTTTTTCAAGAACACCGGGATGTGAGAGGCGTTGACAAATTCCTGAAAAGACGCCATTCGCCGCTGGAAACAGCTTTGCAAAAAATGTGAAAACAGCCTGTATAAAAGCGGATCATCCTGCATATACTCGGGATTATTCCATTCGTATAGAGGTGACGTTATGTTAAACAACGAGCATATCGACATGATTCAAAAAGCGCTTGAGGCTACAACAAACAAGCTGGAAAGCCTTGGTGAAGAACGGCTTACATATGCAAAGGAAGATCTGAAAAACGCGATCAGTCATATGGAATCAACAGACCATCCCTTTCAGACGTACCTGGTTAACCGGAAATAAGCGCTTCTGGCCCCCCGCTTTTTTTAGCGAAATTTTTTCTTGTTGAATTCTTCTAGCCGTAGTGATAGGATAGTAATTCTGAGAACTTGATAGTTGGGGGTTGGAGCAGGGTGACAGCATCTCGTCTGCCTTTTTCTTTAACAAAAACAAAAAATTTTTATGAAGAACTGAACAATTGGATTGGTGATGTCTTTTACGATATTCTTCCTGAAAAGGGATTTGATTTGCGTGACGAGCAAATCTTTATGGCCTTTCAATTAGAGCGGGCATTTAAAGAAAAGAACGTCATGTTTGCCGAAGCGGGTGTCGGAACGGGAAAAACGCTTGTTTATCTTCTGTTTGCACTCAGTTATGCCAGGTATACGGGGAAGCCCGCGGTGATAGCCTGTGCGGACGAGACGCTGATCGAGCAGCTTGTCAAAAAAGAAGGGGACATTCAAAAAATCTCCGAACACTTGGGTCTGACGATCGACGCACGGCTCAGCAAATCCCATGACCAGTATTTATGTTTGAAAAAGCTGGAGAAAACGATGCAGCGCTCTGATGATGAGAAATGGCTTGATCTGTATGAGGCGCTGCCTCAATTTGTTCATGAGTCCCAAGGCATGCAGTCATTTTATCCATACGGCGACCGCAAGGAATATTCGGCTCTGTCAAATGATGAATGGGCCGAAATCGGTTATGATTCATTTCAAGACTGTCTGACTTGTGATATGCGGCACCGCTGCGGTCTGACGCTGTCAAGAGACCATTACCGGAAATCAACGGACTTCATTATCTGTTCTCATGATTTCTACATGGAGCATGTCTGGACAGAGGAAGCGAGAAAGCGTGAAGGACAGCTTCCGCTTTTGCCTGACCACAGCGCGGTCGTCTTTGATGAAGGACATCTCCTTGAATTTGCGGCGCAAAAAGCGCTCACATACCGGGTGAAACAATCCACATTGGAAATGTTTCTTGAACGCCTTCTCGGAAATGACATCAGGGAGGAATTTGCAGAGCTTGTGGAAGAAGCGCTCCGCGTCAATGATGAATTTTTCAGCCTGCTTCAAGAGAGCGCTGAAAAAGCGGAAGGTTCAGACCGCCTGCGGATCAAGGATCATGCCAAAGTGAAGAGCGCGGCCGGCGAGCTGTACGAATTGCTTGAAAAAATCGGTGAAGCGCTCGTTTTTGAAGGGGAATTGTACACGATTGACCAGTACGCGCTGACAGTCGTCGAAGAATACCTTGAGCAGATGGCTTATTCTCTTTCCTTGTACAGAAAGAACGCGATCAGCTGGCTGGAACGAAAAGAGTTTGAATCGACATTTGTTGTCATGCCGAGGACGGTATCGGAAGTCCTTGGAGAGAAAGTGTTTTCCAAAGAGATTCCGTTCATTTTTTCTTCCGCGACATTATCGGAAAACGGATCTTTCGATTACTTGGCGAAGAGCCTCGGCATCCGCGACTATCTATCGCTTACGGTCGATTCGCCTTACGATTATGAAGAACAGATGAAAGTGCATATCCACCGAATGGATGACGCGGAATCAAAAGGACATGCGGCCATTGCAAGCATGAAAGAATCCGGAGGGAGAACGCTTATCCTGTTCCCGTCATTTGAGGAGCTTGAAGCGTTTAAACAGCAAGCATCCCGGGAAACACTGCCGTTTCCAGTCTATTTTGAAGGCGATGAAGAAATCAGCACGATCGTGCAAAAATTTCAAACGATTGAAGAGTCGGTTCTTTGCTCTGTCCATCTATGGGAAGGGCTCGATATTCCGGGCGCGTCGCTGGAAAATGTCATCATTTGGTCGCTTCCTTTTCCGCCGCATGATCCGGTCTTTGAAGCGAAGCGGAGCAGCGTGGCAAACGCTTTTCGTGAAGTCGATCTTCCTTACATGCTGTTAAGGCTGCGCCAGGGAATCGGACGTTTGATCCGGTCAAATGAAGACCGCGGCACGATCGGCATTTTCATAGCAGATGAAAAAGAATGGGACGTCATAAAAGAGGTGGAGGCTGTTCTCTCTGTTCAGCCCGTCTATATGTAAGAGAAAAGCGGTTTTTTCGCTTTTCTTTTTTTTGCGGCCGACTGCAAAAAAGTTGACTTTCGTAAATATTTCCATTAGTCTGATTACAATTCATCAACATCAATGGGAAGAGGAGGATGGTATGATGAGCATCAATACATACGAAAAAGAATTTTTAGACACATTGAAAAAAATCAGCCAGTATGAACAAGCGATTAATGTCATGTACTGGGATATGAGAACCGGTGCGCCGAAAAAGGGGGAAGAGCACCGGGCTGAAGCGATCGGCCAGCTGTCCGCCGATGTTTTTCAAATGAAAACATCAAAGCGGATGAAGGAGCTCCTGGATCAATTATGGGCTCAAAAAAACAGCTTGCCGTTTGATACGCAGAAAGCGGTTGAAGAAGCCAAAAAGGAGTATGATCTAAACTGCAACATTCCCGAAGACGAATTCAAAGAATATACCACGCTGACATCCAAAGCGGAATCGGTCTGGGAAAAAGCGAAAAAAGCCTCTGATTATTCGCTGTTCGCCCCTTATTTGGAGAAGATCATCGACTTTAAAAAACGGTTTATTACATATTGGGGGTATGAAGGGCATCCTTATAATGCGCTTTTGGATTTGTATGAGCCGGGGGTTACCGTGGAGGCGCTGGACAGCCTTTTTGCCGAATTGCGCGAGGCGATCGTACCGCTCGTCCAAAAGATCGCCCAAAGCCCGAAAAAACCGGATACAAGCTTTGTGCATCAGCATTTTCCAAAAGAAAAGCAGCGCGAACTATGCAACTTCTTTTTAAGGGAGCTCGGGTATGATTTTGATGCCGGACGGCTTGATGAGACGGTTCATCCGTTCCAGGTGACGATCAGCCGCGGGGACGCCCGGGTCACGACAGCCTTTAACGAATCCGATTTACGCTCAGCGGTTTTTGGAACGGTTCACGAGTGCGGGCACGCCATCTATGAACAAAATATCGATGAAGCATTAAGCGGGACCAATTTGGCAGACGGGGCCTCAATGGGAATCCACGAATCGCAATCTCTGTTTTACGAAAACTTCATCGGCAGACATCAAGGCTTCTGGAAACGGTATTTCAATACAATCAAAGATGTCTGTCCCGAACAATTTGCAGATGTCACAGCCGAAGGATTTTACAGAGCGGTTAATGAATCAAAGCCTTCACTCATCCGGGTCGATGCCGATGAGCTGACATATCCGCTTCATATCATGATTCGCTACGAAATTGAAAAGGCGATTTTCAGCGGTGAAGCATCTGTCGAGGATCTTCCAAAGCTTTGGAACGACAAATATGAAGCATATCTTGGGATTACACCGCCTGACGATGCCAAGGGAATCTTGCAGGATGTCCATTGGTCCGGCGGAGACTTCGGCTATTTCCCTTCATACGCGCTCGGCTATATGTATGCCGCGCAGCTGAAATCAAGCATGCTGAAAGATCTTCCGGAATTCGACATGCTTATTGAAAACGGCGATCTTCAGCCGATCAGACAGTGGCTGACCGATCACGTCCATATCCACGGCAAAAGAAAAAAACCGCTTGATATGATAAAGTCAGCGACAGGCGAAGAACTGAACGTCCGCTATTTAATCCGCTACTTGGAAGAAAAATACACGAGCTTGTATTTGTAATCGAAAAAAACCCTCCCGGTGTATCGGGAGGGTTTTTAGGTCTGAATTTTCTGTTAAATACGAACGATTCCCTCTGAATTTACCTTGCGGGTTCGTTATTTTTTGTTTTAGTCTTCCCAATCCGGGCGAAAGTTGTTATAATTTGATACATTATATCACTCGTATAATCGCGTGGATATGGCACGCAAGTTTCTACCGGACACCGTAAATGTCCGACTATGAGTGGGCGCATGTAAACGAACGTCTTGATGCAGCAGACGGTTTTCGTCTTTTTTAGCATTGCCCGCTCAGTATGTCGAACTGAGCAGGCAATGCTTTTTTTGTTAAAGGGCATTTCAATAAACGGAGGGTTTATTCATGGAACAGCTAAAACGAAAAATTAGAGAGCAAGGCACTGTTTTATCAGATGATGTGCTGAAGGTTGATGCTTTTTTAAATCATCAAATTGATCCGGCGCTCATGCTCGCCGTCGGCGAAGAGTTCGCTTCTCTTTTTCAAAGCGAAGGAATTACGAAAATTGTCACGATCGAATCTTCTGGAATCGCACCTGCCGTCATGACGGGGTTGAAGCTTGGCGTACCGGTCGTTTTTGCAAGAAAGCGGCAATCCCTCACATTGACGGAAAATCTGCTGACGGCTTCTGTCTATTCATTTACGAAGAAAACAGAAAGCACGATTGCCGTATCGGCCAGCCATCTGTCAAAAGATGATAAAGTTCTTGTCATTGACGACTTTTTGGCAAACGGACAAGCCGCAAAAGGGCTCGTCTCCATCATCGAACAAGCCGGTGCACAGGTCAGCGGCATCGGAATCGTGATCGAAAAATCATTTCAAAGCGGAAGAAAAGAACTGGATGGACTTGGAATCAGGGTCGAGTCACTGGCAAGAATCGCCTCGCTTGCAGGCGGTAAAGTCACCTTTTTACAGGAGGTTCGTTCATGAAACTCACAGCCGGTAAAGCCGTTTCACTAAGTATTCAGCATGTCCTCGCCATGTATGCGGGAGCTGTTGTGGTTCCGCTTATTGTCGGAGATGCCCTCGGATTGACTCCGGCGCAGCTCACTTACCTTGTATCTGCCGATATTCTGATGTGCGGGGTGGCGACATTGCTTCAAGTCTGGAAAAACCGCTTTTTCGGTATCGGTTTGCCAGTCGTGCTGGGTTGTACGTTCACGGCTGTTTCTCCGATGATTGCGATTGCCGGAAAATACGGGATTCCCGCCATCTACGGGAGCATTATAGCCGGAGGTGTGATCATCATCATCCTTTCCTTTTTCTTCGGAAAGCTGGTCCGGTTTTTCCCTCCGGTTGTCACCGGATCTGTCGTGACGGTGATCGGTATTACGCTGATTCCCGCTGCCATGAACAACATGGCTGGAGGAGAAAACAGCAGTGACTTCGGCGCTCTGTCAAATCTTGCTTTGGCCTTTTCGGTTCTTTTGGTGATTATCCTTTTATACCGTTTTACAAAAGGGTTTTTAAAATCGATTTCCATTTTGATCGGACTCATTGTCGGAACAGCTGCAGCAAGCCTGATGGGGAAGGTCGAATTTACTGAAGTGGCGAACGCGGGCTGGATGCAGATGATTCATCCTTTTTATTTCGGCACTCCCGTGTTTGAAATCACACCAATCATCACGATGACCCTTGTATTAATCGTCAGCCTTGTCGAGTCGACAGGCGTTTACTTTGCATTGGGTGATTTGACGGATAGAAAGCTGTCGGAAAAAGATTTAGCAAAAGGATATCGAGCAGAAGGGATTGCCGTTTTATTCGGCGGGATTTTCAATGCCTTTCCTTATACGGCTTATTCGCAAAACGTCGGGCTCGTTCAGCTGACAGGCGTCAAAAAGAACAGTGTCATTGCTCTGGCAGGCGGATTTCTCATTCTTTTGGGCCTGTTTCCGAAAGCCGCGGCCCTGACGACCATTATCCCAAAACCGGTGCTCGGCGGCGCTATGGTGGCGATGTTCGGCATGGTCATCGCCTACGGCATTAAGATGCTGAGCAGAGTTGATTTTGCTAAACAGGAGAACCTTTTGATCGTTGCCTGCTCAGTCGGAATCGGCCTTGGCGTGACAGTCGTGCCGCAAATGTTTCAAAACCTTCCGGATGCGCTTAAGCTTTTGACAGAAAACGGGATTGTCGCAGGAAGTTTCACCGCCATTTTATTGAATATGATCTTTCATATCCGCCCGTTCTCCCGTCCGATTGAGCGCCATGATACGGTAGCAGGCGAAAAATCCGCCGTTTAAAACCTCACGATTCGTGAGGTTTTTTTGTTCTGTCAAAAGACATACTATCGGTATAAAAGGGGGGCTTATCCGATGGGTACAGAGAAAGAGCATGTCGAACACATCTGGACAAAAGACGGCAAAGAGGCAGTGATCCGCCCCGTCCGCCCGGAAGATGCGGGAGATATCATTGAAGCGGTCGCGGATGTGATGAATTCCGGCGTCTACATTCAAAAGGAGCGTCCGCGGACGCTTGAGGAAGAAACGGCTTTTATCCATGAGATGAGAGAAAAGGATAATATGTATGCGGCTGTGGAAATGGACGGAAAGGTGTATGGAATCGCCCGAGTCATCCGCGGCGAACTTCAGATGAAAAAGCACACCGGCCTGTTCAGAACATGGCTTCACAGCAGGGCACAGGGGCTTGGAATCGGCAAAAAAATCATGTCCTACACACTCGATTGGTGCAGGCGCCATTCGCTCCATAAGCTGTGTCTGACTGTGTTTCCTTCAAATGAAGCGGCGCTTGCATTATATAAAAAAAGCGGATTCATCATCGAGGGTGTGCAAAAGGAACAAATTTTGGCAAACGGAATTTTTGAAGACGAGGTGCTGATGGCTTATTTTTTTGAGTCAGCCAGATGAGGATTGCATACAGATTTTTTTTTGGGAGACGCTGTAGGGTAGAGGTGGTGCTATGGCCTATATCGTATCGGCGGGAACAAGCATTCCCCGTTTTCATGTGGATCAGGAAGAGGCCGCACGATTTGCCAAGGAGATGTTCAAACATTCTTTTAAAGACATTGATCGCCTGCTCGCTTCATTCAAAAATGGAGAAATCGAGTCAAGGCAGTTTGTCATGCCTTTGGAATGGTATAAAGAAGAAAAGAGCTTCAGGGAAAAAAATCAGGCGTACATAGAGACGGCTCTTCAGCACAGTGCCGATGCCGTCACAAAGTGCTTAACCGATGAGCGGTTTCTTACAGATGAATGCCCTTTTGAAAACATTGAAGCGGTTTTTTTTGTGTCGTCAACCGGCATTTCAACTCCCAGCATAGAAGCGAGACTCATGAACATTCTTCCCTTTTCAAATCGGACGAAGCGCATTCCGATCTGGGGGCTCGGGTGTGCGGGAGGAGCATCAGGCATTGCCCGTGCATTTGAGTACTGCAAAGCCTTTCCGAAGGCCCATGTCCTCGTCATCGCGGCGGAGCTGTGCAGTTTGACATTTCAAGTACAGGATAAAACGAAAAGCAATCTCATCGGCACATCGCTATTCGGCGATGGAATTGCCGCTGTTTTAATGTGCGGAACAAAAGCGGAGACCGCTTTCTCCAAGCTTCACACGCTTCCGGAAGTGCGGGGTTCACAATCGGTCACTTTAAAACACACTGAAGATGTGATGGGCTGGGAGATTGCAAACAGTGGTTTTCAAGTCGTTTTTTCCCGGGATATTCCGTCCTTGATCAAGACCCATTTTAAGACGGATGTAGAAGCCTTTCTCAAGCAGAAGCATGTCGGTTTTCGCGACATCGAGGTGTTTTTAGCTCATCCGGGCGGAAAAAAAGTGCTTGATGCCTATATAGAAAGTCTGGGTTTTTCTGAAAAACACCTTGAAAGCTCACGGAAGATTTTGGCGAAGCACGGCAATATGTCTTCGGCAACCGTTTTGTATTGTCTCAAAGAGTATATGCTAAACAACACCCTCCCATCAGGAACATACGGTCTTATGGGAGCGCTGGGTCCGGGCTTCTCTTCAGAACTTCTCCTGATAGAATGGACGCAAAAAGAGAGTGGTTGACATGTTTTGGACGATTGTGATCATCTTTATCGGCCAGCGGCTGATTGAGCTTGCGGTTGCAAAGCGCAATGAAAAATACGCGTTCAAGCGGGGGGCTGTCGAATACGGCAAGTACCACTATCCGTATATCGTCGCCATGCATGTCCTCTTTTTCATTTCTTTGATTTGGGAACATATCATTTTTCAGCGCGGAACCGCACCATCTGCAGCGCTCATTTTGGCGGGGCTTGTCCTCGTTCAGGTGCTTCGCTACTGGTCACTGTTTTCTTTAGGAAAGTGCTGGAACACAAAAATTCTCATCATCCCAAGAACGGATCTTATTCGAAAAGGTCCGTACCGGTGGATCAGACATCCGAATTATGTGGCTGTAGCCCTTGAATTGCTTCTCCTTCCCTTGCTGTTTCAGGCGTATTTAACCGCAGTAATATTCACGGTTTCAAATGCCGTCTTGATGTTGATCCGCATCCGTGCCGAAGAAAGGGCGCTGAAAGAATTATGCCATTGAAAATGATTCTCACCTCGTGTATAATAATGAAAAACATTCTCATTACAGGATGGTGAGCGATTATGACGATGTTTTTTCTTCTGGCAGCTGTGAGTACATACAGCTTATTGATCGGGTTTGTCTTAAAGGGGATAGCCAAGCGCTCCGCATAAAATAAAGCAAAGCTGCTGTAACGGCGGCTTTTTTTATGTTTTCTTGCAAAATGTGAACAAAAGTACACAAATGTTGTGTAAAATGGGGGAAAAGGGCTAAGGTGGCTAACAACAAAGCATAAAAGGGGTAAGAATCATGGCACACATCAACATAAAAGACGATCTGGCGAAAAGAGCCGGAGCTGTTTTCAGCGAGCTGAAGAAAAACGGAGATCACAAGCGGGCGGCACAGCTTGCGGGCATCATCCGAAAATGGCTAAAAAGAGAAGTTTACATCGCTTTAACCGGCCACTATTCGGCGGGAAAATCGTCTTTGGTCAACGCGCTGCTTCAGGAAGACGTTTTGCCGACCAGTCCGATTCCGACAAGCGCGAATCTCGTCCTCGTCCGCCGGGGAGAATTGAAAACCGCGCTCCACACGACCGATGGGAAATACGCCGAGCTAAAGGGCGCTTATGACAAACAAAAAGTGCAGGCCTACTGCAAGGATGGCAGCCAAATTGAAATGGTGGAAATCGAGGGGCCGTTTTCCGGACTCGAGCCTCACGCCGTCCTGATTGACACGCCCGGAATTGATTCAACAGATGACGCCCATTTTCTGTCGGCCTCTTCGATTCTTCATCAGGCCGATGCACTGTTTTATGTCGTTCATTACAATCACGTCCACTCTGAGGAAAACATCAATTTTCTTCGTTCAATAAAAGAAAAAATTCCGAACATCTACTTTATCGTCAACCAAGTTGACCGTCACGATGAAACAGAAACGGATTTCGCCAGCTATAAACATGAGGTCCTTAACATGCTGAAGAAAGAGGGAATCGGCGAGGATCATCTCTTTTTTACATCGGTAACAGATATTGAACACCCTCTTAATGAATTCAAGCGGCTGCGTGACGTGATGAAGCGCCTGCAGCATCAGGCTGGACAACAATTGGATTCCTATACCGAGCAAAAAGTGGTCCGTTTAATGAATGAGCATGCTGAGATGCTCATCACTGATGAGGACTCATCCCTTGCCGAAGAAACCGCTTCCCAGGCCAACATAGTCGAGTCGCTGAATGAGCAGCTGGCCAAATCCGCAGATCAACGTCTACAGGCGGAGGAACAAATCAGAAAAGAAATCCAAACCATCATTCAAAATGCGAATGTAACCCCATTTCATATGAGGGAGCTTGCAGCATCCTATTTGGAATCAACCGATAAAGGCTTTAAAAAAGGGTTTATTTTCAGCAAAACGAAAACGCTTGAAGAAAAACAAAAGCGCAAAAAAGCCTTTCTTTCAGACGTCCAAAATAGGGTCCAGGCTGAAATCGACTGGCACATCATAGAAGTGTTGAAAACGTACATGAACCGCTATGAGGTTAAGAGCGATGATTTGCTGCAGCAAACTTTGCAGTTCACGACAGACATAGGTGAAGACCACTTGCTCCGTTCGCTGAAAAAAGGGGCTTCACTGACGTCTGAATATGTGCTGAACTATACAAAGGATCTGGCTGAAAACATCAGAAGAGAGGCAAAACGGAGCGCCCAGCCGCTCATTGATCAGTTTAGAAGCTTGCTGGAGCAAAACGAAATGCGGGCCATGGAGGTGGCAACAGGCAAATATGAAGAAGAAAAAGCGAAGCTCGCCGCATTAGAAGAACGGCTGAAGCAGCAGCAGCAATCATATCAAAAGGCAAAACGTCTTTGGGAGCTGTGGGAAAACGGAGGAGACGGCACCGATCAAGGCGGCTGGTACGCGGCCGAAAAAGCGGCGGTGCTAGATTCATTTGCGACCGCCGCGCCTTGTGACAGCGGAATTTCCCAAAAAACAGACATTGCGGAAAAGACACAGATACAAAAAATGAACGTTTCAGAATACATGGAAAAATTTGCAGAGCTCGCCCGTCATCTAGAAGGCATCCCGATTTTACAAAAGCAGAGGGAGGCATTTTTGCAAAAAACGGAGCGGCTTCAGTCAAGACAGTTCACATTGGCGCTTTTCGGCGCTTTCAGTTCAGGCAAATCCTCTTTTGCCAACGCGCTCTGCGGCCAAAAAGTGCTCCCGTCCTCTCCGACGCCGACAACGGCAACGATCAATAAAATCACAAAACCGAAGGGAGCCAAACAAGACGGGACGGCTGATGTATCCTTTAAAACAGAAGCGGAAATCGCCGCCGAACTGGATCAGCTTTTAGATGGGAAAATATCCGCTCTAAAAAGAGGCACTCTTGCGGAAAAGCTTGAGCACCTATTGAAAAAAGGCAAGCTCGATGATGATGAACGTCTCATCACAGAACATTTTGCCAAGGCGTATCAACGATTCCGCGACTTTATCATAAGCCAGGATATATTAACGATTGCCTCAGGCGAGCTAAAGCCCTATGTGGCTGAAGAGGAAACGGCCTGCGTCGTGCGGGAAGTGACCGTCTATTTGCACACACCTGTCACCGATAAAGGAATCACGATTGTCGACACGCCAGGGGCCAATAGCGTCAACAAGCGGCATACTGAGCTCGCTTTTCAGTATATGAAAGATGCTGACGCCCTCCTTTACCTCACATATTACCAGCATGCGTTTTCCAAAGCGGACCGGTCGTTTTTGCGAAAGCTTGGATTAATCAAAGACGCTTTCAGCTTGGATAAAATGTTCTTTATTTTAAACGCGGCAGATCTGGCTGAAAGCTCGCAAGAATTGAGGACAGTCGAAGAATATGTGAGGGGAGAGCTTCTGAAAGAAGGGATTCAGCATCCGCATTTCTATCACGTCTCAAGCAAACAGGAACTGAGCGGTCAATCCTCGTCGTTTAACGATTTCGGCTTCTTGAAAAAAGCGCTCGACGATTTTATTGAAAACGGCTTGACAAAAGCGGCCGTCGATCAGCTGATATATGAAGGCAAAAAGCTGTGCGAGACAGTGATTCAGCTCCGCCGCTCTCTCCATCGCTCCGCACAAGAAGCGGAAGCCGAGAAAAAGCGAATCGCGAAGGCCTATGAAGCCGCATGCACAGCGATAGCCGAGGTCGAAAAAGGGTCCGCCGTTTTTCAGATGATCGAAAAAGATATCGAAGAGCAATTTTATTATATGAAGCAGCGCCTGTCTTTTTATGCGCATGATTTGTTCAAAGCAGCGATTCATCCCGGCCTGCAAAACGGGAGTTGGCTGCACAATCTGCAAAAAGCTTTGAAAAGCTGTTTGAAGGAGTATGCGTTTGAATGCGTGCAGGAACTGAAAGCCCTCGACATTCGGCTGGAGCAGGAGATGATCAGCATCACCGACAAGCAGTGGATTGCGGCCATCAAGCAGAGAATAGCGGACAATCCATACTTTTCCGTTCATATCGCCCCAGAGTCTCCGGAAGGCAACAGCGCAGAATGGGCGGAGCCTCCGGCAGATGAGGGATTGTTTAAAGATGAGCTGAAACCATTCAAAGCACCGAAGTCATTTTTTCAGCAAAATGGAAAAGCGAGGCTGATCGAAGCGCTCACCTCAAAGCTTTCCGAGATAACAGCCGACTGGGTTGAAGAGCAAAAACAGGCTTTTTTCAGCCGCGCCGAAAAAAGCGCGCGCCATCTGGAGGAGGCTGCTGTTCAGGCCGCTTTCACGCAGATCAGCGAGCAAAAAGAAACGTATTTCCACGAACCTTTAGAAAGCGGTGACAGGGACAAAATCGAAAAGGCCTATACGTCAGCGGGTGAATGGCTCTCCGGGATCGATTCATAGCCAATTTGAATGTGGATACATGAAAGAAAGCATGATAGACTAAATAAAAAGAGAAGGGGATAAACCGATGACAGACGTCCATAAAGCGATTACAGCACATTCCAAAAAACAGCACCAGCATATCAAGGCGTTCATTCTTCTCGAACAGGAAAGAGAAAAAGCGATAGAGGAAGCCGTGATCAAGTGTGAACGACATGAACCGTTTTCCACCGAGAACATCAATCACATTACGGCGAAAATGAACGAACTGTCCAAGAAGGGCATCGTCCCGGAAAGGCGGCTTGTAACCAAAGAAATGATCGAGGAATATGTCAGCCGTAAAAGCGCGCGCGCATAGCTGGTTGATCCTTCCGCGAGTGCGCTTTCGATTTATTGCAAAAAATAGATCCAAGCCGCCCGCTGGAGGTGAAGGTTAATGGGAAGAACAAAGCTCGGCAATGCAAATGCGCAGCGCAACAATAACGCTAAAAAGAAAAACGGTTTTAATACCGAGTTTTCTTCTGATTCTTATGCGCAAATGGAAGCCGCGAAGATGATCTCAAACAAGAAAAACCATCAGGAATAACCAATCAAAACAGCGTCCTTGGGCGCTGTTTTGATCATTTTTGCTCCTGTGGTACAATAGGTGCATTGTATAGTGAAAGGAAGTTTTAAAGTGATGACGAAGAAGCTGCTGCTTATTGACGGGATGGCGCTCTTATTCCGGTCGTTCTTCGCAACGGCGGTACACCGGAATTTTATGATGAATGATAAAGGAATTCCCACAAACGGGGTTCACGGCTTTTTAAAGCATATGCTGACGGCGGTGGAGGCGTTTCAACCGAGCCATGTCGTCTGCTGCTGGGATATGGGGAGCAAAACATACCGCAATGATTTATTTAAGGATTATAAAGCAAATCGCGGCGAGCCGCCGCTTGAATTGGTTCCCCAGTTTGACCTGGCAAAGGAAGCCGCAGCAGAGCTGGGTGTTTTAAACATTGGCCTCGCGGGGTTTGAAGCGGATGACTGTATCGGCACGCTGTCAGCGCTGTTCCGCGAAAAAGCGGATATCACCATCCTCACGGGAGATAAAGACTTGCTGCAGCTTTTGGCTGGCACTGTCAAAGTCGCATTGATGCAAAAAGGGATCGGCAACTACAAAGTGTATACAAAAGATACATTTGTTGAAGAAACAGGCATCGAGCCGAATGCTCTGATCGATGTTAAAGCGCTGATGGGGGATGCTAGCGACAATTATCCCGGTGTCAAAGGAATCGGCGAAAAAACGGCTTACAAGCTGATCAGGGAGTATTCAACCGTGGAAAAGATGCTTGAAAACCTCGATCAGCTGACAAAAAGCCAGCAGAAGAAAATCGCCGAAAGCCTTGAAGACCTCAAACTGTCTAAAATACTCGCTGAAATCAAATGCGATGTGCCGCTGTCGTGTTCATTGGAAGATGCCGACTTTTCGCTGTCGCTTGACAAGGCCAGGGACATGCTGAGAATGCATCAGATCAGGGGCATTGAACCACTGCTTATAAAAATGGAAAAAAGAGAGATCGGTTAAACAATCGATCTCTCTAATGTTTTGTATTGCTTTTTTTCGCCCTGTTTTCAAGCTCGGTTTTTGGATCTGTGTGCTGGTTATGCCGGTTTGTGACAATGTCTCCCTGCGGCGTAACTCCGCCGGTCAGACGGCCTTTTCCGGCAGGCTGTTGTTTATCCACTTGAACCACCTCAAGGACTATGATGCGCAAAAAAAGCCGCTTTTACTCGGAATTGAGCAAAATCGCTTGTTTCGCCAATTTGTCAGCCGTCTGATTGTCTTTGGAAGGGATCCATTTAATAAAAAACAAATCGAAAGCTTTCTTCAGACGGAGAATTTCATCAAGGTAAGGCTTGAATGCCTCGTTCTTGACAAATTCCAAATCCGCTGCACGCTCAACGATCTCAGAGTCTGTTCGAAACGAAACAATCGGGTACTGCCTTTCGGCGCAAAGCTTCATCCCTTCGATCAGAGCCGAAAATTCCGCTTCGTGATTGCTTAATCGGCCGGCGGGCAGAGAAAATGATTCAGACTGTGCCCCGTTTTTAATAAAGATGCCAAGTCCGGAAAGGCCCGGATCGCCGGCGCTTGCTCCGTCAATATATACCTCAACCGGCATCGGTTTCACTCCTTTCATCCAGAGGGGTGATCTTTTTGGCGGCATATGCGTAAGGCGCTGCCAAAAGGGCGACGACAAATTTTAACACATATGTGGTGATAAAAATCTCCACCCAGACACCAACAGGATATGTGCCGATAAAAGCGACGCTCGTAAAAATCAATGTATCGAGAAGCTGGCTGACGGCGGTGCTCCCGCTATTGCGCAGCCATAAGGCGCGATCGGAAGGAAATAACCTTCTGATCCCCGAATATACATAAACATCAAGGGTTTGGCTGATGATATACGCAAGCAGGCTTCCAAGCGCAACGCGCGGCAGAAATCCGAAAATCGTCTCAAGCGCCGGCTGTGCGATATCAGACGGATGCGGCTTGAAAAGCAGTGCCCCCTGCATGACGGCGGTCAGGCTGATCAGGATGAAAAAGCCAAGTGAAACGGCTTTTTTCGCTTCTTCTTTGCCATATCTTTCATTGATCACATCTGTCGCAAAAAACACGCTGCCGTACAAGATATTGCCGAGCGTTGCTGTCAGGCCGAACAGTTCGACTGTTTTTGTGACTTCGATATTCGCCGCAGCTGTCGCAAATCCGATCCAGACAAATAAGCCGATTTTGCCAAATCGTTTGAAAAAAAAGAGAACAATGATAAAATGAATGATTGCAAAACCAATCCAAAGCAAATCGTTATACAAGAACAGGTACTTCCTTTCTAAAATAAACTGTTTTGATTATAGCATAACAAGCCAAGATTTGAATAAAGGTGATTTTGTGAAACTTAGAGCATGTATGAAAATAAAATTGAAAGCATCGCCATCCGTTTCATTTACGGCTGACGAATGGATTGAGACAAATGATGCTGTAACGCTCGGCCGCCAGCTTTCTCAATATTCGTATGTCAAAGAACTCGAATTTGAGGACGAAAAGGGAAGCTTCTGGACGCTGAAAGAGCTCGAAAAGCTAAAAGAAGAGCTTGCGCACGAACCGGATGACATCACGGTGTTTTTTGACGGGAGCTATGACAAAGAGAGCCAGCTTGCCGGTTTGGGCATCGTGATATACTATTCCCTCGGCGGGGAGAGGTATCGGATCAGAAAAAATAAAAGCTTCCGGCTGACGACAAACAACGAGGCGGAGTATGCAGCTCTCTATGAAGCCGTAAACGAGCTGAGAGATCTTGGCGCAAGCCGGAATTCCGTCGTCATCAAAGGGGACTCGCTTGTCGTGCTGAATCAGCTCGAAGGAAATTGGCCATGCTATGATCCGGTTCACTCGAAGTGGCTGGACAGAATCGAAAAACAGCTCAATCGCTTAAAGCTCACACCGACCTATATGCAAATCAGCCGCAAAGACAATAAGGAAGCGGATCAGCTTGCAAAAAAAATGCTTGAGCATACCATGGTGGAAAGCTGCACGAAATTAGATCAATAACGGAGATGAAAGCCTTGGATAAGAAGGAGATTTTTAAAGAACTCGCCCATTTGCATGATACGTATTGTGATGGGTGTTTTATCAAAAAACATTTCAGAAAAGAATACGGTAAAACGTATGCACATGCATTCTGCATTTCAAAATGCACAGTCGGCGAAAAGCTCCGTACATATGGAGAAGAGCTGACAAATAAAAACTGACAGAAAAAAACCGCTTTATGGCGGTTTTTTTGTTTTTAATGCTGTGCTTCGTCAAGCTGGTGTTCACAGTTATTTAATATCGCCAGCTGCTGATGTAAAAAATCCTCATCCAAAGCGGACAATTCTTCAGACTGTGACAGTTTTCTTGCGTCTTCAATTGATTGATAAGCCGATTTCAGCAGGGTGGAGCTGTTTTGCCTAGTCGCCATCCCCGTTGTTCTTTGCGCGGTTTCCACAGCTAATTCAAGCTGCTTTCGCTGATTGAACCCTGTATTGATATCATCGTGACGCTCTGATTTCATGATCAAACACCTCCGGCTTTATTTTTTAAAAAAAGAAGCATTTTTATGTGCCAAAAAAGAAAAAATATCATAAAATTAATCCGATATAACTATTGAACCTGAAAAATATAAGTCTATATTACTAATTTAGGTATCTTAGTCAAAAAAGGAGCCTGTAAAAGTGGAACGTAGTGAATTGCAAACCGTTCTTCACAAGACATTTGTGGAGGTATATAAAGATCTGGAACAGCTTGTGGATATCGCGAAAAAAGGCCGGCCTTCTCTGGAGAAAAACATCGAGGAAATTGAGCAGAGGCTGAAGCAAAACATCCTGGCCATTGAAATTCAGCTGAAAATTAAATAGGAGAGGCTTATACAGCCTCTCCTCTTATTTGAAGTTTCATTTTGTCTTGATTCGCTTATAGCTTCACAACGTTAGATGCTTGAGGTCCACGATTACCTTCAACGATTTCGAAAGAAACTTCTTGTCCTTCTTCTAGAGATTTGTATCCTTCACCTTCGATTGCAGTGAAATGAACGAATACATCGTCTCCGCCTTCAACTTCGATGAAGCCGAAGCCTTTTTCATTGTTAAACCATTTTACTTTACCGTTTTGCATATTGCTTAATCCTCCTAGTACTGTAGCACAAAGTGCTAAAAAAAATTTTCATCATCTAACGTGTTCTGCTAAATGATGGTTTCACTATACACTATCTGTAAAGGCGCGTCAAGCTGTCAAGAGAAAAAAATAAACTTTTATGATTTTTTAAGGGATTTTATTGAAATCGTTTTCAATTTATGGCTATTCACGCCCATTTTCCCCATATTAAAAATGAAACAAACTAAAGGTCCATCCGTATATAAGAAAGCTTGATATCACCGAAAATGAAGAGGAGTGTTTTTCGTATGAATCGTTATTCGATCGATGAGTTTGTGGCGCAAACAAGGCAGGAGGACAAAGGGGAGGGGCTGTTTGAACTGGAAACACCGCGCCTTCTCGAAGTCAACCTTGATGGAAGAGTGTGGGCGAAGGCCGGTTCAATGGTCTCCTACAGGGGAAAAATCAAGTTCGAACGCGAAGGTGTCTTTGAGCATGGCCTTGGCCGCATGATGAAAAAAGTATTCAGCGGGGAAGGCACTTCACTGATGAAAGCGGAAGGAGACGGCAAACTGTATCTTGCCGATCAGGGAAAAAAGATATCAATTTTGAATTTGCATGACGACTCCATTTTTGTGAATGGAAATGATCTTTTGGCATTTGAGCCGGCGATCAATTGGGATATCAAACTTATGAAAAAGATCTCAGGTGTTCTGGCCGGCGGGCTGTTCAACGTCAAATTGGAAGGAACGGGGATGGCGGCGATCACAAGCCATTATGAACCGCTGACTTTGATCGTTACACCCGACAGCCCGGTCTATACCGATCCAAACGCAACTGTTGCATGGTCGGGCGGCCTTCAGCCTGAATTCGTGACAGATGTATCGTTAAAAACATTCATCGGCAGAGGGAGCGGAGAATCGGTTCAAATGAAGTTTTCCGGAAGCGGCTTTGTCGTCGTTCAGCCGTTTGAAGAAGTGTACTATTCAGAGTCTTAGGCAGCCAAGAAAAAAACACTTGCTAAAAACAAGTGTTTTTTTCTTGAGCGGGATTATGAAAGAGCCCCGACAGCCTGCTTTTTGTTTATAATGATTTCAGACTGCTCAACAATATCAGTCAAAATGACTTCAGATGAATTGGATAAGTGCAGGCTTTTGATATTTTGCTTCATTTCGTTTAATCTCTGTTCGTCCGCCAAAAGGGAGGATACGGATTCGAGAATCTCCTCATGCCGGTTGACGACGATGGCGGCGCCTCTGTCTTCGAAGAACAGGGCGTTTTCTTTTTCCTGTCCGGGGACCGGTTTGTACAAGATGACCGGTACGCCGATGGCTGTCGCTTCCGTAAGCGTAATGCCGCCGGGCTTTGTGATCATGCAGTCGGCGACTCTGAACAGCTCGTCAATTCTTTCGATATATCCGAGCGTTTTCAGCTTGTCGGGATGCATCGCTTCAATTTCCTCCAACGACGTTTTCAACGGCGTGTTTTTGCCGCAAACGACGACGACTTGGACATCTTCTTTCGTCACCAGGGATTCGCACAGTTCCTTTACATTTTTAAGAACGCCGTGGGCGCCCGCCATGATCAAAAGGATCTTTTTATCCGGAGACAGCTGATATTTGGCATAGACCTCTTTTGTGTCCATTTCTTCTTCAAACTGCTTGCGGATCGGAATACCCGTAATTTTGACTTGATTTGGATGAGTGCCGATTTCAAGCAGCTTTTCCTTCACATAATCTGTCGCGACATAGTATTTATCAATATGTTCATGGACCCAGATTTTATGAAGGCAAAAATCCGTCATGACATTGAATGTCGGAATGACTTTTCCCATTCTCCGCCTGTATTCAGGCACGACAATCATCGGGAACGTATTGATGATGATATCCGGCTGATGTTTTTTGACAAGCTGATCAAGCCGTTTATTCCCCATTTTAAAATAGATATTAAACTTTCTTTTATTGTAAATTTTATCGACGCCATAGTAGAAAAGACGATAAAACTGTTTTCCGATTGAAAAGCTTTTCAGATAGAGATACTGCGTTATTTCAGAGACAATCGGGTTTGATTCCTGATACAAATTTGAAACAGTTACATTCTTAAAACCGAGCCTTTCACACTCTTTATAGAGCGTTTTGGCTACTTGAACATGGCCATTTCCGTAATTTGCAGTCAAAATTAATATATTTTTGTTGGTATTCAAACATATTCACCTCAATTAATTCAAACAACGAGAGCTAAAATCATAACATAACAGGAGTCAATGTCCAATCATACCATACCATAAATATTATTTTAATTATAAATGAAGAACAAGAATTAAGGTATTTTTAAAGTTTGGTTTGAAAGGAAAGCACTGGTTCCTGGGACTTTCTTCTTCCGGGAAAGATCCCGAAACAAGCTGATTGATGTCCTTACGCTTTTATGGAAGCGCAGCCCAACTGTATTTTAACACATTTTGCACGTCTTGCATCAGACCAGAGCATGAGAATTTCATTTCCATTCATATGGTGTTTCCTGGTACACATAATAGTTCAGCCAGTTCATGAACAAAAGGGTGGCATGGGCTTTCCAGCGGTTGACCGGTACTGCGCCGTCAGGTCCGTCTTTGAAATAGTTGACGGGCGGATCGATGCTTAAGTTTCTGGCTAGGTCTCTTTCATACTCCTCTTTAAGAGTATCGGTATCATACTCGGGATGTCCAGTTAAAAAAACCTGTTTTTCATCTTTTGAACTAATTAAACAGACGCCTGCCTCATCCGATATGCTGAGCACCTTTAAATGGGGAACGGCTTTCAGATCATCCATATTTATATCTGTATGCCTGGAATGCGGGACATAGTAGAATTCTTCAAATCCTCTGACCAATCTTTCGTTCTTTTCCAAAATTCGGTGTTCAAAAACACCGAATGTTTTTTTCGCAAGCTTTCTTTTGCGAATGCCGTAATGATGGTACAATCCCGCTTGCGCTCCCCAGCAAATGTGCAGCGTTGATGTGACATTCGTTTTGCTCCATTCCAAAATTTCCTGAAGCTCATCCCAATACGATACCTCTTCATATTCGAGATGTTCGATCGGCGCCCCGGTAATGATCATGCCGTCGAATTTTTTGTCCTTGATCGCAGCAAATGTTGTATAAAATTGTTCTAAATGCTGTCTTGCCGTATTTTTTGGCGTATGTGTAGACGGAATTAAAAAAGTGAAATATACCTGCAAAGGAGAATTTCCGAGCATTCTGAGAAGCTGTGTCTCCGTTTTGATTTTCTGCGGCATCAGATTGAGAATCACAATATTCAAAGGCCTGATATCCTGATGAAAAGCCCGTTTTTCATCCATGACGAAAATATTTTCACTTTCAAGAATCCGCTTTGCTGGCAAATCGATAGGAATGTTGATAGGCAACACGCCACCTCCGGTTTTCTCCGCTGATTTTTCTTCATTATAGGAACTTTTTGGCGATATTTCAATGTGTGAATTGTGTTACAATAAAAGAAGTGTGTGAAAATTATGGAAATCCATCATGCGATCACCTAAAAGGAGGTTCCTCTTGCTATGAAATCCCATTTATCTGACATTGAAATCGCTCAAAACACCGAATTAAAACCGATTACCGAAATCGCTCGGAAACTCTCTATAGAAGACGGAGAAATAGAGTGTTTTGGTTACACAAAAGCTAAAATTTCTTTAAACATTTTTGAGCGCTTAAAAGATAAGCCTGACGGACGGATCATATTGGTGACGTCCATCAACCCGACTCCGGCCGGCGAAGGCAAATCGACGGTGACGGTCGGTTTAAGCCAGGCGCTCTGGAAGGCGGGCAGGCAATCGATTGTTGCGCTGAGGGAACCGTCACTCGGACCGACGATGGGCTTAAAAGGGGGTGCAGCCGGCGGGGGCTATTCACAGGTTCTTCCGATGGAGGACATCAACCTTCACTTTACCGGAGATATGCACGCGATTACATGCGCGAACAACGCGTTGGCCGCTTTCATTGACAATCATATTCATCACGGAAACGAATTAAACATTGACATCAGAAAAATCGTCTGGAAAAGGACCCTTGATCTCAATGACAGGGCGCTCAGGCAAGCGGTCATCGGCCTGGGCGGCAAAGCGAACGGCTTTCCTCGTGAAGACGGCTTTGACATTACGGTAGCCTCTGAAATCATGGCTGTTTTATGCCTGGCCAGAGATCTGGAAGATTTAAAAAGACGGCTGGCGGCGATGATCGTTGCTTATACGGCCGATCAAAAGCCGGTGACTGTCGAAATGCTCGGGGTAGAGGGAGCCCTGGCCCTGCTGTTGAAAGATGCGCTGAAGCCGAACCTTGTCCAAACTGTCGAAGGTACACCGGCGCTTGTTCACGGCGGCCCGTTTGCAAACATTGCCCACGGGGCAAACAGCCTGATCGCCACGAAAATGGGGGCAAAGCTTGCCGATTATGTGGTCACAGAAGCGGGATTCGGGGCCGACTTAGGTGCGGAAAAATTCATGCATATCAAAACGAGAGCGGGCGGATTTACGCCGGGGGCGGTTGTGATCGTCGCCACGGTAAGAGCGCTGAAGATGCACGGCGGACAATCTGCCGAAGATCTGAAAAAAGAAGGGATTGATGAGCTGAAAAAAGGGATCGAAAACCTTGAAAAGCACATCGAAACCATTTCCGCCTTCGGACTCCCTTATGTGGTCGCCGTCAACAGATTCATTCATGATACGGAAAAAGAGCTTGATACCGTGCTCAGCTGGTGCAGGGATCACGGACATCCGGCAGCCCTTTGCAATGTCTGGGAAGAGGGCGGAAAAGGCGGTCTGGATCTTGCGAAGGAAGTCATCCATGTGTTGGAGAATGAAGAAAATCGGTTTTCTTATTTATATGAATTAACCGATTCGATCGAAGAAAAATTGGACAAAGTTTCACGCTTCGTCTATGGAGCCCGCGGAGTAAAATGGACAGACAAGGCGAAAAAACAGCTTGAAGAGATCAAAAAGAACGGATTGGAACAGTTGCCTGTATGTGTGGCGAAGACCCAATACTCCCTCTCAGATGATCCGGCGAAAACCGGAAGGCCGAAAGATTTTCACATTACCGTCCGCGAATTAAAACCGTCCAGAGGCGCCGGCTTTATCGTCGCGCTGACGGGAAGCATTTTAACGATGCCGGGCCTTCCTAAGCAGCCGGCCGCATTGCAGATGGATGTCGATGAAACCGGCAGAGCGAAGGGATTATTTTAAAAAGGGAGGGATCGTCATGTCGATATATGATATCCGCGTCAAAACGATTAAAGGTGAAGAAACGACGCTTAAACCGTATGAAGGAAAGGTTCTTCTCATCGTCAACACGGCCAGCAAATGCGGATTCACACCGCAATATAAACAGCTTCAGGATCTCTATGATACATATAAAGACAGGGGGCTTGTCGTTTTGGGGTTTCCAAGCAATCAATTCATGAACCAGGAACCGGGCGATGAAAAAGACATAGAAGAATTCTGCAGCATGAATTACGGTGTGACATTTCCGATGTTTGCCAAAGTGGATGTGAAAGGCGAAAAGGCACATCCGCTGTTTCGGCATTTGACGAACGAAGCAAAAGGGATGCTCGGAACGAAAGCAGTCAAATGGAATTTTACGAAGTTTCTCGTCGATCAAAAAGGGGAAAACGTCGCGCGCTTCTCTCCGCAGACCAATCCAAAAGAAATGGAAGAGACCATTCAAAAATGGCTGGGATGAATCAGCAAAAAAGGAAGCAGATCAGCCAAATGTCAAAGTGGGTAAAAGAAAAGCTCGCCGGTGAAGGGACGGGACACGATTGGCTCCATATTAAAAGGGTGCGCTCCGTAAGCCTTGCGATCGCAAAAGAAGAAGGGGCCGACCTGTTTATTACAGAAGCTGCCGCCCTCCTCCACGATGTAATCGATGTGAAGCTGTCTGACGAACACCGGGTTTCGCTTGAGGAACTGTACAGCCGTTTTGCAGACTGGAATGTAGAAGAAAAAGCTGCGGCCGCAATCATCGGCATCATCACGAAGATATCGTTCAGGGACAGAGAGAAATATAAAGATGTCAAGCTCTCAAAAGAAGGAATGTCTGTACAGGACGCCGACCGTCTCGACGCCATCGGCGCCGTGGGAATCGCCAGGGCTTTCATGTATGCCGGAGCAAAAGGCCACATGCTGTACAGCGATGGAACGCCAGAACACGACATTCCTTCCGCGCTAAAGCATTTTGATGAGAAGCTTCTTCATCTAAAGGATCTGATGAACACAAAAACGGGCCGGATGCTGGCCAAACAGCGGCATGAAGTGATGCTGGCCTTTCTCAAAGAACTAAAAAACGAGTGCGCCGCCTTTAGCCAAACCGCTCTGATAGATCGAGAGCGGGGGTTATGGTAGAATAAGACCCGGATCTTTGAACAGAGGGGGACGATGATGAAAATCAAATCTATAGAACCGACACCAAGTCCAAATACGATGAAGGTGATTTTAACCGAAGAACTGCCTGCCGGTAAAAGCAATAACTATAAGAAGGACCAAGCGGATGGGGCGCCGCCGGTCATCCGGCAAATTTTGAACATAGACGGGGTAAAAGGCGTCTACCATGTCGCAGATTTCCTGGCTGTTGAGCGGAATGCCCGGTTCGACTGGAAAGACATTCTCCCGGCCGTTCGTTCCGCCTTCGGAATGGAGGAAGCGGAAGAAAGCGATTCAGCTGCTCAAGAAAAAGAATCGTTCGGCGAGGTTAAAGTATTTGTGCAGATGTTCAGCGGAATTCCGATGCAGGTCAAGCTGACCGATGGTGAGCGCGAAGAACGCTTTGGCTTGCCGGAGCGGTTTCAGGAGGCGATTCTCAAACTGAAAACGGCGTCTAGCAATGTCGTCCTTGAGCGTTCCTGGAAGGAACAAGGCGTCAGATTCGGCGATTTCTCCGAAATCGGCCGAGAAGTGACAGAAGAGCTTCAAGCTGCTTATGATGAAGAACGCCTCCGGAAACTAACGGAAGCCGTCGCTTCGCAGGACAAAGGCAGCGAAAGGCAATCCTTGCAAAGAAAATCTTATCAGGTCACACCTGATATGCTTGATGATGAAGATTGGCAAAAACGCTATGCCCACCTGGAACAAATGGATCCGAAGAAAGAGGACATTCCTGTGCTCGAAAAAGCGCTCCATGATCCGAAAACATCGATCAGAAGGCTGGCCGTCGTTTATTTGGGTATGATCGAAACGCCTGAAGTTCTTCCGCTTTTATACAAGGCGCTCGAGGATAAAACGGTCACCGTCAGAAGGACTGCGGGAGACTGCCTGTCAGACATCGGCAGCCCTGAAGCCATCCCGGCGATGATAAAAGCGTTAAAGGACCCGAACAAGCTCGTTCGCTGGCGGGCCGCGATGTTTTTATACGAAGTCGGCGATGAAAGCGCCCTTCCCGCTTTAAAAGAGGCCGAAAATGATCCGGAGTTTGAAGTCAGCCTGCAGATCAAAATGGCGATCGAACGGATTGAACACGGTGAAGAAGCGAAAGGTTCCGTCTGGAAACAAATGACGGAAAGCCGCAAGAAAGAAAACGGGTAAAGGCGCTGTTTCCAGCGCCTTTTTCTAATGGAATACTATTCCATTATGACCTGTTCCGAACAGAGGACGGGACAAAATCAAGGATTCTGTCAAAAAATATGACTTTTTCTATAAAAATATTTCGAATATTGTTGAAAAACAAACAGAAAATATATATAGTAGTTAGCAATCATATGGAATGTGGAGGTTCTGATATTGGGGAATGATTGACAAATGAAGCCGCCATCTTGAGGGAGATGCGGCCGATGGACCGTTTTTAAAACTGAATATTCAGAAAATAAAGAATGTAAAAATGTTTAGGAGGATCACCATGACAGGTTTACGCAGTGACATGATAAAAAAAGGGATCGACAGAGCACCGCACCGCAGCTTGCTTCGTGCGGCAGGGGTAAAGGAAGAGGACTTCGGCAAACCGTTTATTGCCGTATGCAACTCATATATTGATATCGTACCGGGTCATGTCCATTTGCAGGAATTTGGAAAAATCGTCAAAGAGGCCATCAGAGAAGCCGGCGGGGTGCCGTTTGAATTCAATACGATCGGAGTCGATGACGGGATTGCGATGGGGCATATCGGCATGAGATACTCCCTTCCGAGCCGGGAAATCATCGCCGATTCCGTTGAGACGGTTGTTTCCGCTCATTGGTTTGACGGGATGGTATGTATTCCAAACTGTGACAAAATCACCCCGGGGATGATCATGGCAGCGATGCGGATCAATATTCCGACCGTTTTTGTCAGCGGAGGTCCGATGGAAGCGGGAAGAACGAGCGACGGACGGAAAATCTCGCTTTCTTCTGTATTTGAAGGCGTCGGCGCCTATCAATCTGGCAAAATCGATGAAAAAGGGCTTGAGGAACTTGAACAGTTTGGCTGTCCGACATGCGGATCATGTTCGGGAATGTTCACAGCCAATTCGATGAACTGCCTTTCCGAAGCCTTGGGCATCGCACTGCCGGGCAACGGCACCATCTTAGCGACGTCACCGGACAGAAGAGAGTTTGCCAAACAATCGGCCCGCCAGCTGATGGAGCTGATCAAGGCGGATTTAAAACCGCGCGACATCGTCACGGAAAAAGCGATTGACAATGCGTTTGCGCTCGATATGGCGCTCGGCGGATCGACCAATACGATCCTTCATACGCTGGCGATCGCCAATGAAGCGGGCGTTGACTATTCGCTGGAACGGATCAATGAGGTCGCGGCAAGGGTTCCTCATTTATCAAAACTGGCCCCGGCATCAGATGTATTTATTGAAGATCTTCATACAGCCGGAGGCGTGACAGCGGTTTTAAATGAGCTGTCTAAAAAAGAAGGCGCACTCCATTTAGATACGATGACAGTAACGGGGAAAACGCTCGGCGAAAATATTGCCGGATGTGAAGTGCAGGACTATGATATCATTCATCCGATCGACAAGCCGTTTTCAGAACAGGGCGGACTTGCCGTACTCTTCGGCAACCTGGCGCCTGACGGGGCGATCATTAAAACCGGCGGCGTCCAGGACGGCATCACCCGTCATGAGGGTCCTGCTGTGGTGTTTGATTCGCAGGAAGAAGCGCTCGACGGCATCATCAACCGCAAAGTCAAAGCGGGAGACGTTGTCATCATCCGCTACGAAGGGCCTAAAGGCGGACCCGGAATGCCTGAAATGCTCGCCCCGACTTCTCAGATCGTCGGCATGGGGCTCGGGCCTAAAGTCGCGCTGATCACGGACGGCCGCTTTTCCGGAGCTTCGCGGGGGCTTTCGATCGGCCACGTTTCTCCGGAAGCGGCTGAAGGCGGACCGCTTGCTTTTGTAGAAAACGGCGACCATATTGTCGTGGATATCGAAAAGCGGATCTTGAATATTGAAATATCAGATGAAGAATGGGAAAAAAGAAAAGCAAACTGGCCGGGCTTTGAGCCAAAAGTGAAGACAGGCTATCTCGCCCGCTATTCCAAGCTTGTGACATCTGCCAATACAGGCGGAATTATGAAAATCTAACGGCGGACGTTTGAAATTCTCCCCCCTCTATAGTATCCTTTACATCAGTAGTTAAAGGTTTATAGAGGGGGCTTTTATATGTCAACAGCTTATGAAGAATACATGCGTCAGCTCGTTCTGCCAATGCGTCAGGAATTGGTCCAGGCCGGTTTTAAAGAGCTCACGACAGCAGAAGAAGTGGAACAGTTTATGGAGGCCAGCGAAGGCACGACTTTCGTTGTCGTCAATTCAGTCTGCGGATGTGCCGCAGGACTGGCCAGACCTGCCGCCGTTCAGGCCGTCAGCTCAAGCGAAAACGGTCCTGACGAGACCGTTACCGTGTTTGCCGGACAGGATCGTGAAGCTACGGCGAAAATGCGGGAATACTTTGAAGGGTTTGAGCCTTCTTCTCCTTCTATGGCTTTGCTGAAAGGAAAAGAAGTCGTCCATTTTATCCCGCGTGAAGAAATCGAAGGCCGCGAAATGGCGGAAATTATGAAAAACATCACGGACGCGTTTGAAAAACATTGCTAAAATGCCCTCCAAAAGGGCATTTTTTATGGAGAACATATGATTGTCACGACAAGCTACAGACCGAATGAAGCCACCATATCTGCGGCAAAAAAGATCAGCCGGACGCTCAATGGCCGGTTTTCTGAACGGAGAAAACGGCCGATCCGACTCATTCAGGAGACGGAGCAGGATGAAGTTCTTGTGGTCGGGAAAGAACGTTTTGAGCTTTATTTTGCAGACGGAGAAAAGTTCTTCTTCCATCCGAATTCGGCGATGTTCCGCGCCAAGCGGTTGTTAAAAGGGGAGGCGGATCCGTTTATCGAAGCGGCTCAGCTTAAACCGGGCGACACGCTCCTTGATTGTACGCTAGGCCTTGGTTCAGATGCGATGATCGCAAGCCTTGTGACAGGTGAAAAGGGAACAGTCCGCGGCATTGAAAAAAGCCCGCTTCTGGCCTTTCTGGTGGAAAACGGGCTTGAGACATGGGAGACGGATCTCACACCTTTAAACGAAGCGATGAGAAGAATTCAGGTTATTCAAGGCGACAGTTTAAAACATTTTCAACAGCTTGCTGATGATTCGGCCGATATCGTCTACTTTGATCCAATGTTTGATGAAGCAATCAAAGAATCTGACGGCATCGCCCCTTTAAGAAAACTGGCGCATACCGATTTCTCGTTTGCCGGCTGTGTAAGTGAAGCACTGCGGGTAGCCAGAAAAAGAGTCGTCCTGAAAGACCACTGGAGAAGTCCGCGTTTTGAGACATACGGCTTCCGTGTGAAAAGGCGAAAAACAGCCCTGTTTCATTACGGCGTCCTCGAACCTGAATCTGAATGATTAAACACCCAAAGCTAATCGCCTTGGGTGTTTTTTAATCGGCGATTTCCATGACGATAAAATAAGCGAGCGTTACCAATGAAGCAGTGATGAATAGTCCTTCTACCATAAAGGATCACTCCCAGTTTTGGAATTTTCACCTTTGATTGTAAACGTTTTATCGTAAAAAGAAAAGGCGCGTTTCTCATTTACGCCGGATAAAACGAATGAAATATTCTGAAAATAATATTGACAATTGCTGTTTGCTCCTATATGATTGCAAAAAATGACATCAACACAAAGCGAAGAATGGAAATAGTAGAAGGTTTATAATCTTTTCAGAGAGCCGATGGCTGGTGTGAATCGGCAGTTATACCCTTTGAACTCATCCATGAGCTGCACCCTGAAACAGACGGAGTAGGGGATGCCGGAATTCTCCCGTTACGAAGATAGGCGGTGATAGCCGCCGAATTTGAGTGGATTAATGTGAATTGATTAATCAATTAGAGTGGTACCGCGAGCAATGCCTCGTCTCTATTTCATAATAGAGACGGGGCTTTTTTTATACAAGAAAGGAGTGTTTTTTATGGAAAGAAAGATTTGGGTGTTGGATACGACTTTGAGAGATGGTGAGCAGGTCCCGGGGGCTAAGCTGAATCTGTATGAAAAACTGGAAGTCGCTCACCAACTAAAAAAGCTTCAAGTTGATATGATTGAAGCCGGTTTTCCTTCATCATCAGCTGGTGATTTTCATGCCGTCAAAGAAATTGCCGCCAAAGTGGGCAAAGCGGATGATGTTGTCATCACGGCGCTGGCAAGAGCAGTTAAAGCAGATATTGATTCGGTTTACCAAAGTGTGAAACATGCTGAACATCCGCTGATTCATATCGTCTTAGGCACATCGGATATTCATGTGGAAAAGAAATTCGGCAAATCAAAAAGCCAGATCATGAATATCGGCGTGGATGCAGTAAAATATGCCAAAACCCTTCTGCCGGATGTGCAGTATTCAACAGAAGACGCCTCACGCTCTGATTTCGAATATTTGTGGGCGACAATTGAAGCTGTTGTCAATGCAGGGGCAACGATCATTAATGTGCCTGATACTGTCGGGTATGCAGAGCCTGAAGAATTCGGGGAATTGATCTTTAAAATCAATGACCGATTGAAAAATATAAATGATCAAGTGCTTTTAAGCGTCCATTGCCACAATGATCTCGGCATGGCGACAGCGAACACACTTGCAGCCGTTAAAAATGGCGCTGATAAAGTGGAATGTACGGTGAACGGTATCGGCGAACGCGCCGGGAATGCGGCCTTGGAAGAAGTGGTCATGGCGATGAAGACACGTTCGTCAGTCTACAAAGGCTACACCAATATTCAAACGGAAGAATTGATCAATACCTCCAGGCTTGTTAGCAGTTTTATGGGGCTTGATGTACAAGTGAATAAAGCGATTACGGGTGAAAATGCGTTCGCCCACTCTTCCGGCATACACCAAGATGGTTTATTGAAATCGAGAGACGCTTATGAAATCATGAACCCGGCCGACGTCGGTCTTGATGATATGGAACTTGTTTTAACCGCACGATCAGGCCGTCATGCCGTGAAAAACGCGCTTGAGAAATTGGCCTTAAACCAGTTGACCCAGACGCAATTTGAAGAAGTTTTCGAAGACTTTTTAGAACTGGCGGATGCAAAAAAAGAAGTCTATCACCATGATTTGTATGTGATCGTTGAGAATTATTACAAAAAACACAGTGTGCACGCTCAAGAGGTGGAGCACATCAGCCAGCACTTTTATGAGCTGATGGATTTGCAGGTGATTTGCAATCCTCATTTCCCCTCTGCGAGTGTGAAAATGAAAAAGGGCGGGCAGGTGCTGCAGAAGAGTGCGACAGGTACGGGTCCCGTCGATGCTCTATATTCCGCAATAGCTGACATCAGTGAATTTGATACTAAATTGATTGAATACAACATCAGCAGTGTATCAAGAGGCAAAGAAGCATTAGGAAAAGTGAAGATTCAGGTGGAATACAAAGGGGAGAAATACACAGCCAAAGCGACGGATACGGATATCATGAAAGCCAGTGCATGGGCTTATATTCATGCGATAAATTGCATGGTGGTCGATCATTTACTTAAAGTTGAACAATAGGTGAAGTAACATATCTTATATCGTGCCGGCCGGCGCATCGGAACGGACAGATTGCAAAAACGATGATATTCTAAGCGTAATCCACCCGGCCGGTCATGAAAGCTCGAACATTTTGGCGGCCGCAGTGCATCTTGAAGGCGGATTTTCAATTGACACCAGGCGAACGAAGTTATAATAAAATCAAGCGGGAACAGAGATTCCCCGGATCTTGATTTCTTCGTATTTTTTCTAAGCGATTTCCCGATCATCAGCTTTTGAATGACTGAAAATTCAACATATGATAGAATAAGAGAAAAAGAATGTCAATAGAAGGGAACCAACCAGTCATGAAGATGTGGATGAGAAAAGCTCTTGTTGCCTTGTTTACAATTGCGACATTCGGTCTTGTTTCTCCTCCTGCCGCTTTAATGGCGGACAAGCCGACAGAGCACCAGAGCATCAAAGAAACCGGGTATACGGCTGTTTATCAAAAGCGGGAGGAAACCAAATCCGACGGGGAAGAGGCATCTGAATCCTCTTTTGACGCCTATAAGGATGAAATGCTGAATGCCGCGGAAGATCAATCGTTTGCCAAATTCGGAAACCGAATTTCGCCCGTCATCGAAGAGGAGTACAGACAGGACGTGCTGCCTAAAATCGAAGAGATCATCGTCAGCCACCTCATGACGCTGAAGGACAATGACGCATATCAGGATCTGGTGGTTTCCGGAAAGCCGACAGCGGGAAAATCGGAGAAAATCTTCCACGTCTACAATCGAAAAACCGGTGAAGACGTGCTGCGGTTTCATGTCCGCCGGGACAAGCCTCCGCATGAAGGCTACTGGTTTAATTTCCATTACCACACCGCAGAAGACGGCTTTCAGACACATCATGATCTCGGAAGCATATACTGGGATCAAAACACACCGCCCAACTGGATGAGCCACTAAAGGAGATGGATAACAGATGAAGAAATATACGATGAATGAAATGGTACATCTCACAAAAGACATGCTCAATGAGCGGGGAGTCAAGATTGAAGACATCGCGCTCATCGTTCAAAAACTTCAGGAAAAATATCATCCCGATCTGCCGCTGAGCGTATGTGTCGAACATGTCGAAAAGGTGCTGAATAAAAGGGAAATCGTCCACGCCGTATTGACGGGAATCGCGCTTGATCAGCTCGCAGAGAAGAAGCTTCTGCCTGAACCGCTCCAGTATTTGGTTGAAACAGATGAGCCGCTTTATGGAATAGATGAGATCATTCCGCTTTCCATCGTCAATGTTTACGGATCAATCGGTCTGACAAACTTCGGCTATCTTGATAAAGAAAAGTTTGGAATCATTAAAGAATTGGATGATTGTTCTGACGGCGAGGTTCACACTTTCCTTGACGATATCGTGGCCGCCCTTGCCGCTGCTGCTGCGAGCAGGATCGCCCATACGTCTCAGGATCATGAGGATGAAGTCCGGGAAGAAAAGACCGGCGTCAGGAACTGATGAAAAGTAAAACCCGCCAAACGGCGGGTTTTTTTGCGGGCAATTTTTGCTCGATTTATGAAAAATGTCTTGTTTTTCAAAGCTTACTCGAGATACACTACAAAAGGATGAAAAAACTGAAACAAAAGCGGGATTTATGCCGTCTTATGTTTAGTAAACGGGAAACAGAGAGAATTGGACAGGAACGGGGAATTCTGCAGTTCGTTCGGCACCCTGGTCATATTCAGGCCTCCAGCAAGGTTTGCCTCTAACAACAAAACTCCACCTTTTACATCATTGTTCACTAAATGATTATAACAAAGGAGACAACGGCACCATCAGGCATTGACCCGTAACCCGCATATGAATTGATTAAGGAGGCTGTATACGCATGATCTCATTTATCTTTGCAATGGACAGAAACCGTCTGATCGGCAGAAACAATGATTTACCATGGCATCTGCCGCAGGATTTGAAATACTTTAAAAAGGTGACAACCGGCCATCCCGTCATCATGGGAAGGAAAACTTACGAATCAATCGGAAGACCTCTGCCCAACCGGAAAAATCTAGTGGTTACGTCTAATCAGGCGCTGAATCTGCCGGGCTGTGAAGTGTTGCATTCACCGGAGGAGGCGGTTCGGTTTGCAAATCAACAGGACGAAGAATGTTTTGTCATCGGCGGTTCAAAACTATATACAGAGCTCCTTCCTTATGCAGATAAACTGTATGTGACAAAAATCGATGAAACATTTGAAGGGGACTGCTACTTTCCGGCATTCAGCGAAGATGAGTGGGAAATCATTTCGAGGCAAAAAGGTTTAAAAGACGAGCAAAACCCTTATGACTACGAATTCCTCGTTTATCAGAGAAAAGGATAGAGGGGAGGGATTTTCATGATTCGCTACGGTTTCCTGTTGATTTATACGGCCTATATGTTCTTGAAGCATATCAGGCTGTTGGGCGAGCTTCGGACGCTCGACCCGCGGCTTTCTTACGCCAATCAGATGAAGGCGGTTTATGACAAGCCGAAATCCTTTTTGCGCGGATGTATCGGCCTCACCGGTTCGACTGTTTCGATCCATCAGTTCGGCAAAACGCCGGCCGGTCCCGTGCTTTATGTCCATCCAAAGCCGGGCCTTCGAGAGCTCGCGCTTCTTGTCGGACACCTTGACAAAACCGCTTCTTTTTTCGCAAAGCCGCGCGCATTCCGCTATCCGCTTGTCAATCAATGGCTGAAAAAAATGGCGGTGCTGAACAAACACACGGATAAGGCAGCAGCCATTGAAGAAATAGAAGAGCTTTTGCGCAAAGGGCAAAGCTTTATCCTCTCTGAAAATGACGGCGTTGACTACAAATCCATATCAAAAAGGCTCGGTGTTCCGATCGTTCCGGTTGAGACCGATGGAACACGGGACATGGTCAAGGGGTCGTTTTTTAAAAGGCTCAAGCCTGTTGATATCGATTTGACGATTCACCCCGGCTACGTCGTTTCCGATAAAAAGCAGCTTCAGGCTTAGCGGACGCATTAAAAAACAGGCTGAAAAGCCTGTTTTTTTAATACTTAAATAAATGGGACGTTCGCGACGTAAAAGAGGACACAGAAAAACATCGAGGCGCTGCCGCCGAGTACAAACGTATGCCAGATCGCATGGTGGTAGGGGATCTTTCTCCATAGGTAAAAGATCGTTCCGACCGAATATAAGACGCCTCCTAATAAAAGCAGGGCAAAACCTTCTCCTGTCAATGCCGTATAAAGCGGTTTGATCGCCACGATCGCCATCCAGCCCATCAATAGATACATCAGTGTACTGACGACGATAAACCGTTTGACAAAAAAGATTTTAAAGATGATGCCGCAAAGAGCCAAGCTCCAGACGACCGCCAGCATCGTATAGCCGAGCGCGCCTTTAAGCGGACCTAGGAGCAGCGGGGTATAGGTGCCCGCGATTAATACATAAATGGCTGAATGGTCAATGATCTCCAGGATGTCCTTTGTTTTTTTATGCTGAATGCTGTGCAGAAGTGTCGAGCTTAAATACAGAAGCAGCATCGAAGCTCCGAAAATCGAAAAGCTGACAACATCAAGCGGGCTGCCGTAGCGTACGGCGAAAATCACTAAAAACACAATCGCGGGAATCGACAGCAAGACGCCGAGTCCGTGTGTGATGGCATTGGCAATTTCTTCTTTGATCGTGTACAACATCAATCACCCTTTCTATTCTTGAACAATGTGATTTTTTAAAGAGCTTAAAAAGCGCAGGCCTTCAAGCGTGATTTTTGTGCCGGCTCTGCCGCGGCCTTTTGTAACAAACTCTCTTTTTTCCAAATAATCCAGCCTGCTTCGCACTTGCTGCGGAGTGAGCACTAACTTTCCGTTTTTACTTCGTTCGGACAGCACTCTGCGGCTGGCCGGCTCCCCCTTTTCATTCAGCTGTTTAATCGTTTCCAAAAGGTAGGCAAACTCCTCTTTTTCCATCAAAGTCAGCGATTTTGCCGTTGTTTTTTTATCTTTTGATTTTTTCTTTTCAATCTGTTCCCTTATAGCGGGCGGTGTGTCATAAAGCTGTATCGTTTTTTGATCAGAGACGGTTTTCATGTAATCCGCCATGTTTTTCAACTCTCTTACATTACCTTGAAACTCATACTGCTCAAGCGCCTTCCAAACGACAGGATCGACATATATGTCATGATCTCCGCTTTTTAGAAAATGATGCATGAGCAGCGGGATGTCGCTTTGTCGCTCAGCAAGAGAAGGCAGCGGCAGGTCAAGGACATTGAGCCTGAAATACAAATCTTTGCGAAACTCATGTTTCTCTACCTTTTCCGAAAGCGGTACACTTGATGCGGAAATCAGCCTTTTATTCAACCCTTTTTCAATTGAATCCAAAAGCCTTGCCTGAAGGGGCAAAGACAGGCCCCACACTTCGTCAAGAAACAGGGTTCCGGGTTCATCATTTGCCGAATGGAAAAGCGCTTCTGCCTGAGCGTCCTCTTTCAGCGTGCTGCAGCCGACGTGGACGAAAGGCCCCTTTTTGTACGATGATTCATCATGAATGGCTTTTGCAAACAGCTCTTTGCCCGTCCCGGTTTCTCCGTGTATCAGAACCGGCAGATGGGAGTCTGCAAATTTTTTTGCTCTGTTTTTTGCCTGTAAAAAAGTATCGCTTTCACCGATTAGTTCGGTGAAGTTCGAAGTTGGCGGTTTCGTATGCACCATAGTTATGCTCCTTTTGGTTCTAATTGGTTCTATTATAACACCCAATTGAAACAAATAAAGGTTTTTTTGAAAAATTTTCAGCGCTGGCGTCTGTTTCGATGAGTGCATGAAACACTGCTGGCTGTCGTATATATAGAAAATCGGGGGAAACTGTGTTATATTCCGTAATTGCCCTTTAAATTTTGAATATTCATGATATAATGGCGTATTAAATAAAGCTTTAAAAAGAAAGGATCTTAATACATGAAACCGTTGCTTAAAGAAAACTCTCTCATCCAAGTCAAAGATATTTTAAAAGCACACCAAAATGTGAAAGATGTTGTGATTCATACCCCTCTTCAAAAAAATGAGAGGCTGTCTGAGAGGTACGACTGCAACGTTTATTTAAAAAGGGAAGATTTGCAAGTTGTCCGTTCATTCAAGCTGAGAGGCGCATATTATAAAATGAAGCAGCTTTCCAAAGATACGACGAAAAACGGTGTCGTCTGCGCGAGCGCCGGAAACCACGCCCAGGGAGTTGCCTTCTCGTGCAAGCATCTCGGCATCCACGGAAAGATTTTTATGCCTTCAACAACCCCGAGACAAAAAATTTCCCAGGTCGAATTGTTTGGAAAGGAATATGTAGAAATTATTCTGACCGGTGATACGTTTGATGATGCATACCGGAGCGCTGTTGCCTGCTGTGAGGAAGAAAAGCGCGCGTTTATCCATCCGTTTGATGATCCCGCGGTCATGGCCGGACAGGGAACAGTCGCCGTAGAGATTTTAAACGACATCGAGGCTGAGCCGCACTATTTATTCGCAAGCGTCGGAGGCGGGGGGCTTCTTTCAGGAGTGGGTACCTATGTGAAAAACGTGTCCCCTGAGACAAAGCTGATCGCAGTCGAACCGAAAGGAGCACCTGCGCTTTTTGAGTCCAACAAAAAAGGCGAAGTGGTAACACTTGAGAAGATCGACAAATTCGTTGACGGTGCAGCCGTGCAAACAATCGGTGAGCAGACATTCAAAACGCTTGAAACCGTCGTCGATGATATTCTGCTTGTACCGGAAGGCAAAGTGTGCACGGCCATTCTTGAGCTATATAACCAGTGTGCGATTGTCGCTGAACCGGCCGGAGCTTTGCCGATTGCCGCTTTAGATCTGTACAAGGATGAAATCAGAGGGAAAAATGTCGTTTGTGTGATCAGCGGCGGAAATAATGACATCGGCAGGATGCAGGAAATTAAAGACAGATCGATGATGTACGAAGGGTTGCAGCATTATTTCATCGTCAACTTCCCGCAAAGGGCCGGGGCTTTGCGCGAATTTTTAGATGAGGTGCTCGGGCCAAACGATGACATCACCCGGTTTGAATATACAAAGAAAAATAATAAGAGCAGCGGGCCGGCTCTTGTCGGTATCGAACTGAAGCAGCGCGAAGACTATGACCCGCTGATCGAAAGAATGGACAAAAAAGGGTTCCGCTATCTCGAAGTGAATAAAGATGAGGGTCTGTTCAATCTGCTCATATAAGAATTTTTTTTGAATATTACGCATGATTCTAAAGACAACAGCTTTGGAGATTATGTATAATAAAGAAAATATCAAAAATGAGGATTGATAGCTTGTTACTTAAAAGCCTAGAGTTCAAACGATCGGATGGACAGCAGGTGAAGGTGACGGAAATACCCCTGTTAAAAGAGGATGACCCGCATTTTTTCATGGCGAAGCTGAGGCTAGAGGCTTATTTGAAAGAGCTTTATTGCTCGAAGCGCAAAAGGTGTGTCTACTCCTTCAGGGAATACTTAAAAAGAGCGCTCAAATGGCCGGATTACTTGGCCATTTACCAACAGGAAGAACTGAAGCATAATGCATAGCATGTAAAAGCATTCTTTGCCGGCTAAGACCCGAGCCGCTCTAAGGCATGAAGCCGGCAAAGAATTTTTCATGCGTTTTTTTGCCAATCACCATGATCTACACCATATGAGACCGACAGGATGTGAAGGGAATTGACAAGCATCAAAATTGTAACGGATTCCACAGCTGACCTATGCGAAGAAACACTGCGCAAATACAACATTTCCGTGCTGCCGCTTTCCATCGCGATAGACGGTACGGTTTACAGGGATCGGCTGGATATTCAGCCGGATGAATTTATTGCAAAAATGGAGTCCGCAACAGAGCTTCCGAAAAGCTCACAGCCTCCATTAGGCGCGTTTATCAAGCTGTATGAAGAACTCACGGCAGACGGGAGTGAGCTGATCAGCATCCACCTGTCCGGTGAACTGAGCGGGACATTCCAAACGGCTGTAAGCGCTTCAAAAATGGTCGATGCCACGATTCGAGTGGTGGATTCCATGTATATTTCAAAGGGTTTGGGCTTTCAGGTTTTGCGAGCTGCGGCCTTGGCTAAGCAAGGCCTTACAGCCGATGAGATCATCAAAGATCTCGAAGACGTAAGAAACCGGACGTCCTTATACGTGACAATCGACCATTTCGAAAACTTGATCAAAGGCGGACGTATCGGCAGAGGGAAAGCGCTGATCGGTTCACTGCTCAAAGTGAAGCCGATTGCAAGGCTTGAGGACGGCATCTATACGCCTGAAAAAAATGTCCGCAGTACAAACCAGCTTGTCCGTTATTTAACAGGCCGATTTCTTTCAACTGTCAAAGGGAAAACAGTCCAGGCAATCGGCATCGCCCATGCAGATGCTTTAGATCTGGCAAACAGGCTCAAAGCTTCTTTGCTTGAGCATTTTCCGAGAGCCGATATTGATATTTCATATACAACGCCGATTATCTCGGTACACACAGGCAAAGGAGCGATCGGGTTTACCTTTTACACGGATTGATAAAGGGGATGAAAGGATTTGAAAAACGTTCTCGGCACGTTTGCATTAGGTATGCTCATCGTGATGTTAAGCGCCTGCGGAACCAGCAAAATTAAAGATTCTTTAAATTATGATGTACAGGCCTTTTCGTTTCAAAATCAAGATCAAAAAACGGTGTCTCTTGAAAGCTTAAAAGGGGAAGTTTGGATCGCCGATTTTATTTTTACGAATTGTGAAACGGTTTGCCCGCCGATGACATCGCATATGGCAGAGCTGCAAAAACAAATGGAACAAGAAGATGTACAAGCAAGGATTGTCTCATTTAGTGTCGATCCCGAAAATGACACCCCTGAGAAATTGAAGAAGTTTGCCGCTAACTATCCGCTCACTTTTGAAAACTGGGACTTTTTAACGGGGTATTCGCAGGAAGAAATTGAAAAGTTTGCGCTGAAAAGCTTTAAAGCGATCGTCAAAAAACCGGAAGATGATGACCAGGTGATCCATCAAACCTCATTCTATTTAGTCGATCAGAACGGGAAAGTCGTCAAGGATTATAATGGGGTGAAAGATACGCCATACAGCGAGATCATCGCCGATATTAAAACACTTGAAAACCGTTGAGAACAAAGGCGGAGGCAAAAAAGCCTGTTTCCTGAAAATCTGGAAAACAGGCTTTTTTTAACACGTTGCAAACGATTTTCAAAAGAATGAAAACATGGTACACTTTTTTTTAGGTTATTGAAGGAAGGGGCATCCTTATTGAAGATACGTTTTTTATCAGTCATGATGGCCCTCGTCTGTCTGCTCTCAGCCTGTGCAGAGGGTCATGCGGGCGCTGAAAAAACAGTGGCAGCCCCCAAGCGGGATATTGTGATCGCCGCTGTGGGTGATTCTCTGACAGAAGGGGTAGGCGATCGAGAAGAAAAAGGGTATGTCGGCGAGGTGGCCGACAAGCTTGAAAAGCGCAGCGATGTCAAATCGGTTACGGTGAAAAACTATGCCGTTAAAGGGTCCCGGACTGATCAGCTGCTTAAAAAACTGCAAGATAAAGAGGTTCAAGAAGGCCTTAAGGATGCGGACTATATTTTGTTTACAATCGGCGGCAATGACCTGATGAAGGTGGTTCGGCAAAACTTCGCCCATTTAACACTGAAGCCTTTCCGCACAGAACAGAAGGCATTTGAAAAGCGGTTTGTGAGCATTCTAAAAGAAATCAGAAAGCAAAACAAAAGCGCCGAATTGATTTATGTCAGCATGTACAACCCGTTTAAATTTACATTGTCTGAACTGAAAGAAGTTGACCAAGTCGTAGGGGAATGGAATCTAGGGGCTGAAAAGAAACTCAAAAAAGTTGAGAATGCAAAAATGGCCGATATCGCTGATATATTCGAAGAGTACAGTGATAAAAAAAAGATTTCAGAAGATGAATTTCACCCAAACCAATACGGGTATTCATTAATTGCCAAACGCGTTTATGAACAAATCGAAGAAGAAGACCTCTGAATCAGAATTAGGTGAAAATATGAAGAAGTGGAAACGTCTGTTTTTTATTTTGGCAGCGGCTAATGCGATCATTTTGGCCGGGATTTTGATTCTCCTGTTCCTTCCCGGCGGCCAAAAATACCCCGGCAAGACGCCAGCGCCAAGCGAATATGAACTGAATGTGACCAGTACGAAAGAGTCTTTGGCGGCATTTATTAATACGTATTTGGAAAAGGAATCGTCGCCAGATCTTGACTACAAAATAGAGATTGATGACGAATTCCACATTGTCGGTGCGATCCGCGCCTTTTCATCAACGGTCGATGCAAAGGTTTCCTTCCGCCCGGCGGTTGAAAAAAACGGAGATGTGGTTTTGGATGTTACAAAATTCTCGATCGGCAGATTGAATGTTCCAATATCCGTTGTCTTAAATTATATGGACCAATTTTATGATCTGCCGCCCTTTGTCCATGTCAGAGCTGATGCCAAAGAAATTCAGGTTCGTCTGTCGGAAATGCCGCTTAAAAACGGAATGTATATCAAAGCCAAAAACATTGATTTAAAACAGGATCAAATCGAATTTGTTTATTATCAGCCGGCTGCATCATCAGATTGATAAGCTTGATGTAAGCTTTTAAAATGAAAGAAAATAAGAAGCAATGGATCTGTTTTGTTTCAATACTGGGGTGAACGTATGGAACGTATTTATGGATATTTCAGCTTTCTGTCGCTGTTATTTTCATTTTACTTCGGCGGTCTCGCCGCCTTCAGTTTTATCGATGAACATATGGATAAGATGTATTTGAATATCGGTTACTGCGCTTTATTTTTAAGCATTATGATCTTTACACTTGAGATGAAAAAGCACAAAAAAACAGAGCGGAACGACCAATAAAAAAGAGACTTTACGTCTCAGACTGTCGAGAAAATCTCGACAGTCTTTTATTTTTTCCTTAAATCATCCATTTCTTCATTTTATAATAAAGAAAAGGACTTAAAAGGAAGGTGTTTTGCTAATGTTCTACACCAGAAATTCTTCTCAAAACGAAGCCGAATTCGTATTGCTTGATCAACTTGTTGAAGAGGATCATCTGCTACGCAAAATTGACAAATACATAGATTTCTCGTTCATTATTGAAAAGGTTAAGCCTTACTACAGTGAGAATAATGGCCGGCCATCTCTCGATCCATTGATTTTATTCAAAATGATGTTTATCGGATACCTGTACGGTATCCGTTCAGAAAGACAGCTCGAAAAAGAAATTTACTACAATATGGCCTACAGATGGTTTTTAGGATTAAATATCAATGATCCAGTTCCTCATCATTCAACGATCAGTTGGAACCGACGCACTCGTTTCAAAGATACAACCATTTTCCAAGATATTTTTGATGAAATTGTCCTTCAAGCCATCAATCACGAAATGGTTGGCGGGCGTGTCCTTTTTACCGATTCAACCCATCTCAAAGCCAACGCCAACAAGCATAAATATACGAGGAAAACAATTGAACAGGATACACAAAACTATATAAAGGACTTGGATGAAGCCGTGCAAGAAGATCGAGAGGCGCACGGAAAAAAGTCTTTAAAAGCCAAAGAGGAGGTGAAAGCTAAAAAAGAAATTCGCCACAGTACCACCGATCCCGAAAGCGGCTATCTTTACCGTGAAAATAAACCTGAAGGTTTTTTCTATTTGGATCATCGAACAACGGATATGAAATACAATATCATCACCGATGTCTATGTAACACCTGGCAATGTCCATGATTCTGCACCTTATCTTGATCGTTTAGATCACCAAATCGGACGATTTGGTTTTCAAGTTGAAGCCGTCGCTCTGGATTCCGGCTATTTAACAACACCAATCTGTAAAGGGCTTTCCGACCGCCATATTTTTGGCGTCATTGCCCACAGACGCTTTCATCCTAAAAAAGGTTTGTTTCCTAAATGGAAGTTTCAATACGACAATGAAAAAGATCAGTACATTTGTCCAAACGGACAAACACTTTTTTACTCCACAACCGATCGAAAAGGCTACAGGTTTTATAAATCAAATCCTGAAAAATGCGCTTCATGTCCTCTGCTTGAGAGCTGTACACGATCTAAAAACCATCAGAAGGTCGTTTCAAGACACATATGGGAGGATCATAAAGAAAAGGTCAGGGAAAATCGTTTGACTGCCTCAGGAAAAAACCTCTACAAAAAAAGAAAAGAAAAAATAGAGCGAAGCTTTGCAGATTCAAAACAGCTGCATGGGCTTCGCTACTGCCGGTTGAGGGGAAAACGGAATGTGACGGAACAAGTTCTCCTCACAGCTACCTGCCAGAATATGAAGAAGATTGCCACACACCTAGCGAAGCTAGGCTAGGAGTGTGGGAGGCCTTTTTCTGTTTCTTTGTAAGAAGAAAAACATATCAAAACCTATTTAAAACAAAAAGCTTGTAGAAAAACATGGGTTTCTCTACAAGCTGAGACTTTACGTCTCTTTTTTTTCGCTAGCCTAAGCTTTCCATGGGAAGTAAAGCTTCCTTTATTTCAAGAGAGGGGGCGCCGTTGGCGAAGCCGAGACAATGCAGTGTCACGGACTGGCCGGCTTTTGCCCCGATTTTAGGGACGTTGAATAAGACTGTTTTCGTACCGGCCGCCCTGATATCCAAATCGAGTTTTTGTGGCGGAAGCGTGATGTACGGGCCGGCTTTTGCAAAAGGGACATTTGCGAAAAGAACAGGTCCGTTGCGGACGGCAAGATCGAGAGCCGGGGCATCCGGGGAAAGGTGGACGAATTTGAAGCCGATGCTTTGCGGATCGGTGATGTTTCGATTGTTGATTCCGACGGGAAGCAGCCTTGATGGTGTACCGGTGACGGCAATGGTATAATTTGTTCCCGCTGTCAGCTGATCATATGCTGTCAGGAGGTGACGGCGGTCATGTCCTGTTGTAAAAAAAGCGATTTGAATACGGCCGGCAGGAACTGAAACAGGAGAAGTCAAGCTTTTGTATGGAACGTTTTTAAAAAGCGGCATCCCATTAACGGCCATATCAATATCTTCTGTATGCGGAGCGGCATGGAGCAGACTGAGCATGACGTTTTTTGTGTCATAGCGAAAAACGGAAAGCGCCGCCTGCCTGCTGTGATGCGCACCACCTCGAGTACGGGCATTAAGTTCAGCACCATTCATCTTCACACGCCCCTTTATCTTCTTTCTGTCATCATATTCCGCCGGCTGGTAAGCGGACACAGCACTAAAAAGTCTGGAAAAGGAGAAGAAAATGAAAACGGATTTTACATATGGAAATGTATTGAAGCAGTTGATCCTCTTCTCAGGCCCCATCATTTTGGCTAACCTTTTGCAAGTTTCCTTTCAGTTCATCGACAGCTTGTGGGTCGGGAACCTGCTCGGCGCTCAGGCTCTTGGAGCCGCCGCCGTATCCGGAACGGTATTCTTTACGGTATTGTCGTTTGTCTTGGGGATCAATAATGCGGCACTGACGATTCTCTCACAGCAAAAAGGAAAAGGGGACAAGCAGGGGCTTGCTTCATATGTCAATGCATTTGTCGTCTTGATGACGGTGATGAGCCTATTTGTCGGCATCCTTGGGTTTGTATTCACAGAGCCCTTGCTATCCCTTTTGGAAACGCCCGGCGAGATGATGGACTTAGCGACCGTTTATTTAAGAATTCACTTTATTGGAATTATTTTTCTATTTGGCTATAATTTTATCAGCACTATTTTAAGAGCTGTCGGTGACAGTCAAACACCTTTACGCTTTGTTCTATTGGCTGTCATCATCAATCTTTTCATGGATCCGCTCTTTATATCCGGACTGAAGCTGGGGATTTCCGGAGCGGCATATGCAACCGTTGTGTCGCAGGGGGTCGCTTTTGTATACGGGCTGATCCTGACGGTGAAAAAAGGGCTTGTTCCTTTTAGGATGCCGGTGATTCCTTCGTTTCAAGAGACAGCTGTTATCCTGCGGCTCGGAGTACCCGCGGGACTGCAAATGATGGTGATTTCCGGCGGTTCCATGGCGATTATGAGCGTTGTCAATTCATTCGGCGAAAGCGTTGTTTCCGGGTATGGAGCGATCCAGCGGATTGACAGCATCCTCATCCTGCCGGCGATGGCGATCGGAACAGCCGTCAACAGTATGGCTGGACAAACCATCGGAAGCGGCGATATGGAGCGCACGAAAAAAATCGCAAACTACGGCGTTTTTTACGTCATGATGTTTATGCTGGCGATCAGCACCGCCGTTTTTTTGGCCGGATATCAAGCTGTCAGGCTGTTTATTTCTGAGGCGGATTCGGTGGCATTCGGCGAACAGTATTTAAAAACCGTCGCTTTTTTCTATCCATTCATCGGCATTAATTTTGTGCTCAATGGTGTGGTAAGGGCAGCGGGAGCGATGTTTCAAATTTTGGTATTGAATGTCATTTCTTTTTGGGTCCTTCGCTACCCGTTTACATTCATGTTTTCGAAATGGTTCGGGGAAAACGGGATTGCGCTGGGAATTGGGACGAGTTTTCTATTAAGCAGCCTGACGGCGTTTTTGTATTACCGTTATGGCAAATGGAAAAACCTCATTCTGTTTAAAAAACAAGAAAGCACATCTTCCTAGGAGATGTGCTTTCTTAGCGTCTATCGTGTTCGGCGTGCTTGATAAAAGTCCTTTCATCTTCAATTAAACCGCAGGCTCCGCATTGAACTTTCATATCAGGGCCGCTGTATGGAAGATGAAAGGGAGAGCGCTCACCTTCTGAATACGTTTCCATGATTTCCCCCGTCGATGGATCAAGCTTGACGGATGTTGGCGCCTGCTCAATGAGATTAAACCGCGTGCGGTTTGTTTTGCAGTTTGGACAGAGATAAGGAGCTGTCATCATCTTCGCACCTCTTTTTATTCATAAGATGCGCAGAGAGGTTTATTTTTATGTATAAACCTTTTTGATTAACGCTGTTCTCTTTTTTTGTCCAGTTTGCTGAACAGTTCGATCAGTGTTTTCAGCTCTTCGTCGGTATAGCAGCTGAAGCGTTTCATATAATATTCTGTTTTCTTTTCTTCGAAATATCTGATAATTTCTTTGCCTGTATCCGTTAAATGGATTTTGATGATTCGTCTGTCTTCTTTGGAGCGGACTCTTGTGATCCATCCCTTTTCGACCAATGTGTCGGTTACAGCTGTGATGTGGCTTGCAGAAACGCCTAAAATCGTTGCAAACTCCGTCACCTTCTTGGGACCTTGTTCACTTAACAGACGGAGAATCATAAATTCATTACGGGACATCTCTTTTTCGAGCAGTTCATTTATCTCATCACGTATCTGTTTAAAAACCGTGCGAAGCAACGCTTCCATATCATACATCATTTGTTCTCTAGCTTTCAAAATTTCGCCCCTCCATATAGTTAGCAAATTCCGCTTTCATTTTTAAGGAATGACCGAATCAGCATGATTTTTATTGATCATGAACATGATATCACTATGATACCATAATTTTTGCCTTTCAAGTGCATGTTTCAGAAGATTTTTAGTTCATTTGACCATCAATTGAACAAATGCAAAACCGAATGGGTGAACAATCGGCTATTTGAACTGAAGAAGCCAACGAATTGTCACAACTTTGCGTGAAGGTATATACCCGGCGGCTCATGAGCAGAAGAAACCGGGAAAACAGGCGGCTGTGATATAATCATTCCCATCAGGTGTTTAAAGAGAAGGAGGCAGATTGAAATGGCTGAAAAACAAGAACTTGCGACATTTGCCGGAGGCTGTTTTTGGTGCATGGTCAAGCCTTTTGACGAGCAGCCGGGTATTATCAAAGTAGAATCCGGCTATACCGGCGGCCATAAGGAAAATCCGACATATGAAGAAGTTTGCAGCGATACGACGGGACATAGAGAAGCGGTGCAGATCACATTCGATCCGGATGTGTTTCCATATGAAAAACTGCTTGAGCTCTATTGGCAGCAAATTGATCCTACAGACCGCGGAGGGCAGTTTGCAGACCGCGGGGAATCCTACCGGACGGCGATCTTTTATCATCATGACAAACAGCGAACGCTCGCTGAAGCATCAAAGAAAAAGCTTGAAGAAAGCGGGATATTTAAAGAGCCGATCGTAACCGATATTCTTGAAGCGAAGCCGTTTTATCCGGCAGAGGAGTATCATCAGGATTATCACAAAAAACATCCTGACCGTTATAAACGATATCGCATCGGAAGCGGCCGGGAAGGATTTCTTCAAGAGCATTGGGGGGATCAGGCATGACGGTTAATAAAGAAGAACGGCTGAAACAGCTGAACCGGATGCAGTACGAGGTGACGCAAAACAACGGAACAGAGCCCCCGTTTCAAAATGAATTTTGGGACCATAAGGAAGAGGGGATTTATGTCGATATTGTTTCAGGGAAGCCGCTATTTTCCTCGCTGGACAAATTTGACGCCCATTGCGGCTGGCCAAGCTTTACAAAGCCGATTGAAACCGGGGAGATCGAAGAAAAGCTTGACACGTCTCACGGCATGATCCGGACGGAGGTCAGAAGCAAGACGGCCGAGTCCCACCTCGGCCACGTGTTCCCAGACGGTCCCGGGCCAAACGGGCTGCGCTATTGCATCAATTCCGCCGCTCTGCGTTTTATCCCGAAGAACGAACTTGAGAAAGAAGGGTATGGCGAATACGCCAAATTATTTGACGAAAAAGAAGATTGACGGTTCAAAAAAATGATCCTTTTTCATAAAGGATCATTTTTTATATGACTTTTTTAACAGGAAATGTTCCTTTTGATGACGAAAAACTACTTGAGGAACGAAATGAACGAAAAGAGGCTGTCATCATGAAATCCATTGCAAAAGCTGAAGAAAACTATTTATTGCTGACATGCAGCAAAAAAAGCGAACCATTCTACGACATATATACGGACGACCAGCTGCCGCAAATGTTCGCCCATCATTTTATACAGCTGCAAGACGCATATCCTTTGGCGGATTTATACTCGTTATTGGTCCGAGCTCCCGGCATTTTAAAACGAAATTACATTCATGTGAAAAGCTCATTTGGATGCGACATCCCCTTTTCTATGAAAAAAACGCTCTTTGACCTTGGATATATTCTTGACGAAGAGCTGTTTTACAGCATCAGGCTGTCCGATTGGCAAGAACACGCCGGCATCAGCCGGGTCGAATGGGGCACGGAAAAATCGCTCCGCGATGCCTGCCGCGTCATGGAGGCTTACGATTCATTGAGTATAGACGAAGCATTTGCGAAAGAAAAGCTGCGCCGCAAGTACCTTTATTACGAACAAGGTGTCATCGAGCTGTTTGTCTGCTATTCAGATGAAGGAGAGCCTGTCGGCTGTGCCGAGCTTTATCTCGATCACGGTGAAAAATTGTCTAAAATCGAAGAAGTGGCCGTTTTAGAGCCTCATCAGAAGAAAGGCTATGGAACAGAGCTCATCTGCGGGATGCTTGCGGCATCTAAGCAGTCGGGCATGACATCCAGCTATCTTGTCACATCAGGCAGCGACCATGTCAAACGGTTTTACGAAAAGCTCGGTTTTCAGCGGAAGGAACGGATGACAACCATTTTTAAATATTTGTTTGGCTGAATGTGGGCAGGTGCACAAACAAATGGTGACTTGGCCTGCATAGGCTGGGGTGTAGACTTTTTAAGAAAGGATGAATGGCCTGTGCACTACTGCTGTCCTGATGGAGGATATGGCTATGGATTTCACGGAAGAAGCACTTTTGTGTTAATCGTTGTACTTTTCATTCTGCTTATTATCGTTGGAGCCGCTTTTATCTGCTAAGATACGTTAAAAAGACCGGTGCTTTGCATGCTCGCAGGAACCTTCCAGTTCGGAAGGTTTTTGCCGTTCTGAAGAATAAGGCATTGTTAAATATTGAATACATATGTAAAATAATCCTGTAATCTTGATGAGCAGCTCAGACGGAGGTCCTATATTTTCACAAGGGGGATTCAGATTGAAATATGCATGGCTTATAAAAGGTGATTTTTTCAGATTATGGTCTGGAACATTTTTGTCTTTGTTCAGCTCCGTCCTTTTTTATTATTCATTGGTGTGGTGGTCTTTATATGAAACCGGAAGCGCGCTTCAGGGAGGCGTGATGATCGGGCTCGGGCTGGCCGTTTCTGTTGCGATATCGCCGTTTACCGGATGGCTGTCTGACAGGTTTCACAGGGGAAAGCTGATTGCCGTTTCAGACATGTTCATATCGGCGGTTTTTTTTACGATCGGCATTTTGGCGCTAAACGGCACCAGTCCGCTTCTGTTGTTGTTGGCGGCCAGAGTGGTGATCTCCACCTGCCTGACCGCGATTGAACCCGCGGCAAGATCGCTCATTCCTGATACGCTTCGGCAAGACCAAATTGAAAAAGGAATCGCATTTCAGGAAGTGCTATCACAGATGATCCAAGTGCTTGTGCCGCTCCTGACGGGTGTGCTGTTTTCATTTTTGCATTTTGGCTGGGTCTGGGTGATTTGCGGGAGCCTTTCATTCATGTCGATCTTTTTGGAGTGGAAAATCAAAGACAACAGAGGAAATCAGCCTCATATTCCGTTTACGAACAAACAGCTTTTCAGCGGGTTTTCTAGCATATTCCAAAATAAACCGCTCAGGTATTTACTGTATGGGACAAGCGTCCAGCAGCTCGTATTCAGCGGGTTTCCCATCTATATCGTCGTTTGGTCTTCGCTCTTTGTCAAAGACCAGGCATGGCTTGGCGGGGCTTTTCAATCACTTTGGGCCATGGGAACACTCGGGGCGGCGCTGTGCCTGTCATTTATCGCCAAAGAGGAGCATGCAAAAGCGGCTGTGCCTGCCTTGATGGTGATGTTCGGCCTGCTTTTATTTCCGCTTGGCTGGATCGCTAATATTGTCATCGCCGCTTTCCTTCTGATCCTGATCGGCATGATCTCCGGTGTTGTCAATATATATTTGGAAGGATACTTGCAGCGATTGACGGAAGGTGAAAAGAGGGGGAGGTCCCTGGGGGCTTTTTTTGCGCTCAACAGCACCTTCATGCCGCTCGGTTATGCGCTGGCCGGTATTTTATCAGACGCCGTCAGCCCAACATATTTATTCCTGGTTGTCGCTTTGCCCGCTCCTTTCGCTGCATTCAGTATGATGCGTTCTTTTTCTCTGTGGGAAAAGCAAACAGGGAATGATGCGTCTTCTGAAAAAAAGGTTTCTATGTAAAAAATAAAAGGATGTTTTTCTAGATTCCCAACACAGGCAGAGATACATTGAACCGAAGCCGCTTTTTTCTCTATCCATGCTTTAAAATTCACCGATCATGGGTGTCAGGTGTTTGACGTTTATTTCATCGTTCTCCTTGAATTCTTGTTCAGAATAAACGAATGGAAACCCTGACACATCTTTCACTTCATCTGAGTGAGGCGTTTTACAGCTTCCCATTCACCGCCTATGTATCCACATCGATTTCGTTAAATGCAAAGCAATCGAATGGCTTACAGCATCTTTCAAATACAGGTTCGATGCAGCCGAAATGATCTTCAGTCAAGTAAATCGAATCAGAATTCCAGCACTTTCCCTTTATTCCGGTCTGAAAAAATGTCGATGCAGCATGTGCCTTCAAGCATATTTTTTTCATAATTGATTTTCAAGTCGCGTCATCCCGCCAAAAGGTGATCTTATTCCTTTATGATAAAACGATCGTTCGCTTGTTTCATGATAAACCATTTTTGCACTCATTCCGGCTATGAAAAAAGAATGCCGCCATTTCCCGCTTCATACAATGTAAAGAAAACATCCTTTTCATTCGGAAGGGGGGGAAATCTGCATGTCATTTTTGATTAAGCCGGATCTTCATCAAAGCTATCCGGTCGTTCAGTATGCGAAAGGAAGCTATATATACGATCAAACCGGAAAACGATTTCTTGACGGCTGCTCAGGTGCTGTCACTTGCAGCCTCGGCCACGGAGTATCCGAGGTTATTGCTCCTCTCAAAGAACAGCTGGATGCTGTTTCTTTTGTCTATCGTTCACAGTTTACGAGCCAGCCTGCGGAGCAGCTTGCCGAACTGCTGGCGGAAGTGCTGCCCGAAGATCTAAACTGGTCTTTTTTTGTAAACAGCGGCTCAGAAGCGGTCGAAACCGCAATGAAAATCGCTGTTCAATACTGGCAGGAAAAAGGGCAAAACGACAAAACGATGTTTCTTTCCAGATGGAACAGCTATCACGGAATCACGAACGGAGCCCTGTCACTGTCGGGGTTTTACGAACGGCGCTACCGGTTTACACAGATGCTGCACAACTATCCCGCTGCATCTGCTCCAAACTGCTACAGGTGCCCGTATCAGCTGTCAGCTCCCGAATGTGAAACAGCATGTGTGAAGGAGGTAGAGCTTGCCATCAAACGGATCGGCAAATCGTTTATTGCCGGCTTTGTGGCCGAACCTGTGATCGGAGCCGCGGGAGGCGCCATTGCCGCTCCTCGCGGGTACTACAAAAGAATCAAAGATCTTTGCGAAGAAAACGGGATTCTGTTCATAGCGGATGAGGTGATGTGCGGCATGGGAAGAACGGGGAAGATGCTGGCGATCGAACATTGGGGTGTTACGCCGGATATCGCTGTTCTCGGGAAAGGAATGAGCGCCGGGTATTCTCCGATTGCCGCGGCTGTCATTACGGACGGGATCATGAAGACGATCAAAAATGGCTCGGGTGTGATCATGAGCGGTCATACGTACAGCGCCAACCCTTTTTCCGCCGCGGCCGCGCTTTCGGTCCTGCGCTATATCATAAAGCATGATTTGCCAAGACAAGCAGCGACCAAAGGAAAAAGGCTGAAAAATCGGCTGAGGGATGTCATGAAACAATCAAACATAATTGGTGACATTCGCGGAAAAGGGCTGCTCTTGGGTGTTGAATTTGTCTCTGATAAAAAAAGCAAAAAACCGTTTCCTTCGTCACTGTCAGTATCAGCGCGAATCATTTCCGAAGCGAAAAGGAGGGGGCTGCTCATTTATCCGGCGGAGGCGGGAATTGCCGGCGGCGGGGGCGACGCCGTGATCATCGCACCGCCGCTGACGATTACGGATCATGAGATGGATGAGCTTGTATTCTGTTTGCAAGAAGCCGTACATGCGGTTGAAAAACAGGTGGAAAAGGTGATCTCAGCAGATGATGCGGAATAAACGGATGGCAATTGAAGAAGCGGTTGCAGATTTAAAAGATGAGTCGGTCATTATGGTCGGCGGATTTGGCGGAGTCGGTTCACCCCCGTCTTTCATCAGCGCGATTTTGGAAACGGGTGTGAAAGATTTAACGGTGATTTGTAATGATGCCGGGTTTCCAGGCATCGGGATCGGCCCTTTGATCGTCAATCAACGGGTAAAAAAGCTGATTGCTTCACATATCGGCTCAAACCCTGTCGCCGGAAAACAAATGACAGACGGGTTTCTTGACGTTGAATTTTCTCCGCAGGGGATTTTGGCCGAAAGAATCCGTGCGGGCGGTGTAGGATTGGGCGGGATTTTGTCCGACATCGGGGTTGATCACGAGATGGTGCGAGAAGGCAAGAAGCTTGTGAGCATCAATGGACGATCCTATCTCGCCGAAGCGGCGCTGACTGCTGAGTTTGCCTTCGTTTTCGGGAAAACGGCCGACGAGTTCGGAAACGTTATATATGATAAATCGGCCCGCAACATGAATCCGCTCATGGCGATGGCCGCTGACAAGACATTTGCAGAGGTCAACCGGATCGTCCCAGCGGGTGAGCTTGCTGAAGAAGAGATCGTGACACCAGGCGTTTTTGTCCATGGGGTGAGCGAGACGGGAGGGGTGAACTGGAAATGGGTTTGGGAGTAACGGAGCGGGAGCAAATCGCAAAAAGAGCGGCTGAAGAAGTGAAAAATGGAATGGTTGTCAACTTGGGAATCGGCATCCCGTCTTTAGTCCCGAATTTTTTGGCCCCCGGCATTTCCGTCATGATTCAAGCGGAAAACGGTGTGCTCGGGATCGGGGAAACGCCTGAAAAGGGAAGTGAGGATGAGAACCTTTGCAATGCGGCGGGCTACCCCGTCACGGTTGTCAAAGGGGCTTCCTATTTTGATTCGGCCGTGTCTTTTGGGATGATCAGAAAAGGCTGCATCGACTTGACGATCCTCGGATCCCTCCAGGTCAGCAGGTCTGGAGATCTTGCCAACTGGATCGTGCCGGGCAAAAAAGTCCCCGGGATGGGAGGGGCAATGGAGCTTGCCCAAAAAGCGAAAAAAGTGATCGTTGTCATGAGCCATACCGATAAAAACGGGGCGCCGAAGCTCGTGGAAAACTGCACGCTCCCTTTAACGGCCAAAGGCTGTGTTGACATGGTCATTACCGATAAAGCTGTGATTGCGATTGAACACGAAGGTTTTGTTTTAAAAGAACTGATGAACGGAGCAGATCTTGAAGATGTACTGCGGCTGACAGATGGAAAGGTCAGGATCGATCAGCCGTTTTCGTAAGAGGAGGAATTGGATGGAGAACATAGAGAGAAAAGTGTGCGATTGGATTGATTCGCACGAAAAAAAAGCGGTTCGCCTGTTGAAAAAGCTCGTCGGTGAAAAAAGCACGCTCGGAGAAGAATTTAACGCTCAAGCCGTCGTCTTGGAAAAACTGAGGCAGTTTGACGCTGAAATCGATGTCTGGGAACCGAGCATAAAACAATTAAATCAGCATCCCCTGTTTAAATCCGACAGAACAAGCTTCAAAGAAAGTCCGAATATCGCGGCTGTCAAGCGCGGTTCAGGAGGGGGGAAATCGCTGATTCTCAACGGCCACATCGATGTCGTCCCCGCAGGGAACCGCAATGATTGGGACATCGAGCCGTTTCAGCCGATCATGAAACACGGAAGGATTTACGGGCGCGGCACGACTGATATGAAGGGAGGGAATACCGCCCTGTTAATGGCGATCGAAGCGCTTGAACAATGCGGGGTCCGATTGAAAGGGGACCTTATTTTTCAAAGCGTCGTCGATGAAGAATGCGGAGGAGCGGGAACCCTTGCCGCCGTCATGCGGGGGTACCGGGCGGACGGAGCCCTGATCCCGGAGCCGACAAATATGAAAATCTTTATCAAACAGCAGGGATCAATGTGGTTCAGAATCACGGTAAAAGGGCTTTCCGCACATGGAGGCACAAGGTATGAAGGCGTTAGCGCCATAGAAAAAAGCATGCTTGTCATCGGGTCGATCCGTCAGCTTGAATCGGTGAGAAATAAAAGAATCAAAGATTCCTTATATGAACATATCCCGATCCCTGTCCCGATCAATATCGGAACCATCAAGGGCGGCGCATGGCCCTCATCGGTCGCCGACACCGTGACCTTGGAGGGAAGGTGCGGAATCGCCCCGAACGAATCCCCGGAAGCCGTCCAGGCTGAATTGGAGAACTGGCTCCAAGATCTTCAGTATCATGATGACTGGTTTAAGCATTACCCTGTGGAAGTCGAATGGTTTGGGGCAAGATGGATGCCCAATGATTTAGCTGATGATCATGAATTGGCGGTTTCTCTGAAAAACGCCTATCAAAACATCACCGGCAAACAGCCTGCCGTCGAAGCGTCTCCATGGGCGACAGACGGAGGCGTCCTGTCCCATGCGGGAGATACGCCAGCCATCGTCTTCGGACCGGGCGAAACAAAGCTGGCTCATCAAGCGAATGAATACATTGAAAAGGATGCGATGATCAAAGCGGCGAAAATCATCAGCCTCTTCATTATGAATTGGTGTGGCTATGAAAAGTAAAGCGACAAGGAGGGGGCCATGACGGAAAAATGGAGCAACGAATACGGCACGCTCGAGATCGATCTTGATGTGCTGAATAAAAGAATCAGAGTCATCAACTATGAAGGGGATGTCGCTTCTTTTTTCCCGGATATACTGAAAGCTGCAAAAGCGCGTAATCTTGAAAAGATCATCATTTTTGCGAAAGCACGAGACAGAACCGCTATGCTTGAGCATCTGTATGAGCCGGAAGGACAGATAGACGGATATTTTAACGGCCATGACGCCGAACTGTTTGTGAGATATGTAAAAGAAAGCAGACGAGAGACACAGGATTGGAACAGACAGGATCAAATGCTGGAAACATTATTTTGCACCAAATGTTTAAAAGCGGAAAAGAAAAGCGAATTTAAGATCAGGCAGGCCGACGCAGAGGATGCACCTCTTATGGCAAAGCTCTACAAGGATGTCTTCCCGGTATATCCGGCACCTGTTTTCGATCATACCTACCTTGAAAAGCTGATGGCCGAAGGAACTGTTTACCGGCTCGCATTTGACGAAAACAAGCTGATCGCAGCAGCGGCGGCAGATATCAATCCCGCTTTGGGGCATGCGGAATTGACCGATTGTGCCGTTCTCCCTTCGTATCGGGGCTCTTCTTTGACAAAGCGGCTCATCACGGCACTTGAAGCAGACCTGAAAAAAGCCGGCATCTTTTCTGTTTTTTCGATTGCAAGAGCGGCTTCCTTCGGAATGAACGCCAGTCTTTATCATTTGTCTTACCGTTACAGGGGGCGTCTTATCAACAATTGCCTCATTTATGAAGCAATTGAGAACATGAACATCTGGTGCAAGAATTTAAGCGGCTTTCAGGATGATTTTTGAAAATAAGAGGCACTTTCCCTGACCGTGACATAACCTGGGAAGTAATAGGAAAAATGCTGATAGGGGGATGGAATATGGCAAACGGCCTGTTCAAGCCAAAAAGGCATTGGAAGGAAATTGAGCTTTGGAAAGATGTTCCCGAAGAAAAGTGGAATGATTGGATATGGCAGCTGACTCATACCGTGAGAACGTTGGATGATTTAAAAAAGGTCGTCAATCTGACAAAAGAAGAAGAAGAGGGGGTGCGGATTTCTACAAAAACGATTCCTCTAAATATTACACCTTACTACGCTTCCCTTATGAATCCCGACGATCCCCGCTGTCCGATCAGGATGCAATCGGTTCCGCTGTCAGAGGAAATGCATAAAACGAAATACGATCTTGAAGATCCCCTGCATGAAGATGAAGATTCACCTGTACCGGGGCTAACCCACCGGTACCCTGACCGCGTTCTTTTTCTCGTCACAAATCAGTGCTCCATGTATTGCAGATACTGTACGAGGCGGCGCTTTTCAGGTCAAATCGGCATGGGGGTGCCGAAAAAGCAGCTTGACCAGGCGATCGGATATATTCGGGATACACCGGATGTCAGGGATGTGCTGATTTCGGGAGGGGACGGTCTGTTAATCAATGATCAGATACTGGAGTACATCTTGAAAAATCTGCGCGCCATTCCGCACGTTGAAATTATTCGGATTGGCACGAGAGCTCCTGTCGTGTTTCCGCAGCGGATCACCGATAAGCTTTGCGACATTTTGAAAAAATACCATCCCGTCTGGCTGAACACCCATTTCAACACGAGCATCGAAATCACCGAAGAAGCGAAGGAAGCCTGTGAAAAGCTTGTCAACGCAGGCGTTCCGGTCGGCAATCAGGCGGTGATTTTGGCGGGCATAAATGACAGCGTTCCCATTATGAAAAAACTGATGCACGATTTGGTCAAAATCAGAGTCCGCCCGTATTACATTTATCAGTGTGATTTATCCGAAGGCATCGGCCACTTCAGGGCCCCAGTGTCAAAGGGGCTTGAAATCATTGAAGGCTTGCGGGGGCATACGAGCGGGTACGCCGTACCGACCTTTGTTGTGGACGCACCGGGCGGGGGCGGGAAAATCGCCATTCAACCGAACTACCTGATTTCGCAAAGCCCTGACAAAGTCGTACTCCGCAATTTTGAAGGGGTGATCACTTCTTATCCTGAGCCGGAAAACTATGTGCCAGGCAGAGCGAACGATTATTTCGCCGAAATCTATCCAGAGGTGATGAGGGAAAAAGAACAGATCGGCATCTCCGCGATCTTTGAGGATCAGACGCTCTCTTATACACCTGACGGCTTAACCCGTTTAAAAAGGCGGGAAAGCTATTCTGAGCGGCCTGACCATGAAACATTGAAAAGCCGAAGGGCAAAGCGGGATGAATTAAAAGAAAAGAAATTCCTCGCCCAGCAGAATAAAGAAAGCGAAGCTGAGGGGCGTGCTCAATGAAGCGCTGTGACTGGTGCGGCCAGACGGAAGCAGAACATGACCGAACGACCGTATACTGGGAGCTGCCGGACGGCACAAAAGCGGTTGAAATCACGGAGACGCCCGCTGTCAGCTGCGGCAGCTGCGGGATGGTCTATCAGGAGGAATCCATCATTCAAGACATTGAAAACCAGCTGCTCTTGATCGATACAAAAGCACTGCCTTCATCCGTATCATTTGACACGCTAATGAAAACCGAGCGGATTTTAAAGCGCAATTATTTTGACTTCTCGTCTTAAACCGGCTTGACTAAAGCCGGTTTTTTTGTTTGTATTTTTTTCTGGTGCCTGTATAATAGTACATCAAAAGAAGACAGGAGGGGGAGGCCGTGAAATCCTTTTATCATTATTTAATGAAATACCGACATCCGAAGCCGAAAGACGCGATCAGTGAATTTGCCAATCACGCCTATCATGATCACGGGTTTCCGAAGACGTCAAACCAGTACGATGAAATCAGTTCATACCTTGAGCTCAATGGAGATTATTTATCATCGATGACGACATTTGATGAGGCTTGGGAAAAATATATATCGGAAACAAGGCAGTAAAACCCGCAGATCGATGTCTGCGGGTTCTTTTATGGCCTAATCCCGGGTGCCGGCATGGTTTTTTAGGATTTTCGGCAAACACGTTCATGCGTTGTATCCTTGCCCATGCGAAATGACAGCCTTATGCATACGATAAGCGTAAGACGGAAGCTTTAAGGCAAGGGGGAGTCAAAATGAAGCCAAACGCGCCTAAATTTAAAGTCGGAGATGTTGTAGTTGTTGTCATGTACGGAACGGTCGGAACTGTGACAAAAGTTCATAAAATCGACAAGCATTTTCTTTATGAAGTCAATCATAATGAAGTTCTTTATTTTGAGTCTTCTTTACAGCTTTATAAAGATTATGACGGGGTCATCGTCGAGACGGAAAAGCTTGATATCGAATATGGTTTTCTAATCGGTGATGTCGTGTATGTAAAAGATTACGGCAAAGAGCTCTTTAAAATCACCGGACACAGAACGGAAATCTGGAGATATGTAGAGGACGGCTGGGAGGATATTATATATGAACTGACCCGCCTGAAAGACGGGGAATGGCTTGAGACGGAAGAAGAAGACTTGACACTTGTGCTCAGAACATATGAAATGGATCAGTTTGTTCACCAGCTGCTTTTTGTTCATTATGTCGGTGAAGCCGGACAGGAACTGGATGAACCGATTTCAGAAAAGGTATTGCTGCCATCTGCCACAGATAATGAAGAGCAGGAGCATGAGCGTGAAATGGCCGTGGCTGTCGTGGATGAGCTGCTGGATATTTACAACGACTACAAAGTGCTGTATGAAATGTTTCAGGATGCGGAATACAAAGAAATGATGAATTTTGTTTTAAACAGCCTGAAAGAATATTTCAGCTGAAAAACAGCAAATATAAAAAATAAGGAAAGCAACCGAACAAAATGAATCCGAACATGACTTTCAAGACTTTTTCCAGCATCAGGTCGAAACCGTCTCCGTCAAGCGCTGCAATCATTTTTTGGATCATTTCTTTTCCCCTTCCCGCTTTGTTTTGTTACAACATGTATATGAGAAGGGACAAACATTATGACAATCCGGTTATAAATCCGAATGCCGGCTCATACATCAGAATAAGGAGGCGATCAAAATGAAAGAAATTGAGCTTATGATAGATACTGAAGAAATCGCTGATTTTTTTTATCTTGAGCTGACAAGAAGAGGCTACATACCGAATGAGGACGAACTGTTCGAAATTGCCGATATCACCTTTGATTACCTGCTTGCAAAATGTATGATAGATGAGCATATAGAAGATTAAAGCGATGGGGACCGGCCGGGCTTTGCCTTCGGTCCTTTTTCATTTATTGCCTTAAAAAGAGAAGCGGGGGTACAATATGTAAACAATATCGACTTAAGGAGGCGCAGATTTTTCGATGCGTAACACACTCATTTTCACCGCACTTTTTCTGGTCATGGCCGCCCTCATCCGCGTTCCTGCTGTTCAGCTGATCGACGTTCATATCGCGAAGGCGGCCGCGGCTCTCAGACAGCCGCTCCTCACCCCGTTTTTTAAAGCGATGACAGGGATTGGGTCAAGCGGCTTGCTGCTGACCGTGATGCTCGTTTTGACACTGCTGCTCGCTTACCGCAAAAAAGCGGCGGCTTCACTGTATGTTTATCTGCTTTTTCTTCTGGAAAGAACGGTCAATGAAGGACTAAAAGACTGGATTTCCCGGCCGCGGCCTGAAGTGAGCCATCTCGTTCATGAGACATCCTTCAGCTTTCCGAGCGGGCATTCGATGAATGCGGCGAGCATGTATCCATTTATCGCATATATCCTTTTACTGCACATTCCTTTTTTCAAGAAGCACAGGACGGCCGTTTTGGTGTGGACAGGCCTGGTGACCATCCTGATCGGAATCAGCCGCATTTATCTCGGCGTCCATTACACAACCGATGTTATAGCAGGATTTTCTCTCGGTCTGGCGCTGTTTTTCCTCTTCAAGAAAATTGGCGAAAACTACCCGCTTGTTCGACAAAACTAGTCAAAGGGTTTCCCTTGCCAAACGCCAATAGTATATAAAAAGGGAGGGATCGTATTGCCGTTGATGTTGTTTAAAAAGAAGCTGACAGCTTATGATGTGACGATTTTTCAAACGCCTTGCTTTGGAGAAGATAAGGGATATGAGATGGTTTACAGAACAGAAATAAACGGCAGAACCCATGCGGATGTGCTTGAGCGGACGTTTTCCACCTTTAATGTGTATGACACGGTGCCGAATGACTATAAGGCCAGATTTCTTGCCACAGGCGACATCGTTTTAATCGATGAAGGGAAAAAAGGAAAAACCTACTATAAACTGCTATCAACAGGCTGGAGAAAGATCAACCGGATTTTACTCCAGTCGTCCTAAACGTAAAAAAACTGCGGAAGCGCCATCCGCAGTTTTTTTACGTTGTGTTCTTTCGTTTTCTGGCGCTGAAGTCTTTTTCGTGTGCTTCCTCCGCCGCGATCACATCTTTTGCGGGGATGTGATTGTTTTTCTTCAGCCCGGTCACTCTGTTTCGCTGTTTTTTGCCCATTATACCTTTGACCTCCTTCCATAAAAATAGGATGACTAAACAGCTCCTCATTTATCCCGGGGAAATCTTTACTCTGTCATATTGATAGACACCGGATAGACATAAGGATGCTTCGGCTCTTGAACCGTTTTCCATTGCTTTGCCTGAATGATCGGAATGACGGTTCCTTGATAGGAGGCTTTTCCGAGAATTCCCTCTAGTTCAACCCATGTATCGCGTTTTATATGTTCGGCACCGTCCCATTCGGCAAGCAATCCGATCAAGCTGGCGTCGGCGATACAATGCGTGATCAAAAAACGGGAGACGACAAGCTGATCGGCTTTCAGGCCGGGTTCTTTATGGACAAAACCTTTGACTTTGATGTGCTTTCCGATGTAATCATCAAGATTTTCATTGATTTCATCATAGTAATCGGCAAACAGATCGTCCTTCATCAGAAGCGGATTCTGCTGTTGAAACTGGGCCATTTTTCGATCATAGGCTGTCTTGGGGATGTCGGATGATTCGTTTTCGATCTCAGGTGTTGTCACATGTCCGGCGCCTTCGGTGTTCGGAGCGGATGTTTTGGCGAGCATTGTTCCTTTATTGGCGGCAACAGATGAGTTCAGCACGGCTGGAGCGAAGGTAAAGCCGGTAATAAGCGGTAAGGCGATCACAGCATAATGGATCATTTTAATAAAGAAAGGCTTGGAGCGGCCGTGATCATGACCGCAGCTGCAGCATCCGCTATGATCCTCTCGGATGGTCCAGATCCTTGACAGCTGGATGATAAACAGAAAAGCGAATGCACCGGCGGCAATCAAGCTCATGTATTCGTATTTCGGGTTGATCAGCTTATAGATTTCCCCCGTCTGATGGAGCTTGAATATGAAACCGGAAAAAGCGGCCAAAATAAGTGCGCGCAGGAACTGCTGCGGCTGAAATACCATGTGAAATCCTCCTTTCTACAGCAAGCTGACAACTTTGACGCAAATATAGACGAACACCGTGATCAAAATCGAAAGACAAATCACGAATTTCGGCTTGAATGCATGCAGCATCATGATCGTATTTTTTAAATCAAGCATCGGTCCGAATACGAGAAATCCGAGTATGGAGGAGTGGGGAAACAAGCTGGTAAAGGAGGCGCCGATAAACGCATCCGCTTCAGAGCACAGCGACAAAAAGTAAGCAAGTCCCATCATCACCAATGTGGAGTCGATCATTCCGCCACCTGCAAGAAACAAAGATTTTAAGGGAATATAGGTTTGCACAAGAGCGGCGATGAAAGACCCGATGATCAAATATCTTCCCATATCAAAAAATTCATCGATGGCATGCTTCAACATAGCGAAGAGGCGTTCTGAAAAGGGAGCTTTCACATGACCCGAATCATGCTCCCGGCGGGTCTCTTTTGTTTTCAGCTGGTTTGAGCGAAACATAAAGCTGACGAAAAAGGCGGTGAGGAGCGCGGCGGTAAACCCGACGGCGCCCCTTAAAACCGCCATTCGGACATCATTGCCAAAAGCCATATAAGTCGATAAGATGACCATTGGATTAATCAGCGGACCAGTCAGAAGAAATCCGACGCCGGCATAGATCGGAACGCCTTTAGCGACGAGCCGTCTGACGATCGGTACGATACCGCACTCACAAGCAGGAAAACAAGCGCCGAGCAAACAGCTGACAATCACTGCGAAAAATTTGTTTTTTGGAAAAAGAGAGCGGATATGTTCTTCAGTGATAAAAATTTGAATGAAACCGGCCATTAAAACGCCGATCAAGACAAAGGGCAACGCCTCAATTAAAATGCTGATAAAAATCGTATTCAGCTGCTGGATGGAAGCGGGCAGATGAAAAGGAAGTCCGGCTGAAAGCGAGCCGCCGATCGACAATAGGCATAATAAAATGCCGATGACGAGAATGCCTGTAAAATCTAAAAGATAATGGTTAAGCGAACGAAACATATCTTTTCCTCCGTCAAGATTATTAATCGGAATGATTCTTTTTTATGCTATGCCTGTCCACTTGAAAACATGACAAGTTTTGAACCGCAAAAGCTTATTTTCATTTTCGATCATGTTGGTTTATAATACATATTGCGAGCTGATGCTGGATCAATACTTAGGCAGGAGGAATATTCATGAGTGTACATATTGGCGCGGAAAAAGGGCAAATTGCAGAAACGGTGCTGCTGCCCGGAGACCCGCTGCGCGCAAAATACATCGCAGATACATATTTGGAAAATGTCGAATGCTATAACCAAGTTCGGGGTATGTACGGTTTTACCGGCACATATAAAGGAAAACGCGTTTCCGTACAGGGGACGGGCATGGGTGTACCGTCCATTTCGATCTATGTGAATGAACTGATCAGAAGCTATGATGTGAAAAACCTGATTCGTGTCGGTTCATGCGGCGCTATCAAAGAAGACGTTAAAGTGAGAGATGTTATTCTCGCGATGACCTCTTCCACCGATTCGCAAATCAACAGGGTGGCGTTTGGTTCGATCGATTTTGCGCCATGCGCAAATTTCGAGCTTTTAAAAGCGGCGTATGATGCTGCGAAGGAGCGGAATATCCCGGTAACGGCAGGAAATGTTTTTACGGCGGACCAATTCTACAATGATGACAGCCAAATCGAAAAGCTTGCCAAGCACGGCGTGCTGGCGATTGAAATGGAAACGACAGCTCTCTATACATTAGCGGCGAAATTCGGCCGGAACGCTTTGTCGATTCTCACGGTCAGCGATCATGTGGTGACAGGCGAGGAAACGACGGCTGAAGAAAGACAGACCACATTCAACGATATGATTTTATTGGCGCTTGACACAGCTTTACGGTAGATGAAGCGCTGAACAAAGGATGGAAAATGATGAAAATACAATACAAATACATGCCGATCGCGTCAATCTTGAGTGCAGCTGTATTATTAGGCGCGGGTTGCTCAATGAATGAAGAAAAAAACGCAGACTCCGCTCAACCGCAAAATACGGCAAACACCAATCAAGATGCGAAAGATCAAAAAACAAATGAAAAAAAAGATCTGGAAGATCAAGATTTTGTACTTGAAAGCAAATACTTTAATCAAATTAAAGAGGTTGACGGCCTGCCGACGATTCAAAATTCAGACAATATTCTCGCGCTTGTCAACAAAGATTATGCCCTGCCTGGAGACTATGCACCTGCGGATTTAACAGTGCCTGACGTCGAATTTTCATTTACCGAAGATATCGACAAGCGCTATATTAGAAAAGAGGCTGCTGAGGCTCTGGAGAAGATGTTCAATGCCGCGAAGAAAGACGGGTTTGAACTTGTTGCGGTGTCCGGCTACAGATCTTATGACAGACAAAAAGTGATCTATGACAATGAAGTAAGCCAAAAGGGTGAGGAAAAAGCGAAAGAAGCCGTCGCTTATCCGGGACAGAGCGAGCACCAGACAGGTTTGGCAATGGACATTTCCAGCAGAAGCAACGGCTTTGCCCTTAACGAGGACTTCGGCAATACGAAAGACGGAAAATGGGTTGAGGAAAACGCCTATAAATACGGCTTTATCATCCGCTATCCGAAAAATAAAGAAGACATTACCAAATACAAATATGAACCTTGGCATTTGCGGTATGTAGGCAAAAAGGCCGCCAAAGTGATCAAGGAACATGATCTGACGCTTGAAGAGTATTTCGAAAAAGTCAAAAAGATATAAAATGAAAAAGGCCGATACGTGTATCGGCCTTTTTCGTTTACCAAAAAAACAGCCCTGCGAGCGCTATACCCGCGATTAAACCGAGACCAATTCCGTAAGCAGGACCCCATCCCCACCAGCCTCCGTAAAAGCCGTAGCCGAATCCGGGGCCGCCTCTTCTGATCGCCGGGGCGATAAAAACCCTGTTCGGTGATACACGGACAATTTTGCCGACATGGACACGCCCGTTTCTGTCAGTGATTCTGGCAACCCTTCCAATATTTTGGTTACAAAACCTGTAGTAACGCTCCACTAAACATGCTCCTTCCATCATCTAGTATTCCTATTCAGCTTATGACGATATTGATAGAAAAGGTTGGACGAAAGAAGGAGGTGAAGCGCCGTTTTATCAACTGCATATAAAAACGATAAAGCTGAGATCATGCTGATATTTGGCCAGAAGCTGATGGTGCTGTTCCATCGTATGATAGGCTTTTGCCGAAATCACAGGCGACAAATCCATTTCGGTAACGGCTTCAAGGTCAACCGTTTCTTCCAACATGCTGGGAACGATTTCAACCTGTGAAAAGCCTTCTTTCCGAAGAGCGTGGACCCATTCATCATTATTGTATAAAACGGTAAAGCCGTAAAAATCCGTAATTACTTTTTTATCCTCTTTTGTGAGGCCGCCGTTTAAAAGAGAAACTTCAATGCCGATCAGCTTGCCGCCCGGCATCAGAAGCCGGCGGATTTCTTTTAAGGCCGCTTTGAAATCGGTGAAACTCAGCACCGATTCTGTTAAGACACAAGCGAAGCTTTCATCCTGAAACGGCGTTTTCTCGAGGCGGGACTGAAAAAGCGGGACGGAGAGCTGTTCTTTTGCAAACCTTTTTTTGGCTTTCTCAATCATGACCGGATCTGAATCAAGGGCGGTAACTGGAAACTGAAGGTGGCTCAAATAGGCGGCGGTCTGCCCGGTTCCGCAGCCCGCATCAAGAATCGGCAGCTCCGGATCGATATCGGCTTTGGCAAGCACCGCTTTTGTCAGCCGCATGCCGCCGGGGTGGGCGCCTGAGACGCCGAAAGTGGCCAGCATGTCTAAATAATCGCTCAAAATAAGATCCCTCCTTTTGTGTATGCATATGCAAAAATTGAAAAAACGTTTAGATATACAGGGAAAGACAACCCTGAAAAATCTCCTAGCCTAAGGGATGCGAGTTGACGAATAAAGACTCGTCCGTGATAATATGGTAAGAAGAAAAGGTGGTGTTCGTTTGAAACAGCAGTTAAAACTCTTTTTGGCAGTATTGATTACTGCCGTCGCCGCTTCGGCACTAACGCTTTTTATCGTACAAAGAGAAAACGGCGGGACAGTATATTCCGCATCAAACGGCGATAAATTTGACAAGCTGATGGCGGCGTATGACAAAATCAAGAGCGACTATTATCAAAATACAGACGATGAAAAGCTGACAGATGGTGCGATCAAAGGGATGCTAGAGGCTTTGGATGATCCGTATTCTACATATATGGACAAAAAAGAGGCCACAAGTTTTGAAGAAAGCATTACCTCTTCTTTTGAAGGAATCGGCGCCCAAGTGGAAGAGAAAAATGGACAAATTTTAATCGTCGCGCCTATTAAAGGCTCACCGGCAGAAAAAGCGGGCTTGAAGCCGCATGACGAAATTCAGAAAGTTGACGGCAAAAGCGTCAAAGGCAAAACTGTCAACGAAGCGGTTGCGATGATCCGCGGCAAAAAAGGCACGGAAGTCAAGCTGGTCTTAAACAGGGAAGGCGTCGGGCAAATCGATGTCACCATTAAGCGTGATACGATTCCGATTGAAACGGTTTATTCGAAAATGATCGATGGCCATATCGGCGAAATCCAAATTACGTCTTTCTCGGAAAACACGTCTAAAGAGCTGACAAAAGCGATTGACAGCCTCACCGAAAAAGGGGCGGACCGTTTTGTATTGGATCTCAGGGGCAACCCGGGAGGCCTGATGGACCAAGCGATTACAATGAGCAACCTATTCGTTGATAAAGGCAAAACGATTTTGCAAGTTGAACCGAAAAACGGTAAAAAAGAAGTATATAAAGCGGAAAATGAACGAAAAGTGACCAAGCCGACCGTTGTTCTCGTCAACGGAGGAACGGCGAGCGCCGCTGAAATCATGGCAGCTGCGCTGCATCAGTCTTCCGGTATTCCGATTGTCGGTGAAAAAACGTTCGGAAAAGGTACGGTGCAAAACGCGGAAAACTTCGCCGACGGATCAACAGTCAAGCTGACGATTGCCAAATGGCTGACGCCAAACGGGGACTGGATTCATGAAAAAGGGATCAAGCCGCAATACAAGGCCGAGCTTCCAAGCTACGCCAAACTGCCGTACCTCGACTCCAAAAAAGAGTATAAGTCAGGCAGCACAGGAGACGAAGTGAAAGCCGCACAGCAAATGCTCAAAGCGCTCGGCTACACGATAAAACCGACCGGCTCCTTCGATGATCAGACAGCAGCCGCCGTGAAAAAGTTTCAAAAAGATCAAAAGCTGAAGGCAACCGGAATCATCACCGGCGAGACAACCATCAGCCTGACAAACAAGCTGCAGAAAAAGCTTTCCGAAAACGATACACAGCTTGATAAAGCGATTGAAATTTTGAAAAAAGAAAAATAACTTAAAAACACCCTTGCACATTTTGCTGCAAGGGTGTTTTGCTGTATGATCTCAGGCGCTTTTTTGCACGCTTTTCTTTGCATCAAACAAAAAGCTGACGACAGAATTTGTCTTCACATTTTTCACAAAGAACGGATTCAGGATCACGAGAAAGACGAGATTGGCTAAAAGCCCCCAGAACCCTTCGTAAATGCCGAATGAGGTTTTCGTCACATAAACCGTAAACGTCACGATAAGGCCGATAATCAAACCGATGACCGTCGCTTCTTTTGTCTGGTTTCTCCAGAACAAGCTGATGACGATGGCCGGGAAAATCTGCACCATTCCGGATACCCCGAGAAGCTGAAGCGTCACAAGCGCCGCCGGGAACAGCATTCCGAATAACAGCGCAAGACCGATAACGACAAATACCATCGAACGCGTGATCATCGTCAGCCGGTTTCCCGAAACGCGGGGATTAATCAAATCGCGGTATAAATTGTTGGCAAACAGATTGGACGCCCCGATCGCCATAATCGAGCACGGGATGAGACTGGCCAGAGCGATCGTCGAATAGGCAAATCCTTGTGTGACACCGCCATAGGACGTCTGAATCAAATAAAGCAAAGCAAGTCTTGGGTTCGTGTCCTCAGGAAGGACGAGAAAAGCGATAAATCCAAGGAAGATCACAAGGATCAGCACGATATTATACAATGGGAGAAACATGCTGTTTTTCCTGAGGGCATCAGCGCTGTTCGCCGTAAAAACACCCGTTGCCGCGTGCGCCCACATAAATAAGGCGAGGGCGGAAACGATCGAGGCGGTAATAAACCAGGCAATTCCCCTTGGTCCATCGGAAGGGATGGTAAGCATTTGCGGTGCTTCACTTGCCAGTTTGTCAATCATCGGCGTCCAGCCGTTAAAATGAATGAGCGGCAGAGAAACGACCATAAACAACATCATCACCCAAACTAAAATATCCTTAATAATGGCGGTATATGTAGGCCCTTTAATACCGCTGAAAAACGTATAAAGCGCGACAAGTATAAAAGATATGATGACGACCGCATTCACGTTAATAAAATTCGTTCCCGCGACCCGCAGCGTGTCCTGGATTCCGCTGAGCTGAAGACAGATGTAGGGAATCAGCATCAGGACGCCGACGATCGCAACAAGCGATGACACGAGTTTGCTGTTGAATCGTTCCCGCGCATAATCAGCAAGGGTTGTCAAGCGGTGTTCTTTTGCCACATGCCATATTTTCGGCAGGAAAAAGTAAGCGATAAAATATGCCAGAACAGAATAAGGAATAGCAAAAAAAGCTGCGCTTCCGCTTGTAAATGCCGTGCTTGTCAGCCCTAAAAACGTATACGCCGTATAGAGGTCGGCGCCGACGAGAAACCAGACGAGGAGCCCGCCGAATCGCCTTCCGCCGACAGACCATTCTTCAACCGATTTGCGCGATTGTTTGTTGCTTCCGGCCAAAAATCCGATACAGACAACGCTCAGGATAATGGCCGCCGTTATCAAAAGAGCTGTTAAATTTCCCTGCATCATTCATAACCTCCGCTTTTTTCTAATCTGTAAATCACGAATGTAATCAACGGTGTCAAGACGATCCATAATACGAGCCAAAAGTGGAAAAACGGAAGCCCGAAAATGACCGGCTCAATCCGGTTGACAAACGGCAGCAAGACAAGCTGGCCGATAAAAGGGATGAAGAAAAGAATCGCAATCAAAAACCGTTTATTCACCTTATTTCCTCCTTGAAGCATTTTAATGTTCATTATCATAGCAGTTGTCAGATTCAATCACAAGATAATTATTAGAAAAAAATGATTTTTTAAATTATTAAAACAATACGTCTGCCTTGCGGAAATGATAATATAACATTACAATAATTAATATCTTGAATTCGAGATAAAAGGAGAATCATCATGAAAACAGAAGGACTTCACCATGTGACAGCCTTTGCGAAAGATCCAAAAGTAAATTTGGCCTTTTATACGGAGGTATTGGGTTTAAGGCTCGTCAAAAAAACGGTCAATTTTGATGACCCCGGCACTTATCATTTTTATTTCGGGAATGAAACCGGTGATCCCGGGACGATTTTAACATTCTTCCCATTTCAGCAGAGCTCACAGGGAATGGTTGGAAACGGACAGGCGGGAAGGATCGATTTAGCCGTGCCTAAGGGTGCGCTTTCCTTTTGGATAAAGCGCCTTAAAGAGAGGGGTATCAATGCTTGCGAATCAGTGCTCTTTAACGAGGCTGTTCTGCTTTTTCAAGATGCGGAAGGGCTCAAGCTTTCCATCACAGAAGATGAAGAAGGCGCAGAGAGCACATGGGAAGCGGCTGCCATTCCGGCTCGTTATGCGATCAAGGGCATAAAAGGCGTAACATTGAACAGCTATCGGCCTGAGGCGACGATCCGCTTTTTGGAAGAGCAATTCGGCTATCAAAAAAAAGGTGAAGATAAAGGATATGTCCGCCTTGAATCCGACGGAACAATCGGAAACCGTCTCGATGTCAAGCTGAATGAAAACGTGAGAGGCATCGGCGGATATGGCACGATTCACCATGTGGCTTTCAGAACGAATCCCGAAGAACAAAAAGAGTGGAGAAAACGGCTTCCTGAAAGCGGATTTTCCACTTCGGACATTCTTGACCGCCAATACTTCACATCCGTTTATTTCAGGGAAAAAGGCGGTATATTATTTGAAATGGCGACAGACGGTCCGGGCTTTCTCGTTGACGAGGAACTCGAGGACTTGGGAACGACATTGAAGCTCCCGGACTGGCTTGAAGAGCACCGCCGTCAAATCGAAGGCATTCTTCCAATATGGGAAAAGGGGGACATATAAAATGAACCATATTTTTGAGAGAGGGCAATCAGACGTTACATTGCTGCTTTTGCACGGAACCGGAGGGAATGAACACGACCTTTTGCCGATCGGCAGAATGATTGACCCGCATGCAAATCTGCTCGGAGTCAGAGGAAAGGTTTTGGAAAACGGCATGCCCCGTTTTTTTAAACGGTTGAGAGAAGGGGTTTTTGATGAGAACGATTTAATCGCAAGAACGGATGAATTGAAGACATTTCTCGATCAAGCGGCAGAAGAGCTTGAGTTCGACCGGAATCAAGTGGTGGCGCTCGGCTATTCAAACGGCGCCAATATTGCTGCAAGCCTCTTGTTTCTCCATGAACACGTGCTGAAGGGGGCCGTGCTGCATCATCCGATGGTTCCGCTTAGAAATAGGAAGCTTCCTGATATGGCGGGAATTCCTGTTTTTATCGGAGCCGGACAGACAGATCCGCTTTGTCCGCCCCAGGAGTCGGACGAGCTTGCCGGGTATTTCAAAAACGCCGGGGCGGATGTCGAACTTCATTGGGAAGAGGGCGGACATCAGCTCACACATCGGGAAATTGAACAGGCAAAAAACTGGTATGAAACACATCTCAAAGCATAAAAATAAACCTTAGTCCCTTTTTCGGGACTAAGGTTTTTCACATGTTTACAGCCATGTAGATACTTCAGAAACATCAAAGCGGCTGCTTTTGTGAGCCGGTTTCACCTGTTTTCCAATCGAAATCAGCATGACCGGTACATAGCGTTCATCAATATTGAATTCTTTCACAAACGCTTCCTTGTCGAAACCGCCCATGGCACACGTATCATAGCCCATCGCCTTGGCTGCGATCATCAGCTGCATCGCTGCAAGCGATGCATTGGTGAAAGCGGCGTCTCTGGCAAACGCACTGTTTTGGTAAGCGCCGTTAATCTGTCCGAGAAGCGTCTCTTTGATTTCTTCGGTCATATACCCTTCTTCTGTTAAAGGACCGTAGACGGCTTCCCCGTTTAAGTTTGCCTTGAGGTCTCCCAAGACAGCGACAACCGCTGATGCCTGGCTGACTTGTTTTTGGTTGTAGGCAATCGGGAGAAGCTTGTCTTTTGATTCCCGGCTGTGAAATACAGTAAAGTGCCAGTGCTGCAGGTTCCATGCTGACGGCGCTTTTGTTGTAATTTCCAAAAGTTCTGTCAGCTCCTCTTTCGAGATGGCGGCGCTTGTGTCATATTCTTTAATAGATGAGCGTTCTGTCAAAACTTGAATCGCTTGATTCTCCGATAAAGTCATGTGACTTCCTCCTTTACGATAAACGTGGTATGATAGAGTTAGATAAAAAGTTAGAAACTTACTTTTTGTAACTTCAATCAGTATTCTAATGGTGCAAAGACTATTTGTCAACTGGATATGGAGGGGTGAGAGAATTGGGGTTTACAATGTGTCCTAAAATGGAGGCCGCCTTTTCTTTGCTCGGCAAACGATGGAATGGACTGATCATCCATGTTTTATTGGATGGACCTAAACGGTTTAAAGATTTAACGGAAATGATACCAATGATCAGCCAAAAAATGCTGGCTGAACGTTTAAAAGAACTGGAGCAGGGTGGTATCGTCGAACGTCAGGTTTTGCCGGAGACGCCTGTGAAAGTGATCTATCAATTGACAGGCAAAGGAGCGGCGCTTGAACCTGTTTTGCACGAGATACAAAAGTGGGCAGAACACCATTGTGATGCGGAAGGGAACTGATAAGGATGGCCGGGCGAGTATTCGATCGCGGTCAACAGCATCACCAGGGTGGTTCTAAGACCGGGCATTTTGAAGATTTGCGGGCGAAAGACCGTGAGCAGCATTTTTCCAACAGTGTGGGCCGGCCCCTTGATATTGTTAAGGCGTGTTTTTACTTAACCGATCCGGACAACAGGTTTGTCAATGGTACGAACATTACGGTGGATTTATGAAGAATAGCCCAAACGTTTTCCGACTTTATGAATACCTTGACTATAGGCAGACATAAAGGAGGATAAATGCCGATGTACCCTCACATGCTTTATGGATACGCGAGATCGAATCCTGCCGGATATCCGGCTAGATCCCCGTTGTTTTGGGGATTTGGGGCGCCGCTTGTCGGCGGATTGCTGGGCGGATTTCTCGGAAGCGCGATTTTTAACTACCCTAGACCGTACGCTTATCCGCCGCCTTACCCGTATTACGGAGGTGTGCCTGGTGCGGGGTCTTATTACGGAGCCGGACCGGGAGGAATCCCTTACGGAGGAGCAGGCGTTCCCGCAGGAGCTCCATACGGAGGAGCGCCCGGCTATCGATAAAGGTTGCTAAGTTTACAGTCTAATGAAAATCTTAAAAAGAGACGGCGGTGAAAGCTGCGGGTTTCCGCAGCTGGCCGCCGTCTCTTAGTTTAGGATTAGTCTGGGAACTGCACGTTCCCAGATACAGTGTATGCACTGGACGTTCCGTTTTCCGGAAGTTTCGGAATCGTGTCTTTTACGACTTTTCCGCGGATATCCGTGATCCTGACTTTTAAAGGGCTTGTCCCCAAATTGGTGCTGACAAAATGGTTGTAGTCCGTTTTCTCCATGTTGACCCATTTTCCGTCTTTATAATATTCCATTTTCATAACGGGATATTTGTGGTTTCTCACTTGAATCGCCGCCCACCACTGACTGCTTCCTTCTTTGATCCGGTATGTGAAATTGCCTTTGATCGGCGCTTTGACGACCCGCCATTTCACATTGATCTTTCCGTCTTTCATATCGCCGATCTTTCGAAAAGCGTTCGGTGAAAGGTCGAGCGCCCCGGGAGCACCTTCCGGATATAGATCGGTCACATAGACCGTCGTCTTTCCTTTAGGGCCTTCCACTTCAAGGTATGCTCCGGCGAGAGCCGCTTTTACACCGCCATAATTGAGGTCTGTCGGATTTAAAGCGGTGATTTCCATATCGGATGGAATCGGATCAAGCAGCAAAGCGCCGCCTGAATACCCTGAACCCGTATAAGTGGCATAGCCCTTGTGCAGGTCATTGTATGCGGCCGATGCCTGTGTGGCAAAACAAAGCACCATCAACATCACCGCGAGCAACATGCTGATTTTCTTTTTCATACAAGCCCTCCTTTAATTGAGAATTATTTTCATTATAAAACCGGACTGACTTTGCCGAAAGAGGCAATAGACATAGATTTATTCATACGGATTGACTAAAATGTCACGAACAAAAGGCATGGTTTCTGCCTCAGGCAAAAGAGATGAAAGACTTCGGTCTTAAATGGTAATATGAATCAGGGAGCGGTTTTTCGGGAGGCGAAAAAAACAGCCTGCTTATCTCAAGCGGGGCCGTTTTTAAAACGTGATGTCGATTTCTGAAAGATTGAAGTCTTCGTTTTTAAAAAACATGACTTCCAGGATGCCGTCTTTATACAAGGCTTTGGTGCCTTTTCTGCGTACAAGAGAGGGGAGAATCACCTTTTTCTGCTGCCCTGGTTCAGGGTAGTTTTCCATGATGAGGGTTTGTGAAGTATGTTTAATTTTCAATGGGTTAAGCTGTTCTTTTGTAAGTGGAATTTTGACAAATACATGACTGGTCGTTTCAAAGACATCAATTGGATCGTGTTCGTCTGACGGACCATGTTCTTTTGCCGCCGGCGATTCTTGAGAGAGAGGATCGCGAAAAGGAAACTGACCTGTATATCCCGGTCCAAAGACGTTTTTCATGATTTGATGGATATATTGTTCAACATCTTTCGGGTCAGCGCCTTGCACTCCGTCCTTAGAAAACTGCTGAAATGGAAAAAAGCGTTGCCAATCAAACACGGGTAACACTTCCTTTCACATAGACGGTACAGTATATGCCAATAAGCGCGGATCGTGATGAAGAAAGGAAAGGAATCACAGATGAATCACACAGCTCAAACGAAAGGGATTATTTACACAGCATGTTCTTATTTATTATGGGGGCTGCTTCCTTTATATTGGAAAGTTCTCGATCAAACGGCAGCTCTTGATATCCTTGCACACCGCATCATTTGGTCGTTTGTTTTTATGTGCGGGGTGCTTCTCGTGATGCGGCAATGGAAAAACGGGGTCAAGGCTTTTCAGTCGCTCTTGGCGAATCGAAAAGCTCTCGTTCCGCTCGTATGTTCCTCCGTTTTGATTTCAATCAATTGGTATGTCTACATATGGGCCGTCGGCCACGGCTATATACTTGAAGCGAGCCTCGGCTATTACATCAATCCGCTTGTTTCGATCGTGCTCGGCATCATATTTTTGAAAGAGAAACTGTCCCGTCTGCAGACAGCGGCGGTTCTCCTTGCGGCAGCCGGCGTCCTGATATCCGCTTTTCAATACGGCTCTGTGCCGTACATTGCCCTGATGCTCGCTTTCAGCTTCGGACTTTACGGATTGGCAAAAAAACGGATGTCGCTTTCAAGCGCCATCGGGCTTACACTTGAAACGCTGATGATCGCGCCTGTCGCCGTTGTCTACTTATTGTTTTTTCGCCATCCTGAGCATTCGCAGGCTGCATCCGGCGGTATCGGCACGATGATTTTATTGTTTTTAGCCGGTGTGTTAACGGCCATTCCGCTCCTGTTGTTCGCAGAAGGAGCCAAAAAGCTTCCGCTGTATCAAGTCGGCATTTTGCAGTATATCGCTCCAACCATTACGTTATGTTTAGGCGTATTCGTCTACCATGAACCGTTCGGCAGCGCCAAGGCTTTAACATTCTCATGCATTTGGGCCGCACTCGTATTGTTTACCCTCTCACAGTTTAAATGGAAGAAGCCGTCTAAAGTATTGGTGAAAAGAAAAAACTCGTATCACTCCTAAGCCCTTTTTCTTTTCAAGAAACGCCGATCATGTATAATTAAAAACATGACCTAAAAAAGGATGTGGAGGTCGATTTCAGCTATGGAGAACGATCATGAACTTTTCAAGGCTTATGTGACCCTCTGGAAGAACCGCACGATGAACGGAGAGGGGATGGAAACGCTTTTCCAGGCAATTGATGATGAACTAAGCGACCTTAGAACACATCCGAGGCTTAGAAAAACGCAATTTGAAAAATACTTCCAATGCGTCCGGCGCATTACAAACTCCGCTTTGGAAACGGATGTGAAGCTCAAACTGATTGAACTGCATACAGAACGTCTGCAGCTATTAACAAATGGAGAAAGCAGGGAGTAACATGAAAGCAATCAATATGGAAGAAGTGCAGGCTTCTTTACAAACATTCCTACACCAGCCTGTCTATATTCATTTGGAGACGACGACCGGGTCTTATTCTGCCCATAAAGACGAGCAGCACATGACGGTGGTTGCTTATATCAGAAATGCGAAGGTCGTCTGCTCCCGCGCAAAAATAACGGGGACCGGGCCTTATCGCACAGGTCTTAAAACAGAAGACGGCTGGATTTACGCAGAAGGCCTCACAGATTATACAATCGATGATGAAGGGCGGCTGCTTCTTGCCGGTTATTTGCCGGGCGGCAAGCTTGCCATTTCGCTTCAAATCAGCAAAAAGCCATTTGCAGTCTAAAAAGAAGGTGTTATAAATGGAAAAGCATTTATTAGTGATTCTGCCGCATCCCGATGACGAATCATTCGGAGTGGCCGGCCTGATTGCCTTAAACCGAAAAGAAGGCATACCCGTGACCTATGCGTGTCTGACGCTGGGTGAGATGGGAAGGAATATGGGGGATCCGCTTTTTGCCAATCGGGAAACCCTGCCGATGCTCAGAAAACAGGAATTAATCAACGCGTGCCGGGAAATGGATGTTCAAGATCTGCGCATGCTCGGTTTTCGCGATAAAACACTCGAATTTGAAGATGAAGAAAAGCTGGCCGATCAAATCGAGGCTGTCATCGATGATGTCCGCCCGAGCCTGATCGTGACATTTTACCCCGGACATGGCGTACATCCCGATCATGATGCATGCGGAGAAGCGGTCATCCGCGCCTTATCCCGCAAAAAGAAAGAAGACCGGCCGCGGGTTTTATGCATGGCGATCACCCATCACAGGGAAGAAGTTCTCGGCAAGCCCGATGTCGTTCTAGATGTCAAAGGTGTTGCAGATGTGAAAATGAACGCTTTAAAAGCGCATAAATCGCAAACGGGAGGCTTGCTGAAAGAGATAGAGAAAAAGCTTGAGAATGGTGAGCCCGTCGTAGAAACATGGTTTGAAAAAGAGGCATTTTGGACCTATCAGTGGGATGATTGATACACAAGAAAAAGGTATAGAGCGCCATGCTCTATACCTTTTTTAAATGCTGTTGGAAACGGTTTTGAATGAATCTGAGCCTGAAGAAAAGCCCGACCGCTCCGGCGGCAAGCCCCGCGATGAGGCCGATCCAATAACCGTACGCTCCAAACGCAGTATACGTCCCGACGAGAAAACCGACGGGGAGCCCGATGATCCAATAGGAAACAAGGGCTGTGACAAGGGTGTAGTTGACATCCTTATACCCTCTGAGCGCTCCTTGAATCGGTGCTGCAATGGCATCTGAAAGCTGGAAAAACAAGGCGTACAGTAAAAAGTGCTTTGTCAGAAGCAAGACATTGTAGTCTGTCGTATACATTCCGGCGATTTGCTGTCTGAACAATAAAATCGCAAGTGCGGTGAACAACGAAAACCCGATCGCAATTGAAATGCCGAGATAGCTGTATGCCTTCGCATCCTTAAAACGTTTTGCCCCGGCTTCAAAGCCGACGACGATCGTCAAAGTCATTGAGACGCTGAGCGGCAGCATATAAAGAAGCGAAGCGAAATTCATCGCTGCCTGATGGGAAGCGATTGTCACCGTGTCAAAATGGCTCATCAGCAAGGTCACGGCCGCAAAAATACTCGTCTCAAAGAAGATGGCAAAGCCGATGGGAAGGCCGATTTTCAGCAGATTCAAGCTTTCGGTAAAGGAAAACCGATAGAATGTCCTGAAAACCCTAAACTGATAAAAAGGCGTTTTCTTATGAACGATGAATAAGGAAATCAAGCATATGCACCAATAGGTTAAAGCGGAAGCCAAGCCGGCTCCGGCTCCTCCCAATTTAGGAAATCCGAAATTCCCGAAGATAAATAGGTAATTTAACACAAAATTAATCGGCAAAGAACATAGAGTAATCAGCATGGTCACTCTCGTTTTGCCGAGTGAATCAATAAAGCAGCGCATCACGTTGTACACAAACAGCGGCAATATGCCAAGCCCGAGATAGGACAAATACTGCTTCGCGATAAGAGATACCTTAGCTTCAAGCTGAAGCATTTCCAGGATTGGATCAATCATCAAAAAACCGCAAGCCATAACAAGAACGCTGATAAGTCCCGCCACATAAATCGATTGAATCACAGTGTACGGAACATCCTTTTGCTTTTGGGCTCCCATCAGCTGGGCGACGATGGGCGTGACAGCCGTCAAAATTCCGGCCAGTCCCGTATAAACAGGTGTCCACAAACTGGACCCGATGGCAACGCCGGCGAGATCAGACGCACTGACTTTTCCGGACATCACCGTGTCTAGAAATGTCATGAAAGACAAGCCTGCCTGTGTGATCAGGATCGGAATTAAAATCGTGATAAACTGTGTCGCTTTTCCCCTTAAATCCTTCGTTTCCCTCATTTTAAGTTCCCCGTTTCTTTTGGATAACGAGAGAAATTATAACACGATATGTATAAAATTCAATCAATGTCTGCTTAATCTTTTTTTGTCTTAAACATCTGCACATAAATAAACGATAAAGAAATGACACCCAAAAGGGAAAATACATATTGACACGCTTTTTGAATGGTCACGGTATCACCTCCTTCATGATTATGATGCGGCATAAGAGATGGAAGGATACAGAAAAACGACAAAAAGTACCCCAGACAAACTTCACAATTCATTTCAATTTATCAGCCGAAAATTGCCGAACGGGTCATTTCATCTATTAAGTCAAAGGGTTTTATAAGTTATAAGTTACATATTTCGATTCATCGTTTTGTCAGAATAGGTTTTTAGAACTGAAATTTAATGCGATCAAACGACGTTTGATCTAAGGAAAAGACACGCCTTATTCCGGATGTTGGCAAAAAAAATGTATGATATAGTCAATTTATGATCTCTTCGAAAAGTTTCATGGCGAAAAATGGTTGATTCTGATCGGGATTTGGTCATAGAGGCGGTTGATGGAAATGGACAGCTGTTTTTTCAGAAAAAGGTTGAGAGACAGCGAAACAATGCCCATCTGATTGCCTGACCGTCTTTGGACACGAACATGTTTGATATTGATAAAGTTTAATTTGAAATGCTCGGAAACTTGAACGATCAGCGATTTTCAGAACTTTAAAGTTTTCGTCCGGGCCTGCCCTCATCTGTTCCCGCGGTCTTCATTTTGAAATAGAGCAGGAGATGAAAAGCATATCCATTCCGCCCCGTCCATTTGGAATCACGCAGGTTTGTTAAAAGCGTTGATTTTTGTCAATGTGTCTATCAGTCCGTATTTTCGATATAAAAATTGTAAAAAAGCAAAAAACTATTAAAAAACAATAAAATCAGCCGATACAAATCGTGAATTGCATTTGTGCTTAAGAGTATAAAAGGGGGATTTTGGCCAAAGGACAAACATATGGTGATCAGATCACCCGCTGTTTGTTGCCGGGCTTAGATCTTAAGCAGCGGCAAATGTAATCTCATACATAGAGAGAACAAAAAATGAAAACGGGAGGTTCATAGGTTATGAAGAAGAAGATAGCAGCAGGTCTGGCGGCCTCTGCGGTAGTTGGAACTTCATTGGCTGCGTCACCCGCAGAAGCCCAGACCATCAAGGTAAAAAGCGGTGACTCGCTATGGAAACTGTCGACCGAGTTCAACACAAGCGTTTCCGCTCTGCAAAAAGCCAATCATCTTTCATCTACAGTTATTTATGCCGGACAAACCCTGGAAATTCCGGACAGCACGTCAAAAAGCAGCACAAAAGCCAAAAGCTCAAGCGCAAGTTCGAGCAAAAACTCAAAAACATCTACCTACACGGTTAAATTGGGAGATTCTTTGTGGCTGATTGCAAACGACTACAAGACGAGCGTGAATGAGATCAAAAGCTTAAACGGTTTAAGCAGCGACATCATTTATCCTGGCCAAAAGCTGATTGTGAAGGGAAGCGGAAAAAGCAGCGGTTCAAGCAGCAGTACGAAGTCATCCAGCGCCAGCTCCTCTTCGAAATCGAAAAGTTCAAGCAGCTCAAGCAGCACGTACCAAGTCAAACTAGGAGATTCCTTATGGAAAATTGCCAATGGTTTGAATATGACAGTTGCCGAAATCAAAACGCTGAACGGCTTGAAGTCGGACACCATTTACCCGAACCAAGTCCTTAAAGTGAAAGGGACCGCTTCCGGCGGCAGTTCATCTTCGGGTTCGTCTTCACATTCTTCATCAAGCAAATCGAGCACAAGCGGCAGTTCTAAAACGACGACATATACTGTCAAGCCCGGAGATTCCTTATGGAAAATCGCCAACTCGCTGAATGTGACGGTACAAAGCATCAGAGAAGCCAACAATCTGAAAACAGATGTCTTACAAATCGGACAGAAGCTGAAAGTATCCGGTGCGTCAAAGTCGGCAACATCGGGAAGCTCTTCATCCAAGACATCGAACTCCTCGGTTTCCAGCGGCACTTCGACAAGCGCAAAAGTCGAGCGCATGATCGCAGAAGCGGAGAAGCAGCTGGGCGTGCCGTACAGATGGGGAGGCAACAATCCATCAGGATTTGATTGCAGCGGCTTTATTTATTATGTGCTGAACAAAGTCACGTCTGTCTCAAGATTGAGTGCAGCTGGGTATTGGAATACAATGTCGCCTGTCAGCCAGCCTTCAAGAGGAGATTTCGTTTTCTTTTCAACATATAAAGCAGGCCCTTCACACGTAGGGATCTACCTGGGCAACGGAAAATTTATCAATGCCAACGATTCCGGCGTCTCCATCAGCGATATGAACAATTCGTATTGGAAACAGCGCTATCTTGGTGCAAAGCGCTACAATTTTTAAAAGCCATTTTATATGGCTTTTTTGTTTTAAAGACGGCTTAACGAAAGGTTTATCAGATCCCCCCGTTGTCTAAACTAAATGGAAAAAGATAAGGGGGATTTCGCATTGAACCGATCATTCACCGTACTGCTGGCGGGTTTACTCATTTGTTCGCTAACGGCATGCGCACAGCAGAAAGACCTTGAAAAAAAAGACGCCGACGAAGAGCATACGGAAACATTTGAACCAATGACACAGCCTTTAAAAGTGCCTCTCATTAAACGCGACGGCACGAAGACCGGTTTTATAGAAGTGTCTGAATCGGCTGAGGAAGGCCTTGATATCAGGGTTAGCGCCCATCATTTGCCGCCGGGGCTGCTCGCTTTTCACATCCATGAAACAGGAGAATGCCGGAAGCCCGATTTTGAAAGTGCCGGCGCTCATTTTAACCCTTCACAAAAAGAGCATGGCTTCAATAATCCGAAGGGACATCATGCGGGTGATCTGCCCAATATCGAAGTAGGGGCAGACGGCAAAGTTGATGTTGTAGTGAATGCACCAGATGTCAACTTGGACAAGTCAAGCAAATTCAGCCTGCTTGATCATGATGGAAGCGCGTTTATCATTCATGAGCACCAGGATGACGATCTGACAAATCCGTCCGGAAACGCCGGCGATCGAATGGTGTGCGGCGCTCTTTCGAATAAGAGCAAACATTAACCGTTAGGTGCGGCGGGGCAGCAGTCATATATATTGAGGACTTTGGCTTATTTTTAGTATACTCGTATAGAAGAAGACGTTTTTGAAGAAAGGAATTTTACAACTTATGAAATATGACCTGCACGAACTAGAGCTGCCCGAGAAAATTAAGGAGCGGCTGATTCAGTCTGCCGCCAAACCGGCCGGCCCGGAATTTCAATCTTTGATCGGGTCCCCCGGCTATGAAGCGGAGGACAGCGCTGTTTTAGAAGATGCGATGATCGCGCTGTCACTGGGAAAAAACGTTTTGCTAAAAGGGCCTACAGGCTCTGGAAAGACAAAACTTGCCGAAACGCTTTCCGCTTACTTTCAAAAACCGATGCATAGTGTCAACTGTTCGGTCGATCTTGATGCGGAAGCGCTTGTCGGCTATAAGACGATCGAAAACACAGACGGGAACGCCTCGATTGAATTTATTGAGGGGCCTGTTACGAAATCGATGAATCACGGACACTTTTTATATATTGATGAAATCAACATGGCCAAACCGGAAACCTTGCCTATCTTAAACGGAGTTCTCGACTATCGAAAAATGATGACAAACCCGTTCACCGGCGAAGTGGTCAGAGCAAAAGACGGATTTGGCGTGATTGCGGCGATTAATGAAGGATATGTGGGAACCGTTCCATTGAACGAGGCATTAAAAAACCGCTTTGTCATCATTGAAGTGCCCTACATTAAAGGCGATCTGCTGCGGCGGGTGCTTGAAACACAATCCGAATTAAAGGACGCAAAGCTCATCAGCCAGTTTGTGACATTGTCCGGTGATTTAATGACGCAAGCGCGCAACGGCCAGGTGTCTGAAGAGGCAGCATCGATCAGAGCGCTCCTGGATACCTGCGATTTGGCGGCCTATATACCGCCGCTTCGTGCGATCGAACGCGGCATCGTGGAAAAGCTGGACGATGAGCGGGAAAAAGCGGCTGTCCGCAATATTGCCCAAACATTGTTTGAATGAGGGTTCCTATATGAGGTTTATAAAATTCAATGACAGCAAGATTGATTCTTTTCTGTTTATGGAGCTCACGGACTTAGCCAAGACCTTGGCGAAAAGCGATCAGGTCGAAGTGGAGTACGGCGTTCAGTCCTATTACAATCCGTTTGAAAAAAAGATTTATTTGAGTCATTTTTGGAAAGACCGCGCCTATCAGGATATGGTCGATGGACTGAAAAGCGATGTCTACCTTCGGGCAGTCGGAACCCGCTACAGCTCAATGAACGAATGTTCCAACATGCTGGACGCCGTCCGGCATTTGCAGTTTAAGAGTTTAGCAAAGCAGCTGTTTATGCTTTTTGAGGATATCAGAATCGAAGAGTCTATTAAGCGGGAGCGTCCGGGCACAAAAGCGGTATTCACAAGCCGCAGAAACATGTACCGAAAGCATTTTGCGACTCAGCTGACCTTGAATATGGAGCGGAGCATTTTTACGGACGCCTTGTTTTGCGCAATCTATGTCAAGCTGACGGCCGAGTCCCCGCTTGAAAGCATCCCTGATATCCATGACTCAATCGATCCGATGAAAGGCTGGATTGAAAACGAGCTTAGCCGCGTATATGAAACACACTCTACGAAAGAGACAGCTGCAATTGTAAAGACATTAATGGAAGGTTTTGAAGAAGTTCTTGAAAGAGATATGCTGAATACGTATTTCTTTTTTCCGGAACTCGATTACGAAGAGGTTGATGAAGAAAACCTTTTCCATGATTTAAAAGCAAAGCCCAAACTGAGCGAAGATCTCACACTTGAAGAAAAAAGCGCCGGTGACGAAGATGTCCATGACGAAGAAATGCCGACCTGGCACAGGGAAACAGAAGCACCGGCCAAAAGCTTTCTGCAGTTTGACCTCGAACACGGTGCAAAAACGGATATCATGGGCGGCGCTTTAAGAGAAGGGGAAGACGGCGACCAGGCGCTCGGTTCAGTACAGGGAACGGCGAAGCAGACGAAACGAAAAGACTATTCAAAACTGGAATCGCTTGAAGCTGTACAAGACGAACCGAATGCCGGAGGAACGGCCGGCGGCAAAGAAAACCGCTACGCTTTTTCCATTTTTAAAACGCCTGAGAAGCCTGCAAGTGAAGAGGTTTTGCAATACCGCAGCCAGGCAAAATCAATCGAATCGTATCAAAAGCGGCTCAAACAGATGATCCAAAAAACACTGGAGCACAAAAAAACGCTGCCGAGGACTGACCTGCACGCCGGAAGGCTGAACAATAAGCTGCTGCGGTACTTTACAGAACGGAATCCGCGCCTTTTTTACAAAAAACAAGAACCGTCAACCGAAATCGACGCTGTTTTTACTTTGCTTGTCGATTGTTCGGCAAGCATGCATGACAAAATGGCGGAGACGAAAAGGGGCATCGTACTGTTTCATGAAGCGCTTAAATCAGTGTCCGTCCCTCATCAAATCGTCGGTTTTTGGGAGGACACGAATGATGCGACAGAGACGAGCCAGCCTAACTACTTTCACATGGCGGTCTCGTTTTCCGATTCCTTAAAAGAAGGAGCCGGTCCGCACATCATGCAGCTTGAACCGGAAGAGGACAATCGGGACGGCTATGCGATCAGGCAGATGACGAACATGCTTGTTCAAAGAAGCGAAGCGCAAAAATTCCTGATCGTTTTTTCAGATGGAGAGCCGGCTGCTTTCAATTATGAACAAAACGGGATCGTCGACACCCATGAAGCGGTGATGGAAGCGAGAAAACGAAACATTGAAGTCATCAATGTGTTTTTGTCGAACAGCGAAATCGAAGAATCGCAAATTAAAACGATCCAGGATATGTACGGAAAATACAGCCTCTTCGTCCCTGACGTCGACCAGCTTCCTGATGTGCTGTATCCGCTGTTAAAAAAACTGTTGAACAAAAGTATAGGTTAGAGAAAACAGATGGCTCAAGCTCTTTAGCCATCTGTTTTTTATGCCGATAAAAAGGAAAGTAGCGAAATTTTTATTATCTTTAACAACTTTAATTTTGAAAATCGCTGTTGAAAACAGCACAGCACATTCAGGATGTTAAAAAACAGCCGAAAGGGGAAAAATAAGGAATGAATGAATCTTTTGCCAATGGTTTATACTCTGAAAGTTCGAAATTATAAATTTTCTTATTTTTCAAGACGATTTTTTAATTTTATTTGAACAATCTGTGTAGAAACGATTCACAAACAGTGGTAAAATATACGTGGAAGCGTTTTTATTACATATTTCTGGGCATAGGGTTCAGAAGATATATTAAGATAGTGAATTGTTCACTTGATAATTAGGTTGGGGGTAATGTTCAAATGTTTCAAAATCAAATGAAACAAAGAATGACTTGGGAAGAATTTCACGGTCCGAACCTCGGCTACGTGCTGGAGCTTTATGATCAGTATGTCAGGGATCCGGAAAGTCTGGAGCCTGATTTAAAAGAGATGTTTGACGATCTCGGAGCTCCCCCGGGCGACATAAGGGCCGCCTCTGAAACACAAGGAGAGGCAAATTTTACGGCTGAATCTATTGAAAAAATCGCATCGGCAATAAAACTTGCAGAAGATATTAGAACCTATGGCCATCTCAACGCTTCCGTCAATCCATTGAGAAAAACGCAAGACAAACAGGAGCTTTTTCCGCTTGCCGAGTACGGTTTAACCGAGGAGGATGTGGAAAGAATTCCGGCATCGGTGATATGCAAAGATGCCCCTAAAGAAGTCACAAACGGTTTAAAAGCCATCCAGTACTTAAGGAACACATACAAAAAGTCGATTTCTTTTGAGTTTGACCATGTGCATATTTTTGAAGAGCGCAATTGGCTGATGAAAAAGATCGAATCGGGGGAATTATTCGCCCCGAAATCAAAAGAGAAATTAATAGAAGTGTTAAGAAGACTGACGGAAGTTGAAGGTCTTGAACAGTTCCTCCACAAAACATTTGTCGGGCAGAAACGTTTTTCAATCGAAGGTCTTGATGCGCTTGTGCCAATGCTGGATGATATTATCGCCGAGTCGGTTTCTTCCGGAACGACAAACATTAATATCGGAATGGCGCACAGGGGGCGTCTCAACGTTCTGGCGCATGTGCTGGGAAAGCCGTATGAAATTATTTTTTCCGAATTCCAGCACGCTCCGAACAAAGATCTTGTCCCGTCTGAAGGCTCAACCGGAATCAACTACGGCTGGACAGGTGATGTCAAATACCACCTTGGCGCCAACCGGCAGATTCAGGATGAACAGACAAAAACGGCGCGCATCACGCTGGCCAACAACCCGAGCCATCTTGAGTTCATCGATCCGATCGTAGAAGGCTCGACTAGGGCTGCGCAGGAGACGAGAACAGAAAAAGGCTATCCGGTTCAAGACGTCAAAAAATCCATGGCGATTTTGATCCACGGAGATGCGGCGTTCCCTGGGGAAGGAATCGTCGCAGAAACGTTGAACTTAAGTCAGCTGAAGGGCTATCAGGTCGGCGGAGCGATCCACATCATCGCCAACAATATGATCGGCTTTACAACGGAAAGCAACGAATCCAGATCGACGAAATACGCCAGCGATCTGGCAAAGGGCTTTGAAATTCCGATTGTCCATGTGAACGCAGACGATCCTGAAGCTTGTCTTTCAGCGGTGCAGCTCGCAGTCGAATACCGCGAGACCTTCAACAAGGACTTTTTGATTGATCTGATCGGCTACCGCCGTTTCGGGCATAATGAAATGGATGAACCGGTGGCGACGCAGCCGAGGCTGTACGATGCGGTCAAAAAGCATCCGACGATCAAAACCATTTTTTCAGAAAAACTGATCGATAAAGGAATCATTGAAAAAGAGGCGGTTCAAAAAATTCAAGATTCGGTTCTGAAGCGTTTGGAAGATGCGTACCGAAAAGTGCCGGCCAAAAAAGAAGACATGACACATGAAATCGTCCTGCCGGAGCCGGTTTCCAACGGATTCCCGGAGGTCGACACATCCGTTCATTTTGATCTCCTGCGCAAAATAAACGAAGAGCTCATCGCATGGCCGGAAAACTTCAACGTTTTCGGAAAGTTAAAACGAATTCTCGAAAGGCGCGCCAAAGCGTTTGAGGATGACCGAAAAGTCGACTGGTCTTTGGCGGAGGCGCTGGCGTTTGCTTCGATTTTGAAAGACGGCACACCTGTAAGGCTGACCGGCCAGGATTCAGAACGCGGCACATTCGCACACCGCAACCTTGTCCTTCATGACAGCAAGACAGGGGACGAATTCATTGCGCTGCATCACCTTGCAGATACGAAAGCGTCATTCGCGGTTCACAACAGCCCGCTTTCTGAAGGATCTGTCCTCGGCTTCGAATACGGTTATAATGTTGCTTCACCGGAAACGATGGTGATCTGGGAAGCGCAGTTTGGCGATTTTGCAAACGCGGCACAAGTGTACTTTGATCAGTTTATTTCCGCAGGAAGGGCGAAATGGGGGCAGAAATCAGGACTTGTCGTCCTCTTGCCTCACGGGTATGAAGGTCAAGGGCCTGAGCATTCCAGCGGCAGAACGGAGCGCTTTTTGCAGCTTGCAGCAGAAAATAACTGGACCGTTGCCAATCTGACAAGCGCCGCTCAATACTTTCATATTTTAAGAAGGCAGGCGAAGATGCTTCTCCGCGAGGAAATCCGTCCGCTGATCATCATGACGCCGAAAAGCCTTTTGAGAAATCCAAATACAGTCTCGGAAGTTCAGGAGCTGAGCGCCAGCACCTTTAAGCCGGTATATGAAATGTCCGGTCTGAACCATCAATATGATAAGGTGACACGCCTCGTCCTATCGAGCGGTAAAGTATCGATTGATATCAGTGATTACTTTAATAAGATGGAAGCTGAAAAAGACTGGCTCCATATTGCACGGGTTGAAGAGCTCTATCCTTTCCCAGCGAAACACATCAAGGCGCTCTTCAGCAAGCTGCCGCATTTGGAAGAGATCGTCTGGGTTCAGGAAGAACCGCAAAATATGGGAGCGTGGAACTATATTGAGCCTTATTTAAGAGAAGTCGCTCCAAATGGTGTTAAAGTGCGTTATATTGGCAGAAGAAGACGTTCCAGTCCGGCAGAAGGGGATCCGACCGTTCATAAGAAGGAACAGGAACGTATTGTATCTGATAGCTTGACTCGCAAAAACTAAGGGGGAACTAAAAGATGGCGGAAATTAAAGTACCTGAACTAGCGGAATCAATTTCAGAAGGAACGATAGCCCAATGGCTGAAACAACCGGGAGACTATGTAGAACAAGGGGAGTTCCTGCTGGAGCTGGAGACGGATAAAGTCAATGTCGAATTGACGGCAGAACAGTCCGGTGTTCTTCAGGAAGTGCTGAAAGATTCCGGTGACACGGTTCAGGTCGGCGAAGTGATCGGCACGATTTCAGAAGGCGAGGGAGAAGGAAAAGCATCCTCCGCTCCTCAGCCTGACGTTCAAAAAACGCCTGAGGATTCAAAAGGAGAGGCGGCACAGGAAACAAAAGCCGCGGCACAGGACTCAAGTGCTCAAACGGAGAAAGAAAAAGCGAGAACCATCGCTTCTCCGGCTGCCAGAAAACTTGCCCGTGAAAAAGGCATTGATTTATCAGAAATCCCTACCGGCGATCCGCTTGGCAGGGTCAGAAAACAGGATGTCGCATCCTACCAAAAACATGAGCAGCCGCCAAAAGCCCAAGCCGAACCAAAACGTGAAGCGCAGGCACCGGCCGCTAAGACTGAAGATTCGGCGAAACCTGTCGAACGGCAAAGAATGTCGCGCCGGAGACAGACGATTGCCAAACGCCTTGTTGAAGTTCAGCACACCGCCGCTATGCTGACGACTTTTAACGAAGTGGATATGACGGCTGTCATGAATCTCAGAAAACGCCGAAAAGATCAATTTCTCGAACAGCATGAAGTGAAGCTCGGCTTCATGTCATTCTTCACAAAGGCCGTTGTCGCCGCTCTGAAAAAATACCCGCTTCTCAATGCGGAAATTCAAGGCGACGAGCTTCTCATCAAAAAGTTTTATGATATCGGCATCGCGGTTGCCGCTCCTGACGGCCTTGTCGTCCCTGTCGTTCGCGATGCAGACCGGAAAACCTTTGCCGATATTGAAAAAGATATCGGAGAGCTTGCGAAGAAAGCGCGAAGCAATAAATTGGCGCTCTCAGAACTTCAAGGCGGTTCATTCACGATTACAAACGGAGGAACGTTCGGTTCACTGTTGTCCACTCCGATTTTGAACAGCCCGCAAGTTGGCATCTTGGGAATGCACAAAATCCAGCTTCGTCCTGTCGCCATTGATGAAGAGCGTTTCGAAAACCGACCGATGATGTACATCGCGCTTTCTTATGACCACCGGATTGTCGATGGCAAAGAAGCGGTAGGCTTTTTGGTTACCATTAAAAATCTGCTGGAAGATCCGGAACAGCTTCTGTTGGAAGGATAAATCGAGAAAAAAAGCTTTGACCGTTATATCGGTCAAAGCTTTTTATTTAACATTCGCGGGGCAGGAGAATGGACGTCATTCTTCTCGCGTTTTGACCAGTATGTCGCAAGCCACGATCCTGAAAGGTTATGCCAGACACTGAAAACCGCGCTCGGGACGGCGGAAAGCGGGGAGAAATGAGCGGTGGCAAGCGCAGCTCCGAGTCCGGAATTTTGCATGCCCACTTCAATCGCGACGGCTTTTTGCGAAGCATAATCCATTTTAAAGCATTTGGCTAAAATAAAGCCGAGAAACAAGCCGAGGCCATTATGAAGAACGACGACCGCAAAAATCAGCAGCCCTGATTGTATAATATTTTCCCTGTTGCCACCGACGACTGCGGCGACGATGGCGACAATCCCGATGACCGAGACAAGCGGCAGGGCCTGAACCGCTTTTTCGACCTGTTTTTTAAAGAAAAATTGGACGATCAGTCCTGCTAAAATCGGCAGAAGCACCGCCTGCAAGATCGAGATGAATAGCGATCCGGGAGATACGGGAAGCCATTCCTTCGCAAAAAATAAGATGAGAAACGGTGTCAAAAAAGGCGCCAGCAAAGTGGACACCGTCGTGATGGCGACAGACAGCGCCGTGTTGCCTTTTGCCAAAAATGTCATGACATTTGATGCCGTTCCACCTGGACAGCATCCAACCAAAATGACGCCGACTGCAATTTCAGATGGCAGACCGAGTCCATAGGCTAGTCCAAAGGCGATCAAAGGCATGACAGTGTATTGCACAATGACGCCGAGCAGCACCTGCAGCGGGTTTTTCAACAGTTCTTTGAAATCATCTGCTGAAAGCGTCAATCCCATGCCAAACATGATCACCCCGAGCAGAATGGTAATATAAGGGCTGATCCATGTGAAAGAGGAGGGAAATGCAAATCCCAGCACCGCGAATAAGATCACCCAGATGGCAAACGTTTTTCCTGTAAATTGGCTGATTTTAGCTAAAAGATTCATCAATCAAAACTCCTCACTCGTAGAAAATGTGACATTCCCCTATTATAATTAATATTCTGAATAATTCAATATAAAATAATAATAGACAATAAATATATTATGTAAACTGAAAGAAATATTTGAAAACCTTGACGAATTCGTTTATCATTTTTAAAATGATAGTTTGTAGCCTGTTGTGCAAATAGTTTTAATAGAAGAAGAGGTGCTTTAGTGGAAAATAAACAAAATATATGGTCATCAAAGCTCGGATTTATTTTAGCTTCGGCCGGCTCGGCAATCGGGCTAGGCGCGATATGGAAGTTTCCTTATGTTGCCGGAACCAGCGGCGGCGGAGCTTTTTTACTTATTTTTATCCTTTTTACTTTATTGGTTGGACTTCCTTTATTATTGGCTGAATTCATTATCGGCAGAAAGACTCAAAAAGACGCCGTTGAGTCATACAAGGAGCTGGCTCCAGGTTCGCTTTGGCATTGGATCGGGCGGCTCGGCATTATCACGTGCTTTATTCTGCTGTCTTTCTATAGTGTTGTCGGCGGCTGGATCATTATTTATATTTTCAAAGGTTTAACAGGCGAATTATCAAGAAACACGGACTTTGCCAACCTCTTCGGGGAAACGATTTCAAATCCTTATCTCGTTTTGGCGAGCCAGCTGATCTTCATCATCATTACGATCCTGGTCGTCGCAAAAGGAGTCAGAAGCGGAATTGAAAAAGCGAGCAAGTTTATGATGCCTGCTCTGTTCATTATTTTTCTGCTTTTGATCATCCGCTCGGTCACATTGCCGGGTTCGATGGAAGGGCTTGAATTTTTCTTGAAACCGGACCTTTCACACATCAAAACCGAAACGATTCTGTTTGCAATGGGGCAGTCGTTCTTCTCATTGAGTGTCGGTGTTTCCGTTATGGTGACGTACAGCTCGTATTTATCTAAAAAGGAAAACCTGGCGCAGTCGGCGCTTTCGGTGACATTGTTAAACGTATCTGTGGCTGTTCTTGCGGGTATCGCCATTTTTCCCGCCGTGTTTTCTTTCGGCCTATCTCCGGATGCGGGTCCGATGCTGTTGTTTAACGTGCTGCCAACCGTTTTTCATCAGATGCCTTTAGGGATCATCTTTTTATTGGCATTCCTTGTGTTATTTTTATTTGCGACATTGACCTCGGCTTTTTCAATGCTTGAAATTCTTGTTTCATCCTTATCAAAAGGTGATTCGAAAAAAAGACAGGTTTTTTCATGGGTCGGAGGCATTGCGATTTTCCTCGTCGGTATTCCTTCAGCACTTTCATACGGGGTGCTTCAGGATGTAACGATTTTCAATCTGTCCATTTTTGATGCGGCGGATTTTCTCGTCAGCAATATTTTAATGCCGCTCGGCGCTTTGCTCATCGCCGTGTTTGTGCCGCTGAAAATACCGAAAGAAGAACTTTTTGCCGAATTGAAAGAGGGCTCTAAAATCAGCAGAAAATGGTTTGCAGCCTGGCTTCTGTTGATTCGCTACGCAGCTCCAGTCGTCATTATTGTCGTCTTTTTGGACGTCATCGGCGTATTCTAAGATTGAATTTTGATAAGGCCGGATAAATCCGGCCTTTTTTTCATGCAGACAGTTGCGAGCCCATCGCTTAGGTCAGCTGTGTCTTCTTTTCTCGGCGATTTGATCGGTAAGGGGAAGTGTTTGATGAAAGGGCATGGAAGGGAAAAGGCGTCTGTTTTTCTGGTGCGGAAATATTAAAAAAGCTTGCCGGTGAATTCGTTTTTTACGATTTTACCAGCAAGCAGAAGAGGGGATACCTTGACTTTGATTAAGGCTTACGGAATGTTACAGTTTGTCCGTTTCGATCAAACCAGCCTTTAAAGGCCCAGTTAATCCAGCCGCCGTCTCCTTGGTTTGTAAATTGTCCGCTTTCAAATACCCAAATGCCGTAAATCACGCCATGATAGTTGGCAGATCCATAAAATTTAACTCCTCTTAAACCATTATGATAGCCTTGGCTTAAGTTGAACACCATGACATTGTATCTTTGCCCTGCAGAATAAAAAGCGGTTTCCATGCAGTTTTTGACGAAACCGCTGCGGTTATTGCTTTGAACGATAGCATCCCTAATCGAGTTTCCGATTCCTAAGAGATCGAGGCCGATGCTTAAATCAATAGCAGAAGTTTTAAACTGTTGTTTTTCCTGGTTCAATGACTGATTGAGAGATGTGGGTACAGACATAGAAGGTAAGGTTGTAACAGAACTGTCCGTATGTTTTGATTCTTTCGCTTCTGATAAGTACGGCAGACAAGTCACACCGAGCATTATGGCTGTAAAGAAAGCAAACATTTTTTTCATGATTAACCCTCCTAAAATAAAATTGCCATTTTTCGAAAAACTGGCCAGCTGAATCAGACAAACATCGACAGTTTGATCATTTATTTCCTCCCTTCTTGTAGAATAGCTTAACGATTTTTGGAATTAGAGGAATGAGGAAAAATGATTATTTTCCAAATAAATCAAAAAACGTTCACATTTCATACTTAAGGCATGAATTTGGGATATATGGATCGACTGAGATTCGGTATTTCATAAAGGAATGATTAAAATAGCAGATTCAGAAGGGTGTATGGTTGTGGGATTTCTCTCCCGACTCCGCCTCAGCAATCTCCGTGTTATCGGTTATAACAATCCTCAAGATAAACTGGGTATTTAAACTTTTACTTGACACCTTATTACATACGATAGAGGTTTAAGAGAAATAGATACGGTATTGAGAGTGAAAAGGTATCGGCACTTTAGCTCGATTCGGCCAGTGTCGTCGGCTGCCTGGCGCCGAGAAGAGAAAGGTGTGAGAGGAAAGGCTCGTCCGCTTTTTGAGGCAAGTCTTTGACGGGGAGGCCGATGTCCGGCGCAACTACCGAAACAAAACAGGACTTCAATAGCTGAAGTCCCGCCATTGAATTTGAATCAGAACGGCTCCCATTGAACTCGTTTTGCTTGGGCAAAGCGTCTTTCCGGCTCTCTCCAGTCAACGACATTCCACCAATTATCAACGTATTTTGCCCTTTCATTTTGATATTGAAGGTAATATGCGTGCTCCCATACGTCGAGCGGAAGCAGGGGAATTACGTCCCACTGGCTCATGAACTGATGTTTTTCAGCGATCAGAATTTCCAGGCGGTGTGAACGGGGCGCCCAGACAAGGATAGCCCAGCCGACACCTTCCACATGTTTGGCCGCTTCAGAAAACTGTTGCTTAAATGCCGAATAGCTTCCAAAAGAGCGGTTGATCATCTCCAGCAATTCACCTGTAGGCTTTCTTTTTCCTTTTGGATTCATTGCATACCAAAAAATCGTATGCAGATAATGTCCGGCTCCATGAAAGGCAAGCTCCCTTTCCCAGTGATTCACAAGCTGAAAATTTTTCGACTGCCGCGCCTTTTGCAGTTCCCGCTCGGCTTTATTCAGTCCGTCGACATAGCTTTGGTGGTGTTTTGTATGATGCAGAAACATGATCTCTCTTGAAATATATGGTTCAAGCGCTGAGTACGAGTAGGGCAGCCTTGGCAGACGGTGGCCGCCGATCGGCACCATCCTGAATGACTGACGGTCGGATTGAGCGTGCCGGCCAACGGCTTGATATACGGCTTCCGCTTGTTCATACCATTCCTGTTCGGTCGCATTCGGATCATCCAGTGAACGAAATAACGTTTCTAAACGGCTCTCCAAAGAAGAATCATGTTTCACCTGTTCCTTCATTTCCCTTGCCCAGGATGTCAATTCCTCTTTATATTCATTTCGGTTCAACGTTCTCCCCCATTTCCATTTGTTTAATAAACGCGTTTGAAGCAAGCAGTGAAAACACATAAGGATAGCTGTGGTAGCGAATGTAAAACTGTTTGGGCAGTCCGATGCCTGTCGGATAGTCAAGATGTTTTGACTGGCGCCTATCATCATCGATGAGAAAGCGAATTCCTTTTTGAATCAACGGCTGGTCAGGGGCCTCATATTGCAGCAAAGCCTCCAAAGCCCATGCTGTTTGAACGGCGGTGCCGTAGGGAAGAGGTGAAAAGCTTTTTGTTTCACAGCTTTTGCACGATTCCCCCCAGCTGCCATCAGCAAGCTGTATCGATTTAAGCCATGTGATGGCTTTTTTGACGGCAGGGTGTTCGCCTAAGACGCCGACGGCTTTCATTCCGGTCAAGGCCGCCCATGTTCCGTAGATATAACAGACACCCCAGCGGCCGTACCATGAACCGTTTTCTTCCTGATTCTGAAAAAGCCATTTTAAGGCGCTTTTGACAGCCGGATGATCCTTGTTAAATCCTGCTTTTATTCCAAGCAGATGCAAAACGCGACCGGTCAGATCCGCTGTCGACGGATCAACCGCCGCTTCAGCGGCCGATTCGATCGGCAGATTGCGAATGATGGGATGATTGACGTTTTTTTCGAAAGCTGCAAATCCTCCGTCTTTGTTTTGCATCGATAACAGCCATCTAAGGCCGCGATCCCAATCAGCAGGACCGTTTTGGCGGGGAATCGCTTTTAGTGCGGCTTCTGTATCATCCAGATCAGGGTTGTTGGTGTTTATATCTGAAAACCCCCACCCGCCGGGAATGGCGTAAGGGTTGAAGACAGCCCAATCCGCTCTTTTAACATGCTGTCTTTTTTGCAAGTAATCAGATGCTGATGTGATGACAGAGCTTTTTTGCGGCACCCCTGCATCCTGCAACGCAAAACTTGCCAAAGCCGTATCCCACACGGTAGAGGTTGAATTCTCCAAATAAAGACCTTCACCGCCGCACGGAGTTGTAAGATGCTTGATACCGCTGACTGCTTTTTTGATGATGGGCGCATGTTTTGAAATACCCATGGCCAACAGACTGTAGATCATGAATATCGTTGCGCTGGCATAGCTGTACAGTGTTCCATCTCCTTCAATTCTGTCCAGCATATATTTTCTCCCCGCTTCAAATCCGAGCTGCTGTACATAAGCCGGCCATTTGAAGAGCTCTTTCCATTGCAGACGAAATGAATAAAAGCTTCGTTCATCTAAATAATCGATATTGAGCCAATCTAAAGGGTTTTTTGACATGCTTTCATCCAGATGGCGCAGTGAGCCGATCCGTTTATTCTTTAAGGCGAATTTTCGATTGAACGTGATGGCCATCGGTACAAAATGAATTCTCGCGTAAGTGCTGAAATGGTAAAAATGCAGCGGGAAATAGGGAGGGATGAGTAAAAAAGACAGCGGGATATAAGCTTTTGGCCACGGATACAGCCCATTTGCGGCAAGCATCCATTTCGTCATAAAGTGGATATGCTTCAATCCGCCCTCAGATTTGATGAACGCTTCAGCTTTCTGCATGTGCTCTTCATTTCGGCTGTAGAGGCCGGAAGCAAGCATCCCCGTGTACCCCTGCACGGTTGCAGTTAAATTTCCGCGCGGTTCATCAGGGTAATTCCGAAACGTTCCATCTTCGCTTTGCTTTGAACGGATCCGCCTGGCGAGACTTGTGATAAGAGAAGAATCTTGATCTTCAAGAGAAGTCAAAAGAAGAATGAAAAAGCTGTTTGTCATCACCGGTCCTTCAAAGCAAAACCTCCATGATCCATCGGGCTCCTGTCTGCTTTGAAGCTCTGTCACGATCTTTTGCCTGAAAGCTTTTACGTCCTCTAGCAAAGAACACATCCTTCTCATCTCCTTCATATTACTGTATTCATTCGGGAAATGTGTCATGCCAATGGACGGGCAACAAATCTCTTTCAGGTCGTCAGGTAAAACTGAATCGTCTAGCCGGCTGAAAGGTCTTCAACAAACGATCCGGCGGGAAACGCTTGCGGCAACAGGGTGAACATGATCTGAAAATAGAAAAAGGCAGCTCTGAACCATAGAGTTCAAGCTGCCGTTATACGATCGGTTTTAGGCCGCATATTTTTGGACCCACGATTACATTAGAATAACTCAATGACAAAAATAAGTCTATCATTTTCATGATATTTTCTATATCGTGGACTATGCTGATGAAAGCAGCCCTGCAAAGTGGAGCTCCAGCAGGAATCATCAATTTGAGGTGGGAAAATGAAAAAACGAAAATTAGGCCGGTTAGAGGTATCTGCTATTGGGCTCGGCTGTATGAGCATGTCCGAATTTTACGGAAAAGCGGATCGCGGCGAATCGATCTCAACTATTCATAAGGCGCTTGATTGCGGCGTGAATTTCTTCGATACTGCTGATATTTACGGCATGGGCGACAATGAAAAACTATTGGGCAAAGCATTGAAAAATCGGCGAAAAGAAGCGATTGTCGCCACCAAATTCGGAGTTGTCCGCGATCAGCAAGGGAGAGCGGCGGGGCTGAATGGAAACCCCGATTACGTAAAAAAATCCGTTGATGAAAGCCTGCTGAGGCTTGGCATGGAATACATCGACTTATATTATCTGCACATTCCTGACCCGGATGTGCCTATAGAAGAAACAGTCGGAGCGATGGCGGACCTTGTCAAAGAAGGGAAAGTCCGCTTCCTCGGTCTTTCGAATATAGATCAAGAACGCTTGGTTCGCGCCAATAAAGTCCATCAGATGACAGCGCTGCAGTCAGAATATTCATTGTGGAACCGTGATGTGGAGGCGGTGCTGCCTGCAGCACGGAAGCTGGGTATTGGCATTGTCGCCTACAGTCCGCTTGGAAATGGTTTTTTAACAGGAAAAATCAGACAGATTGACGATTTTTCCGCCGATGATATCAGGCGGCGATTCTCCAGGTTTCAAGGGGAGAACTTTCATAAAAACCTTCAGTTATTGACAGTGCTTGAGAAGATTGCCTTTCATCAAAACGCATCACCTTCTCAAATTGCGCTCGCCTGGGTATTGGCTCAAGGAAACGATATTGTCCCGATTCCCGGAACGAAAAGACGAAAATATCTTATTGAAAACAGCGGGGCTGTTGACATCACATTAACACAAAAAGACCTTGAACAAATCAATAAGACTGCCAATCGATTCTTTGTCAAAAGTGAGCTTTAGACAGGGGGGGTGTCTATCATGCCGGTCAACCTTGATCCGCAGACCGGCGGGTTGCCGGCATGAAATCAATTTTCAATCTGAATCGGTTGGGAGTAGCTTGCCGGTTTGCATAAAGCTTTTCCTATGATGGAGAGAATTTCATGAAGGAGGCCTTTACGGGTCATTCCGCATCGTTCAAAAAGAACCGGGAGATTTTATGATGAAAGTCGAATAACGATTTTTGCACTTAGTCCTTCTTGTCGGAAGGGCTTTAGCATATTCAGCCATAACGTGATGATTTCTTTAGCAATCTCTTGATCTGATTTTATATTTTGGCTGAAGTAGGTTATCATTTTATGGAAAGGCAGTCTATCGCGAATACCATAGGAGGACCTGAAATGAATATTGAACGTCAGCTTTATGAAAGCGCCGTTGAGCTTATCAAAAAAAGATATCCTGCCGGATGGGGAGGAGCCGCGGCAATGTATACTGAAGATGGGAGGATCCTAACGAGTGTTGCTCCGGAGGTCATCAATGCATCAACAGAGCTTTGCATTGAAACCGGAGCAATCCTTGAGGCCCATAAACTCAATACAAAAGTTACACATTCAATTTGTGTTGTCAGAGATGATGAAAATAGCGATTTTAAAATATTAACGCCGTGCGGGGTGTGCCAGGAACGTCTTTTTTACTGGGGCCCGGATCTTAAAGCAGCCGTTACTGTGCCGGATGGAAGCCTGGTTTATCAATCATTAAAGGAGATTCAGCCCTACCATTGGTCAGGTGCATATCAAGAATAGGGAGGAGGGGGATCGCGTGTTAAAGGGCTGCAAGGTTTATCTCAGACCGCTTGAAAAAGATGATATGGAAAGCTTTTACAAGGCCGCGCAAGATGAAAAAATCAGATATATGACCGGGACCAGACATGCATTCACAATGGATGAGCTCTATGAGCACTACGAGCGGATCACACATGATGATACACGCTATGATTTTGCCATCTGCCAAAACACAGGTGACCAAATCGTTGGTGACCTGTCCATTCTGGACATCGACAGCCCCAGCCAAAAAGCGGGATTTAGAATCGCTTTGCACAGCCCTGCTTATTTCAATAGAGGCTTTGGGACTGAAGCGGTCAGGCTGGCGATGCAGTTCGCTTTTGAAAAGCTGAAACTGAACCGCCTCCAGCTCGAAGTTTTCTCGCATAACAGCCGCGCAATCAAAGCCTATGAAAGAGCCGGTTTTAAAAAAGAAGGGACGATCAGGCAATCCCTTTATATAAACAACCAATACTCAGATGAAATCATTATGGGGATGTTGAAGCTGGAATATGAACAATTGAAGAACAGCTAAGGCCGGCCCGCTTCTAATGAACGTCGGCAGCACATATTCCGGCAGCTATAAGCAACATGTCATGGAATAAGATTCGTTTATTTCTACATTGATCACTCCAAAGAGAGACCGTTGATCAGAAAAATCCACAAAAGCTTCATATTTCTTTCTCCTCCTTGGACTGATGTAAAACGGTCCGTCCATAAGTTCTTAATGGCTGTGCCGACAATGTCAGAACGGCTGTTGCCAGATACATGACAGCGGCAAAGATATAGACGTTCTGCACACCGGTCAAATCGGCCAGAGCGCCCATGAAAGCGACCGTTAAGATAGACCATGACGTCAGAATGGTATTTTGGGCTGCGACGAGCGGCGCTCTTTCTTCATCTGTCAAAGAATGTTGCAGGATAACCGTTTGACTGACATCCCTCACTTGATAAAGCGGTCCCATTAACATACAAAGGATGACGGAAAGCAAAGGATTGGCCGAATAGGCGAACAAAAGCGTCATCATGGCCATCGAAAGGGCGCCAAGGGCAATCATCAAGCCCAACCTTTTTTGCAGCCGGCTTGAAAACAGCATCACCAGAACGCCTCCCAATATCGCTCCTAGAAAATAGCCGGCATTGATGAAACCCCACCACGATTCTCCTTTATTGAGAACGGCCGTTGTAAAAGCGAGTAAAATGGCGGAAGTCCAAACGGCATTTGCCAATCCTTCTGCGAGATCCATTGCCGTCAAAAGCAGCACGGTTTTGTTTTTGTATAATGTGCGCCAGCCGGAATGAACAGGCCGTTTTCGGTTTTGGGCCACAGGAGCTGCTCTTTTATCCAGCAAACGAATCAAAAACCCGGACACAAAAAAGAGCCCTGCGGTGATGGATACCAATAAGCTTGTATAGAGAAAAGCGGATAAAGAACCGCCAATTCCCCAGCCGGCCGCTTGAATGAACTGATTGACGGTGACAATGCTCCCGGAGGCTGCAGCATAATCCCGCTTTTCGATCGCTCGATATAATAAACCGGACAGAGCAGGTGTATACCAGGAGCCGATGAAGCTTTGCAAAAATAATAGAGGATACATGAGCTGGACCGGTGATCCGAATGACAAACACAACCCGATGAATAATGCGGTGACGGCTCTGAACCAGTTTGCAAGTGATACAATGTGATCAAGCTTGAATCGCTGGATATAAAGCGAGGCCAGCGCCCCGCCGGAGAAACCGCCGAGAGAGCTCAGCGCCAAGATCAGGCTTGAGCCGAAGACAGAATCTGTTTTTTTATAGATCTCGACCATGACGAATACCGTCATCATGATACTCCCTACAGACTGTGCAGCTTGTGACGTCCAAATCAAAATAAAGTTTTTTTCCTTCCAGATTGATTGACTCCGTGAATCGCTCATCCGTTGATCATTCCTATTCATTTCGCTTAAGTAAATGTTAATTTTACCATAATTATCGATATCAGGAATTGATTTAAATAAAATTTTCTCTGTTCAGGCAGTCACCTTGAAAAAACAGACCAATTGGTCCAAAATAAAGATATCATGTGAAAGGGAGCGATGATATGCAAAAGGTATTAATCGCCGGCGCTTCCGGGTATCTCGGTAAATATTTGGTCAGAGCTTTTAAAGAGCAAGGATATTTTGTGCGGGCAATCGTACGAAATGAACAAAAACTGGCTGTCGCCGGTCCGTATTTAGAGCCGGCAGTCGCTGATTTGATCGACGAAGTGCTGATAGCGGATGCGGCGGAAGCAAATTCATTAAGAGGGGCCTGTAACGGAATGGATATTGTCTGTTCATCCCTTGGATTAACCCGGCAGAAGGGGAGTCAGACTTTTTATGATGTGGATTATTTGGGGAACCTCCAGCTGCTTGAAGAAGCGAAAAAGGAGCGCGTCAGCAAGTTGATGTACATCCATGTTTTGAAAGGTGAAAAAATGAAAAATCCGCTCGTCAAAGCCAAACAAGCTTTTGCAGAGAAACTGAAAAATTCCGGAATGAATTACATCATCGTAAAGCCGACGGGTTACTTTTCGGATATGAGTGAGTTATTGAAAATGGCGGAAAACGGCAGGGTATTTTTAATCGGCGATGGAAAGCAGAAGATCAATCCAATCCACGGTGCTGATCTTGCCGACTACTGCGTCCGTTCCATTCCAACGCATGACAGAGCAGAGCTTGAGGTTGGCGGCCCGCAGATTTACGAATACAGGGAAGCTGCAGCGCTTGCATTTGCGATCATACAAAAAAAGAAGCGGCTGTTTCATGTCCCTGCTGGGCTCTTATCGGCTTCGCTTCCGTTTTTGCGTATATTCAGTCCGAAACAATACGGCTTATTCAAATTCTTTCTCGAAGGATTGACACAGGATGCTGTTGCACCTGCCTACGGAACCCGTGAATTAAAGACTTATTTCAAGGAGATTGCCGCACATGGCCACGAAAAAAGGTGAACAAACAAAAGAACACATTTTAAATGCGGCGGTATCGTTTATCGTTCGTGAAGGTTTTGAAAAGATCGGGGTCAACAAAATTATTAAAGAAGCCGGAGTCAGCAAAGGCAGCTTTTATCACTATTTCTCAAACACGAATGATCTGATCAAAGAAACGGCAATCCATGCATTTGAACAATGTTTAAAAGACATGCCCTTAGAGCAGGAGGGGGACGCCCGGGAAATTGTAGCAGGTTTGGGAAAGCATATTTTTCATTCTGTTCGCAAGCAAAAAAACGACTATTATTTATTGTTTTTGTGCATCAGCCAAAGCTTCATTGATGATGAGCTGAAAGAAGCGTTCCGATCGATTTTCTCGCGGGTTGTGAAGCAAAACAGCGCCGCCCTGCAAATCGCGGAAAAGGAGGGGCATTCATGCGAAGAGCGCCTGGCCAAAAAGCTTCACATGCTGGATATGATAGCAATAGGATTTATCGTTCATTGCCACTTTCTCCATGATGAAGATCAGCTGCTCGGTCTTTGGAAGCAAATGACCGCAGTCCTGTTTACTCCGGGCTGACAAAAAAGCACCGCGATCAAAGAAAGCGGTGCTTTTTGCGTGATCTATTCACCGACGTGAATCCAGACGCTTTTCACTTCGGTATAATTGTCCAAAGCATATGAACCCATTTCACGGCCTAGGCCCGACTGCTTATAACCGCCGAATGGGGAGGCCGCGTCAAAGGCGTTGTAGCAGTTGACCCAAACGGTACCCGCTTGAAGACGGTCGGCGATATAGTGGGCGTTTTTCAGGTTTTCCGTCCAAACTCCAGCAGCTAGCCCGTATTCCGTCCGGTTGGCGCGCTCGATTACTTCATCAACCGTCTCATACGGGATCGCCGCCAGGACAGGGCCGAATATTTCTTCTTTTGCAATGGCCATGTCGTCTTCGACGTTTGTAAACACGGTCGGAGAGACGAAATATCCCTGTTCATATGGGCATGTTCCGCCGGCTGCGATTTTCGCGCCTTCCTGGCGTCCTTTTTCGATGTAGGACAGCACCCGTTCGTGCTGCTCTTTGCTGACAAGCGGCCCCATTTGTGTATCTTCATGAAGTCCCGCTCCTTGGCGAAGAGACTTTGAATAAGAGACCATTTCGTCAACCACTTTGTCATATTGGTCTTTATGGATAAAGACGCGCGATCCGGCACAGCACACCTGGCCCTGATTAAACATGACACCGGTTAATGCTCCTGGAATCGCCTTCTTTAAATCGGCGTCAGGAAGGATGATGTTCGGCGATTTTCCGCCGAGCTCAAGGGTGACCCGTTTGACGGTTTTCGCCGCTTTCTCCATAATCTTTTTGCCGATTTCAGTCGAACCTGTAAAAGCCAGTTTGTCTACAAGCTCATGATCTGTCAGAGCTTCTCCCGCCGTTTCGCCGAAGCCCGGGATGATGTTGACAACACCTTTCGGAAATCCTGCTTTGTCGATCAGCTCCGCCAAATACAGAGCCGACAGCGGCGTCTGCTCGGCTGGTTTCAAGACAATCGTACATCCGGCGGCAAGGGCGGCGCCCATTTTCCACATCGCCATTAAGAGCGGGAAGTTCCACGGGATGATCTGTCCGACAACCCCGACCGGCTCATGGCGGGTATAGTTAAAATAAGGTCCGTTTACAGGAATGGTTTGTCCGGTTAATTTCGTTGCCCAGCCTGCATAATAACGCATATGTTCGATCGATAAAGGAATGTCCCCGGCAGTCGTTTCACTGATCGGTTTTCCGTTATCAAGCGTCTCAAGCTGAGCCAGCTCATTTTGATGTTCCTCCATCAGATCGGCTAGTTTGTACATGAGCCGACTTCTCTCGGCCGGATTCATCGTCCGCCATTCCCCGTGGTCAAAGGCTTCCCTTGCGGCTTTTACCGCTTTGTCGACATCTTCGGGACCTGCTTCATACAAGGTGGCGAGCGTTTCTCCCGTAGCCGGATTCGGGGTTTCAAACGTTTTGTTTGCAGCGCTGGCTACAAATTCCCCGTTAATGTACAGCTTCTTTGTTCCCTGCAAAAATGACTCCAGCTTCTTACTGACCTGCATCGTTAATGAACTCATGTTTGTTAAACAAACCTCCTTTAAAATTTTGGTCTGTCTGTGTTGAGTTTCTCTTGCTGCTGGTTTGTCTTCTGATTCGATCATTGCGCTGGCAAAAGAGGGATATATTTCTGATTTTGGAACCATACACCACTATTCTATAACAGAGATGGAAATGAAATCAATATTCATTTGCTCTCATCTAGTCACCCGACATTGCATTTCGGTCAAAAAACGCTACAATGGAGACATATACCGTTTTGAAAAGGGGACATCAACATGATTCATGAAAATTGGCAGAACAATCAAACGATCAAAAAAGTAAAGTGTGTACATACCGATGCAAAAAAATACATCGTCAACAGGGCGCTGACCGTCGGGACAATATATGAAGTCAAAAATGAGACGGATGAGTTTTTATTTATCATCGATAATACAAATAAAGTAGGCGGCTATTACAAAGACTACTTTGAAGAGGTAAAAGCCTGAATGATCATCCATCATAATAGATGATCACAAAAGGGTGAATCAATTGAGAAACAACGGTGCCGCACACTTCCCGATGACGAAAGCAATGTCGGAATCGGAAGGAATGGCTGTGACAGAAGAACAGATCAGAAGTCGAAAACCGTAAAAAGGCCCGCAGAAGGAGACATTCTTTCTGCGGTTTTTTTATTCTGAAGCAAACGCCTGAAAAAACGAATAAAAAGTTGAAACCTGAGCTCCCTGGTAAGCGTATTAATTGTTAGTAAAACCAAACATCGAGAGTTAAAGAAATGTAATCTGCTCGTAATTGTTTATCAAACAGGGTTATCGTATTCTTATTAGTACCGATAAGCATACTTTGCCTTGGGCATAAACATAAATTGTACATATAGAAAGAGGGGTTTTGATTGGGCGTTTTTTCAGCTAGTAAGACGGCAGACGGGAAAAGATTTGAACCGCTGCTTATTGAAGGAGAAAAAATTGAATCAGTATGCAGGTTAAGAATTGATCAAATTTGTTTTACCAACAAGCGGATTATTTTTTTTGATAATAAGCTGTTTTCTAAAAAGAAAGTCCGCGTCTTCCTTCCTTATAAATCCATTGAAGGCTTTGCGATCAGGGAAGTCAGCATGTTCAATCCCGACAGCTCTCTTTCGCTGATGACAAGCAGCAAAATTTTCGACCTCGAATTTACAAAAGATACAGACATGCTTGAAATTCAAGCGCTGTTATCCAAATACTTATGCGCTTAAAAAAGACAACAGGCCGCTTCATGCATCAAGCAGGAGCGGCTTGTTTTTTCGCCAAAACCATAATTGATCTCAATTTACTGATAAGGACCAGTGTCACAACGGAACATCTGTCGATCACTCAAAAACCTGCTTTGAGCCTCCAAAGAGTATATTTAGGCTGCCGCCACATGAACAACAGAAGCCGGCAGACGGAAAAGGTTTCTGAACATACACGCTCATAGAACGCGGAAACATTGACTGATTTAATGGGGACAGGCTGTGTTTGACATTTTTTTCAGCGGGAAAGGGCAAAGAAAGGAGGAGGATCACCATGCCATTGACAAAACAGCAAAAGGAGCATCTTTACCAGCAATTACTCGACTTAAAACAGACCATTTCCGGCGCGGAGAGAATCGATCGGCCGATGACTGAAGAAACGGGTGAGCTGTCAAACGGTGTGGACAATCATCAGGCTGATCATGCCGGTGTATATGTTGAACGGATGAGAGAGCAAACCTTTCAGCGGACAGACCGGAATGTATTAAAAGAAGTCGAAGACGCTCTCAAGCGGATGAAAGACGGCACGTACGGAATATGCGAAGCCACGGGCAAAGAAATACCTTATGAACGGCTAAAGGCTGTTCCATATGCAAGAAAGACCGTCAAGGCTCAAGCTGAAACAGAACAAAGAAAAGAAAGCGGAGAAGGGGATGATCGGCTATTTACACGGCAAATGAAGGATTTGACGAACAGCGACACAATCGGCCAAAAGCATTCATACACCTATAAACGGCTTGATCAAGAGCAAGATTCAAAATAAGCACCCGCACCCAGCAGGGTGTTTTTTTTGATAGAAAAACAGTTTGATAACAAGTGAAATAAGTTGACTTTCTATTCAAAAGAAAGTAACATACTATTTGTAAGTAAATAATAAAACGTTAGCACGGGAGGAAAATAAAATGTCAAAAGTATTATTTGTTAAAGCAAACGATCGTACAGCTGAAGAAGCCGTATCTGTGAAACTATATGATGCGTTTCTTAACAGCTATAAAGAAAATCATCCAAACGATGAAATTGTGGAGCTTGACCTTTACAAAGAAAACCCGCCGTACATGGGCAGAACCGCCATTAACGGCACATTTAAAGCAGGGAAAGGCATGGAATTAAACGAGGATGAAAAAGCGGCAGCTGCTGTTGCGGACCGTTATTTAGACGAGTTCGTCAAAGCCGATAAAGTTGTTTTTGCATTCCCATTGTGGAACTTCGCGGTGCCGGCTGTGCTGCACACATATGTTGACTACCTATCACGCGCTGGAGTGACGTTTACATACACTCCTGAAGGACCAAAAGGGCTGATGGGAGATAAGAAGGTTGCCCTGTTGAACGCAAGAGGCGGCTTCTATTCCGAAGGTCCGATGGCGGCTATGGAAATGTCTCTGAACTACATGAAAACCGTGATGGGCTTCTTCGGTGTTCAAGACCTGCATACTGTTGTCATCGAAGGGCACAACGCCGTTCCTGACGAAGCGCAAAAAATCATCGAAAACGGCCTGGCAGAAGCGAAAAAGCTTGCAGCCGAATTTTAAGAAACATCCCCCTGTTTTTTAAACAGGGGGATTTTTTGATGATGCGGACTCATGCCGGCTGAGTAAATAATAAACGTAATCCGTCGCAGTTCCGGCGTGCCCCATTTGCCGCAACATTGAGGTAATGTTGCCTCTGTGATATGTCCCATGGTTGACGACATGATTCACAATTTCGCTGAAAGCCGTCGTCATCCGTCCGAATGCCGGATGTTCGATCGTCAAATCACAATTGAGATCGTCTAGGCTTGCAAAAAGTGTTTCATATCGGTGTGCCGTTTCATCGAAAAATGAGGCCAGCCCCTCGATGTCCTTTTCCAATAATTCATTCCTCAGCAGCATGGCCAATTCTTTTGCCTCTTCATAACGTCCTCCGGAAAGAATCTTCAACCACAGGGCGTCGGCGACACACATATGAACAACGACTTCTGCAATCGACGAAAAAACGTTCTCAATCTTGCGCGTAAAAAGCTCCTCAGGCAGACTTTTCAGATGATCAAACACTCTTTTGTTTGCCCATTTATGATAGTCAAAGTGCTTCAGCGTTTCATGTTCCAAACCATATCCTCCTCCTTTTCATTGCTATAATTCGTTCAGTGCTCTTTGTTTTCCTTTCTCAAAACAGGATTTTTTATTTGAGCCGGTTATAGCTCTTTATAAAAGTATGAGATTTTAACGGACAGGGACTGATCGCCTCATTGGAATGAACAGTTGTGCGATTTTGATCAAAAGAAGTGTCCGGGCACCACTTGAACAAGATTTTTTAAAATGCCCTTCATCCCTGATTGCCAAGGGTTTAACGCCACTTTGACAGATAAAAATACCTTCTGCTATTATTTAAGTGCGACCAAAAATAATAGATAGCTAGAAAACTATAAGCATTATGAAGGTTTGAAAGATCGGATTGGCTCTCCTTACTACAGCAAAAAAGCTCAACGAATGTTTGAATGTGCCGAACAGTTGTGGTTTAGAAAAAGACTCGGAAACGGGCAAGTTAAAGCTGTATCAAGCCCATTTTTGTAAGGGGAGGTTGTGCCCTATGTGTGCCTGGCGGCGGTCTTTGAAAATCGCGTATCATAATAAATTAATCGTGGAAGAAACTAATCGGCAGTATCATTGCGCTTGGCTTTTTCTTACTCTGACCGTTCGAAATGTTGAAGGTGGAGAGCTTCGCCAGACAATTTCAGACATGATGAAAGGCTTTTATCGTTTGATGAAGTACAAACGAGTTGATACAGCTGTACTTGGCTATTTCAGAGCTTTGGAAATCACGAAAAATCATGAAGAGTATACATATCATCCACATTTTCATGTGTTGCTTCCGGTGAAAAAAGCTATTTCGGTAAAAATTATATCAATCAAGAAGAATGGACAACCCTATGGAAAAAGGCGATGAAACTTGATTACACGCCGATTGTACATATACAGCGGGTCAAAGGGAAAGCCAAGATCGATGCGGAGCAGATTGAAAGCGAAGTTCGTGAGGCAATGGAGGAGCAAAAGGCCGTGCTGGAGATTTCAAAATACCCGGTCAAGGATACAGACATTTTGTGCGGCAATAAGGTGACGGAGGATAATCTGGATACGGTTTATTATCTGGACGATGCGCTTTCGTCTCGGCGGCTCATCGGGTACGGTGGCATTCTGAAGGAGATACACAAAGAATTGAATCTTGAGGACGCGGAGGGCGGTGATCTGGTCAAGATTGATGAGGAAGACGATGAGGTGGCGAACGGCGCTTTTGAGGTCATGGCGTATTGGGGCATCCCGGCATCAAAAATTACATAATCAAATAAGAGAGCAGGCCACCCGGCCTGCTCTGCTTTTATACAATCCATAAAATGATTTCAGCGAGTGATTCTGCGGTTTTCTTAGGGACTCCGGCTTTTATTAAGGCTTTTACAAGAGCACCTTTTGATGCGCTGTTTAATCTTTCTGTGGCATATGCAATTTTGCGTGCATATTTGTCTACCAGTCTAGCTTTTGAAGGAGAGAGAGGTCTAATCGCCCATTTAAGCGCTTTTCCTCCGACTCTACATACCCATCCAAATGCTTTTATTGCTTTAAGAGAATGACCAATAACACCTGCAGTATGTACTTGTCCATTTAGGTTTAACTTGTTGTAAGTTTGAAATTCTTTAGTCTGTGATGCGAATTGGATAAATGCTTTTGAATCTTCTAAATCAGCGGGCTGTTGATGTGTTTCAATGTAATCTTCGAGTGAAGTTGGTAATGAAACAGCAGTTGTGGTTGTCGTTATTGCTTTTGTTGGTTGCTTCTGTTCTGCAGCTGAAGCGGACGATGCGAAACCACTAAATCCTGAAATGATAAGAGTGGCGACAGAAAGTGTTATTACACCTTGGGAAAATCTTTTTCTCTTAGTTTTCATTTTAAATCCCCCTGTTTTTTTGATATTTTTAACCAAGTAATATAATACCATAAAAAGAGAGGAATAGGTATAATGGGTAAAAAAAGTAAAGGGAAAAACTACTCTATTGGGGATCATATCTTTGCGGTTTTAGTTGTTTTTCTCATGTGTGCATTAATAGTTTCCTCCCCATTCTTAATATTTTTCGGAGTTTTCAAGTTGGTGGCTTTAGCTCCAGATGTGTCGATTAATACGACTGGCACTTATAACTCAGTAATGATTTTGTTTAAATTTTTTGCTCTTACAGTGATAGTGGTAGGAATTGTAGACGTACTGTTTTCTCAGATTTTATTGAGAAAACGGGGTTTTTTGAATTACATTATTGAGGCTTTGCTTATGTTTTGTGTGTTTTACCTTTATGTATTGATTTATTCCATGAATTCTCAGGAGATTATTTTGAGGAATAACGGTGTGCTTTTGGTATCGGTGTTTTTGTTTATTTTGTATTTGATGATAAGCGTAGTGTATATAGTTTCAAAGTGGATGTATGAAACTGTGATGAAAAGTATACAGAAGAAAAATAACTAAGAGCAGGGAGAACGTGAGGGGAACGCAATGAGTGAAAAAAATATGAATCTATACATTGGTATTCGACAATGCTTGTGTTTCTAATAATAATTTTGAATAGTATTTTTATAAAAATTGAGGTTTTAACGGTTATTGCTGCGGTTGTATATATAGTGTTCATGGTGATTATTAGGAGCAGATGGAAGAAAGCTAACAAAGATTAAGCTCCTGAGGGGGCTTTTCTATTTCCAGAATTGCCACCACTTTTTTTCGCGGGCGGCAGCCAGCATTTTTTGAGTTTCCTGGGATTCGCGGAGGGATTTCATCAGTATTTCGTCTCTTTCCTGCTGCCGTTTCTCAAAAAGTCAATGCGTTCCAGCATCATTTTATTGAACTCTTCCTGTTGTTTGACAAATTAAAATAAGGCGTGCCTTTCATCGTTTTGTATCGGTGTATCGGGTTGCGATACGGTCAATTTTGACCGATACAGATGCGCTATGTGTTCGGCTGCTTTTTGGAGGGATTGGCCGTCCAATTTGTTCATGTTGTAGAGATACTCTATAGCGAATAAATCATCTTTGTTGTAGAGTCGCCATCCCTTGGTGTCGCGCTCGAAAAAATAGCCGTGAGACTCGAGCAACTTTGAATATTTGCGGACTGTGACGGTCTCTATGCCAAGGCGAGAGGAAACGTCCAGATCGAAGCCGTCAAGCGGCCGATTGTGATCTGAAAACAATCGATAAGAAAGAAGGGGTTCATAGGGGATGCGCCCGCATATTGTGGGGGAGAATGGCCGCCTGGTAAAAGGAAAAACCTGCCATAAGACAGGTTTTATTCTTTGTCGCGTTTTTTTGCAGGGGAAAACGGGTACACTTCTTCCGACGTCTCAGTTTGATAATTCATAGCACCGTTGTTTTCCCGTTTTTCGTTTGTGTTCTCATCTAAAATGTTAGCCGCCATATAGCGGTGGAAGAAAAACTCAAAAATCGTGACGCCGATTGCTGAAATGATTGAAGCCAAGGCGAGTGAAGCATACGGCGGATTACCCTGCATGGCGAGAATCATCCAAATCAATATGAGGGAAAGACCGAAGTCCCCCATTGTCGCCGTTGTGTTGCCCGTTCTCGGGAGCAACAGCAGGTCCCCAAGCAAATAGGAGATAACACCCAAAAATAAGGTGAGAACAAACATATCTCCAAACGGAACACCAAAAAACAGGGTTAAAATGACGTATAAGAGAACAAGGCTGACAATAAACTTTACACACAATGCCCTTACATGTTTCATATCGTTTGATCACCTTTTTTAACTTTATTTTAAAGTGTTTCTGTTCTGTTGCTGTTTGTTGTTTTTTTGCTCCTGCTGAAATGCGCTTTCTGTTTCATGGTCATTTTTAAGCTGTTCGATGCTGCTGTTTTGAATGCCTTTCTTCTGCATGATTTCACCACCTTTTTCACTATATTGTGGGTGGCTTTTGATTTTTTATGCGGGAAACGTCAAAAAAAGAGGGAAGTTCAAGTTCCCTCTCATGTTCTTAAGCCGGCCGCATATGCCGGGCCCATTCCGGTCAACTTTGACAAAATCAGCGCCATTTCATGCGGTGTTTCCGCCATGCCGCTGATAAGCCACTCATGGAGGACGTTGACTTGAGCCCCGACGATATAAGAAATCAAATATTCTTCGGGAACAAGCGCTTCCGCCTTGATCGTCTTTTTCAGACGCTTCAAGTTTTCAGTTAAAACGGATTTGAATTTTAAAGGGAATGAGCCGGTGCCTTTTGGCCCTAATATCGCCTTTAAAAAAATCGCGTTTTCCTTAAAGTATTCAAAGATGTCCACCACAAACGGAAGGGGCTTATCAATGACAGGGCCTTTCAATACGCCCATTGAATGAATGGACTGTTTGGCAATTTCCCTGATTTCCTCGATGATTTCGTTTTCGCTCTGTTCCAATAAATCGTATTTGTCTTGATAATGTAAGTAAAATGTGCCCCTGTTGATATCCGCTTTTCGGGTGATATCCTTTACGGTCACCTCTTCGAAGGCTTTCTCTTCCATGAGCTCTGATAATGCATCCCTTATCATCCTTTTTGTCCTGTTAATTCTTCTGTCCGGCCGTTTTGCCATTTTGATCAGCCTTTCACCACGATATTTTCCTTAAAATCAACATTTTTTATTTTTTTGTTCAGTAATGAACACTTCCCATTTGATTGTGCATTGAGATTGCTTACGAATCAATTATAATGAACACAAAGAACATAAATCAACACCATGTTCATTATTATTGTTTCAGCAAAGGAGCTTTGACATGACATTACTAAAAGAAAAAATGGTTTTATTGGCCCCGTTTGTGGTGCTATTGGTGATTTTGATTTTTTCGCTCACATTGATTCCATCCGTCCATCCTGAGCCGAAAAACCTGCCGATCGCCATCGTAAATGAAGATCAGGGAGCGGAATTGCCGGGCCGGGGAAAACTGAATAGAGGAGCGGAGATCGCGCTCAACATTAAAAAAGAAACGTCAGGTGAAGATGCAGCAGTCAAGTGGATCGATGTCAAAAATGAAAAAAGCGCTCGGAACGGACTGAACGATCAAACGTATTATGCTGCACTCATCATTCCGAAAGACTTCAGCCAAAAACAGTCTTCACTACAAACAGCACATCCGGCTGGAGCCAAAGTGAAGATTTTGATCAATCAAGGGGCAAACACCATCGCCGCTAATGCAGCTGGACAAATGTTGAATCAACTCGTCGAACACATCAATCAACAAGTCAGAGAACAGCTGCTGACAACGCTTGAAAAGCGTGGTGCAGCCTTGAGCGCGGAACAGGCATCTCTACTGGCAGCGCCTATTGAAAAAGACATTGAAAATGTCAACAAGATTTCAGCGAACAGCGCTAATGGAAACGCGCCGGTGTCATTGGTTCAGCCGCTCTGGATGGCCAGTATAGCAGGAGCGCTGCTCATTTTTGCCAAGGTGAGGAAATTGCGGTTTTTCAAGCGGACAGAAGCGCTTTTTTCCCGGCTCCTTCAAGGATTGATCGGTGCGGTGCTTGCCGCCATCTGCGGCTATGGCCTTGTATGGATCGCAGGTGAGTGGGTGGGGATGAACATCCCGCAATTTCATGAGACGGCATTGTTTATCGCCCTCTGCTACTTCTCATTCTATTTAATGATTGCCGCTGTAACAGCGTGGGTGGGACTTTCCGGAGCCGGGATATTCGGCATTCTTTTCTTCTTTGGAACCCCGCTTTTGACGCTGGCTCCAGAAATGATGTCAGCCTTTTACCGCGACTGGGTCTACTCCTGGCTGCCGATGCGGTTTGCCTCAGAGGGGCTGCGCGATCTCCTCTTTTTTGACAAAGGCCTTGACATGAACCAGCCTGTTACAGTATTGCTGGCGATCGGAACCGTGAGCTTTTTGCTTCTGCTGGCAGCGGCTTTAAAGCCGCAAGCTGTGTCCAAGGAAGCTGAAGAAAAGATATCGTTTTAAGGAGGAGGGAGGATGAAAAAATATGTGCTTCATTTTCACGAAATCGATAAAGCCGATTTGCCTTACGCCGGGGGAAAAGGGGCAAATCTCGGGGAAATGACGAAAGCGGGTCTGCCCGTTCCCCCCGGGTTTTGCGTGTCCACATTTGCCTACCGAAAATTCATTCAAAACAACAAGGAAATCGATCGTTTGTTCGATCAGCTGGATTCGCTAAAAGCTGACGAGCTGGAGCGAACCCGTCTTTTAGGGAAACAGATTCGCGCGCACATGGCTGCCATGCCTGTACCTGAAGATATTCGCTCGGCGATTTTAACGGCCTTTGAGCAAACGGGCAGTGACAAAGCCTATGCCGTCCGCTCCAGTGCGACAGCAGAAGACTTGCCGACGGCGTCATTCGCCGGACAGCAGGACACCTATCTGAATGTACACGGACAGGATCAGCTTCTCAAGGCTGTTCAAAACTGCTGGGCTTCATTATTCACGGACAGGGCGATTACCTACCGGGTGAAAAACGGTTTTGATCACCGCAGCGTTTTTCTTGCCGTTGTCGTGCAAGAGATGGTATTTCCCGACGTCTCCGGCATCATGTTTACGGCTGATCCGATCACAGGCCGCCGCAAAACGATTTCCATCGATGCCAGCTTTGGCTTGGGGGAAGCGCTGGTGTCGGGCGTGGTGAGCGCCGACTTGTATCAAGTGCGCGAAGGGGAAATCATCAAAAAACAAATTTCAACAAAAGAGGCGGCGATCTGGTCGAAACCGGAAGGCGGCACTGTCACGAAAAAGCTTCCCCCGGAAAAACAAGCACTGCAGGCTTTGCCTGATGATCGCATTTGCGAGCTGGCAAAGCTGGGGCAAAAAATCGAAACGCATTACGGCATGGAGCAGGACGTTGAATGGGCTTTTAAGGGCGGCAGGTTTTACATTCTTCAAAGCCGGCCAATCACATCGTTATATCCGGTGCCGGCATTTTCGGATGATAGACTGCACATCTTGATTAATTTCGGCTATATCCAAATGATGACCGATCCGATGAAGCCTCTGGGGATATCCGTCATCAGCCGCATTCCCGATTTTTTAAAGCAGAATCCGGCGGATCCATCCATTGTACACGAGGCGGGAGGAAGGGCCTTTGCCGATATAACAGGCGCTCTTTCCATAAAATTTGTGAGAAAACGGGTGCTGAAAGTCCTGAACGGCATGGATCAGCTGATGGCATCGGCTGTGTCGGAAGTCGTCAAGCGCGGACATGCCGACTATCCACCTGCAAGAGTAAGCGGCAAGTTCAAAGCAGCCAAACAATTGGCGCCGATCATGATACCGGTCGCTTTCAAAGCGGCCTGCAACCTGCTGATAAAAGATCCGGGAAAGGCTGAAAAGCGGGCCCGCTCGTTTGTTGATCATACCGTTAAAGAAACGGAGGAAAAACTAAGCCGGACGTCCGGTGCAGAGACGATTCGCCTGATTCGGGGGGAGTTGGACAAGATGATTCCCGGGGTGGTTTTAAAAGTCGCAGTTTATGTGTTGACCGGAATGATTGCAGCCATCTTCCTTGAAAAAAAGCTGAAAAACAAAGTCGGTGATGAACAAAGTGCCGCTTTGTTAAGCAGATTGTATAAATCTTTGCCTCACAATGTGACGACCGAAATGGGGCTTGCGCTGGGGGATCTTTCTGATCAAGCGAGACGGCACCCCGAAGTGGTCCGTTATTTGCGAAAAGCCGACAGCAGCAATTTCGCCGGAGGATTGGAGAAGGTAGCCGGAGGTGCGGAGTTCAAACAAGCATTGGATCGCTTTCTTGAACAGTACGGGATGAGGTGTGTCGGTGAAATCGATATCACGAAAAGGAGATGGTCTGAAGACCCTGTCCAGCTCGCGCCATCGATCCTCAGCAACATCCAAACAGCCGCCGCAGGAGATCACAGGAAAAAGTTCAAGCAAGGCGAAAGAGAGGCCGAACAGGCGGGAAGGGAAATCATTTCACAATTTCGTTTTCTTGAAAAAAGACAAGCGGCGCGGCTTGTTCGTGTATATCGCAGTTTGATGGGGATGCGCGAACATCATAAGTTCGCATTGGTGAAGCTTCTATTTCTCTATAAAAAAGCTATTTTAAAAGAAGCCGGAAGCCTCGTCGAAAAAGGAGTCCTGACCTGTGAAGCCGATGTGTTTTATCTGACCATGGAAGAAATCATCACTTTGCTGGAAGACCGCGACATCGAATCTGTTCAAGCTCTATTAACAGAAAGAAAAAAACAGCACCAGCAAAATCAAAAGCTGAAATCTCCCCGTGTGATGACAAGTGAGGGAGAGGTCGTGACGGGAAAACTGCACAATCTGAAAAGCCCTGAAGGAGCACTTGCGGGCACCCCGGTATCCGCCGGCGTGATCGAAGGAAAAGCCAGGGTCATCACCAGACCGGAGGAGGCAAAGCTCAATCCCGGCGAAATTTTGGTCGCTCCATATACCGATCCCGGCTGGACGCCGCTTTTTACCTCAGCAGTCGGGCTGATTACCGAAGTCGGCGGAATGATGACTCATGGCTCAGTCGTTGCCAGGGAGTACGGAATTCCGGCTGTCGTTGGCATTGATAAAGCAACTGACATCATCAAAGACGGAGCGTATATCCGGGTGGATGGAACAAACGGCTTTGTGCAAATATTAGAAAAAGACGCTGGGAAATCATAAGGGGAGCCTTTCACAGGCACAAAAAAGCCGGCCTTCAATCAAAGGCCGGCGAATCCGTATTACCAGCTTGCTTTTTTCACGCCGGGAATCTGACCCTTATAGGCCAGTTCACGGAAGCAAATTCGGCAAAGCTTAAACTTGCGAATCACAGAATGAGGTCTGCCGCAGCGTTCACAACGTGTGTATTCGCGCACTTTAAATTTTTGATCTCGTTTTTGTTTGACGATCATTGCTGTTTTAGCCATTATATAACCCTCCTTAGCTTGTTTATATATATCAATAAAGGCATTTGATTTCTTGAAACAATCTATTTATTATAACAAATTTCTTTGGTTTTGTAAATAAATGCAAGGAGTCAGTAGTCGGTGCTAAAATGGTTCATTCCATTAAAAAAGACTCGTATTTGTCGTTTGACTGATCGGTTTTTACCATCTGCCGGATTGGCAGAGACTGATTGTGATGATTTGGATTGATGGGAAAATCAATGGTTTGCATCATTATTCCGCACCGAAAAACCTGTATACTAGAAGCCAAGAGAAAGGGGGGAAACAAACCTGGCTTGATTCGGCACTGTTCCACCTTTGTCTATTGAATTGACACTCTGTTTTACAAATGATGTGAGGAGCTCATAAACGAAAAGAAAACGCTTACTTGATAGTCTGCACTTCAGTTACGGCATCTTCTGTCTACACGGAAACGGCCGAGACGGAAAGTCAAAAGCCAAGTGCGGCTGCTGTCAACTTCAATGTTCTATGGGCTCCAGCCTCATGAAAGAAGCCGTCGTTCAAAACGCGAATCGAAGCGGATTCGTCAAAATTTTTTTATGCCGCGGAACAACAAGATAAAGTCATGGTCTTTCATTTAAGTGATTGGAGCCAAATGGACCAATAAAAGCGATAGCGGCCTGAGGCAACGGGCTTTAAGAGGCTGGAAACGTTTCATAAGCTTTATCATTATGAAAAGCGTGCAGCCGGATGAGACTGCACGCTTATTTTGCTGATGACCTATTTTTGGCTCAGCGCTATTTTCAGTCCGATCAATGCAAACAGCGACCCCTGCAGCAAATGAATCTTTCGCGACATGGCCGGCCTCCTGCGCAAAAACTCCCCGACTTTTTCCGCAAATATGCTGATCATGATAAAGATGACAAGCGCTTGAAGCAAAAATACAACTCCGTACACAAGCATTTGGATCACAGCGGAACCGGACCCTTCAACAATAAATTGCGGGAGGAAAGCGAGAAAAAATAATGAAACCTTTGGATTTAAGAGGTTCATGATCACACCTTTTCGATATAAGGACCCGCAGCTTAATGCGTCTTGGCGATCAATATCGAATCCTGAACGTTTTTCCCGAAAAGATTGATAAGCCAAAAACAATAAATAAGCGGCTCCGGCATATTTAACAAAAGCGAAGGCCAGGGCCGATTGATAAACAACCGCCGAAATTCCGGCGGCAGCTGCGGTTATATGGACGATCAAGCCTGTACAAAGCCCGCAGGCAGTTGAGATCCCCGCGTATTTTCCCTTTGAAATGCTTTGCGCCAACACAAACAGATTATCCGGTCCGGGCATCAGCGTCAAAAGCACAGCCGCTCCCAAAAAAGTAAAAATCGCTGCCGCATCCACCATTGTCAACTCCATTTCCATCTTTCTTTTTGTGTCATTATAGCATGGAACAACTTCAGAAAAAGGCGTGTTAATGAACGAATTTAGTTTTTTGTATTAGTACAAGTTTCTGCTGTCTATCATAGTTTAATAGTGAAGATAGAAACAAAAGGAAGGGAGAATTTATAAATGTATGATTGCAAAACGCGAGTAATGAAGCCAATTGTGCACCCTACAAACTATTGTGAGGACCATAGATTCTCTAAAACCATTGTTCCTCATATTCATCCGCAGCATACAAAAAAAGTGGACCATCACAAATATGAGCATGTTCACTACTATCCGCACACTTATTCAAGCTATCAAAAGGATTCGTACGACCACTCTTACTGTGGTAAACCTTGCTGCGATGGAAGGAAATATTGGTAAAAGGCATCTTGTATTAGCTGCCAAAAAGGCCATATAAGCGTCTTGGTCGCGCTTTTATGGCCGCTTTTTTCTGAATGGTATGATTGACCAGCTTACCGGCATCCCGACAAATTGTTTTGCAGCACAGCCCGTCCAAGCTTTTGCGTTTTTGACTGAAAAAGGCGCACTTCCACCCGTGTATTGTCAGTAAGATCAGAAGAGATTTCATCGAATTTGCCGACCCAAGGACTGCCGCCGACCCAGCTTGGCGTGTCTTCCTTCACTTGATACATCTTAAATTGCCAGCTGATGACGCCGGGGATCTGGGCGAACCCTACATATCGATCATAATCTCCAAAGGAAGATGGCTCCGGAAGCCAATCAGCATAAATACCAACGCTCTGCCGCTCTCTGACAGGACTTGCCGGCGTATCGTCATACGGCTTTTTCACTTTCGTGATCAAAGCTGTGCCTTTGGCATTTTGAATGCCTTGAACAGGATGAAGAACAACGCTGCACGGATAGGATATGGTTTGCGCCATCATCGTTTCCGGATGAAGGCATATGAGAGTGAGCCAGATCCCTAAACATTTCAATATTTTCAAGGGGAATCACCTCCGAATGATACCATATAGTGTACCCTGAAACATTTACGGAGATTCTTTGTTCGCCCATCGGCAGAGAGCAGGGGAACATTCACCTATGTTTGGCTGAACGAGTATCTTAATGATAAACAACTTTAATGGAGGAAATGACGTGGGATACTTTGTGAACGCAGAGCCGGGGGTCAAATTATATGCGGAGGATCTAAATCCTAAAGGCGGAAAGACGATTGTTTTTTTACATGGCTGGCCGTTGAGCCATAAACAGTTTGAGTATCAGTTCAAGGTTCTTCCCAGGATGGGTTATCGCTGCATAGGGATTGACTGGAGAGGGTTTGGCCAATCGGATAAGCCTTTTGACGGCTATCATTATAACCGTTTGGCCGATGACATCCATGCCGTAATCAGGTCTCTTCGATTAGACCGTTTCATACTCGTTGGCCATTCTACTGGCGGCGCCATCGCGATCCGCTATATGTCCCGATACAGCGGTGAAGGAGTATCAAAGCTTGTTCTGATCGACGCTGCGGCTCCTATAGGTTTTACAGCAGAGACTGCCGATCGATTGCTTAAGGAAGCGGCGCACGACCGGCCTAAGATGATGCGGGGCATAACCGAAACCTTTTTCTTTCAGTATATAACAGAACCGTTTTCTGACTGGTTTTTCAGGTTGGGTCTGGAGGCGGCGGGCTGGTCGACCGAGGCTGTCATCAATCTTCTGCGGGACGAGAATCTGTATACCGACCTTTCCAAAATATCAGCTCCCACTTTAATCGTTCACGGCATACACGATAAAGTGATTCCATTTTCACAAGCTCAACAACTGAATCAAAACATAAGAAACTCACAGCTTATCCCGTTTCATTATAGCGGTCACGGTCTGTTCTGGGAGGAGCGTGACAGGTTCAACCGAATATTGAGCCAATTTATTGATTTGCCTAGGCGCAGTGGCATTCAATCACAGGAAAACGGAGCCGGCTCTCGGAACGGCTGGGAGCTTGTTTGATCATCAAGAAATATTCCGCTGCCAAAAAAGATTTGTTGACGAATGAAATCATTGGAATTAAAATTCAACTATTCAATCAATTTGCAAATTCAGGGACGAACATTTGCAGAAGAAGGAGTCTATAAATGACGGATTATTCGGATGAGTCAACAAGAAGTGACATCCATTCTCCAGAAAAACGAAAAGCATTATATCGACGGGTCTTAATAATTGTGAGTATTTCACAAATTTTCGGGGGTGCCGGCCTGGCAGCCGGAATTACGGTAGGCGCCCTTATGGCTCAACAGATGCTGGGGACTGATGCTTACGCAGGGGTGCCGTCCGCGTTATTGACGCTCGGGTCGGCGGGAGCGGCTTTTATTGTAGGGAGGCTGTCACAGCGGTATGGACGGCGCACCGGACTTGCAGCTGGTTTTATAACAGGCGGAATCGGTGCTGTTGGTGTTGTGCTTTCCGCAATGATAAACAGTGTTTTTCTATTATTTGCTTCACTCTTGATTTATGGCGCAGGTACAGCTGCGAATTTACAAGCCCGCTATGCCGGGACCGACTTGGCCAATCGAAAACAGCGTGCGACTGCCGTCAGCGTGACGATGGTGATGACGACGTTCGGGGCGGTTTCCGGTCCCAATTTGGTCGATATCATGGGGCGATTTGCTCTTTCGATCGGCGTGCCGCAACTTGCGGGGCCGTTTATTTTAGCAGCGGCAGCCTTTATCTTAGCAGGACTGATTCTTTTTATGATGCTGCGTCCTGACCCGCTGAAGATTGCAAGCCTTTTGGAAAAGGAGAATCAAACGGATGCTGAGTCAGCCGGTCAGCCTGTCAACAGAAAAGGAATTGCGATCGGTGCGACAGTGATGATTTTGACACAAATGGTGATGGTGGCTATCATGACGATGACGCCGGTCCATATGCAGCATCATGGACACAGCTTAAGGGAGGTAGGTGTTGTCATTGGTTTTCACATTGGGGCCATGTATCTCCCTTCGCTTTTCACCGGTATTCTCGTTGATAAAATCGGCCGAACGGCGATGAGTATTACTTCCGGCCTGACATTGCTAATGGCGGGAATAACTGCGGCGCTGGCGGATGATTCTATGATTCTATTAGTCACAGCTCTTTCTTTACTTGGATTGGGCTGGAATTTTGGCCTTATTAGCGGAACCGCACAGATTGTCGATTCGGCCGAACCTTCAACACGCGCTAAGATTCAAGGTTCATTGGATGTATTTGTAGCACTGGCAGGCGCTTCAGGCGGTGCGCTATCTGGAATGGTTGTCGCCAATTCCAGCTATGCAGGACTGTCCTTGGCCGGCGGATTTTTATCCCTTTTGCTGATCCCGGCCGTCATCTGGTCAAGAAAAGAAAAAAGATTACCCGTGCAAAAAGGGATGGAAAGCTAGATTTTTTAGTTTTTCGTTGAACCCGGCTCAGATTCGGGGATTCGTTATCAATAGAAAAGGCCTCGATTTCGAGGCCTTTTTACGCTATCAACAAACATGGGGAGGGAGGATGGTAAAATCAATCAGAACATATGATGGAGGGACTGTCATATGTCTTCTCTTCAATTGTTTTTCTGACGATTGTTTGAGAGTGCAGAGATGAAAGCCGCATCTTCCTGCACTTCTCAAGCAGGCTTTCGAGCAAACTGATTAATACCCGCCATATCCGCCGCCAAACCAGGACGCACCGACGATAATCAAAAGAATGAACAGCACGACAATTAAAGCAAACCCTGCTCCGTATCCGTAGCCTCCGCTCATTTCGTTCACCTCCCTGTAGAGACATAGTATATCCTATGATCAACAAACGAGATTTGGTATAGATGATGGCTTTCTTTTGCAAAAATGGTTGGATAACCAAAACGAAAAACCGTACTCATTTGAAGACGAGAACGGTTTTTTAGACTGCAAGCTAAAAAAGTTGCTCAAAGTGCTGATAAGTGCCGATTTGCGCGTTGATGGAAGCATGCGGTGTATATCCTAAGCCCATCCTCTTGATCAATCGGCTGTACATTTCCTGTAAGGAAGCTTGTTGAAGCGCCATTTGAATGTGTGCATTCCGGACATGATTGTCTTTCATCAGCAGCGCCGAAAAGAAATTGTCGCCCGCCATGTTTTTGGCCGATGCCCGCGCTTCCAAAGCGATCGCATGATCATGGGCTGTTGCCGGTTCTCCCGTTTTTTTTCTGAAAGGATCATCAGATAAAGCATGTAAAGGGGTAACCTCAGGCGAATTTTGATTGTAAGGGTTGATCAGCTGCAGCATGACTTTGACATGCATTCGCATGACATTGATTTGCAGACCGATGATTTCTTTAAGCTCGGCGTTTGTCGCTCGAGAATAGTAGCCCTTTAATTTGTGGAGCATGCCTTTATGTGTCGACAAATGTTCCGCCATCAGCCCAAGGTCAACTGCCGGTAATATCATAAAACAGCCTCCTAAGAACGATAGGTATTGTAAAAAGAAAGCGACTGCTGCCAAGAAGGGCCCTTTTTTTGATCAAGGCCAGTTGTTTATATGGCTGTTCGGATCCGCATGACTTGGCATGTTCATGTGACTTGGCATGTTCATGTTCATATGATTCGGCATATTCATGTGGCTAGGCATATTCAAATTCACATCATGGTGACTCATGTCATTGTCGTGCATCCCCATGTAAAGCGCTTCGACACGTTTCACATGTTTAAAATGCTTCTGATAAAAATGCATGTGTTTGGCTGGATCGACATACTCATACCTTTTTGCGAGCAAACCGTACAGATTCGCTTTCATTAAATGATGCTTGAGCTCGCTTGACATTTTGTGTGGCATTTTTTCTATACCTCCTAAAGAGTTAGTCAGTATCAGCGTATGCCACCTGTTATGAGCCGTGCCTCCGCTGTTGCCTATCATACTAAAATGAAAATCAGAAGAAGGAGCTGTTAAAGAAGTTGTGAAACTTGCCGTTCGAGGGAGAAGTTTGAATGAACATCATTTTGTGGTTTCGATAAACCTTTGAGGAATCATTTCGAAGTAGAGGACGCTCTGAAAAAATTTCAAGTGAAAGTCCAGGATTTATTCCAAAAAATGATATGTAGAATTCATGAAAACATATTGTTGTCTCTTTTTTCTAGATCATCCGAAATGGTTTTACCCGATATGTTTCCATGTCAAAAAAGGCTCTTTTTAAAAAAGAGCCCTACAAACAATAACATGGGGAGGAGTGTCAATCCATCTCTTGGAGGAAACTGTCATAAGTTTTTTAAACTAGTGGTTTAAAAAGAGTGCAGGGGTAATCCGCCTGTAACAAGGATCCTCCCGCACTTCTCACAGGAAAAAGGTCTTTAATAAAAGCCGCCGCCGAAGCTGCCGGCTCCAACAATGATTAAGAGAATGAATAGAACAACGAGTAAAGCAAATCCTGATCCGAATCCATAACCACCACCCATATCGTTCACCTCCCTGAAGAGACATAGTTCATCCTATGCCATATCATTAAATCCGTATAGTTGATTGATTCAAATAATGAAAAATGGTGTAACAACCAATTCAAAACGCTGATTCAAAAGAACATTTTTTTGTGACTAATGAAATCACCAAATGCAAATCATAAACATGGATACTCCTTTTCATTTCAGGCCGGAAGGAGGAGGAAACATCATATCAACATCGATTAAGAACAGTTTTCTATTCATGACGATGCTTCTCTTTCTCACCGGGTGTTGGAGCAGTCATGATATTGAGGAACTCGGCCTCACATTTGCCATAGGCTTGGATAAGGGGAAGGAAACGGCCCTGGAAAAAAAGTTTGACAAAATGGGCGGTGACTATCCGAAGAAAGACCGGTTGACCATAACCTACCAATATGTCAATCAGCAGGCGGCCGGGGCCAAGTCCGATGGGGGAAGCGGCGACCAAAAGCCGTACATTAATATTGTTGAAACGGGGGATTCGTTTCAGCAAATCGGTGCTGAAGTAGCGCTCAGACGGGACAGGCCGGTCTTCAGCTCCCACTTAAAAGTGATTGTCATCGCCGCTGGTCTTCTTCAGACCTACTCAATGAAAGAACTGCTTGATCAATCTCTCAGGGATAATGAAATCAGACCGAGCACGCTTGTCCTCATCACAAGAGGCAGAGCAAGAGACACGCTTGAGCTTAAAGAAACAGGAGAAATGCCGGCGTTTCGTTTGCGCAAAATCGTTGAAAACGACTTTGAGGCGAGAAAAATTCTGCCGCCTGTTACCTTAGCTAAATTGCCGGGGATGATGAGAGCGGGAACCAGTTATTTATTGCAAAACGTCGTGGGCGCCAACGGTGAAATCAAATACGCGGGGGCCGTGGCGATCAGTGGAAAAACAAACAAGCTGCTCGGTTTTTTAGATGAAGAAGATTTAGGCCAACTGATGTGGATTAAAGGAAAGGGAATAGGCGGTTCAGTTAAAAGCCGAGATCCACAAACAAAAAAACTGACCGCATTTGCCGTAGAATCTATCAACAGTGAAATCAAACCAATTGTCAAAAGAGGCCGCCTATCATTTCAAGTCAATATTAAGTCAGAAGGCCGCCTTGCCGAAAACTGGAATACCCAAGAAGTCGCATTTAATCAAGCCTTTTTAAAAAAAGTGGAAAAAACTACGGCACAATCTGTCAAACATAAAGTCGAACAGATCACGGAAAAAATGAAGAAGGAATACAAAGCCGACCTTGCCGGCTTTGGCAACGAAGTGAGGATCAAATATCCCTACCTATGGGATAAGCTGAAGAAAAATTGGGATCAAACATTTATTGAAACGCCAATTCATTATCATGTCAACATAACGCTAAAAGAATATGGGTCCCAAGGGAAACTGTAGCTTTCAACAACGGTGTTCCGGGTTTCTTTAAAAGGGACCTGGAACGTTTCATTTTCAATGTTGCCCCGGGTGTAAAAGGCATGTCTGACAATTTGATTAAGGTGGGCTGATGTACAGGACGTAAAATTAAAGAAATGATTTTGACTTTTAACCTGACAGTTCACGAGACATTGAAGGTGAACACAAGCGGATTCGTTTTATAAGCCACATCATCATCCAAAACATGCAAGTACCGCACAAGATTTCGCATATACCATAATAAAGAATCCTTTCGGAAGAGGTGAAAACTTAGTTCAAACGATGTCTTTATCATGCTTATTCAAGTCTGCTATACTTTGATTCAGAATATCATGTGCTGCTCCGTGATGTGCGGGGGAGAAGAAATGAATGAGGAGACAAGCTTATGAAAAGAAAAGCCATTGTTTTAGGAATCATCGCTCTAAGCATGTTTCCGACCACTTCAGCTTTAGCAGCTGAGGTGCAGTCGTTTGGCTGGAAAACACTTGCGGATGAAAAGGTGACCATTTCAAATGAGGGAAACATGACCGGAGATTATCAATCAGACGGAGGCTATTACAGGATTTGTGTTTTTCAAATAAGAACGGGAAATACAATGACGGTCAGCCTTTATGAAAGTGATCCCGAGCTGCCTTTAGAGCGTGTAGGAGACAGAAAATTCATTGCCGCGCCTGGCGGCTGCGCCACATGGACAAGCTTAAACAGCTGGATTGACGGCTCGAATCAAAAGGCGGAATTGAATGCGAAAATTGATTCTAAAACCGGCGCTGATGTTGTGCAAGTGAAAATTCAGGATTAAGTTAGAGAAGGGGGCTGCAAAACATCACGATTCTCCCATGCCTTCTTGAATCGATGGGAGAATCGTGATGTCAAAACACCTTCATTTGGTCAATGGCAAACGCCTGTTACTTGATGTCGATTGCTGAAGCTTTGTTATCCCAATCTGAAGCCATATTAGCCGTTTTACCATACCAATCGGAATGTCTAAACAGGACGCCTTTGCCATACCCTTGAGTTGAAGTGTGCTCCCACAGTGTCGTCGAATAGCTTGAAGAAGGTGACGCCGTGCTTAAGGAGGAAATTCTGTCATTCCAGCTGGACGGCAGGTTTTTAAAGCCGTCTCTCCAATAAATATACTGTCCGCCTTTATTTTTATACTCATAGAAATCGGTGCAGCAAGGGCCGCTGGCCGTCGGCTTGATTTCGTTTTGAAGTCTTTGTTTGTCTTTTTCGATAAATGCCTCCAACGTTAACTTGCTCGTAAATCCATACGCCAACAAATCGCCGTTTTGATTCTGTTGAGGCAGAACCATCGTTACTTTGATGTCTTTGCCGGATTTGCTGTTGACTTGGGCCTGGGAATCCACATCTTTCCCGTCTACAGTTAAGTAATGGAACGATTTGATCGTATAATGGTTCGATTTGGCATCGCTTACATTTGCCGGTGCGGCGCTTGCCGGCAATGCTGACATGAAACAGACTGCTGCAACGAGACCCGTACCTACTGTTTTTTTGAACTTTGTTATCAACATATAACAACACTTCCTCTCTTTATTTTCCTATTTATCAATAGGATGGAAAAAATCATAGCATTAATAGAATGAAAATGATGTCTTATTTTGCTGAAAAACATTAAAATTAAATAAATATATATTTAATCCTTTTTTGGAGGTGAAAAACGGTTTTTTCTGGAAGTATCAACTCCCATTAGAAAGATTCGCAAAAAAACCAAACAGAAAACTTCTGTTTGGTTCTTCTAAGCGGCCTAATATCTCGGCCAGCCTTTGGAATCCCAGGACAAATCATTGATCAAAAGCTTGGACACCCCATTGTTAAGCGCGTCATAGCTATGTCTTGCGATGATGTTGCCGTTTAGCACATCTTCGCCGCCCGGTCCTTTCCAGCGGTCATTTCCGGAATCGAGAATTGTTCCTCCCCCTTCGGTCATTTTCTTGCCGCTTCTGTTAATATGGACCCGTCACTTTTTTTGAACGGCCGTAAAAATTTTATAGGTGCTGTTGACCCCTTGGCAGCATTTGTCGAACGAAACGAATCAATAATAGTATCCGTTTTGATATGTGATGCTCGGCGCTTCAACCGCTCCGCCATGATTTGGCACATATTTTTTCCATCAGGATAACGGAGTTGGAAATATACTTGGCGACACACTCCAAACTTTTCCGTCATTCGACTTGATGACGCGGCTCCCTTTTCCAATCCCCGTCCCAAACGTGTACCATGTATGTCCTTCTTTAATCATCGAAGCTGCCGGAAGGGAAAAATAGTCATTCCTTATTCCATTAAAGGGCCATTATATAGAGGTTTTGACCGTATTCATCGTAAATAAAGATTGCACTTTACTTGGAGAGGTGGGTATGATAGCCTCGTTATTTGGAAAAGGCTCCGATTGAGAAAAGCAAATCCAAAGGAGGGTTGATAACTATGAGCGATAAAATACTTGTTGTGGACGACGAACGCGAAATTGCCGATTTGGTTGAGCTATACTTGAAAAACGAGAATTATACGATTTTCAAATACTATACCGCCAAAGAAGCGTTGGAATGTATAGACAAGGCCGAGTTTGACCTTGCCATATTGGATATCATGCTTCCCGGCGCAAGCGGTCTCACTATCTGCCAAAAAATAAGGGACAAGTACACCTATCCAATTATCATGCTGACCGCGAAAGATACGGAGGTAGATAAAATTACAGGGCTAACAATCGGCGCGGACGATTATATAACGAAGCCCTTTCGCCCGCTGGAGTTAATTGCGCGGGTTAAGGCACAGTTGCGCCGATACAAAAAATACAATGGAGTAACGGAGAAGAACGACAATGTTATTGTCCACTCCGGCCTTGTTATGAATATAAACACGCATGAGTGTTTTCTGAACGAGAAGCCGTTATCCCTCACTCCCACCGAGTTTTCAATTCTGCGCATCCTCTGTGAAAACAAGGGGAATGTGGTTAGCTCCGAGCAATTATTTCATGAGATATGGGGCGACGAATATTTCAGCAAGAGCAACAACACCATTACCGTGCATATCCGGCATCTGCGTGAAAAAATGAACGACACCATTGATAATCCGAAGTATATAAAAACGGTATGGGGGGTTGGCTATAAAATTGAAAAATAGGAATAAAAAAACCGATTATTCCAAACTAAAACGAAAACTCTACCTCTATATCGTTGTGATTGTTATGGCAGCAGTTGTATTCGTGTTGTTTTTGCGTCTATTTATCAAGGGGACACTTGGGGAGTGGATCGTACGTTTTTTGGAAAACAGTTATTACTTAGAACGTCAGGACGCGATGATAATATATCAGTATACCATACGGAATAATATAGAAATCTTTATTTATGTGGCGATTGCCATTAGTATTCTGATTCTATGCCGCATCATGCTTTCAAAATTTACAAAATACTTTGACGAGATAAATACCGGCATTGATATACTGATTCAGAACGAAGATAAACAAATTGAACTTTCTGCGGAAATGGAGTTCATGGAACAGAAGCTCAACACATTAAAACGGACTCTGGAAAAACGAGAGCAGGATGCAAAGCTGGCCGAACAAAGAAAAAATGACGTTGTTATGTACTTGGCGCACGATATTAAAACGCCACTGACATCCGTTATCGGTTATCTGAGCCTGCTTGACGAGGCGCCAGACATGCCTGCAGAACAAAAGGCAAAGTATGTGCATATCACGTTGGACAAAGCGTATCGCCTCGAACAGCTAATCGACGAGTTTTTTGAGATTACGCGGTATAACCTCCAAACGATTACGCTCACGAAAAAGAACATAGACCTATACTATATGCTGGTGCAGATGACCGATGAATTTTACCCCCAGCTTGCCGCGAATGGAAAACAAGCGGTTATCCATGCTTCCGAGGATTTGACCGTATTCGGCGACCCCGATAAGCTGGCGAGGGTCTTTAACAACATTTTGAAAAATGCCGCTGCATACAGCGAGGACAACAGCGTCATTGACATTACGGCGGGCCTCTCCGGGGATGTGGTGTCCATCGTTTTCAAGAACGCCGGAAGCATCCCAAAAGAAAATCTCGCTGCCATATTTGAAAAGTTTTACAGGCTGGACGATGCCCGTTCTTCCGATACGGGCGGCGCGGGACTTGGATTGGCGATTGCAAAAGAAATCATTGTTCAGCATGGCGGGCAGATTTACGCGGAAAGCAATGATCACTACACGACGTTTACGGTAGAGCTTCCGGCCTTGCCAGAAGGGGTTCCTAAGAAAATGAATATCGTTTCTTAGGAAAATCTCAAGGTTATCTTTACTTTTTCTTAGGAAATTAACAATTTAATTTTAAAAAACGGCTCGTTCTTACGCGGTAGACTTAAAATCGTAAGAACGAGCTTTTTTCGTTTCGCCAAGTGCATGCTGATTTAACGAGGCTGAACCGCCTGTTGACATTGGGCGGAGCAGACGGGCGGTGTGGCGTACCGCCCATCTATTCGTTCAGTCTTGTTTTTTCATGCTCATCTTGCCGCAGCGCCCGCAAGAAGGCTTCGGCCGTGGTCATCGCAATTTTCTGCTCACCCGCAGGCCAGCAATTTGCGAATCAATTGCTCCAGTTCCGCTGGGTACCGAAAGGAAAAGGCGGCCCTTGCCAGCCATATCCCGCAGCCGCTGTCTTTCTCTGTCCAGGCCGCGTCGAGACCCACGCCTATCTGATCGCCGCCGCCCTCGCCAAGCGCGGGGTACGTGGGCGATTTCTGGCTCATATACAATATCCCGGCATGGCATATATTGCCGAGGTGCCCGTGGTGGCCACGTCCAGCATCGCCCTGGAGAAAGCTATCGTTAAGGACTGCCGAAATCTCCCGCGCGCTGACTCAACGCGGCATTATCATCAAGCCGCTCACTTAAGGAGGAAACTGAAAATGAAGAAGTGGGGTTTTTTATTGTTATTTTTATTGTGCTTAGGTTTTGCCTTCATTAATAAAACACTGTTTTTTCAGGATAAAGCAGAAATTCAAAAATATGATCAAAATCACAAAGATCAAAGAGGGACTTCGGAAAGCACCCAAACGAAAACGATTTCAAAAGAACAGATTCATCAAGGAAATCTGCTCCTAATCAACAGTAATTATCCTGTTCGCCAAAAAAGTGTGAAATCAGATATCGTAAATTTATCTAAGCATAATGAATTGGTAAAGGGATATGGGTTGCTTGATACGAATATTCATCTATCAAAAGAAATAGCACAAAAATTTTCAGAGATGGTCAATGATGCTGCAAAGGAAGGGGTTAGTCATTTTTTAATAAATAGTGGCTATCGTGACTTTGATGAGCAAAGTGTGCTTTACCGAGAAATGGGAGATGATTATGCCTTGCCAGCAGGTTTTAGTGAACATAATTCAGGCTTAGCCCTTGATGTAGGATCAAGCTTAACAAAAATGGAGCAATCACCTGAAGGAAAGTGGATAAAAGAAAATGCCTGGAAATACGGCTTTATATTACGCTATCCAAAGGATAAAACTGATGTTACAGGCATTCAATATGAACCATGGCATATCCGTTATGTTGGTTTCCCTCACAGCGCGATTATGAAAGAAAAGAATTTCGCTCTAGAAGAATATTTGGATTTTTTGCAGGAACAGAAGTCGATTACGACTACAATAGACCACCAAGTCTATAAAATCTTTTACTATCCCATCTCCCAAAATACAACGATCCCTGTGCCTGCGAATGGGCAGTATGAAATGTCAGGCAACAATATGGATGGCGTGATTGTGACAGTGTATTCTGGTAAGCGAGACTAAGTTCCGAAGGACGAGGTTCGGGCGGAGAGGAACGGATGAACGGCGGAAGAGGGAGCGTTCCGAAGAAAAACGAAGAGAGTATCAACAACAACTAAAACATAGCAAATGTGAGTTTTTAGAGATACCGATAAACGAACCAGCATTGTTTCAGGGTGGCGTGACAAGAAATTGGAGGAGAAATATTGAAAAATAAAAAATTGACGTTCATATTATTCTTAATCTATGTATTAGCACTTATTTGGTTAGTTCTTTTTAAGTTACAGTTTTCTTTTGATCAAATAGACAGAGTGCGAGTCATGAATATGATCCCACTTAATAAGTCCGACTTTTCTGAGGTGTATAACAATATAAGGATTTTTGTACCTTTGGGTATCTATATTTGCATGTTGAAAAGTAAATGGTCTTTTATGAAAAAACTTCTTTCGATTATTGGTTTTACTCTGACATTTGAGATTACACAATTTGTTTTGGCAATCGGAAGAAGTGATATTACTGATATACTGGCCAATACACTTGGAGGTACAATCGGCATTGGTATTTATGAGCTATTATTCAAGATTCTAAAACACAGGACGAATAAATTGATAAATTTATTTGCCTTGGTGTTAACTTCTTGTGCACTATTTTTCATTATCTTTATATTTAAAAGGCACAGTTAAGTACGTAACATGTAATTACTGCACTGAGAGAAGTTCCTCCGTTTATGTTTAATTTACTCTTTCATCAATGATTGAAGCTACCATCTTCATGTGACTTTACTTGTTGATCGCATCATAGTGGTTCCTTTATTACGCAACCTTAGAGTTGCTCATACTTGACAAGCAACCGTATAGTTGCATATACTCGATATATGAATTGGAATAAAGACGCTATATTCAAAGCACTTGGCGATTCGACTCGGCGGCTTATATTAGACGAACTATCCGAACGCAACGAGCTGACGTTGTATGAGCTTACGGCACGTCTCATTATGAAGCATGAGCTTTCCATTTCGCGACAGGCGATAGCTAAACATCTTTCTGTATTGGAAGATGCAGGGCTCGTTCAATCAAAACGAAAGGGAAAATATCGAGTACTTATATTTAATAACGAGCCACTTAAAAATTTGCTGAAGGGATGGGTAGATTAATTTTATAACGAATAACGAATGTATGAGTTTTTCTATTTGCAGCCAGATTGTCAGAAGAGAACCATACATCGCAAATACCAAAGGAGACCAAACACATGATGAAAATCATTATTACTAGTATATTCGTTCAAGATCAAGACAAAGCATTGGAGTTTTATACAAAAACGCTGGGCTTTGTAAAAAAGCATGATGTTCCCAGCGGAGCATATAGGTGGATAACGCTTGTTTCTCCCGATGATCAAAACGGAACCGAGCTTTTACTCGAACCGAATGAACATCCTGCCGCCAAAGACTATCAAAAGAAGCTATTTGCCGAAGGCATCCCAGTAACAATGTTTGGCGTTGCAGATATTCGCAAAGAGTACGAACGATTATTGGAAAACGGTGTGAAGTTTACGATGGAGCCGACAGAAATGGGCGAAGTCACAATAGCTGTCTTCGATGATACATGCGGCAATCTTATTCAGATAATACAGAAGTAACGTCATGTTTAACGACTTTATTGGTAAGTATTAAGTTCGGTGAAGGACGGAATATTCTTGCGCGAATACCGTAGATGTCGAATGAAAAAGAGCATATAAAGATGGAGAGCCCGCTTATTACAAGTTGGGCTATTTTTTGACATTTCGGTTGTTTGTTCTGATCAATATGAGTCATTTTCATGGGAGGGATAAAATCAACAACCACCATAAAAAGAGCTCCTTATCTAAAAGCGGAGGCTCTTTTTATACTGACCAATTACTGAGTTCTATCGAAGGAGTTTTGTTTTTCATTCTTGATCATTAATTGTTGAAAAGGTAACATCAACATTGGAAACAGGAGAGGCACCATTCGATATAGGTATCAAATCTCATTAGTTTATATGAAGGGGAGGGAACAACATGGAAGTTTTTGCAGAATATTTAGCGAATATTGATCATCCGCAGCATCGGGCCCGTACGGAAAAAGTGTTGAGCTGGGTAACTGAGAAATTTCCACAGTTAGCGCCGAAAATGGCGTGGAATCAGCCTATGTTTACCGATCACGGCACATTTATTATTGGCTTTAGCGTAGCCAAACACCATTTGGCTGTTGCCCCTGAAAGGGCAGGGATCATTCATTTTTCCGATGAAATTGTAGAGGCCGGCTATGATCATACCAAGCAGTTGGTTCGTATCAAGTGGGATCACCCGGTTGATTTCTCATTACTTGAGAAAATAATCGAGTTTAATATGTTGGATAAGGCAGACTGTTCAACTTTTTGGCGGAAATAAAAAAGGATCAAAAGGCTTCAAATGCTCATTTGAAAAATCAGGTTCGGAAAATCTTTGATATAATAAGATTTGTGCAGAGTTTGCAATAAAAAACCCGCCACCAAAGAAACATAATAAAACGATCGGAAATCACAAACAAAAAAGAGGCAGCCCCTTGGTATATCAAGGGGCTGCCTCTTTTCATGAAATACGTCCCAAGCGAGATTCGAACTCCCGACACGGATGCGGATGATCTTTTCTGAAGGCGAAAAAATAACACTTTTTAGTTGATTTATATGGTTTATTATGAGGTTTTATGGTGGGAAACGATAGACTATCATGGAGTGTACTATCTTTAAAACAAATAATTGGGGATGGTGTTGCTGTAGTACCAGCCACCGGGGTTTTTTGTATCAACAGGAACAGTCGAGTCCGTATGGTCTGGCTGGCCAACCAGAAGTGGTTACACTGCGCGAATCTATACGGATGCCAGGACTTACACTTCAAGAACTTCTTCTGTTGACTGGAGAATTCAGCTTAAAGCTCCCCATATCTATACATGGACAAGAAGCGGTTTATATAGCGGGGGAAGTGCAACGAGCTGCTATCTTCTGCTTCCCATAAAAATTTAGTGTGCGGTATATAAGAAGAAAGTTAGGCGGCATTTATATTGTTCGGGTGTTCTGTTTTAAGGATTCTAAAAAGAAAAAATCGATTGGGGGTTTCGACTCTGAGAAAATTTAGATTACGGAAGGTATTTAAATAAGGGGAAGGGCTTTCTCCCCTCTGGATTGAGAGGGAATGATATGAAGTCGATAGCTTTGTGGTTCACTTTGACACGAAAGCGGAGCTGCATAATCATTCGAATAACGTAATTGTCCATTGGACTTCGAAAAGTCGTAATGCGAAACAATTACAGTCCTCTAGGGCATATTAGCTATGAAAAATTAGAGGAATTCTGAAAAAATAAAAAAGCAGGATAGATGGATCCTGCTTTTTTGATTTAAGAAAACAATGTATTTACTAAGTCTTTATAATCTTTTTCTTCAAAAGAAACCGTTACTCTGTCTACTTTTTCAGAGTCTGGGAACATGAAAGTTGTTTGGCTAAATTTAGTTTTTGTTGGCCCAATTATATTAAACATAAAGTCAAGAACTTTAAAACAGTCTATATCTAATCCATTTTCCGAGTGGTTTTTTACACTTATAGTTATATAGTTTTCAACGTTTGAAAATCTTGCTTTTTGGGGTGACATATTATGTCTCTTACAAAATGACTTAATAGCTGATTTTAATAAATCCTCCTTCAATGATGAATTCATCCTTTCCTTTTGGGCTATTTTGCTATTATATATTATAACCAAAAACAGGGGAGAATAGTGCTTCGTGAAAAAATCCCAACTCTTGTCGCGGTTAACCTCTTGTCTTTGCCTTTTGCAAAATTCTATTTACGCAGCTGAAATTGGTGATTCGGACTTGGATTTATCGAAGACTGAAATAACTTATCAGGATAATGAGATCACTGTTGGGTATTGGGGAAATGCCCTTGAAATAGTTAAGAAAATTGAGGAAAGTCCAACAAGCGTTAAAGCCTTGATGATGCTGAATTGAAGACCATCAAAACCAAGTACCTTTCTTCAAAGAAAATCAAGGATATTGAAATTGATTTGGAGATGGGGCTGAAAAAGGACAAATTAAAACGGCAGGCTATTTATAACCTTGTGACAGCTCTCGGGATTATCTGAGCTAAGACTCTTCAAAAACCGCAATTCCATTTATTTTAGTTGACTAAAATCATCTCCTTTAAATCAATGATTTTCAATCCATTATCAATTCGCTATTGCGGGGTAGACCGAAAATTTTAATTGCGGTGGCCCAATACCTTTTTCAAATGGTGGAATATTGTTAAAATTTACATCATTAGTATGCTGAAGGGAAGGGTGAAAAGGTTGGATAGAATCTCATCTGCAGAAGTGGGATGAAAATAACCGAGTGGTATCATCACATTCAGAAATTCAATGTAACAGATGCTGAAATTCTTAAAGCCGAAATAGAAAAAGACATAGAGGTTATGGAAGAGGATCAAGACTTGTTACTCTATTATCAATTAATGGCTTTTCGCCACAGTATTATGATTGAGTATATCGTACCTTCTGGCGAAAAACAGATGGAATTGTCAGAATATTTAAAGAGGGTTGAAGGGAATAAACGAAAGTTGGATCACATGCTTACATACTATTACAACTTTTTTCGAGGCATGTACGAGTTCAGGAAAGGTGAATATACAAAGGCAATCACTTATTATAAAAAAGCTGAACGTGAATTTCCCGCTATATCAGATAGTATAGAAAAAGCGGAGTTTTCCTTTAAAATGGCTGAAGTCTACTATCATATGAAAATGACTCATGTTTCAATGCATTATGCGGAGCTTGCATACCAAATATATAAAAAACATGAACTTTACTCTGTTCGTCTCATTCAATGTCATTTTGTCATTGCTGGAAATTATGACGATCTTGAAAATCATGAGAAAGCTCTTCCGCACCTGAATCAAGCATTAAGGAGCGCTGAATTACTGAAAAAGAAAAATCCGCATATCTATGCCACAGCATTTTATAACCTTGGCAACTGCTATCATAGGATGGACAATTTAAATAAGGCTGCAAGGTATATTGAACATGCTCTTATTCAATATAAGAAATTAAAGTCAAATCGGTTGCCACAAGTCTACCATGATTTGGCGCTGATCTATTTCAAACAAAATCAGTATGAAAAAGCCGTAGGTTATTACCGTAAAGGTATTAGGTGTGCTGTGGAGTTAAAAGATGATCTCTTTATGAGCTTATTCGAAGCATTGGACTCTCTTTACCTAAAACAGGGGGATACACCCTCCCTTTATAAAATATTTGCTCGATTAGAAACAAGCAAAGGTTTTCCGTATTTGGAAGAGCTGGCGTTGTTAGCCGGCACGTACCTAGATTATAATGGAAAAATAGAGGATAGCATCATCTGTCTCAAAAAGATGGTCTATGCTCAAAAGCAAATATTGAAAGGGGAATGTTTGTATGAAGTCTAAACTGAAGATTGGCTTAGGTATTGTAATCATTGGACTTGGTTTTCTCAGCCATTTTTCAAGCAACGATGATGTGAACATAGCTTCTAGAAACATAACGAGCGCACCTAGTCATTATTATTTTGTTTAGTCTAAAAATACAAATGAAACTGCGTAATTCCTTTTGCAGCCGTTTTAAAAACGGCTTTTTTTATTTTTAAAGCTAACTTTATTGAATAGGTTTATTGACCTAATCTTAAAGATTCATTTTCATGGATGGACAGGATTTATTCACCAATTCATTTCCGTATAGTGGTAAACTTTATACTGGTCATTACTTTAGTCATGCAGTTTTTGGGAAGAGAGGTGTTACAAATGATCGGTTCAATCCTGGGAGAAACGCTGGCTCTAGATATCATGAAAGTCGATCTATCGCTGAAGAAGGAATTTTTGGCAGAGCTGAAAGCTTGCCGCAAAGAGCTGCAAAAAGACAAAACAGAGTTCTCTGATATCAAAAAGACGATCACTGAACCTGAGCTTTCGTCTCACACCTGGCAAGGAAGCCTTGCCGAATCATTTGAGCGTATTCGAAAGGATATGAAGGCATCCTTTCATGACATTGAAGGCAAGCAGCTTTCCGACGTTCTGGAAAAAATCGATGAACGAATCAAAGCGTTACAAGAAGACATTCACTCGCTTAGCCAAGAAGTTCGATCTTTAGAGAAAAAGATCGAACATGCGAAGCGAGAAGCGCGAAACAAGGAGTAATTGAAAAATGGGTCAAGAAATAAAAGTGAAGACCGGTGAAGTCAAACAAGCGATTTCTAAATTGAAGCATTCAAGCCATTCGATAAAAGCGTCGGTTCCGACGGATGTCAAAGGCCAGAATCATTTAGATACAGCGAAAAAGATAGATGAATTAAATCAAACGATGAATGAGGTCGCTGAATCCTATGCCTCGGCTTTTTCAAAACAAATCGCCCAAACGGAATCCGCCGTTGAAGCAATCAAAGACACCGACAAGCAGCTGGCTTCATCGATGAAAACGAAATAGAGGAGAATGCTATGAAGACTCTGGATGTTCAAGCGTTACGAAATGGAATAGATGATACGCTGGAACAGTTAAAAAAACAAGCAGATGAAATTGCCAAAGTCAAAAAAAGCGTCGACGGCATCACATCTCTTGATGATGCCTTAAAAGGAAAAGGCGGGGACGCCATTCGCGCCTTTTACGAAGAATGCCATACTCCGTTCTTGCGATTCTATGAAACGTTCATTGAAGAATACGAATCGGCATTGAAAAAAATCAAAACCTCACTGGATTCTTTTGAATCAAATCACAACGGATATATTTCACAAGCCTTTCTCGAACACGAATTGGAACAAGGCTTGAACGCGGCCGATCGAACAACGAAACATTTGGTATCCAAAGCCAATGCTACGATCGCTAAAGTCAGCCATATCGCCGATTTACCTCAGTTGGATGACAGTGATTTTCATGAACAGAATCAGAGAGCGAAAAGGGAAGTCAGCAGCACGCTCGAAAAGCTCCATGCTTTTGATAGGGAGCAGACCAATGCTCTCAAAACCGCAGAAAACGACCTTGAGACTATGCAAAGATACATCACAAGGCTTGAAAAAATGTATACAGGCCCTAAAATTGAGATTACCGGCTACCAAAAAGGTTCGATTTTAAAGCCGGATGAGATGGATGATTTGAGCGGGAATCAAGAGACAGCGATGGAAGTCATGTTGGATAAGCTTGATAAGAGATCCGAACTTGAAAAAGAAGTGAGTGAAGTTGATGAACGGGATGTTGAAATTTATAAGTTGAAGAAAAAGCTTGAAAACGTCTCCAGTTCAGAGGAATATATTAAGATTGCGAAAGAGATTGGGTATGAAAATCTGGATTCAGATCAGAAGCTATATGTATGGCTGTTGGAGAAAAAGAAGTACATAGAGTTCGATTCGGCTGGATTTGTTGGGGGAGTAAAAGAGAATCTCGTCGATGCGGGTAGTGATTTGTGGGACGCTGCAACCCATCCTATAGAAACACTTGAGGGCATTGGAAACGCGATTATTCATCCCGTAGATACTTTTAACATTATAAAAAAGGATATTGAAGAATCATTTGTGCGGGATGTGATCAATGGCGATTCCTACAGTAGAAGTCATTGGTTCGGATATGCCCTTACAACGGTAGGAACATCGATAGTAGGCTCAAAAGGTGCAGACAAATTAAACAAAGTCTCGAAAGCCGGAAAAGTCGGATCTAAAGTAAAGGCAGCTACTAAAAAAGCAACGAGCAAAACGATTAAGGTTTCGAAGGAAACTTTAGAAAAAAGTATAGCGTATTTCAATAAGTCGATGCATAGGGTTGCTTCAAAAATAAAAGGGATACAAATACACAATCCTTTTGCTCCACAAGTTCAACTTGTAGGCGGAGGAAAAATTCCTTATCATGCACTTAATGGGGAGAATATAAAAGATACTTTTATTCGGCGCATAAAGGAAATCACTACTATTAATAAGGGTATAGGTGAAGCAAGGATAATTCCTGGTAAGACAGGAGCCGTAACAGGCGGGAATTCTAACAAATTAGGAAAAAATATGATGGAGAAAATGGGGCTTAAACGTTCAACAAAATGGAGTGGCTATCAAGCCCAGCATATTATTCCTTCTGAAATGGCAAATAATCCTGTTATTAAAAAAATAGGGATGTATTTCGATGATGCATCAAATGGAATTTTTCTAAGAATACCTGATAAAGATATAAGTGCCATGTCGAGGCACAGAGGATATCATTCTGTTTATAATGAAGTGGTAGAAAGAGCTTTAAACAAAATGGATATTAATCAAAGCGTTTATAGTTTACAAAAACAAGTATCTGAACTGCAAAGTAATTTAAGGACATTACAAGAGAAAGGGTTACCTTTATATCCTAGTCAAGGTGCCACGGTAGAACTTTGGGAAAGAAAACTTAAACAATTATCAAACTAATTTTTTTGAGTATTTGTTAGGAGGTAAAACTAGTGGATAAGAAAGATATTAATTTCCTTGAAGAGTTGCTTTATAAAACAGATAAAGACAGCACAATAAGTTTGGTAAGAAACATTGATGACCCTTTGATGCTCCATGTTTTTGCAGCAAATTATAATTGGAATAGCGGCTTTGATGTTCCAAGAGCAATTCTTGAAAATGAGAACTGTGATTTTGGAACAGGGTTATTAATGTTCCATTATGCAGATGGTTATCGTATGCTTGAAAATCAAGATGATGTTTCAACATCTACTTTAGAAGAATGGAAGGATTTTTTATTTAAAACTTATAATAAGCTTATAAATTTAAAGTTTAAAACTCAGAACATTTCATTTGATCCTGAATTAACAAAGATTCAAAAGTTTAAGTTGAAAAAAAGCAACCCGAATATTCCGGATATTTTACTTGATAAGTCACCAGGACATGTGGTAGATGTTCCAAAAATTTAATGTGTTTTTTTAGGTTCAATTCCGAGAAAAACCCGACAAAAATGGGGATAAAATGGGGGACTTTTTCTTTTCCGCTTTGTCATACGATAGAGACAAGAAAAACGAACGTGAATACCTTAGTCCAAGACGGAGAGTCTGCGGCCACCGATCTTTCGCACACGGATGCTGTGCAGCTGATTGGCGGCCGCTTTTTATTGGCCAGAATGGGAGACGCACCTTTCCCTGATCAAGTGTAAGGTCGTCAGCTTCACAGGAGGAGCGGCTGGAGTCTATGCAGGATTGCGCGCGATAGTCACGGGGAACGCAAGCGGTGAGCTCCCGTTTGCACAGGAAGTCATTTTCACATGGCTTCTTGAAATCTTTGCGTCCTCCTGGAGATTAGCCGGGCCTTTTTTAAAAAGCGAATAGCGCAATGTGGTGTTAATCGGTAAGGAGATTAAAATGAGAGATGTTTAATCGGCTGACACGAAGCAACTAAAAAAGTGTCTAAGCCCTCAACGAAGGCAGATGAACCTTTAACGAGGCGGGATTGGGAAGAGAACATGGGCATATATAAGCGTGTGAACAGTCGTATAAAGAGATATTAGAGCAGTTATTGGATGAATATAGAGGGACAACTTGATCATAAATAAACGAAAAATCCATGGCTTCGTCGATCTTCCAGAGCAAATGATCTACCGGGACAAGTTCACTTAAGGCAAGTTGAGGACCTTGTTCAAGGCTACTTTTATTTTATCTATGGTTTTGAAATAAAGTCCATAACTTATAAAAAAATTTGATACAATTACGTTAATGGATGAATTGTGACAATTCAACAAACGGGCCATTTAACCATTAGGGAGGATGTATCATGACCAAACATCGGATTTATACAATGAGTGTTGTAAGAGTCTATCCCCATTACATTTCGAAAGCAGAGAAAAAAGGACGTACAAAATCAGAAGTGGATGAAATCATCCGTTGGTTGACAGGATATAGCCAAGAAGAGTTAGAAGTACAACTGGAAAAACAGACAGACTTTGAGACCTTTTTTGCGGAAGCTCCCCAATTGAATCCTTCACGGGCTTTGATCAAAGGTGTCGTCTGCGGCGTCCGAGTGGAAGATATCGAAGAACCAATGATGCAGGAAATTCGCTATTTGGATAAGCTGATCGATGAGTTGGCAAAGGGAAAGGCGATGGAGAAGATTTTACGGAAATAATAATAAAAAAACCAAGAAACACTAATTCTATAGCTTTTAAATAACTGGGCGCGATTGTGATAGATTACTGCCCTGAAATGATTTGTTTAGAGGATAAACTCACAATGTCCTTTACTTCACCTGAACACGACGAACAAAAAAGAGCCAACCCTTGGTATGTAAGGGTTGGCCTCTTTTCATGCAATACGTCCCAGGAGAGATTCGAACTCCCGACACACAGCTTAGGAGGCTGTTGCTCTATCCACCTGAGCTACTGGGACACAGAACAATATTATAGTATAAAAGCGCGAAAAAATAAAGGGGATTTCACCATTTTTTTCTGAAAAAGCATGCATCCAACAGAGGTTGAATGCATGCAACTCGCTCTTAGCCCTTTAGATCGATATGATGGCCTGAGACGGGATGAGGGGCTTGCACCATGTCGATTAACTGCTCTGCGCTTTGCTCAGCGGTGTCCATAGCCGTCTTTGTCATTGAGATATGGACGTTTTGGGCAAGCGCGGATTGACTCATTGCCATCGATAAAGCAGCGATATCCAAAGAAACCACCTCCTTATCCTCTAATATCGGATCAACAAGATGTGTCTTTATTCCTGATTTTAAGTCTGAATATTCTAATTTTCGCGTCTGTCTGTTAATATATGTATATCAAGCGTGCTTACCTTTCCGAAACGCCCCTCAGCGCTCCCCGCGCTGTCACAGATCCTTTATGACTCGCACTTCACTGCCGGCCGGTTTTGTTCTTAATTTCACCTTTTTTCACCGTTAACCAAGACTTTTATAAAGTGGTGTCACATCTTAATGGGAAGAAAGACAAAATGGAGGCTGATGTTATGCAATGGCTTGAATTTGTATCTGCGGCGATCGAATCTTTGGCATGGCCCGTCACCATATTAAGCGTGATCTTGCTGCTGAGGGGGCCTTTATCTGAGCGGATGAGGGATTTAATCAAATTGAAATATAAAGATTTTGAATTGGAGTTTGATAAAAGGGTAAAGGAGCTGGCTTCTGCCGGGGAAAAAACAGTGCTTCCCGGGGCTTTGAGCAAGGAGGAAAACATCATTGAAAAAGCTTGGTCTGAGGTGGAAGACGCCCTTCGCCAGACTGCAAAAAGGTTTGATCCAGGTGCCGAGGATCAGGATGTGCAGCATTTGATCAAAATGCTTCATGAGCAAGGTGTTTACACAAAAGAGACAGCGTCCGTCTTATCGGAGCTTTCAATATTAAGGCATGCCGTTTTAAGCGAAGTGAGTTTGAGCGGTGCTTTCGCGTACAAAAAGCTTTGCCGCCAGGAGGCGGGGCAAATTCGAGCCATGGCTGAAAAACATCCGGTTTTGTGAAAAATGATTTTTCTTCGTTTATTACGCGTTTTTAGTAGGGATGATGGTGTGTCCGCTTAAATATGATATGATGGAGAGACAAAAGCAGACTACATAAAGAGAGGTTTTCATTGTATGTTAGAGAAAGCCGAAGCATTATTACAGCAATATTTTGGCTACCCATCATTGCGGCCGGGGCAGAGGAAAGCGATTCAATCTGTCGTATCAGAGAAAGTGGATACGGCATGCATCATGCCGACAGGCGGAGGCAAGTCGATCTGCTATCAGATTCCGGCGCTCATGATGGAAGGCACGACCCTCGTGATCTCTCCGTTAATATCGCTGATGAAAGATCAAGTGGATGCTTTGAAGCAGCTTGGCATCAACGCTTCCTTTGTAAACAGCTCCCTTGACTATGACGAAACAGCCAAACGCCTATCCGCATTGGAAGAAGGCAGCTACAAACTGTTTTACGTCACCCCGGAGCGTTTAGCCTCTCCCGAATTCATACGTGTGATCTCCAATCTGCATGTTCCGCTCACAGCCATTGATGAAGCCCATTGTATTTCACAGTGGGGACACGATTTCAGGCCGAGCTACAGACATATCGAAGGTTTTCTAAACGAGCTAAAGACTCGTCCCGTTGTGCTGGCCCTGACAGCTACAGCAACGCCTGAAGTTCATGAGGATATTTGCGCACAGCTAGGGATCAAAAAAGAAAATACGATTTTCACGGGCTTTGCCAGAGACAACTTGACATTTAAAATTCTCAAAGGAGAAAACAGAGACCGTTTTATAGAGTCATACGTTGAAAAAAACCGTTCTGAGGCGGGAATTATTTATACCGCTACAAGGCGTGAGGCCGAAAGAATCTGTGAAAAGCTGTCTAAAAAAGGGATCGCCGCAGGGTGCTATCACGGCGGAATGAATGATACCGAAAGAGAGCGGCAGCAGGACCTTTTTTTGAATGACGCAACAAGTGTGATCACGGCGACTTCCGCTTTCGGAATGGGGATTAATAAATCAAATATCAGATATGTGATTCATTATCAAATCCCTAAAAATATGGAGAGCTACTATCAGGAAGCGGGACGAGCAGGGCGTGACGGGCTTGACAGTGAATGCATCCTGCTGTTTTCTCCGCAGGACATCAGGCTGCAGCGCTTTTTAATCGAGCAGTCGACAGAAGATGAGGACGTACAGATGCAAGATTTGAAAAAGCTGAGGCAAATGGTCGATTTCTGTCATACGGAGGGCTGTCTTGAACGCTTTATTCTCTCTTACTTCGGCGAAGAGCAGACAGAGGACTGCGGCAGGTGCGGCAGCTGTCTTGATACGAGAAATGCCGCTGATGTCACCAGAGAAACGCAAATGGTTCTTTCCTGCATGATCCGCATGGGAGAAAGGTTCGGGAAAACAATGGTTGCACAGGTTTTGGCCGGTTCGAAAAATAAGAAAGTCATCGAAAACCGTTTTCAGCGATTATCAACTTACGGGATTTTACAGCATCAGTCGGTCCCTGAAATCAGTGATTTTATCGAGTTTTTGATTGCCGATGACTACATCAGGATGTCCGATGGCACATACCCGACGTTGACTGTGACAAACAAGGGCCGGAATGTCCTGCTCGGACGGGAAACAGTCGTTCGCAAAGAAAAAATGAACACCGCTCAAATTGCCAAAGACGACGAATTGTTTGAACGGTTGAGACAGCTGCGCAAAACACTTGCCAAGGAACAGGGTGTGCCTCCTTTTGTCATCTTTTCTGATGAAACATTGAAAGAAATGAGCGGCAAGGTGCCTGTGACCGAAGAAGAGCTTCTTTCTGTCAAAGGAGTGGGAGAACAAAAAAAAGTAAAGTATGGCGAGATATTTTTACAGGAGCTTAAAGCCTATAAAACTGAAAAAGAGGCATAAAAAACGATTTTTTTATGAATAAATCATTTTTTAGTAAATCTCTTTTTTTAAAAAAAGATGAGGGGAGAACCCTTGATGTAACAGGTTTTCAAGTGTCGGAGTCACATATTTCCAGTAGCGAAAAATCTTTCTTGTAAAATAACTGTAATCAAAAACAAATTGTTTTGTTATTGAATTGACATTTTCATATGTTACGATTGCTCCTGTTAGCCGAACAATAAAAAGCTAACAAGGGAGGATTTACTTATGAAGAAGACGTTTGTGTCCTTTGTTGCAGCTGCAGCATTGTCGACAACTGCATTCGGAGCGAGTGCCTCTGCAAAAGAAGTAACAGTCCAAAAAGGCGATACACTTTGGGGAATCTCGCAAAAACAAGGTGTCAGCCTGCAGGATTTAAAAGAATGGAATCAGCTTTCTTCCGATTTGATCATTCCGGGACAGAAGCTGAACGTTTCTGAAAAACAGACAGAAAAAACAACTCAATATACCATCAAAAAGGGAGATACACTCTGGAAAATCGCCCAGAAATTCGGCGTTACAGTAAATGACCTTAAAACATGGAACGACATAACATCAGATATCATTTACCCGAATACATCCATAACAGTCGATGGCCAGGCGACGGTACAGGCTGCTGCGAAGCCTCAGGAAACCAAAGCATCCGTTCAAAGCGAAGCAAAAGCTGAACAGTCGCAACCGGCACCTAAGCGAGAAAAAGAAACGGCATCCCGTTCAAATACTTCTCAAAGCGCGGCGAAAGAACTGACGGTTACCGCGACGGCATATACTGCTAATGACGGCGGAATGTCAGGCGTTACCGCGACAGGGATTAATTTAAAAGCCAATAAAAACGCCAAAGTGATTGCGGTCGATCCAAGCGTGATTCCGCTCGGTTCAAAAGTCCATGTCGAAGGCTACGGAGAAGCGACAGCTGCAGATACGGGCGGCGCTATTAAAGGGAACAAAATCGATGTGTTTGTTCCTAGCAAATCAGCCGCGAAAAACTGGGGCGTTCGAACAGTTAAAGTAAAAGTTTTAAATGAATAGAATTTGTGAAGACACTGACCATAAAATATGATCGGTGTCTTTTTTTTATTATACAGCACAAGCTGAAGTTTTTTTAGATTGGCAAATGGGTAGTTAAGTAGATAAACCCATTAAATGCTGGTCAAAGGAGATGTAGAAGTGTGCTGTGGATTGTTTTGACGTTCTTATTGATTAATGCAGGAATCTTTATTTTTTCTTATTTGCGAACGAAGGATGTTGATTTAAAAACCTCAGACGGGTATTTTCTCGGCGGCCGCACCCTCACCGCTTTTTATATCGGAAGCTCCCTATTGTTGACCAATTTATCGACAGAGCAAATGGTCGGGCTGAATGGACAGAGCTATGCCGGAACGATGAGTGCGATGGCCTGGGAGGTGACAGCGCCGATTGCGCTGATCATACTGGCATTTGTGTTTCTGCCGCGATATCTCGGTTCAGGGGTTGCCACAATACCCGACTTTCTTGAAAAGCGGTATGATCAAAGGACGCGTCAGATTGTGTCCATCCTCTTATTACTCGGATATGCGACATCATTTCTGCCGACGGTTTTGTATTCGGGTGCACTTGTATTGGATCAGGTATTCGGCATCTCTTCCGCGCTTGGAACCAATCGGTTTGCAACGGTGTTTTTGATTGCGCTGATGATCGGCGCTGCAAGCTGCTGCTACATATTTTTCGGCGGACTTAAAGCCGCGGCGTCAGCGGACGCTATTTATGGAATCGGTTTAATTCTCGGCGGCTTGTTCATATTGGTGCTCGGCATCCTGGCTATAGGTGACGGCAGTCTGCTGAAAGGCTATTCGGAGCTAGTGAGTGTACATCAGGAAAAGCTCAATGCCATAACGGCGGACAACTCTGCAGAAGTTCCCTGGCCGACGATTTTGACGGGGCTTTTGGTTAACAATTTGTTTTATTGGGCCGTCAATCAGTCGATCGTACAGCGGGCGCTCGGGGCGAGGAACCTGGCGGAAGGGCAAAAGGGCGCCTTGCTGGCCGGTGTTTTTAAGACAATCGGCGTATTTTATCTCGTCCTTCCGGGGGTGATCGCTTATCATTTATATGGCGGAAACATCATGAATCCAGATACCGTTTATCCGAAGCTGATTGTTGATTTGCTTCCGGGGGCTTTTGTCGGCGTCTTTGCCGCGATTTTATTCGGCGCGATTCTCAGTTCGTTCAACGGAGCGCTTAACAGTACAATCACATTGTTCACATTGGATTTGTACAAGCCGATGTGCAAGCCTGATGCGACAGAAAAAGAGCTTGTCAAAACAGGCAGGCGATTCGTTTTGGCACTCGGGGCCTTATCGGTTGTCATCGCGCCATTTATCCTGTTTGCGCCGTCAGGGCTTTACAATTACCTGCAAGAGATGTTTGGGTTTTTTAATGTGCCTGTTTTAGCGGCCGTGGTTGTCGGATTTTTTTCGAAGAAGGTGCCGGCATTGGCTGTGAAAGCCGCGATTCCCGCACATATCCTGCTGTATGCGATCTCCAAAATATACTTTGGACACATCCATTTTTTATATATTTTAGCCGTTTTATTTCCGTTTTCCGTTTTACTGATGCTTTTCATCGGAAAAATGCGCCCGCGGAAGCGCGAATTTGAATTTAAGAAAAACACCCGGGTTGACTTGCGGCCGTGGAAGCATGCCAAGCTGGCCTCCGCTCTGGTGATCTGCCTGATGGTTGGCATTTATCTTTTGTTTTCACCGTGGGGGCTTGCAAAATAAAAAAAGCGGGGGATCCCTGAATCCTCCGCTTTTAATGTTCGGTGATGCGAAGATGCACCTTGCCTTGATGAGCTTCGAGACGGCATCGTCCTCCGATTGGAAAAGTAAAAAAGGGGATGGTATGGCCAAAGTCCATATTGGCGATAACCGGTATGGAAGAAAGCTCTTTTTTTGTTCGAATGATCTGTTTGAGCCGTTCGATCGGCACGCCGGATGCCCGCTGAAATCGGCCGATGACGACCGCTTTGACAGAGGAAAAGCAGGGGAGGTGGAGCAATGACTGCAAATCCCGGTCGAAAAAGGCTGCCGAGGATTCCCAGTCATCCTCTATAAACAATACAGCGCCTTTTAGATCCGGGAAGTATTCCGTTCCTTGAAGGAGGCCCAGTGTACTCAAATTTCCGCCGATGATCGTCCCTTCTGCCTTGCCTTCGTTCAGCACGACAGGGCCCGGATTGGGCTGAGGCTGTGCTTCTTTGCCGATTGCGTCCCACCACAATAAAGAAGCCTCAATGTCGAACGGATCATGATCGCGGCAGCATTTCAAAAAATAATCCTTCGTATAGTCGAGGCCCTGTTGCATTGAAAAGCTGGAAAAGTGCGGCCCTGAATAGGTGACAAGACCTGTCTTTTGATAGACGCTCAAAGCGAGGGCTGTAATATCCGAAAACCCGCAAAAGACCTTGGGGTTGGCCTTGATCAAACCGTAATCCAAATGGGAAAGGAGCTGGTTGCTGTTATAGCCGCCAAGCACCGTCAAAATTCCTTTCACATCAGGATCGGAAAACGCTTCATGAAGATCGTCGACTCTGGAGGCAATGCTTGCAGAAGAAAACTCATCGATTTCTTCTGCATGGGCGGAAATCGAGATATGGAACCCGAGATGTTCCAGAACCCTTTTGGCTCGTTCGATTTGTTCCGTCTTTAAAAGGGCCATGCTTCGTGACGGGGCGATCACCCTGATGTGATCGCCTTCTTTTAATTTGGCTGGATACATGTCTTCACCTGCTTGCGTTGTTTCCTTTTATTTCATCATATATGACGAATGATTTAAACATCCACCCACTGAATTTCACCTGATTTTGAATCAGGGTCGATCGTGACTTCAAAATGATGCTTTTCATAAAAGTGGATTAAACGGTCGACATGATCCCAATCCCTTTCGGCGATGTCTCCGGTAATGACGGGAATGTTGTGCTCCCGCGCCCGCGCTTTTAAATACTTCATGCAGATCGAGCCATATCCATAGCCTGACGGTCCTTTAATATCGCCGATATGAATCGCCCGCTTTTCCTCACTGTAGGAAGCCACGAGCGAAAAGTCGCATCTTCCGCGGTAAGGAGACTGGCAGTCGTTAAGCATGATCTTGCATGTCCGGCCATCATCAATCGAATGGACGATCATCCATTCGTCATCTTTCGATTGATCAATGCCGAGCACCCGTGAATCTTTTGATATATCCTTCATATTCTCACGCATCCGAAACAGCTGAAATTGCAGATCATCCAATTCCTTTTGCGATTCGGAGCTGTTTTTTTCCTGTACTTTTTCCATCTAAACATGCTCCTTTCTATTGAAACATACAGTTTTCGATTATATTAAAAAGACTATGATTTTGCAAATCTAGCCCTAAAAATAAATTTTAATGTAATTTTAAGCAAAAATTTCACATTCTACGAATTTTTTTATGGTAGAATGCATATGACTTCTGGTTCAAATGACTAGGATACATACAATATATCCTCTTAAACCCAGAAAAAATCATGACAAAAGGAGCGTGCCACTTTGAGGAAAAGAAGTTGGGGTCTATTTTTACTGCTGACCGTTTTTGTTCTTGCATTAGGTGCATGTCAGCAGGCTGATCCAAAAGGATCATATGCAGCGGCCTACAAAAAATTGCTTGCTGCCAAATCTTATGAATTTTCAAGTGATATCGGCTTGAATGTAGATGCTTCAAACCTTGGAGCTGAAGATAAGCAAATTGTTGAGATGCTGAACAATGCGAAATTAACAATCAGCGGCAAGACGAATACGAAAACAAAAGAGACAGAAGCTGTGATTAAAGGCCAGCTTAAAGTGCAAAACATGTCAATGGATGTCAATGTCCCGATTTATATGGACGAAAAGAAACAAGTCGGATATATCAAAATCGACAGCGTGCTTGACAGCTTCGGCGTTTTCATGGGAACAGCCGGCATGCAGTTTGACAGCCTGAAAGGCAAATACCTGGAATTCCCGCTTGAAGATGATAAATCTTCAGCAAAAGAGACGGAAGAAATTCAAAAGCAAGTGATGGAATCCGTCAAAAAAGCGGCGGACGATCTTCCTGCGGATAAGTTTGAAAAAGCGGATCTGACAGACAAAGAAAAAGATCAGGGTGCTGCGCAAAAAATCAAGTTCAGCTTTACTGACAAAGAAATCAAATCATCTCTCATGAAGCTGATTGAAATCGTCGGAGATGCGTCAGGAGATACACTCTCGAAAGATGAGCTGAACGACGTCAAAGACGGCTTGAAAGATATCACATTCACAAAATTTAATGTGACAACAACACTCGATGACAAAGAAAATCTTCTGAGTGAAAAAGCGGATGTCCAAATGGATTTCGATATTGATGAATTCCCTAAATCTTTAGGCCTTACATTCTCAACGACATACAAAAACATTGACGGTGACGTGACATTCGATCACAAACCGGCAAAAGGTGATATTGTGACAGAAGATGAATTAGAAAACTTGATGGCACAAGACGCCATGAATTTCTAAGCGACAAAAAATCCCCTCACCGGACAAACCGGCAGAGGGGATTTTTGTCTATTTTATGTCCAAATTTGGGCGAACAGGCCGAAAACGTTGACATTCCCCCGGAATTTGCATACGATTTGGATAGCTTGCACAAATAGGAGAGATTATTCAAAATGAGCCTTACAGAAAAAAATAAAAGCTATACAGGCATTGTCGTCGCTTTGACTATCATCATCAACGGCGTCATTGCGCTATTGTTTCTGATGCCGAAAAGCGACAAGTTCGCCCATTTGGACTTGACTTTTTTGCCCTTGCTCAACGCGGTCTGCAATAGTTTTACATTCATTTTTTTAGTGGCTGCGCTTTTTATGATCAAGCAAAAAAACATCAAAGCGCACAAACGGTTTATTTTTGCCGCTTTTACCACAACGACCATCTTTCTAGTGTCATACCTGATTTATCATTCGCTGATGCCCGATACCCACTTTGGAGGGGAAGGGATCATCAGGCCGATTTACTTTTTTATTCTGATCACACACATTGTTTTATCGGCTGTAATCGTTCCGCTCGCATTATTCACCTTGTTCAGGGGGCTTAGCATGCAGGTGGAACGCCACCGCAAAATCGCCCGCTGGACGATGCCGCTTTGGCTGTATGTCAGTCTGACAGGTGTTCTCGTTTATATTCTGATTTCGCCATACTATTAAGCATCACCCCTAAAGGCAGGGACAGATGAAAATCTGTTTGCCTTTAGGGGTTTTTTATGTGGAAATATCCGTTTGCGAACGGATCGCATTCCGGATCGGCGGTTTACAGCTGATGTGACAGAGTGAAACCGCTGCTCATCTCCATGATGTTTCAATACATATATTTTACAAGAAAAACTAGGCCATGGGCCGTCTCGTGTGTTTGGGTGATTTCCCCTGTCTACTAAACATAGGCTGATGCAGCGGGCTTTCTTCCAAAAAAATATTACTCTTAAACATAGATAATCGTCTACACAAGATATAGAAATAGACAATATAAATAATTAGAGCATTTTATAGAAATAATAAAAGGGAGATGCATATGAAAATACTGCTTGCCACTTATTGGAATATACCCCATGTAGGTGGTGTATGGACTTATATGGAACAACTCAAAGAAAGACTTGAGTCTTTAGGACATGATGTTGATTTACTTGGATTTGGGAAAGACAACAGTATCGTTCATATTGTGAACGAAAATCGCAGCATAGAAAAAGGTCAGCTCCTTCCTTTGGTTGAGAAAATTATGAACAGCATTCCGGAAATTCAAGCAAATCAATTGGTCAATTATACTGAGATTCACCGTTCCGTATATGAACTGGGAGCTGCTTATTTAGGATTGGAAAAATACGATCTGATTCATGCGCAAGATATCATCGCTAGCGCGAGTCTCAAAAGAGTGCTGCCCCGAAATACGGCACTTGTCACGACACTTCACGGAAGTGTCACTTACGAAATCAGGGACCAGCTTAAAACGATCCACAGATCCTCCACATCCCATATGGCAAGAGCATATTTTGATCATCTTGAACAAAAGGGTGCCACATCACCAGATACGACGATCGTTGCCAACAATTGGCTAAAGAACATTTTAACGGGAGAATTTTCGGTTCCCGAGCGGCAAGTTCGCGTTATGCAATACGGATATGACATTGATGGTTTTTTAAACCGGATGAATTCAAAAACAGCTGATGTTCCTCAAACAGACAAAAAAGTCATTTTATTTACCGGCAGGCTGATCGAAAACAAAGGTGTTCACCATTTACTATCAGCCCTTGGCCAACTGAAAAACACCCGGAATGATTGGGTTTGCTGGATTGTCGGGGAAGGGGAGAAGCTGGCAGGACTCAGAATTCAAAGCGAACAACTCGGTCTTTCAAACGATGTTGTCTTTCTGAAAAATCGTGATGATGTGCCTTATTTACTGTCCTTTGCCGATATGTATGTTCTCCCGAGTCTGTTGGATAATCAGCCTTTATCTCTAATTGAAGCACAAATTGCCGGGGTTCCCGCTGTTGTGAGTGATGCCGGAGGACTGCCGGAAATGGTCACTCATGAAGTGACTGGTCTTATTGCGCCAAAAGGGGATGCGAATGCTTTAGCAGGTTTGATGGGCCGCTTATTGGGAGACGATGGTTTCAGAACAACATTAGGCAAAAACGCCAAAGAGTTTGCGAAGAAACATTGGGATATGGATCAAGCCGTCAGAAAAGTTCTCGATGTTTATCAAAATACTGTGAAAAATTAAGGAGTGAGATCAAATGAACAAAAATCGAATTGTCAATCATTTGCTCGGGACGCTAAATCAAGAAATGGATGCCAAGTGGTGGACGAAATATTTGGAAATGCTGATGGAACTTGTTGAAGAACGGACGAAGCAACAGGAAGGTTCCCTAGATTCTGAGGATGAACTGAATTTAGATGATATCGACGACAGCATGAAGCCTTTATTGACAGATTTAACTTCCATTCTTGAAAATATGAATAATAGTATTTTGGAAAGTAACCATAAGGTTTTAAAGGATATTCAAAGGGCGGTGGCTTCAGGAAATATGGATCGCGAAGATTTAGAAGAAATTATAGCATCACTGCCTTCTGATACGACAGTATCGAATTCTGAATCAAAGGAAAACATGAAAGGCATGAGGGATGATGTGTTAAACAAACTGAAAGAATCATTGCCTGAAGAACATACACTCGCCAATACGGAGACTGTAAAGATTCTGCAAGCAGCACAGAGCAATGAAGAAAGCGAAAACAATTAATCAATGCGTTATGGTCAGCCTTCGGAAATCGAAGGCTTTTATTTTTTTATCCTATTATTTTCAGTTCCCTTTCAAATCATCAAGGAATAGGTGGTTGTCTTTTACCTTTGCCGCTTGTGCGGCATACAATACTAAAAAGCAGCGCTTTACTTTTACTTCACCTAGTATGAAATAAGCGGGTTTAATAGGAGGGATTCAAGGGGTGTTAGGAATATGAATTTAAAAGACATTAAAGGTCATTATGACGCCATTTTCAGCTTAGGACACCTTTGCTTGGCGGCAATACAGCTAAGAGATAATGATTTAAGACCGTTTGCAGGTCCTCTCGACTGGGTGACTACGAATTCCCTCACAGATCTCAACCAGCTTCTTCGAAATAAGTTCGCGGGATTTATGGATCCGAAAAACCTCAGAATCATCGGCTATAATACCGGCGAGAAAAAAGAGAATTCTACTATTTATGTAGTAGACGACCTCTATAACGTCGGATCTGTTCATGATTTTGACGCGAATAAAAATACACTTGACCATCTGGCAACTTATCCTGCCGTAATGGAGAAATTCAACAGAAGAATCAACCGTTTTTTGGAAAAGTTGTCTAGCAGTAACCGCATTCTGTTTGTCAGGACAGAAGGCAGTTTCGAAGAAGCGCAGGAGCTTGAACGCGTTTTATCTGGTTTGGTTCAGCATGACTTTCATGTCCTTCTGGTGCGGCATTCGAACGTCAAAACCATTATCGAAAAAAATTGGCCATTAGAGAAAATTTGCGCTGTTGAATTACCTGATCAAGAAATATGGAAGTCAAATAATGCTTTGTGGACTTCGTTGTTTGAAGGAGTCACCATCGGATAGCGATATTTCCATCTGAAGTTTACTGAAGGAGGAACAGGAATGTTTGAGAATAAAACGATCTTCATTACGGGGGGAACAGGTTCATGGGGGCATGAACTCATCCTTCAGCTGCTGGCCTTAAACCCTAAAAAAATAACTGTATTTTCCAGAAACGAAGAGAGACAGGTGCAGATGAGACGGCAGATAGAAGATCCGAGACTCGCGTTTTTCATCGGCGATATCCGCGATCGAAAAGCGCTTCATGCAGGACTTAAAGGAGTCGATTACGTCTTTCATTTAGCTGCGCTGAAGCATGTGCCGGTTTGTGAAGAACAGCCGCTTGAAGCATTGAAAACCAATGTGTCAGGAACAGAAAACGTCATTGAAGCAGCGATTGAAAACGGTGTAAAAAAAGTGATCAACGTATCGACCGACAAGGCGGCAGACCCTGTCAACTTTTATGGGATGACGAAAGCGATCGGCGAGAAGCTGATTGTTTATGCGAACCATCTATATGGAAAAACGGCCTTTATTTGTGTGAGGGGAGGAAATGTGCTCGGAAGCAGCGGAAGCGTTTTGCATCTATTTAAAGATCAAATCAGGCAAAAAAACCAGGTGTCCATCACGGATATGAGAATGACACGTTTCTTTTTAACAAAGGAAAAAACGATTGAGCTCTTGTTAGAGGCAGCCATCAAAGGACAAGGCGGGGAGATTTTCATTATGAACTCACCGGCTTTCAGGATCTTGGACATGGCGGAAATATTGATCGAAACATATGGAAATGACAAATCCTCCATCATAGAAAGCGGTGCTAGACCGGGGGAAAAAATTCATGAGCTTTTAATTTCAACACACGAACGCCAGCACGCCGTCTCTCTCTCGAAAGATCTGTCAGTTGTGCTGCCGTCGATCAATATTCCTGAATTACGGGCAAATTACACAAACTGCAATCCTTTGCAAACTGAAAAGTTAAGTTCAAAAGACCATTTGATTTCAAAAGATGAAGTGAGAGAGATGTTGAAAAAGGGCGGTTTTTTAGCTTAATGACAGGTCAGATTCTGTCCCGCGGACTTTAACAAGCATGGCATGCGATCAAGCAGGCGATGCTTATGTTCGCTGCAATGAAATAAGACGAGCCGGGCGAAAACCGCCCAGATCGTCTCACTCATCCTCCAAGGTCAACCCTTGAATGTGTTCTTCCACTTTTTTTGTTCGTTCCATTACCTTTTCGGTGTATGAGTAATCACCGTAGCAATATGGATAGCGGAAATTGTTCTTATCCCCGCCGCAATTGTATAGACCGGGATTCTTTTCGACTTGTTTTTCAGAAAATTCTTTCGCCAGCTTTTCCGTGTGTTTTTTGCCGTGTTCAGAGACGTAATCGATATAGCCGGCTCCCATGTTATAGCTTTGTACAATCGTGGCTAAATCGACGCCTTTTTTCTGACCTTTCTCATACATTTCTGCAAAATGGCGCACACCTTGTTTAATGCTGGCTTTCGGGTCATCAATTTCATTTCGTTTCATTCCGAGGGATTCTGACGACTGCATCGGATCATTGCCCCTGCCTTTTGACTCCTGATACATCATGCCGAGCAAAAGAGATGTGTATTGCGAAAGCCCCTTTTCTTCGAGCTCTTGTTCAACAAAAGGCTTGTAATCTGTCAATCTCCCGATGATATTCGTCTCAGTGTCGAGAGGAAGCCATTTCAACTGGTCCAGTCCGGAGAAGGCAAAAAACACGATCAAGGCAACAAACACAAAAAACGACGAGCAGCCAGCTCCGGCCAAACATCCTGATGATTTCTTTCTCTTCAATGGTTTCACCTCTGTAGCGCCCTAGTGCCATATTTATTATGACATAGATCAGACCTAAAGACCAAGCGATATATCAGCGTCTTTTTTAGGTCATTTCATCAAATCCTAAAGCTGTGTTTGGAAGTGAGCGAACCCGGAACCAAAAATACAAAAATCCGCCAATCAGCCAAATGATTCCGATGATGAACGCATTTTTACCGACGCTCAGTAACAGCCATCCGCAAAACGAGGCGCCTAAAAAAGGCAGAACGAGATAGCGGATGATCTTGAACAGTCCTTTTTCCCGCCGGCGAATGAAGTAGTGGCCGATGACAGAAAGATGAACAAAGATAAATCCGATCAATGCACCGAAGCTGATGAATGAGTAAATGACTTCAAGCTCTCCAATCATGGCCGTCAGTGAAATCAGACCGATGAAAAGGATATTAAAAACCGGTGTTCTCAGCCGTGGATGGACATAACCGAAAAAACGTTTCGGCAGTGAGTTGTCGCGCCCCATCGCATACAAAAGCCTGGATGCACTCGCATGCGAGGAAAGCGATGATGAAATGACCGCGACCATCGTTCCCGCTAAGAAGAAAGACCGCAAAAATGCGCCGCCCGTATAAAAGGCAATCTCCAAAGAAGCCGAGTCGGCATGGTGAAAGCTGTCAAAGGCTGGATATACCTGATGCATCAAATAAGAAATCGCAGTGAACAGCGTTCCGCCGACGGCCACCGTTAAAAAGATCGCCAGAGGAATGTTTTTCTTCGGATCGATCGTTTCTTCCGACATTGTGGAAATGGCGTCAAAGCCCAAAAAAGAAAAACATAATATCGTCGCCCCCGAGACAATCAAAGATGGCTCCATATCAGGCCGATAAAACGGATCGGCTGAGATCAGCTCTCCGGTGCCAAGCCCGCGGGCCAGACCTGTGATCATCAATCCGGCAAACGTCAGCGCGACGATCACTTGAAAAGCGACGAACAGCGCCGTAATGTTTGCCGTTAATTTGATGCCTAACATATTGACGACCGTAATCGAAAGCGCGAGAAAAACGACCCAAAGGCCGTGGGGAATGTCCGGAAAAGCCGCTGACAGATAGGCGCTGCCGATCGCAAAATTCACCATCGGCAAAAATAAATAATCGAGCAGAATCGTCCAGCCGGCCACAAAACCGGCATGCGGATGGATGCTTTCATATGCATATGTATAAACCGATCCGGCTTTCGGATAGGCTTTGACCATGCTGCCGTAGCTTAAAGCCGTCAGCAGCAGGGCAGCGATCGTAAAAAGATAGGCAGCCGGAACGTGCCCTTTTGTCATCTGGGCAACCACTCCGTAGGAATCAAAGACAACGAGCGGGTCCATGTAGGCGAGCCCAATCACGACAAGGGGAGCAAGTGTAAGGCTTCGTTTAAGCGAAAGTTTTTTTTCAATGACTTTTTAAACTCCTTATGAATCAGTTGATGAAATCAAGCATATTTTAAATGTTTTTTGAGGTGCTAGCAAGCATATCAAAACGGTTTTTAACAGTATAAAAACAACTGGTTTGGCAAATGCTTTTGAAAAAAAGCAAGGAGAATGTTGAAAATGGATGATCTTGAAGGTTATGTTGAAGCGGTAAAGCGAAATATGGAAACGATGAATGCTGCCGATTACGATGGAAAAGAAGAAGATTTAGCAAGGCAGCAGAAAGAGCTTGAGCGGTATGAAAGGCAAATCAAAGAGACGAGCACTTCAGCCGAAAGCTTTGACCAAATTGTCGACGCCGCTGTTGATTATGCGGCGGGAGACATTTCCCTATCTCAATTGGAGCAGATATATCAAAGAGCAAACCGTTAGCATCCGGATTTTCCGGGTGCTGCTTTGTTTATAAATGGGAACAAAGGAGATTTAAAGACTTATATCATGCTAGAATATGAATAAAATGAATAGGCTGGACGGAAGCTGAAGACGTTTCTATGCCGAATGGAAGTGCTCAGCCGCTACGACTTTTACAGTTGGCAGAAGTCAGATCTTAAGAAAAATAACCGAATAATCAAAAAATAATGAATAGATGGTAAAATGTAATAGAAAGGGGATGAATCGTTTGAAAAAATATATTTGTACAACCTGTGGCGTCCAATATGATTTAACATCTGAACCGCCGGCTGTATGCAACATCTGCGATGAAGAAAGGCAGTATGTCAATCCGGCGGGGCAAAAATGGACAACGCTTGAAGAGCTGAAGGGTAGCCGCAGATTCCAAAATGACATCTGTTTTGAAGAAGAAGGCCTGTACAGCCTGACGACAAAGCCGGGATTTGCAATCGGGCAGACAGCCTATTTGCTTCAGGAACCCGGCTTTCATTTGCTATGGGACTGTATTACATATTTAGATGAAAAAACGATAGAGGATATCAAGAAAATCGGGGGGATTCAAGCGATTGCCCTGTCACACCCGCATTATTATTCAGCCCAGACGGAATGGGCGGAAGCCTTTGATGCGCCGATCTATATCCATGAAGATGACAGGAAATGGGTGCAAAGGCCAAGTGAACGGATCGTGTTTTGGTCCGGGGAATCTCTTGAGCTCTCAGCGGGGATCACCTTACATCGGCTTGGGGGTCATTTTAAAGGTGGTGCCGTTTGCCACTGGAAAAACGGTGATGACGGGAAGGGTGTCCTCCTTACAGGAGATATCATCACAGTCGTGCAGGACCAGGAGTGGGTCAGCTTTATGTACAGCTACCCCAACCTGATTCCGCTTCCGGCCGGCAAGGTGAAAGAAATGGCCGATCAAGTAAAGAATATTCCGTACAACAGGCTGTACAATGCTTTTCACCGGATTGTGAAACAGAACGCCGGTGAGCGCGTTCAGAAGTCTGCCGAAAGATATATAAAAGCTCTTCAGGGGGCATTGTTTTCCACTTGACTTTGGCCGAAAACTTTTCAATCCCGCATGTTTTGGTATATGATATGGAGGTAAAAGTCGCGCGGAAAAGGTGAAATCATGAACGAACACAAACAAGACATCGAAAAAGGGCGGATTGAGCTGGATGAAGAGACGCTATTTCTTGTCTCACAGACGTTTAAAGCGCTCTCAGACCCTACGAGAATTAAAATCCTGCATTTGCTGTCACAAGGCGAGCATTCGGTCAATGAAATTGCGGAAAAGCTCAGCCTTCTGCAGTCAACCGTTTCTCATCAGCTGAGATTTTTGAAAAACCTGCGCCTGGTGAAATCAAGGAGAGCGGGGACGTCGATTTTTTATTCCCCCGAGGATCAGCATGTCCTGGATGTGCTAAAGCAAATGATCGATCACACACGGCATGACTGACCGTATAAAAGGCAAACTCGAGGCAATGAGTTTGCCTTTTATACTGAGCGGTTTTCTTCTAATTTTCCTTTTTTCAAAACAAAAAAAGAGAAGCCGACATAATAAACGGCCAGTACAAAAAGAGCGATCATTGTCGCCGGGTCCTGTGCAAATAGAGCACCGTATGCCGCTGATCCGCTTTTTAACGAAGCGTCTTCAACCGCATTGATTTCGATGATCCGAAAGAGAAACCGGTATAAAAACAAGCAAAGAACAAGCAGTTCGACCCATAGATGGGTGCGGAAATAAATTACACCGTCGCGGTTTTCGAGGGATACATGTTTGAGCGCATACGCTGTCAGCAAAAACCCGAATCCGATTCCGATCAGATCATAAAGATATGAGAGCGGATGAAGAGCGCTCATCGTCAGCAAGAATAAAAAAATAACCGAAAAGAGAACGATTCTGAACATCAAGCGCGCACGGTTCAAGGGCTGAAAACCGATGGATCGCTTGAATCTGATATAGATGATCAACACAATCGCGAACAATTGGACAACATAAAGTGTAATTTTTGAAAAACCTCCTTTTTTAATGAAGTATATGTCCAAACTGTTCAAATCGTAACCATAAAGTTAAGTTTTGAATGTTAATGGGACGAAGATCCCGGAAAAAAACAGAAGTACAGAGGAATGAGAGGAGAACATGATGAAAATTGACCGGCTTTTGGCAATCGTGATTTTATTGGTCAGAAAAAGGCGCGTACAGGCTAAAGAGCTTGCAGATCTATTCGAAGTTTCCGTCCGAACGATTTACCGGGATATTGAAGCGATCAATCAGGCCGGCATCCCGATTGTGACATCACAGGGAGCCGGAGGCGGGATTAGCCTCATGGAGCAGTTCCGTCTGGAAAATAAGCTTCTTTCGGCTGATGAGCTGGCGGCCATCACGACGGCGCTGGAAAGCGTCTCATCAACCTATGAAGCCTTTCAGAACGGAAACGCCCTGGAAAAGATCCGCCTTCTCGTCTCAGAAGAAGAAATGCCGCTGTACCGCGAAAAAACAAAAAGATGGTTTATCGATATTTCATCCTGGGGAGAAAGCGAAGGGATAAAGAAAAAGATCAAGATGTTAAATCAAGCGGCCGACAGCTTGAATACCGTATCTTTTACATATGTTAATCGTGACGGACAAACGGGCAGCCGGATTACCGAGCCGCACACCCTTGTTTTAAAGGCACGGCATTGGTATTTATATGCTTATTGTCTGAAAAGACAAGCGTTTCGCTTTTTTAAGCTCGTCCGGATGAAAGACATCCGTATATTATCCGAGCCGTTTCAGCGAAGGGAGGTCGATTTGGCCTCTCTTCCATGGGAGTCGTCATGGTATAAGCCGGAAAACATGACGGACATTACCCTGCGCATTCATCCGTCCGGAGAGCTGTTGGCGAGAGAATGGTTCGGCTTTGACGCTTTGACATATGAAAACGGCAGGTGCACCGCCATCATATCGTACCCTGAAGACCCTTGGCTCTACAGGTTTTTGCTGCAGTTCGGAACCCATATTGAAGTCCTTGATCCGCCTCATATTCGCCAAAACGTCAAAAGCTTGGCCAAACAAATTATTGATTTATATGAAACTTGACACAATGCTGTCAGGTTTCTTTTTGTATGCTGTTGAAAAAGGAGGAATGAAAAATGAAAACACTCATTTGCCAAAGCTGCGGAATGCCAATGGATCATGAAGAGCTCGGTACAGAAAAAGGCGGGGGCAAAAACCGCGATTACTGCAAGTACTGCTACGGGGAGGGACAGTTCAAACAGCCTGATGCCACCTTGCAGGATATGATCGAGATCTGTGTCCCTTATTTAAAGGAGGAGGGCAAAACAGAGGTGGAAGCGAGGAAGCTGCTTGAAAGCACACTGCCTCATTTAAAAAGATGGAGATCGGCCGCTAAAGAGACGGGTACGAGCTTCTCCCATTTCGAGAAATTGAATACAAAACAATTTACCGGTATATCGACCGTGACAAGCAATAAAGGGGAAGCTTCAGGAAAGGGCAAAATTTCTTCCATGTGGGAATGGTTCCACAAAAACAGCCCGCTTTCGTCACATCAAATCCCGCGCGATATCATCGCACTCTATTCCGATTATGAAACAGATGAGCATGGTTCATATACGTTTTCAATCGGAACTTTTGGCGAACCTGAAGACGATGATCGCAATGTCATCACACTTCCGGCTTCAGAGTATGCCGTTTTCATCTCGCGGCGGGGAAGACTTGAAGAAGTTGTGTTTGACACGTGGCGGGACATCTGGGGATGGGAGCAAAAACAGATCCGTACATATACAGGAGATTTTGAGGTGTATAACGAAAACGCAGCTGATCGCGAAAATGCCCAAGTCGCCATCTATGTAGCTGTACAGCGCGGGAAATAAATATCTTGAAAAACTAATACCATTAGTTTTATAATAAAAACTAATAGTGTTAGTTTTTTATTTATTGAGAGGTGAAAACAGTTGAGAATCACACAGTATCAATCGGTTTGCCAATTGACATTTTTTCCGCGCGTCTTTCCTGTAAACTGTTATCTCGTTCAAGAAGAAGACGGGTTGACATTAATCGATGCAGGGATTGCGCTCAGCAAAAGGGGTATTCTCGAAGCTGCAGCTAACTTCGGACAGCCGATTAAACGGATCGTGCTGACCCATGCCCACAGCGACCATGTCGGTTCACTTGATTCCTTAAAACAACACCTGCCAGATGCTCAGGTTTACATATCTGAACGGGATGCGCGTCTGTTAAAGGGGGATCGATCGCTGCTTGAGAAAGAGGCACAAACTCCCATTAAAGGCGGGGTTCCAAAACATATCAAGACAAATCCGGATGTGCTCTTAAAAGAAGGTGACCGCATCTGCTCTCTAACGGCGGTCGCATCTCCGGGACATACACCTGGAAGTGTTTCATTTTTGGATGAAAGGCATGGCATTTTGATTGCGGGCGACTCGTATCATACAAGAAGCGGCATTACGGTATCGGGGCATTTAAAGCTGACATTTCCGTTTCCCGCGTTGGCCACTTGGAATCAAGAAATCGCGCTTGAAAGCGCGGAAAAACTATTGGATTTGAAGCCGAAAGTGCTTGCCGCAGGTCACGGCAGCTTCGTCTATGATCCGGCAGCCGGCATGAGAAAAGCGATCACTGAAGCTTATACATCATTCAAGAGGAAGGGTGACTAAGGATGTCTCCGCGAATAGGGCTGAATAAAGAAATGATACTTGAAGCTGCTGCTGTGCTCGCTGATGAAGAGGGCATTCACAGCGTGACATTGGCTTCTCTTTCTAAAAAGCTGAATGTCCGCCCTCCGTCTTTGTACAATCATATAGAGGGCTTAAACGGAATTCGCAGGGAGCTCGCACTTTTCGGGCTGACAAGCCTTTATGAGGAAATGGCCGCAGCGATTCAAGGTGCCAAAAAAGAGGAAGCTGTCAGGAGGATGGCGAAAGCTTATATGAGATTCGCGAAAAATAGACCCGGCCTTTATGATGCGACTTTTGTTCCGAAAGATGGGGACAAACGGATTGAAGAAGCCGGCGGAAAAATTGTCCGTCTTGTGCTTTCGGTTCTCAAAGCGTACCATTTAGACGCGGATGCGGCCATTCATGCGGTCAGAGGCTTGAGAAGCATTCTGCATGGATTTGCCGGACTCAGGCAAAACAATGCTTTCGGCCTTCCTTACGATATAGAGGAGAGCCTTGATAGGACGATACGCGCTTATTTAATAGGGCTTGATATCTATCAGGACAAATAAATATTTCACAATTGTTTACATTTTTCTGAAATTTTAGTATCATAGGAATATGGCTCCAGCATCTTTTGAGTCATAGGTATTATAGGCTTAACCAGCCACTTCTTGCCTTGGCGCAGTCAGCCAAGGATTTTTTGTCTGTCGGAAAATAAGCTTTATGCCAATAAGTGGTTCACACGGAAAGAATTCCATGATAATCTATAAATGTGAATAAGTTCACAAAGGACGGGCGTTATGAAAAAAAATCCGATATATGTACAAATCTCAATCCAAACAGATATGGATCGGCTCTGGCGTTACACGCAAGACCCTGAGCTCCATCAACAATGGGATTTGCGTTTTACAGACATTACCTATTTAAAGCGAAGACCCGGTGAGCGGCAAAGGTTTTTATATGAAACGAGAATCGGCTTCGGTTTGAAGATTTCCGGTACGGGGGAGTCGACCGGAAGCATGTATAAAGAAACGGGTGACAGAGTCTCGTCACTCTCATTCGCGAGCAGCCATCCGCTTTCTCTCATCCGGGAAGGAAGGGGATATTGGAAATACAAACAGATTAAAAACGGGATCGCTTTTATGACGCAATACGATTATGAAACCAATTACGGCCGGCTTGGGCGCCTCGCTGATCTTGCATTCAGGCCGCTGATCGGCTGGGCGACCGCCTGGAGTTTTGACGCCCTGAAGATTTGGCTTGAAAAAGGGCTGCATCCAAAGCTGCTTATTCAGAAAACGGCGATCTACTGGTTCGTTTGTCTGCTTCTTTCTTTTATTTGGATATATCAGGGGCTCATTCCAAAGCTCATCATGCAGCACCCTGAGGAAATCAGCATGCTTTCCTCCCTTTCAGGCGGACGATTTCCTCCGGCGTCCCTATTGAAACTGATCGGATTGGCTGAGATGGCGCTCGGTATATTGTGGCTGTTTCCTGTTTGTAAAAGGAAATGGTTTCTGCCGCATATCGCCCTGCTTGTATTGCTTACAGCCTGTGCCGGAATGACGGATATCACATCCTTCGCACACCCTTTTAATCCCGTCGCGCTCAATACCGCACTGATCATTTTGTCCATTATCGGCTATGTGAGCGCAAAGGAGATTCCAAGTGCGCGAAATACGATCAGAAAGAGGCGTTCATTTGAATTCCATGTATGAACGAGTGATAAAAGACTTTCACCTTCTCCATCCAAAGCTCAAGGAGCGGTATCGTATCACTACGGAAAACGCATTTAGAGGAAAAGGGGTGATGACGGAGATATCGGGAGGCTCTTTTTGGATCAGGCAGTTGTTTAGAGCGGGGACGAAATTCCGCTGCTTTTTTCCCGAAAGAGGAAAGAACGTTCCATTTACGATTGAAAACAGCCTGCGGCTGACGAAAAACAATATGATGGAGGCTGAGTGGAGCAGAACGTTCTTTTTCCGTGATAAGCAAAGGCATTTTGATGCTGTCATGGTCTATGATGAAAGGCGCAGGGAAATCATCGATTTTTTCGGGCATCCCCCGATTTTAATTTCAAGTCTGCATTTTAAAGCGGAACCCGATGGATCATTATCGATTGTCTCTGTCAAACAATGGCTTCCTTTATTCGGAAAAAAGCTGCCGCTTTCAAAATGTTTATACGGCGCTTCTGTTGTGAATGAATCGTATGACGAGGACAAAGGCTGTTTTACGATTGATGTCCATGTGAAAAACCAAATAGCCGGAACACTGTTTTCATACAAAGGAACATTTCAGGAAGAGGGGGAGGCGAAATGATTGTTTGGCGTTTAGGTGTAAGCGCTCTTTGCTATGCGGCTTTTTTCCTCGCTAAAGCGCCGGATATTCCGCCGGCAGAGGCGCTTCTTTTATTATCAGCGTTGTTTTTTGTACCGGCTGCGCTCAGTCTCATTCAGCATGACAACGGGATGTATCAGCTGTTGATCCGCAGCTTTCCTTTTGCAGCTTGTTCCGCTGCATTATCCCTGCTGTTCCATTCGCCGCTTTTTTCATGGATCTGGCTATGCTATACAGGCATGATCGCTTTATACGGGGCCCTTCGCCTCTGGGAAAGGGGAGGAAAGGGCCTTGAAGAGGCGTCGATTGACAGCGGTCTGTTTTATCTTCCTTTCGGGGGGTTTTGGCTTTTGGCTTATACGCTAGACCTTGAAATCATGGACTTCAGCCCGCTGATTATCCTCTTAACAGCGGTGCATTTTCATTATTCGGCATTTCTCATCCCGATTTTCAATGGAATGCTCGGCAGAACACTGAAAAAGAAAACCCGCTTTTATGCGGCGGTTTCATGGGTGATCATGCTGTCCCCGCTGTTGATCGCAGTCGGCATATCGTTTTCGAAAACGATTGATGTCGCGGCTGTTGCGCTATATTTGGCTGCCCTATACAGCGGCGGTTTCCTCGTATGGAAGGCAGCCTTCAAAAACCGTGCAGCGAGATCCTTGGTCATCTTTTCATCATTGCTCTTGATGTTCACAATCTCATGTTCGCTGATTTATTCATACGGCGGTTTTCGCGGCCGACCGCTGTTGACGATACAGGAGATGATTTGGGTTCACGGGCTTGTCAACGCTGTTTTCGTCATCATTCCGGGGCTGATCGGCTGGCGCCTTGAAGGCCCTGAATCGGTAAGCGAAAGGTCAACCGGCGAAAACATGAGCAGGATTTTGGGGACATGGAGAATCGGCGCCGATTTTTTACAGCGGCACCGTTTAAAAAACGATACATCTTACAAAGGACTTGCCGATGATATGAACCTATTCCGCAGCAGCGGCTTCCGGCCCGAATCGCTTTCTCCTCTCATTTTCGATTTCTATGAAAACACGGCGGGCTACGCTTTAAAAGCGGAGGTTGTCTGGCGGCCATGGTTTAAGCCGCTCGCTTACATCTACGAGCTCATCTCAAAACAGACAGGCCAAATTCATTTGGGCATCAAACAAGGCCGGCAAATAATGGACGGTGCGATTGTCGGTGTTGATTCAGCGAAAGACGGAAGGGAGAATGTACGCGCCTGGATCAGAACAAATGAAGAAGGGGACACCGTTTTTGTGGCGCTATATTCCGTTCATACCCGTGATGACGTGACATACATGAACATTGCCCTTCCATTGCCGTATTCCAATATGACGGGCATTTTAAAGCCGAAGGCAGAAGGGAGATCCCTGATCTTGACAAGCGAAAAACAGTCAGATCGAGGCGATGAAGGTATATTTCTTTCAACAAAAATCGGAACTTTTAAACTGCCCCTTGCCGAACGGTTCATCATCAAAGCAGAGGGGCAGGACAGGCTTTATGCGTTTCACCGCATGTGGCTGTTTGGCATACGGTTTCTCGATATTCAATATGATATTGAAAAAAAGGATTCCGCCGCATGGAAGGCGAAATAGCAAATGAAAGCCGGGCAAAGATCGAATTGAACTGGAGGGTGATTATGCTAAAAAACGTTTTGCTTGAACAGTTTAAAGCATGCTATAACGAAACGACTTGGTTTGTTTGTTTTCAAACGGCCGCCGCCGGTCTCACCGAAAGTGAGGCAAGGCAAAAAGGAGCAGGTTCGGAAAATTCGATTTTGGAAATTGCCAATCATTTAATTTTTTATAATGAGCGTTATTTAAAACGGTTTAAAGGCATTCCTGTTCCGGCTTTTGCCTATACAATCGATGATACGTTTGTGAATAAGAGCGGGCTTGGCTGGGAAGAAAGCCGAAAGGAGCTGGACGGCATCTATTCCGAATGGATCGATGCGGTCGCCTCCTGCGAAGAAGAGGTGCTGACTCAGCCGGCGGAGCATGACCCGCATTCCACCTGGGCGGACATTTTATCCTTGCTCATCCTTCATAATGCTTATCATCTGGGGCAAATCGTCCATATGAGAAAACAGCTGAAAAACTGGGATGCTTCAAAAGGCGTGAACTAGCGGCTTTGCCAGGCAAGATGGCGGTTAAGGGCTCACACGTCTGAAGGCCGGTCATTTTGCCTGGGTGAAGCCTCGATTTTTGCTTTCAGATTGTGATAGGCATCTTTTAGCCAAGGATGGACAACCTTCAGTTTATCTTTTTGCTTCCACAAGTACTGAATATAAATAAACGCTCCGTTCTCCAAGGAAACATCAAGCGCTTCATGAAGCTCCTTGATGTAAGGCGGCGTTCCCGTCTGATCCCATTCTATTTTATCCGCTGAAAATACGACGAGATCGAGCGGGGAGGGGTTTTTCCTGAGCGTTGTGTGGCATTCTATTGCATTCAAAATATCTTGATCCGCCACCTGAAACAGGTCCCGCGCCATCACTTTCGACAGTTTTTGATGGATGATCATCGGAAATACCCGTTCTTCGGGAAGAATGTCAATACCGAGCGCTTCCGCTGCCGCAAGCCTTTTTTCGTTAGGGATAACGCCGCTGATGTCATGCAAAACGCCGGCAATTTCAGCTTTTTGTACAGACACATGAAAACGTTTTGCCAATCCTTCCGCCGCTTTTTTCACCCTTATCGAATGCTCAGCCGTTTTTTCGTGGTTATGGCGTCTCAAAAAATCAATGGCATCTGAACATATATCGCCTCTGCGGCGAACTTCCATCTCTATTCCTTCAATATTCATCAACATCTCTCCTTTTTACGTTGTTTCATCATTAACAAAACAATCTGCTTTTACCTTATCATAGCATTGACAAATCTGGATACAGGCCGTTAAAATATTTTGTTAACTAGAAAATAAAAGAAGGGACTGTCCATTGACTATGTCTGAACTGACAAAACAGCTGATCTATGATATGTATGTCAAACTGCTGCACCTTAACGAACAAAAAGCGGATACAGATCTCAAAGCATTTATGAAGCAGGCGGCAGAGTCCGATGTCAAACGGCTTCCCGGGAATATGACCACAATCCATGTCATCAGCTGTATTGGCCATGATGAACCGATCAATAACACCGGTATCGCCAAAAAAATGAACCTATCCAAGGCAAACATTACAAAAATCAGTTCAAAGCTTTTGAAAGAAGGCCTTATCAAACGGTTTCAATTGACGGACAACAAAAAAGAGGTCTACTTTCGGCTGACACCGAGCGGGAAACAAGTGTTTGAACTTCATGAAAAGCTTCATCAACAAAAAGCGGAACAATTTGATCAGTTTCTCGATTCATTTTCAGAGAAAGATCAAAGCGCCATTTTGAAATTTCTTCAAGGGATGACAATTATGGCAGAATCAAATAAAAATGAGTAGCTGACCTATGTTCTTTGAAATTAACCATAATCATATTATGTAAACAAATAATTTTTGTTGTTTGCTTGAAATTGGATTGACGATACACCTATTCCATATTATAGTTAAATCACATAAGTTAGTTATATGAATAACTAAGAGGGTGAGTGTAAGTGGCAAGGCCGAATGTAACATCAAAAGAAACGTTGATTGAGGCGGCAAAGCGCCGTATTGCCGATTATGGTCTGGACAATCTGACGCTAAAGGCGGTGGCTGAAGAGGCAAAGGTGACACAGGGAACGGTTTATTATCACTTCCGGACAAAAGAGCAGCTTGTGTTTGAAGTGGTTCGTGATGTTTGCCGCACGTCATGGGATCATCTGACAGCAGATGAAAAGCCCGCGGCCGAAAAAATAAAGGATGGACTGTTATCGGCAAAGTCAAGGACTGAGAAAGACGCCTACTATCATCAGCTTTTTTTGGAATTGGCCGTTTTTGGTTTTCGCAATAAAAGGATCAACGGGCAATTAGGCGAGCTTCTTGAAGAAGAAAATACACTGTTGGCGGAACAGCTCTCTTTGATGTGGAAGCGTTCTCCTGTCGAAGGGGTTTCGTTTCGCACCTGGGGGATTCTTTTAAATGCTTTAATTGACGGACTTGCTGTTCAGTCTCTCGTGTCACCGGAATTTTCATCAGAAGAAGTCTACCGGGAATTGGAGATGGTTCTGCAGATGTTGACGGAAACAGCTTCGCGTGAAAAAAAGTAAAAGGGGAATCGACATGTTTACAGAAAAACTAGGTTTGGCTCTTGTTTTCTCTTTTCTTGTCTGGCTTGGTGCAGCCGGGTTTTTTATGCTGTTTGGCGAGTCGGTACTTGCCGAACCAGGTGAAGATACCTTTTGGTCACGTTTTCTGCTTCTTGAAGCGGGAACCTTTGTCGTTCTATACGCCATATTGCGGTTTTATCAACGAATTGATCAGTCGCGGTTCGCGGCACTTAAGCTTGGAATTTGGGGCTCTTTAATCGGTTTGTTTCTCGATGCTTTTTCCTTATGGAACCATTCGCTGATTTTCCCGGCGCTCACTAAAGGAAAGGTGATTGGTTTTGCGATATGGATGGTCTTTGCATATGCCATGTATTTAACGATACCGCTGTTGATGGAAAAATGGGGAAGAGCAGGGGGAAGACGCTTAAAGCGACATTGATATAATAGACGCCCGCTTTTTGCAAAACGGGCGAAACACATTTTTGGTTTAAGGGTGTATCAGTCTTGGGGAACCGAACGCTCTGCGTTGACATAGCCTGCACCATAAATGTTCGGGTCCCGGTCTGTCCATAAATCAGTGCCATCCTTTAAAAGCCTTTTGACTTCATCAGGCGCAGTTCCGGGAGCCTGCTGAAGAATAAGCGCGGCGATTCCTGCGCAAATCGGTGTAGCCATTGAGGTGCCGGACAATGTCATATAATTTGTGCCGACCCGGTTTGATTTTTGCAGTTTATCGAGAAAAGATCCCGGAGATCGCAGAGACGTAATATTGGTGCCAGGAACCAGCAGGTCTGGTTTGACTTGACCGTAAATGGTCGGTCCTCTGCTTGAATAGGATGCGACATCATCATCATCGCGGCTGACTGTATCCCGGTCATCCAAAGCTCCGACTGTAATAATCTTGCGGCTGACGCCCGGGCTGGCAATCGTTTGCGCATCAGGACCGGAATTTCCGGCAGCCACACAGACGACAATTCCCGCGTCCCAGGCTGCATTGACGGCTTTGACGACGGGATCTTCCTCTTCGCTTTCATAAGGGACGGCATCTGAACCAAGCGACATGGAGATAATATCGATCGGATCTTCCGGATGTTCCTCATTAAACTGAATGCACCAGTCTACTCCTTGAATCACAGTTTCCAGTGAGCCGGAGCCCATTTTATCCAACACTTTAACCCCGATCAGATCGGCTTCAGGGGCAGGTCCGCGGTATTGTCCCGAAGAAGCGGCTCCATTTCCGGCGGCATCACCTGCGCAATGGGTTCCGTGTCCATTGTCATCATACGGCTCAGCTCTTTGATTGACAAAGTCGGCAAACGCTCTGATCCTTCCTTCAAGGTCTTGATGGGGATAAATGCCTGTATCTACAACAGCCACGGTGACTCCTTTTCCTGTCAGTGTCATGTTGTTTCTGACGACTTCTTTGGCATTGCTTGCTTCGAGTGCGACATCAAGGAGGGCTTTGACTGGCCGATTTAAATAGATTTTTCGAATACCGCTCGACTGTGACAAGAGCGATTGCAGAACAGATGGTGTGACCTCCGCGCTGCAACAGTTGATTTTGGTGAAATGGTTTTTGACTTTGTTCCGCCTCCGATTGGCCACCATCTCGTTTACAAGCTGATAGCCCTTATGATGACTGTCTTTTTCAAATTCTATAATGACAGAAAGTTTTTTGTTTTTCATCAGCATTTTTTCAAAGAAACCGTGCAGAAAACAAGGTGTCCATTTGAAAGGTTTATAGAGTCTTAACACACTTTCTCTCAAGGGACGGTCTAATTTATGGGCATTGGCCCGGACCATTTGAACCATGTAGGAACCGAACATCGAGATCCACCTCTTTTAAGATATGTCTTGTAAGATAATCTATGAATGAATGGGAGATCCCGTAAAGTTGGCTGTCCTAAAACGGCGGATAAAAAGGCTGTTCACTAGCATTCCATTTTGTGAAATATTAAAATTCTAAATATTCATAAAAAACATCTTTAGCTCTTTCAGATCATATTTAAACAAAAGTTCAATCTTATTTCGATATTCTCATCTTTCTGATTGTACCAATATATGCATGGGTGTTTTGAGAGGAAGAGGGGAATCCAAGAATTTTTAGCTCTATGGCCGTTATTTTAAATTTTTGTTTCTCATCGAAAATTGAATACATTAGGCAACCGGATGTACCCTCTCGTTTTCGATTCTGTAGCAAGAGTTGTGCTCGAAAGGGCCATATGATGGGATAAAGTGATGAGGCGGAGTCTAATGAAAGAGAGTATATAAATATTCTAATGTTAATAGAGAGAAGGAAAATGAATGAAAAAAGAATTTCCGATAATTGAAACTGAAAGATTAATCTTAAGAGAAGTCACAACTGAGGATGCTAATGATATGTTTACTTATTTATCTGATGAAGATGTTGTAAAGCATACGGGTTTGGCACCTTTCCAAAAAGTTCAAGATGTTTGGGATGAAATTAATTGGTATAACTCTATGATCACAGAAGGCACTGGCATTAGATGGGGAGTGACATTAAAAGACTTTGGAAAGGTTATAGGAAGTTGCGGATTTCTTCATATGGTTACCAAACATTATCGAGCTGAAGTTGGATTTGAATTAAGCAAAGATTACTGGGGGAAAGGAATAGCTAGTGAAGCATTGGAAGCGGTTGTTAAATTCGGGTGCCATCACTATCATTTGGAAAGGATTGAAGCTCTAATAGAACCTGCAAATCTCCCTTCACAAAAATTAGTAGAAAAGCAAGGGTTTACAAGAGAGGGGTTGTTAAGACATTACGAATATACTTGTGGTAAATTTGATGATTTATATATGTACTCGATCTTAAAAGGAGACCTCAACCTTATTTAAGGACTTTCATACAACTCATACCGGTTATATCAGTTGTATGATTATTCCGGAAAAGGGCGCGAGAATTGAACGACGCGGACTGTTTAGCAATGGAAGAGCAGGATGATAAATCCTATACCTAGTGATAAAAAATGGAGGAGACGAGAAATTCGCAGCTTATTTTAATGACAATAACGAAGGTGATGAAACAGTTGGAAAGGATCGCTGTGAGGGCCGATAAGAACGCTTGTGTTGAATCGCAATGATTGATAATCTAAAATAGAATAACGATTTTAGGACTTGTCAGCAGAGGAGAAGGGGTGTCATCATGGCAACAATTGAAGATTTTTTAAAGCTGGACATACGGATCGGGACCGTTTTGAAAGCGGAAGTGTTTGCGGAAGCGAGGGTGCCGGCCATTAAGCTGGAGATCGATTTCGGAGAAGAGATCGGCGTCAAGCGCTCGAGCGCGCAAATCACAAAGCGCTACATACCTGAAAAGCTTGTGGGACGGCAGGTAACGGCTGTGGTTAATTTTCCTCCGCGGCGGATCGCCGGTTTTAAATCTGAGGTCCTCGTTCTTGGCGGTGTTCCGGAACAAGGTGATGTGATTTTGCTGGCGCCTGATGAGGAAGCACCAAACGGCACAAAGATCGGTTAAAACAAAAAGAGGGGCTCCTGTTGGGAGCCTCTCCTTTTTTAATTGACTTTGAATTTTTTTGTTAACTCGCGAAGTTCTTCAGCCATTTGTTCGAGTGTGGCAGAAGAGGAGCTGATTTCTTCCATGGAAGCCATCTGTTCTTCCGCTGATGCGGCAATATCCTGAATGCCCGCAGTGCTTTCACGTGACACTTCCGCAATTTCTTCAACGGCTCCGGAGACTTCCCGTGACCCTGATGACAGCTGTTCGACCGCTGCGTTCAGCGTTTGCAGTTTGCCGGCAATTTCATTTGTCATATCACTGATTTGACTGAAGCTCGTTTCTGTTTTTTCAGTAATTTTCAGACCGGACTGAACTTCATGATTGACCGATTGAAACATGTTGAGAGAGTGTTCGATTTCTTTGACGATTTCCTGAATCAATGTTTCGATTTCTTTTGCTGAGTCCGCCGATTGAGCGGCCAGCTTGCGAACCTCTTCGGCGACGACGGAGAAACCTCTGCCTGATTCGCCGGCACGCGCCGCTTCGATGGCGGCATTCAGCGCAAGCAGATTGGTTTGATCGGCAATTCCGTTGATGACGCGGAGGATCGATGTAATGTCTTTCGATTTGGATTCCAGTCCTTTGACGACGCCTTCCGCTTGTTTGACAGATTGTTCAATCGAATTCATTTGCCCGACGGTTTGCTGGACGAGTTCACCGCCTGTTTCCGCGATTTCCGTCGATTTGACCGACGATTCTGTGATCGATTCAGAGACCTCAGTCATTTCGTTCAGTTTCTGATTCATCCGGCTGAGCTGGTGTGAGCTTGCTTCCACTTTCTCATTCTGGCTTTCGGCACCGTTTGAAAACTGTTCGATCGCCGAAGTGATGTGTTCTGTCGCTTTGCTCGTCTGGTCTGCGCTTGCTGTCAGCTGTTCGGAGGAGGAAGCGACATTTTCAACCGATTCCTGAATCGTGCCGATCAGGGTGCGAAGCGAGTCGGCCATGTCATTGAAGCTATTGCCGAGCTGTCCGATTTCATCATTGGAATGCACTTCGATTTGCTGTGTCAGGTCGCCGTTGCTGATATTTTTCGCAGATGAAACAAGCTGATTCAGCGGTTTGCTGATCGCCCGAATAATAAAGAAGATGAGAATTCCTCCAAGTATCACGGCTCCCGCAAATACGATGAGCGCCATGTGAAGAACCGGTTTTGCCGCGTTTGTAATTTCATCGGAAAACATCGTTCCGGCGATTTTCCAGCCGGTCAGTTTGTTTGTCGCAAAAGCCATCTGCTTGTCTTTTCCTTGAAACGTATACTTGAATTCGCCTTTTTCTTTGCCGTAGACTTGGTTGACCCAGTCGCCTTCACCTTCAGTTCCCGCTTTAATCGTCGGGTGGGCGATATATTTTTTTGAGGCGCTTGTAATAAAAGCAAATCCTTCTTTTCCGATTTTGACATCGTTCGTTGCTTTAATCAGCTCGTCGATGTTCAAGCTGAGCGCAGCCACTCCTGATCCGTCTTGAGTTTGTTTGGCGATCGTAATGACCGTGTTGCCGGTAGCGGCGGATGTGTAAGGATCGGTGACGATGATTTCGCCTTTTTTCTCAACCGCTTCTTTATACCATGGCCTTTCCGTCGGATCATAGCCGTCAGGCATTTTCGTATATGGATGCTGGACATATACGCTGTCTTTTGAGCCGGTGAAGATCGCTTCAACGTCTTGATTCTGTTTGGCGTATTGTTCAAACTTTTCTCTTAGAGAAGTCTGTCCTTTTTCCTTGAATGTTTGTTCTTGGATGACTTCACTAAAATATGTAATGGCATCCGCCTTTTTTTCAAGGTTTTGATCAATCATTTCATTCAGTTGATCAACACTGTTTTTTGCGCTTCGCATGATTTCATCTTCGATCGAACTGCCTGCCGTCATATAGGAGGCACTTGAGAAGATTAATATTGGCAGCGTTAAAATCAATAAAAATGAGATCGTTAGTCTTTTTGAAAGAGAAGGACGCTTGATCCAGTCCAATATTTTTTTCATCGCTAAAACTCCTTTGTCTAGTTTACGAAATTAATATCGGACAATTTTCACATTTTTATATCAAATTTTAAAATTTAGGATTCGAAACAAAAAACAGTTTCATTTAGACGATAAAGGTGATGGCCGTCAGTGCGGCCGAGAGCATACGTAAAGGTCAGAGTCAGAGAACGGAATTCACGCCAGTCCTAAAGCTGAAGTTTGCCGCCATAGTTATGCGTTAGGAAATGTCAAAAGCACGATCGGTGAGCAGCCTTGTCCAAACGGCAAAGGAAAAGTGGCGGTGGAGGTTGTTCGCGCGAAATCGGAACTCGCGGTCGACGTCAAAAACGGTTCGCCGAAGGGAAGCGTTCAGATCAATGTGGAAGGCAACATTGGAGAAATACAGTGCAAACTTGATTTGATGAAATCCAAAACGATCACCGAGCTGGAAAACAATGCAAATAAACGGGTTAAAATGATCATAGAAAATGCAATTAAAACAGCTCAGAAAGAGTACAAAGTCGACTTTTTCGGTTTTGGCGAAGCACTTCACCGATCAAACCCCGACTATTGGAAAAAAGTCAAGAAAAACTGGGACGAAACATTCTCGGAGATGCCGATCGATGTGAAAACAGACGTACAGATTCGACGCGTCGGGACAATCGGAAAGTCACCGCTTGAAAAAATGGAGTAATCGCTTACACGTTGACAAAGCACCTCTCTGTCTCATATACTTTATGGTAAATACAGTGAAAGGAACAGGTATAGGGGACATGAAGCAGTAATCTTATTTTCCATCGTTTTTTGAATACGAAAAAACGGAAACTTGGAGAATAGGATTAGTCTGCCCTTTTATACCTTGCATCATCTTCTTTTTCGCTGCATGTGTGTTTGCCGTGCTCGAAAAGAGGCCGGTTCATACTGCGCTTTCTCGATGCATTGATTTGGCATTTTATCCTCTCCGGGTTTCCGTGAGAGGTTTTTTGTTGTCAGCCAAAACAAACAGAGGTGAGCAGTATGACGATTTTAATGAAAATAAGAGGGTTGCAAAAAAGCTTTGGAGAGCAAACCATTTTAAAAAACATCGATTTTGAGATTTCACATCAAGAGCGGATCGGTTTGGTCGGCTGCAACGGAGCGGGAAAAACAACGCTTGCCAATATTTTGAGCGGTCATATGGAAGCTGACAAAGGGACTGTTCAAATGGACCGGACGCTTAAAATCGGCTATTTGCAGCAGTCGATTGAGTATTCGGTCAATGATTTCAAAACCATATTAACAGGGGCTGAAAGCGGGACATTATATCAACTGACAAGCCGCCTCGGCTTATCAAAGGTTCAAAGCTGGAGTTCCGAACGGCTTGGCCATATGAGCGGCGGAGAAAAGCTGAAGCTCGCGCTGGCGCACGTCTGGAAGACGAACCCTGATGTCCTGATTCTCGATGAGCCGACCAATCACTTGGATTTAAAAGGAATCAACTGGCTGCTTGATGAGCTTGAACAATATCAAGGTGCGGTATTGATTATTTCCCACGACCGCTACTTTTTGGATCAATCCGTCTCGAAAATATTTGAGCTTGAAGATGGAAAATTGCACTCTTATCAAGGAAACTATAGCGCATACCGGCGGGAGAAAGAGCGGTTGTATGAAGAACGCCTGCATCAATACGAGGTCCAGCAGAAGCATAAAAACAGGATCGAGTCACAGATTTCCACTCTGCAAAATTGGTCGCAGAAAGCTCACCGCGACTCGACAAAACAAGGGACCCAGTCAGAACGGAGGCAGGCGGGATTTAAAGAATACCATCGGGTCAAAGCTAAAAAGCTCGATAATCAAGTCAAATCAAAACTCAAGCGTCTTGAACAAGAACTTGAAAAAAACAGAGCGGAAAAGCCAAAGGATGAAGCGGCAGTCAAGTTTCAATTTTCATCTGGAGTAAAAAGAGGCAAACGGATTTTCGAAGCGAAAGGATTGACAAAAACGTTTGATGGAAGAACCTTATTCAGAGACAGCCATTTTTACATCAAGCACGGAGAGAGATTTGCTCTTATCGGAGACAATGGCTGCGGCAAAACAACGCTGGTGAAGATGCTTTTGGAGGAGGAGCCGGCCACAGAAGGAGTGTTATGGAAAAGTCAGTCTGTCAAGGCCGCTTATTTGAGCCAGGATGTCAGCAATTTAAAACCCGAGCAGACAGTGGCCGAAGCGCTGAAGCTGTCTGACAGAGACAAAATCGCAAGGGCGCGGACAATGATGGCCAATATGGGGATCAAAGAAGACCGGTTTGATCACACGATTGGAACGTTCAGCCTCGGGGAGCGGACACGGATCAAACTGGCTGGCATGGTGCTGGACGATTACGATCTATTGATTTTGGATGAACCGACCAACCACCTGGATTTGCCAAGCAGAGAACAGCTGGAAGAGACATTGCTGGAATTTCAGGGAACGATCATCATCGTTTCGCATGATCGGTACTTTACTGAAAAATTGTGCAGCAAACTGCTCGTATTTGAAAACGGCCGCGTGACCAGAGTGGAAACCGGTCTGGAAGACTACCTGCGGCGCAAGACAAAATCTCTGAGCAAAAAAAGCGGGGAAGAAGATGAAATGTTACGGATTGAAAACCGAATGACCGCAGTGCTTGGCGAGCTGGCCGGACTTTCACCTGATGAAGTGAGATACCGCGAGCTGGATCAGGAATTTTCTGAGCTTGTGAAGCGTAAACAAGCGCTTTCAAAAAAAGACTAATCAAAAGCCATTTGTCTCGTTTTTTGGGACAGATGGCTTTTTTGCGTGGGTGAAATTACCACAATTATAGAAGTCATCCAAGGGAATAATAGGATAAAAAAGATGGACTTAGCAAAGGGTGATCAACATGTGGCAAACGATTGTTACCTATTTTCCAGATTGGCCGACATTGATGCAGGCTTTTATTGTATTTTTCATTCCATTTGCCATATCAAGATTTTTTCTTTGGATTCGTATAAAAGAGGATGAGTGAAGAGATGAGATGGTGGAAATCGAAAACACGAAGAATCATGCAACAGACCAATAAACAAAAATCCGCAAAGATCGAAGCGCCGTCTTTGGAATCAACAGGCTATTTTACCGGTGATTTCGACCATGATCTGGAAATGGCCAAAACAGCGATGGAACATAATTCGGATGTTCATTTCCGCGAGTTTGACATCGGACGCACCGGCACGCGGGCGGCTATCGCCTTTGTCGAAGCAATTTCAGATAAAGACCTGATCGACAAACACATCATGAAATCCCTGATGGCCGATTTCTCTAAAGAATATCAAATGGAGCTTTCGTCATTAAACAACAGCAGTCTGCCCGTGGTGATCAAACAGCAAATTTTATCAATCAGTGAGATCACCGAGGCCAACCATGTAAGCCAGGTGGTGCCGGAGGTTCTCATGGGAACGACACTGCTTTTGATCGACGGATCAGCTGATGTTCTGATGCTCGGCACCGTCAAGAAAAATACAAGAAATATTGAAGAGCCGGTATCGGAAGCGCTGGTCAGAGGGGCGCGAGTCGGCTTTACGGAAACGATCGGGACAAACACCGCGCTTTTGCGGCAGCACGGAAAAAATCAAAGCTTGTCGATGACCCAATTTCAAGTGGGGAAAAGAGCCGTCAAAAAGCTTGTCGTCGCCTACATTAAAGATGTTGCCGATCCGGAGCTGGTGGAAGAAGTCAAAAAAAGAGTCCAATGTATTAATATCGATGATGTGCTTGAATCAGGCTTTGTCGAACAGCTGATTGAAGACAATTATCTCAGTCCGTTTCCGCAGGTGCAAAGCACGGAACGGCCCGACCGTGTGATGAGCGCTCTGATGGAAGGCAGGGTGGCGATTCTCTTGGATGGAACGCCTTTTGTGTTAATCGTGCCGGTGACCTTCAGCATGCTCCTTCAATCGCCTGAGGACTATTATGAACGCTGGCTTCCAAGTTCACTGATCCGCATTTTGCGGATCGGTGCGGCGATGATTTCATTACTGGGACCGGCTTTATATATATCCTTTATCTCGTTTCATCCCGGGCTGATCCCAAGCGAGCTGGCGATCTCGATCACAGGGACGAGGGTGGGGGTGCCTTTTCCGTCTCTGATTGAAGCGCTGATTATGGAAATCGCCATCGAGATTTTACGTGAGGCCGGACTGCGGCTCCCAAAACCGATCGGTCCGGCAATGGGAATCGTCGGCGGTATCATTATCGGCGAGGCGGCTGTTCAGGCAGGCATCGTCAGCCCGATCATGGTCATCGTCGTTGCGGTCACCGCAATTTCTTCATTTGCGATTCCGCAATACAGCGCCGGCATTTCCCTGCGTATGCTGAGGTTTGCGGCGATGTTTTGTGCGGCCACATTTGGTTTGTACGGCGTGATCATGTTTTTCCTGATGCTTTCCAGTCATGCGGTGAAGCTGAAAAGCTTTGGTGTTCCATATGCGAGCCCTGCTGTTCCATATCGTATAGGCGACTGGAAAGATTTTATTGTTCGTGCGCCGCTGTTGATGATGAGAAAAAGACCGAAGCTGACGAAAACAGACGATACAACACGCCAGTAGCAATATAGAAGGGAGGCAAACATTCATGATGATCAGGCCGAAAGAGCATATCACCACTGCACAAACGGCGGTCATCGTCATCAATTTCCTGCTTGGAACAGGCATCTTGACGCTGCCGCGAACATCTGTCGATGAAGTGAAGACTCCGGATGTCTGGATCACCCTCGTTTTAGGCGGAATGATCGCACTGACGGCCGCAATCATCATGGTGAAGCTAAATCAGCAGTATCCCAAGAAAACATTTTATGAATACAACCAGGAGATCGTCGGTAAATGGCTGGGCGGATTTGTCAGCCTCCTGTTCATTTTCTATATGCTGTCTCATTCCGGATTTCAGGTCCGCTCTATGCTTGAAATCACCCACTTTTTTCTGCTGGAAGGAACGCCGCGCTGGGCAACGGCGATGGTGTTTTTATGGGTGGGGCTCTATTCGATTGTCGGCGGTTTGAGTTCACTTGCCCGTTTGTTTGAAATCGTTTTTCCGATTACAGTCATCCTGTTTTTGCTGGTGGTGTTTATGAGTACTGGCATTTTTGAGCCGGACAATTTGCGACCTGTCATGGGGCAAGGCATCGGACCCGTCTTACAAGGAATAAAAGTAACGGCTCTGTCCTTTTCAGGCATCGAAATTATTTTGCTTCTGATGCCGTTTATGAATCAGCCGAACCACATCATAAAAACCGTTGTGATCGGAACAGCCATCCCCTTATTGTTCTACATGATCACCGTCGTCATGGTCATCGGCGCTTTGTCGGTTGATGGCGTCATCACAAGGACTTGGCCGACCATTGATTTAATGAGAAGTTTTGAAATTCCCGGGCTCATTTTTGAACGATTTGAATCGTTGCTGCTTGTCATCTGGATCATGCAGCTTTTCAATACGTTTGCCATTTCTTTTTACGCTGCGGCATTGGGGCTGTCCCAGCTCTTCAAAGTGAGGCTTCAGTCGGTCATGTTTGGCTTGCTTCCGCTGATTTATTTGATTGCCATGGCTCCGAACAACATCAACACAATGTTTGAATTTGGCGACTTCATCGGAAACAGCGGCGTGTATTTGGGCGGTCTTTTGCCCATTTTGCTCCTTGTGATTGCAAAGGTGAGAAAAAGAAAAAGCGGGAATTAGGCTTAATGAAAGGAGGCCCGGTCTTTATGGTCAGTTCGCAAGACAAAATCACCGTTTCGCAAACCGTCATTATCATCACTAATTTTCTATTGGGGACGGGCATTCTGACGCTGCCGCGAACTTCTGTTGATGTGGTCAAGACGCCGGATGTCTGGCTGTCCGTCATCTTAGGCGGACTGGTTGCCATGATGGCAGGATTCATTATAGTGAAGCTAAGCCTTATATATCCGGAAAAAACCTTTTATCAATACAGCAGGGATATTATCGGAAAATGGCTGGGAGGGGCGGTCGGCCTGCTGTTCGTTTGCTACTTCCTTACAACATCGGGCTTTCAAGTCCGATCTGTAACAGAAGTCATGCAGTTTTTTTTGCTTGAAGAAACCCCGCTTTGGGCAATGGCAATGATTTTTTTATGGTGCGGCATTTATCTGATCATCGGTGGCATCAATCCGATTGCCCGTCTTTATGAAATCATTTTTCCGATTACGGTGATGATTTTTCTAACCGTCGCTTTTATGAGCATCGGCCTATTTGACCCCGACAATCTGCGCCCTGTACTTGGGAAGGGAATCACGCCGGCGCTTCAGGGGGTTAAAACGACGTCTTTTGCTTATACAGGCATTGAAGTGATGCTGTTTGTCATTCCTTTTATGAGACAGCCGGACAAAGCGTACAAAGCTCTTTTGGTCGGTATTTCTTTTCCGGTTATCTTTTACGTGATCACCGTTATTATGGTGATCGGGGCGCTCTCCATTGACGGAGTGGTCACAAGAACGTGGCCGACGATCGATTTGATGCGGAGCTTTGAGATCACCGGGTTCGTACTCGAACGGTTTGAATCGTTTCTGCTTGTCATCTGGATCATGCAGATCTTCTCCAATTTCACCATCAGCTATTATATTGCCGCATTAGGGCTGTCCCAGCTTTTTAACAAAAACATGAAACCGATCTTATTCGGCCTGCTCCCGCTGATCTATATGATTGCCATGACGCCGAAAAGCATCAATCAGCTATTTTCCATCGGAGATATGATCGGAAACACCGCTTTGTATTTAGTCGGCCTCATCCCGCTGCTGCTGCTTGTGATCACAAAAATAAGGAGGGGGAATCATGAAAAAAATAACTGACATGCTTCGCTGCCTTTCCGTTTTTTCTCTTTTGGTTTTAACAGGGTGCTGGAGCAGCCATGAAATAGAAGAGCTCGGCTTAACATTTGCCATGGGGATCGATAAAGGCAGTGAAACAGCTCTTGAAAAAAAGTTTGACAAAATGGGGGGAGACTACCCGAAAAAAGACCGGATCACCATGATCTATCAATATGTCAACGAACAGGCTGCCGGCTCAAAGGCGAGCGGAGGAGGGGGGTCACCACAAAAATCTTATTTCAATATTTATGAAACTGGTGATTCGCTACAACAAATCAGCGCTGAAGTGGCTTTAAGGCAGGACAGGCCGATCTTCAGCCCCCATTTAAAGGTGATCGTCGTCGCCGGCGAGCTGCTCCGTACCTATTCGTTGGAAGAACTGCTCGATCAGCCCCTCCGCGACAACGAAATCAGGCCGAGCAGCCTCGTTCTCGTGACAAGAGGAAAAGCAAAAGACACGCTTAACCTGAAGGAAACTGGTGAAATGCCGGCGTTTCGCCTGCGCAAAATCGTTGAAAACGAGTACAAAACAAAAAAAGTGCTCCCTCCTGTGACACTGGCCAAACTGACAGGCAAAATGAGATCAGGCTCGAGCTTCCTGATACAAAATGTGGTCGGCGCCGACGGGGAAGTCAAATACGCGGGGGCCGCCGCCATCAACGGAAAAAACAACAAGCTGATCGGCTATTTGGATGAAGAGGATTTAGAAGGTGTGATGTGGATCACTGGACAGGGGAAGGGCGGGGCGGTCAAAAGCTATGATACCAAAGCCAAAAAACTGAACGCTTTTGCAGTGGAAACCATTAACAGCAACATCAAGCCCGTTGTCAAAGGCGGCCGCCTCTCTTTTCAAGTCAATGTTGAGTCAGAGGGACACCTCGCCGAAAACTGGAACACCGCTGAAAAAGCGTTCGACAACAAGTTTTTGGAAAGAGTTGAAAAAAACACAGCGCAAACGGTGAAGAAACAAATGGAGCAAATTACTAAAAAAATGCAGCGCCAATACAAAGCGGATCTCGCCGGATTCGGAAACCAGCTTAGAATCAAACATCCCCGACTTTGGAAAAAGCTGAAGAAAAACTGGGATCAAACCTTTACCGACATTCCGATTAAATATCATGTGCAGATCACGATTAAAGATTACGGAACAGTAGGGGATCAGTAAACAACAGAAATGCGAAAGGCGGAGATTGCAAAAATGATCCGTTCCGAAGATAACATCACAACAACTCAGGCGATTGTTGTCTTTGTCAGCTATATTATGGCTGCGGGAATCCTCAGTTTACCGAGAACGTCCGTAGATGAGGCGGGTACACCGGACGTGTGGTTATCCGTCATTCTAGGCGGACTGATCACATTTGCGGCCGGAGTGATCGTGACAAAATTAAGTCAGGATTATCCCGGGCAAACGTTTTTTCAATACGGCGGGAAGGTTGTCGGCAAATGGCTGGCGGCTGTCATCAGTCTGTTTTTTATCGAGCACTTTGTCTCGATTGCGGCATTTGAAGCAAGAATCATGGCGGAAGTTATCAACTTTTATCTGCTCGAAGGAACACCGCTTTGGGCGATTGTCATGACGATGATGTGGGTCGGGCTTTAATCGATCAAAGACGGGATGGGCGCGATCGCCCGTTTGCTTGAAATCATCTTTCCGATTACAGTCATCATCTTCATGATTGTTGTGTTCATGAGCTTTGGCATATTTGAACTGGACAATTTGCGTCCTGTCCTCGGAGACGGCTTCATGCCGGTCCTCAAAGGGGTGAAGGCAACGACCCTTTCCTTTATCAGCGCGGAAGTCATGGTCTTTCTTTTGGCGTTTACGAAAAAGCCGGAAAAGGGCATCAAAGTGCTTGTCGCCGGACTGAGCATTTCCATGCTTTTTTATTTCACGACCGTTGTCTTTGTCATCGGGGCGCTGTCCGTTGACGGAGTAACTTCAATGACATGGCCGACGCTTGAACTGATACGCAGCTTTGAAATCCCGGGGTTGATATTTGAACGGTTTGAGTCCATGCTGCTTGTCATCTGGATCATGCAACTGTTCGCCACCTTCATCATTTCGTTTTACGCCGCATCGCTGGGCTTGTCTCAAGTCTTTAAAAAAAAGAGCAGACCGATCATGTATGGTCTGCTTCCGGTGATGTATTTGATTGCAATGATACCCAAAAATGTCGATGATGTTTTTTCGCTCGGCGATATGATCGGCTACATTGCGGCTGTTTTATTCTGTATTGTGCCGATTCCGCTTTTGATCATCTCAAAAATGAAAAAGACAAGGAAGAAGCGGACTGGCCATACAAGCTGAGCCATCATCACTTGCCTTTGGCGCTTACGTTTACCCGGTCATTCGGCATGTAGAATACCAACAATAAGGCGGCCGCTGCAGGCAGAACCGCCCATGCAAACGTGTGGACGATCGAGTTTGACAACGCTTCAGTGATCCGATTTAGAATGTCCGGCGGAATCGATGATCTCGAGCTTGATAAAATTTGGTTCGCGTCATCGGCAGAAGCGATCGCCGCTGCATCAGCACTTTTAAAAAACGTCTGCATCTGCTCTGAAAAATGGGTTTTCTGAATCATCCCGAATATACTGGCGCCGATTGTCATGCCGAGCGAGCGGACAAAATTGCTTGTTGAGGTCGCAGAACCTCGCTGCTCTGGACCGAAATGATGAATGGCCGCCATGCTCAAAACAGAGAAGGAAAAGCCGACCCCCAGACCGACGACGATCATATAGACGGTTAATAAAAGACGGGGGGTATCGATGTTGAGCGTGCTTAACAAAGAAAAACCCGCAACCAATATGAATCCTGAGATCACCATAATTTTCCGGTAGCTCATTTTTGTCGTTAAGAAACCGCCGAGCTGTGCGGATATAACGGAGCCGAGCATCATCGGCAGAAGAACAAGCCCTGAATTCGTCGCCGAATCCCCATATACACCTTGGACAAAGATCGGAATCTGGATCGTCGCCGAAATAAATGTCCCTCCGTAAAATAAAGCGACAAGCGTGCTTCCGGCAAACAGGCGGTTTTTAAACATATCAAACGAAATAATCGGCTCTTTCACTTTACGTTCAATCAAAAAGAAGCAAATGAATAATACCGCTGCACTGCAAAAGAGCAGAAGGATCTCGCTTGAATCCCAGGCATATGTCCCGCCGCCAAGCTCAAGCGCAAACATGAGGCAGACGACAGCCCCCACAAGCGTAACGGCGCCAAACCAATCAATATGATGTTTTTCATGCTGTTTCGTTTCTTGATAAAACATCGCGATCAAAATGAAAGAAAGCAAACCGAGCGGCAGATTGATGTAAAATACCCAATGCCAGCTGATGAAATCTGTGATATAAGCGCCGATCAAAGGTCCAAAAATGCTGGACAAGCCAAAAACGGCCCCGAACAGACCCGAGATTTTTCCGCGTTTTTCAAGCGGGAAGATATCAAAAATAATCGTAAAGGCAATCGGAATCAACGCTCCTCCGCCAATCCCCTGAATGGCGCGGTAAATGCTGAGCTGTTCAATGCTCGAAGCTGTTCCGCACAATGCAGAACCGGCCATAAAAACAAAGCTTCCAAACAGAAAAAATCGTTTTCGGCCGTACATGTCCGATAATTTTCCGAAAATCGGCATTCCCGCCATTTCAGCAACCATAAACGCGGATACGACCCAGACAAAGCTGTCGAGCCCGCCGAGATCACCGACAATCGTGCCCATTGCCGTGACGACGATCGTATTGTCCATAGAGGCCATCAAAATGGCGAGCAGCAATCCTGCTACAATAAATCCTAATCTTTTGTTTTGAGTATTTGACAAATGATTCGATTCTCCTTTTATTAGATTTGGCATTCGCGTGGGATCCTGCTATCATTATTTTATATCAGGAAATAAATATCTTAGTTTCTAAGACATTATGATTTTATAGAAGGGTGTTGCCGATGTCAAGGACAAATCAAAAAGGAAGAGAAACGCTCATCGAGGAACTGATTCAGCAGTTAAGATTTCACAGCACCGCCACCGTTTTTATGCACCAGGCGATCAGTGAAAAAATCGGATTGAATGCAACAGACCATAAATGCCTTGAGATTCTTGCGCGTAAAGGGAGCATGACAGCCGGGGAATTGGCGGAAAAGAGCTCCCTGACAACCGGGGCCATCACCGGTGTGATCGACCGGCTCGAAAACGCGGGATATGCCAGGCGCACTAGAGATGCCTCAGACAGAAGACGGCTCTTGATTGAATTGGTGCCGGAAAACATGGAGAATATTTATTCACTGTTTGAAGAGCTTGCCCAACAATCTGCGGTGCTTTTCAGTCGATATACCGATCAGGAGCTGCAGGTTATCACAAGATTCATCAAACATAGTACGGAATTTGCCGCAAACTATGTAGAAAAAATAAGGGGAGCACAGAAGTAGATAGGGGCCTTTAAAACAAGTCTGATCATTCAAAAAACCGGTGAATCAACACCGGTCTTTTTTTATGGCTATGCTTTTTCAATTTGAACTTTTCCCGAAAAGAAGGTGGCACCGCCGCCCATATCGGCCAAACGATCGGGTGTCAGCGCATTCACCAAATAATTTTCGCCTTTCGTATCGGCCCACAGTCCCTGGCTGACGGCCACACCCGGGAGGACGTTTTCACCGACGGCCGCCGGGAGCACGCATTCGCCGCGGTCATTCCAAACCCTTACCATATCTCCGTTTTCAATCCCTTTTTCTTCTGCATCTTGTCTGTTCAAATGGAGCTTAGGTTCCTTTTCTAATTTGATATGTTTCTCATTATTTGAAAAGGTCGAGTTTAAAAAATTGTGATTCGGCCCGGGTACGAATAAAAATGGATAATTGCTCGTCTCTGCAAGCGGTGTATAGGTCGGCAGGGCGGGATAGCCGTCTTGTTCCATCGTTTTTGAATACAATTCGATTTTTCCGCTCGGCGTCGGGAGCCTGTCGGGAAAAATCGCTTCTCTTTTCGCTTTTACAAAGTGCTTTTCAGATAAGCTCTCATAATTTATTCCTTCAAGCCACGGATTGTCCGGATAATGAAGAGCCTGTCTGATCATTTCCTCATCCGAGTCCTTGAGCGGTTCATCATCAAAGCCCATCGCTTCAGCCAGAAGGCGGAACACTTCCGTATTCGATTTGCTCTCACCATATTTCTCAATCACAGGTCTTTGCACTTGTGTATAATGGTGCCAATATGATGTATAGAAATCGGTATTTTCAAAAGCGGAAGAAGCGGGCAGCACGATATCTGCGTACCGCGCGGTTTCCGTCAGGAATAAATCATGGACGACGGTAAACAAATCTTCGCGCTCTAGTCCTTGTCTGACCTTGTTTGCTTCAGGCGCGACGACGGCCGGATTGCTGCTGTACACAAACAAAGAACGGATCGGCGGATCGGCTTCCAAAAGGGCTTTTCCAAGCTGATTCATGTTGATCACCCGCGGGGTTCTGCCATGTAACAAATCCGGGCGCTGCAAGGCCGTTGTATTATAGGCTAAAAATGCAGTATTGCCTTTAATCGCGCCTCCGCCTTTTACCGTCCATTGCCCAGTAATCGCGGGCAGACAGGCAATCGTTCTGACGATCATACCGCCGTTGTCGTGATGCTGGAGACCGTTTCCGATGCGAATCAAAGAAGGGGAGGTCTCGCCGTACAGACGGGCAAGCCTTTCGATATCGTCACGCGGAACCCCGGTGATTTCTGCCACCGTGTCAGGATCATATTGAACGACATGGCGGCGCAGTTCTTCATATCCGACTGTGTATGTTTTGAGAAAGGCCTCGTCAGCCATTTTTTCCTTGAATAACACGTGCATAATGCCGAGAGCAAGGGCGCTGTCGGTTCCCGGACGGATCGGGATGAACCAGTCCGCCATTCTGCCTGTCTGATTTTTGTGAACATCGATCACAACAATTTTGGCCCCGTTTTTCCGCGCTTTTTGGGCGATTGTGATCTGATGCATGTTTGTTGAGACGGCATTGATTCCCCAAAATACGAACAGTTTTGTCTCTGTTGTATGTTCCGGATCTGTGCCGATGCTTCCACCCATCGTGTATTTGTAGCCCGTTGAGCCCGCAGGGGTGCAAATCGCGCGGTCAAGCTGGCTTGAGCCGAGACGGTGGAAGAAACGCCTGTCCATTCCTTCAGCAGTCAAATTTCCCATATTGCCGTAAAAGCTGTAAGGCAGTATGCTTTCAGCGCCTTCTTTTTCAATGAGTTCCTGCCAGCGTGTGCGGATCGTTTCAATGGCTTCATCCCAGCTGATCGGCTCAAATTTCCCTTCGCCTTTGGCGCCCGTCCGTTTCAGCGGGGTTTTCAGCCGTTGTGGATCATAAATGCGCTCTGTCATATTGCGAACTTTATTGCAGATGTTGCCACGCGTGACCGGGTGATCCGGATCACCTTGTATTTTTACGATTTTACCGTCTTTTTTATGAACAAGCAGCCCGCACTGGTCAGGACAGTCAAGCGAACATACGGATTTAAAAATGCCGTCTTTTTGATCAACATAAGACTCCATAGGATACGTTCCTTTCCGGTAAAAATAGTATGATTCTAGCATTATATCATGTCACAACATCCCGTCAATTCTGAAAATTATTCTTTGTGAAGAACATGATCAAAGCCCCCGAGCTTCTTTCAGCGAAACGCGGGGGCTTAAAAAGACTTTATTCTTTATCAAAATCAGGCGAAACCGCCTTTTTGATAAATATCGCGGTAAAGAAAGCCGCAACGCTTAAAGCGAGCGCGAACCAATAGGCATGATGTACACCGTGTGTCATCGCTTCATTCAGCAATCCTTTGCTGACGGCAGCTCCTTTGTGCTGATCGAGAAAACTTTGCTGGCCTTGGGTCATAATGCTGACAAAGACCGAAACGCCCAGTGCTCCGGCAACAGGCTGCAATGTATTGGAGATCGCCGTTCCGTGCGGGTACAAATGCTTCGGCAGTTCGTTCAAAGCATTTGTTTGCGATGGCATCATGATCGCAGAGATTGACAGCATCAGGATGATGTAAACAATAATGAACGCCCATATCGGCACAGACGGATTAATTCTGCTAAAGAAAATCATCACACCGATCAAGACGATTGTGCCCGGGATAATGAGCTTTCTCGGCCCGAATTTATCGAATAAAGCGCCCATCGCCGGCGACATCAGGCCGTTTAACAAAGCACCCGGCAAAAGCAGCAAACCGGCCGTTTTCGCAGAAAAACCAAGCGGTCCCTGCAAATACATCGGCATTACTATTTCTGAGGCAAACATCGCCATGATGACAATCACGAAAATGCAGACTCCGCGTGTATAATTTTTATAGGCAAACACACGGACATCGAGCAATGGCTCATCAAGCTTCAATTGACGAAGCACAAAGAAAACGAGGCTGATCAGACCGATGACAATCACAGCAATGATCTTGACAGAAGCAAACCCTTCGGGATCTTCTCCAGCACTGCTGAATCCATATACGATTCCGCCGATCCCGATCGTGGAGAGGATGATCGAGAGAAAATCCGCACGCGGTCGCGTCACTTCACCGACATTCTGCAAATATTTCATTGCAAACAAAATGGAAAATAACGCAAAAGGAATCACGATAAAAAACAGCCAGCGCCAGCCGAGGACATCGACAATGACACCTGACAACGTAGGGCCGATGGCAGGGGCGAACATGATCACCAGTCCAAACGTCCCCATGATTTTGCCGCGGACTTCAGGCCGGTAGAGTAAAAGCAATGCATTCATGATAATGGGAATTAACAATCCCGTACCAACAGCCTGAATCATGCGTCCGGTCAAAAGCATCGGAAAATTGACCGCACAGCCGGCGATCACGGTTCCTGTCAAAAACACCGTCATGACGCCGATAAACATTTGCCTTGTCGTAAACCATTGAATGAGTAACGCGGAAACAGGCATTAAAACGCCCATGACAAGCATAAATCCGGTCGCCATCCATTGAACGGTCGGAGCGTCAACATGAAAAACGGTCATCAGCTCCGTCAGCGCAATGTTCAGCAAGGTTTCATTTAATATGGCAAAGAACGCGCCAATCATGAAGGTGATAAGTATAGCTTTAGAATTAAAGGTTTGGGTCTTTTCCATACCATTCCTCCTGTTATTTCGTCTTTCTAATGTAGATATTGCACAAGATGAGAGGCGAAGAAAAAGACGATTCTATCATGTATATCCGCATCTCTCACGAGTTTCGCTATCCGCTTCAAAGGTTAGGTTTTTACCGCGACTATATGAGTATACTTGGTCTTTTACAGATTTACAATAATGTTGTTTGGTTTCTAAATTATTGCAGTACGTCCTGATGATGGGGCAGGTGATCCAAACCTTTTTATTTGCCTATTCTTGCAAGGTTTCATTATAATTTTCCTTGTGACTTACATAGAGAAAGGGAGTTTCGTCATGCAATCTTTACAAAACAAAACAGCTCTTATTACAGGCGGGGCCAGAGGAATCGGCCGTGCGGCTGCGATCGCACTGGCAAAAGAAGGCGTCCATATCGGCCTGATCGGCCGCACGACAGCCAATCTGGAAAAAGCGGCTGAAGAATTGAAGCCTTTCGGTGTAAAAGTGTCTGTCAGCACAGCTGATGTGAAAGATTTAAAAGCGGTGGAAAGCGCAGTCCAATCCATTAAAGGGGAACTCGGCCAGATTGATATCCTCATTAATAATGCCGGTATCGGAGGATTTGCAGGGTTTCTTGAACAAACGCCGGAAGAGTGGGAATCAATCATCCAGGTCAACCTGATGGGCGTATACAATGTAACGCGCGCCGTTTTACCTGAAATGGTGGAAAGAAAAGCGGGGGACATCATTAATATTTCTTCAACAGCGGGTCAAAGGGGAGCAGCGGGAACGAGCGCATACAGCGCATCTAAATTTGCCGTGCTCGGGCTGACCGAATCGTTAATGCAAGAGGTCAGAAAGCACAACATCAGAGTGAGCGCCCTTACGCCGAGCACGGTTGCAACAGATTTAGCCATCGATTCAAAATTAACCGACGGTAACCCTGAACGCGTCATGCAGCCGGAGGATCTCGCTGAATTTATGGTAGCCCAGCTTAAACTGCATCCGCGCATTTTTATTAAATCTGCGGGCATGTGGTCTACAAATCCATAAGTCAAACGATAAGGACGGGTTTTTAAACCCGTCCTGTTTTCATTTTTATGAAAGCCGTATGGGAAGATGGCGAACCCCGAATACAAATGGACTCTGAATCGCTTCAAGCACTTCTGTCCGTTCCCTTTCCATCCGGAAGTTTTGCAGCAGGTGAGAGAGCGCGATTTTCGCTTCCAGACGGGCGAGGGGAGCGCCAAGACAAAAATGAATGCCAAAGCCGAAGCTCATGTGAGGATTTGTCTTGCGGTCAAGCTTAAAGATTTCAGGGTCATTAAACTTTGTTTCATCCCTGTTAGCTGAAGCGACCCAGCTGATGACGGATTCTCCTTTTTGAATCGGGACGCCTTTGATCTCTACGTCTTCAGCCGCCACGCGGCCAATCGCCTGTACGGGCGGATAATAGCGCAGCGTTTCCTCGACAAGCTGGACAACGAGGGATGGGTCGTTCTGAACCGTTTCCTGTACCTTGACATCCTCCGTTAAGTAGCGGACGGCATTGGCAATCAAATTCGTTGTCGTTTCATTTCCCGCGACTAAAAGGAGTATACAAAAGCTGAGCAATTCTTCTTCAGACAAGGATTCGCCCTCGACATCCGCCTGAATCAAAAGCGATATTAAATCTTCTTTCGGCTCTTTCCGGCGCAGCTTGATAATGTCTCTGAAGTATTCCTTTAAAAATCGGTTGCCTTCGTCCCGCTCTTTGTTCATCTGTTCGACCGCTTCATCAGAGCTGTCTTTCGCACCGGAAACAAGGATGTCTGAATAATGTTTAAACATAAGCCGGTCTTCTGCCGGTACGCCCAGCAGTTCAGCAATGATAATAACCGGAAGCGGTCCGGCCAAATCATCCACCACATCAAACGATTCTTTGTTTTCGGCTTGATTGATCAAAAAAGCCGTGACTTCTTCAATATGCGCTTCAAGCTGTTTCACGGCTTTCGGTGTGAAAGCCTTGTTGACGATCGCCCGCATTTTTGTATGTCTTGGGGGATCCATTGTTAATATGCTTTTTCCCTCCATATCACCGCCGCGTTTTGAAGAAAAAAGCTTAGGGTTTTTCAGCACATATTGAACATCTTCATACGAAAATATGTCCCAGCACTGGCGATCATGATCATAACGCACCGGCTCTGTTTGCCGAAGTCTGTTATAAACCGGAAACGGGAACAGCCGGTCTTCATTTGCACGGATTTCTTTCATTGGAATCCAGTTGGCATATCGGTTGGTTTGTATGGATTTTGCCACGGTCAACTCTCCTTTATAAGCTCGTTATTTACATGCCTGAACCGGTTCATATGTTTACGTTATCACTATTTTTATACCCTTTTCAACGGACATACTATGAAGAAATTGTCAATTAGACAAAAGTAACGCTTTTAATAAAGAGAAAAAGAGTAGGGCTGATCACTTCTCATCTTTAAGCGGGAAGGACATGGAATCTATTTACATTCAAGGCGATGTCTGCTAGATTTAAAATAGCATCACATTTTAAAAGATGAAAGGATTGATAGCGCTTACAAAAGAGAATGAGAAGTGAAAAGCCGGTTATAAAGCCTCTGGACTGTTTTTCATTATGAATCGTAAAGGGGACTGTGTAATGAAAACAAATATTTCAAAGAGGTATCTGGAAGCATTTCATGAAAGAATGTCAGGCGGTGCACCGACAGCAAAAGAACCGGGGGGCAGAGCAGCTGCGGAGAAAGTTCCGAAGTTTACCGCTTATCCGTTTACTTTGGGCGTTTCTTCAGGCGAGCCTCTCTCCGACGGCGTCGTGCTGTGGACACGCCTTGCCCCTGAGCCGCTGAACGGCGGAGGGATGCCCCCGGAAGATGTGACGGTCAAATGGGAAGTTGCCACAGATATCGACTTCCGGAATATCGTCAGACAGGGGGAGTCGGCCGCCAAGCGCGAGTATGCCCATTCTGTCCATGTCGAAGTAGACGGGCTGGATCCTGACAGCATTTATTATTATCGTTTTCATGCCGGCTATGAAACCAGCCAAATCGGCCGCACAAAAACACTTCCTCTCCAAACGGCAAAAGTGGATCACCTCGCATTTGCGTTTGTCTCTTGCCAGCATTTCGAAGAGGGGTTCTATACGGCGTACCGCCGACTGGCGGAAGAAAGCCTTGACTTCGTTTTGCATTTAGGTGACGCGATTTATGAATACGGCCAAGGGACAGCAGCCAAGAATGTCCGGCTCCATAAAGGCGCGGAGACCTTAACGCTTGAAGACTATAGAACGCGCCACGCCCAGTACTTATTTGACGCCGACTATCAGCGGGCCCGCTCACTGTTTCCATGGATCGTCACATGGGACGACCATGATGTGGAAAACAATTACGCCGGACTCATTCCTGAAAAAAATCAATCTCCTGATCGTTTTATTCTGAGACGGGCAAGTGCATATCAGGCCTACTATGAGCATATGCCGCTCAGGACTTCGTCGCTTCCGAAGGGAGCGGATATGCAAATGTACAGGAGAGTCACATACGGCGATTTAGCCGAGTTTAACATCCTTGACACACGCCAATACCGCGACGACCAGGCCAATAATGACGGCAATAAGCCGCCCAGTTTTGATTCAACCGATCCTTCAAGAAGCATCTTAGGCCAGGAGCAGAAAAGGTGGCTATATGAGGTACTCCGCAGTTCTCAGGCGATTTGGAATGTACTCGCCCAGCAGGTCTTTTTTTCACAGGTCGACCACCAGGCCGGTGATGTGAAAATTTTACCAATGGATGGATGGGACGGATATTCAGCAGAACGAAACGAGGTCGTCGAGTTTTTACAAAAACAGCATATTTCCAATCCGATTGTCCTGACAGGTGACGTGCATACCAACTGGGTATTTGACATTAAAAGCGATTTTGACAACCCCAATTCCACAACAGTGGGCGCTGAATTTGCCGGAACTTCCGTGAGC